>JBBQHI010000017.1:0-71452 GCA_038323835.1 Solirubrobacterales bacterium
CCCCCGGGGCGGGGCCCCGGCGCCCCCCCCACCACCGTGGGAGCCGCGCCGCCGGGGCGGGGCCCCGGCGCCCCCCGGACCACCTTCTCGCCGCTTCGCATTGCTCGTGAACCCGGCGGCGGCCGGCGGGCGCGCGGTCGCGGCGCTTCCCGAGGTGATCGCCGTGCTGGACCGCCACGGAGCCGAGCACCGGACGGTCACCACCCGGAGCGTCGATCACGCGGAGGAGGAGGCGCGGCGGGCGTCGGAGAACGGGGAGACCGTGGCGGCCCTGGGTGGTGACGGCGTGCTTCGCCCGCTGGCCCGCGCACTGCGACACCGCGACACCGCCCTGGCGCTCATCCCCTGCGGGCGCGGGAACGACCTGGCCCGCGTGCTCGGCGTGCCGGCCACCGTGACCGAGGCGGCCGAGGTGGCCGTGACCGGACGCGAGCGACTGGTGGACGTGGCCGAGGTGGACGGCTCGCCGTACCTGGGCATCGCGAGCTTCGGGTTCGACTCCGACGCCAATCGCATCGCCAACGAGACGAAGCTGATCAAGGGCAACGCCGTGTACGCCTATGCGGCGCTGCGCGCGCTCGTGTCATGGAAGCCCGCCGGCTTCTCGGTGACCGTGGACGGCGAGCGCCACGACATCGAGGGCTACTCGGTGGCGGTGGGCAACTCCGGGGCCTACGGCGGCGGGATGATGCTCCTCCCCCAGGCCGAGCTCGACGACGGCCTGCTGGACGTGCTGGTATCCGAGCGCCACCCCAAGCTCCGCTTCCTAGGCGACATGCCGAAGGTGTTCAAGGGCACCCACCTGAACTCGCCCTACGCGCACGTGCTCCGGGGGCGCGTCGTGGAGGTGAGCTCGGACCGCCCGTTCGCGATCTACGCCGACGGCGACCCGATCGCCAGTACTCCCGCGACGATGACGGTGGAGTCACGCTGCCTGCGGATGGTGGTGCCCGCCTCCCCCGCCCTCTCGGGCTGATGCCGAGCCCGGCCCAGTCACTGGCCCGGCTGCTGCGGGCCACGAGCCGCGGGCTCGGTCGCAGCGGCGGAACCACCGCGCCGGGCCGGATGCTCCTGCGCATCAGTCCCGGCGCCATGCGGACGATGGGGCGGCGACTGGACCAGGGCTCGGTGCTGGTGTCGGCCACGAACGGCAAGACCACGACGGCCGCCATGCTGGCCGCGATCCTCGGTCGCGCCGGCCGCCCGCTGGTGCACAACCGTGCCGGATCCAACATGACCTGGGGAGTGGCCACGTCCCTGCTCGACGCCGGCCGCCATCCCGGGCAGCTCGGCCTCTTCGAGGTGGACGAGGCCTGGCTCCCGGCCGTGGCGGCGGACCTGCAGCCGCGGATCGTGCTGCTGGCCAACCTCTTCCGCGACCAGCTCGACCGCTACGGCGAGCTCGAGTCGCTCGCCGACCGATGGGCCGAGCTCACCTCCCTCCCGGACGGTCCCGCCCTGGTCCTGAACGCCGACGACCCGCTGCTGGCCGACCTGGGACGCGGGCGCGACCGGGTCACGTACTTCGGCGTCGAGGACGACTCCCAGGCGCTGCCCGAGCTCCAGCACGCCGCCGACTCCAAGCACTGCCGCAACTGCGGCGCGGCCTACCACTACGACGCGGTGTACCTCGGCCACCTCGGCCGCTACCGCTGCCCGAACTGCGGCCGCGAACGACCCACCCCGCAGGTGGCCGCGACCCGCGTGACGCTGGACGGAATGGCCGGATCGGACGTGGAGATGCGCTCGCCGGCGGGTGACCTCGCGCTGCGCCTCCCCCTCCCCGGTCTCTACAACGTCTACAACGCGGTGGCCGCAGCGGCCACCGCACTCGAGCTCGGAGTGGCACCCCGCGACGTGGTGGAGGCGCTTGAGGCCTTCGAGGGTGCGTTCGGGCGGGTGGAGACGATCCCCGTGGGCGGGCGCGAGCTCTCGATCCTGCTGGTGAAGAACCCGGCCGGAGCAAACGAGGTGTTGCGGACCCTGGTGCTCGAGGACGGGCCGCTCGACCTCTGGATGGCCCTGAACGACCGGATCGCCGACGGGCGCGACGTCTCCTGGATCTGGGACGCCGACTTCGAGCTGCTCCGCGGCCGGGTGCGGCGCGCCGTGTGCACGGGCACCAGGGCGGAGGATATGGCCGTGCGGCTCAAGTACGCGGAGATCGGGGGCGAGATCGCGGTGGACCGGGACCTGGAGCGCTCGCTGGACGCCGCGGTGGAGGGCGCCGGGAGCCCGCGCCTGTTCGCGCTCCCGACCTACACGGCGCTGCTCGAGCTGCGCGACCTCCTGGCCCGTCGCGGGCTCGCCGAGCGGTGGTCGGCATGAGGGGCGCCACTGCGGCCTGGCACGACGTGGAGTGCGCGTCCTACGCGGCCGACCTCGAGCTGTGGCGCGAGCTGGCCGCCTCGGCCGCGCCGGCGCCCGTGCTGGACCTGGGCGCCGGGACCGGGCGAGTGGCGCTCGACCTGGCCGAGCGGGGGCACGAGGTGACCGCGATGGACTCCGACCCGGAGCTCGTGGCGGAACTGTCCCGGCGGGCGCGCGAGAGCGGCCTGCGCGTGGACTGCGTCGCGGGTGATGCCCGGACCCTCGGGCTCGGACGCCGGTACGGCCTGGCGTTCGCGGCCATGCAGGTGGTGCAGCTCCTCGGCGGCCCGGATGGCCGCCGCGCTCTGTTCGCCCGGGTGCGCGAGCACCTCGAGCCCGGCGCGCGCTTCGCCGCGGCCCTGGCCGACCCGTTCGAGGTCGTGCCGCCCGAGGACTCCCTCCCTCCCCTTCCCGACGTGGCCGAGGTGGAGGGCTGGGTGCTCTCCAGCCGGCCGGTGGACGTGCGCCCCGAGCCGGGCGGCGTGGCGGTGCACCGGCTGCGCCAGCTCGTGTCCCCCACCGGCGATCTCACCGAGGAGCTCCACACGATCGTGCTCGAGTCGGTGACCCCAGACGAGCTCGAGGCGGAGGCCTCGGACAGTGGGCTTGTGCCCGCCGGGCGCCGGCAGGTGCCGGCCACCCCCGAGTACGTGGGAAGCACCGTCGTGATCGTGGAGGCGCCCCGGTGAGCGACATCCTGCGCGTGTGCGCGCTCTATCCGGAGCTCATGAACATCTACGCCGACCGCGGGAACATCGCCGTTCTGCGGGCACGCTGCGTGTGGCGGGACATCGGCTTCGAGGTGGCCTCGGCCACGCTCGGGGAGCCGGTGGATCCCGACGCCCACGACCTCTTCTACCTAGGCGGCGGCCAGGACCGTGACCAGATCGCCGTGGCCGGGGACATGGTGGCCGACAAGCGCGACGCCCTGCACCACGCCGCCGGACGCGGCGCGGTGGTGCTCGCGGTATGCGGCGGCTACCAGCTGCTCGGTCACTCCTACCAGCTCGGCCACGAGGTGCTGCCCGGGGTGGGTCTCGTGGACCTGCACACGGTGCGCGAGCCGGGCCCGCGGCTGATCGGCAACTGCGCGATCGAGGCCGACCTCGGCGACGGCCCGCGGGTGATCGCCGGCTTCGAGAACCACGGCGGCCGCACCTACCTCGGCGAGGGCGAGCGGCCGCTGGGCCGGGTCCTGGCCGGGCACGGGAACAACGACGACGACGGCTTCGAGGGCGTGCACAGGGGGAACGTGATCGGCACCTACCTGCACGGCCCGCTCCTGCCCAAGAACGTCTGGCTGGCGGACCGGCTGATCGAGCTGGCACTGGACGTGCGTCTCGAGGCTCTACCCGGCGACGAGGTGGAGGACGCGGCTCACGCCGGCGCCCGGCGCGCCGCTGGTCTCGGATCGACCTAGGGGAGGAGCGCAGCCCGATCGCCGATCGGGCGAGCACCGGACCATGCCTTCCTAGAGGTCGGCGGCGCCCGCGGCGCGCAGGACTTCGGCGATCGAGGTCACGCCTTCGCGCACCTTCGTGAAGCCGTCGTCGCGCAGGGTGCCCATTCCGTGCTCACGGGCGACGTTCGTGATGTCGTCGGCCGAGCCCTTCTGAAGGATCAGAGTGCGCACCTCGTCGTTCACCTGGAGCACCTGGTAGATGCCGATGCGGCCGCGGTATCCGGTGCCTCCGCAGCGGACGCAGCCGTTCGGCTCGAATGCGTGGAGCGGGGCGAAGCTCGGGTCGAAGCCGTTCGAGACCAGCACCTGCTCGCTGACCTCGACCGGTGTCTTGCACTCACACAGCCGCCTTGCGAGGCGCTGGGCCACCACACACTCCACCCCGGAGGCCACCAGGAAGGGCTCGATGCCCATCTCGATCAGGCGCGCTGCCGCCATCGGGGCGTCGTTGGTGTGCAGGGTGCTGAGCACGAGGTGGCCGGTGAGCGCCGACTCGATGGCGATCTGCGCCGTCTCGAGGTCCCGGATCTCCCCGACCATGATCACGTCGGGGTCGGCGCGGACCATCGACCGCAGCCCGGCGGCGAAGGTGAGGCGCGCCTTCACGTTCACCTGCACCTGCTTGATGCCCTCCATCTCGTACTCCACCGGATCCTCGATCGTCACGATCGTCTTCTCCGGGGTGTTGAGCGCCGCCAGGCCCGCGTAGAGCGTGGTGGTCTTGCCGGAGCCGGTGGGCCCGGTCACGAGGATGGCACCGTGCGTGCGCCCGAGCAGCGAGTGCTCGAAGCGGGTGCGCTCGGCCTGGCCCATGCCGAGGTCGTCGATTGTGGTGAGGGAGCTGCCGGCGTCCAGGATTCGCATGACCACCGACTCGCCGCGCACCACCGGCAGGGTGGCCACGCGAAGGTCCACGCGGCGGCCGTCGACGGTGAGCCCCACGCGGCCGTCCTGCGGCCTCCGGCGCTCGGCGATGTCGAGGTCGGACATGATCTTGACCCGGGACACGAGGCCCGCCACCAGGTGCCGCGGCACGGTGGTCGAATCGGATACCACCCCGTCGATGCGGAAGCGCACGCGCATGTCGCTCTGGCGGGGCTCGAAGTGGATGTCGGAGGCGCCGCGGGCCACGGCGTCGGCGATCACGGTGTGCACCAGCTTGACCACCGGGGCGTCGTCCGCCGACTCGCGAAGCTCGATGACCTGTGCCGGCTCCTCCTCCTCGAGGTCCATCTCCTGCACCGACTCGTCGAGCTTGGAGAGCGTTCCCACCAGGGCCTCGATGTCCTCGGCGGAGGCCACCGCGCGCCGGACCTCGTAGCCCGTGGCCATGGTGATGTCGTCCAGCGCGAGCACGTTGGCCGGGTCGGCCGTGGCCACCAGCAGGGTTCGTTCGCCCATGAAGGCGATCGGGATCGTGCGGTACCGGCGCGCCTTGGTGGGGTCGAGCAGGTGGGCGGCGCCCTTGTCCACCTCGAAGTCGTTCAGGTCCACGTAGTCGAGGCCGTTGCGCTCCGCGAGGGCGCGCGCGAGTTGGTGGGAGTTCACCACGCCGTCCTCGATCAGGGCCTGCCCCAGCGGCATGCCCTGCTCGCGGGCACGCCCGACGGAGGCCTCGACGGTCTCCCGGTCGGTGTACCCCAGCTGCACGATCACGTCTCCGATACGGCGCTTGGCGCCCGTTCGCTCGGCCGGAGGCGTGAGCCCAGGCACGGGGAACGCGGCCGCGGAGGCGGTCTGCACGTCACTCATGTGATTCCGTATCGGCAATACGTCCAGAGGCCTGAACGCTCCCTGGGAAAGGGATTGCGCCAAATTGCGCCCCGCGGGGGCGCTCAGCGGCCGGTGGAGCCGAAACCGCCCTCGCCGCGGGCGGTTACGTCCAGTTCCTCGACCTCCTCGAGTAAGGGCCCCTCCACCCGCACGATCACGAGCTGGGCGATCCGGTCCCCGGGCTCCACCGCGAAGGGCTCGCGGCGGTCGCCATTCCAGAGCAACACCCGCAGCTCGCCCCGATATCCGGCGTCGATCAGGCCCGGAGCGTTGACGAGCGCGATCCCGTGACGCGCCGCCAGCCCCGACCGCGGGACCACGAGGCCGGCGTGGCCCTCGGGGATGGCCACGGCGATCCCGGTGCCCACACTGGCCCGGGCGCCGGGCTCGATCGTGGCCGGCTCCACCGCGTGCAGGTCGAAGCCGGCATCGCCGTCGTGGGCCCGCACCGGCGGTATCGCCTCCGGGGATAGGCGCCGGAAGCGCAGCGTCACGCCGGGCGGCCGTTGACCGCGAAGCGCTCGAAGCGCGGAACCGCGATGGCCGGAACGCGGGCCCGGACCACCACGCCGGCGGGCGTGTCCTCGCGCTCGAGCTCGCCCGCCACGTCGTGCAGCTCGGACAGGGTCCCGCCTTCCGAGTAGGGCAGCAGGAGCTCCATGGACTGCAGGGTGGCCAGGAAACGGCCCTCCACGGCCTCCCGGAGGGCGTCGAGGCCCTCCCCCGTGTCACCGGACACCTGCACGGCCCCGGGGAAGCGGAACGACAGCTCACGCCGGCGCTCGTCGTCCAGGAGATCGATCTTGTTCAGGCAGAGCAGCCGCGGGCGGTCGCCCGCCCCCGTCTCCGACAGCACCCCGTCCACCGCGGCCAGCATCTCGTGCAGCTCGTCCTCAGGCACTGAGGCGTCGGCCACGTGCACGATCAGGTCGGCGCCCAGAGCCTCCTCCAACGTGGCGGAGAAGGCCTCGACCAGCTGGTGCGGCAGCTTGCGGATGAAGCCGACGGTGTCCGTGAGCAGATAGGTGCGGCCGTTGATCTCGAAGGAACGGGTGGCCGGGTCGAGGGTGTGGAAGAGGCGCTCCCTCACCCCCACCTCGGCGCCGGTGAGAGCGTTCAGCAGGGTGGACTTGCCGGCGTTGGTGTAGCCGGCGAGGGCGACGCTCGGCAGGCCGGCCCGCTCCCGCTCGGCGCGCATCGTGCTGCGGGTGGCCTTGGTGTGGCGAAGCCGGCGCCGCAGCGCGGCGATTCGATCGCGCGCGAGGCGGCGGTCGGTCTCGATCTGGGACTCGCCCGGGCCTCGCGTGCCGATGCCGGCTCCGAGGCGCTCGAGGTGCGTCCACAACCCGCGCATGCGGGCGAGGTTGTACTCGAGCTGGGCCAGCTCCACCTGGAGCTTGCCCTCGGCCGAGTTCGCGTGGTCGGCGAAGATGTCGAGGATCACCGCGGTGCGATCGATCACGGGCACGTCGAGCGCCTGCTCCAGGTTGCGCTCCTGGCGCGGCAGGAGCTCGTCGTCCACCGCCACGAGGTTGGCGTCCGACTCGGCGATCGCGGTCTTCAGCTCGGCCAGCTTTCCCTTGCCCATGTAGCGATCGGGCTCCGGGCGCTCGCGGCGCTGTGTCATCTCACCGGCCACAGCCACGCCGGCCGTGCGCAGCAGCTCGCGCAGCTCGGCGAGGTCCGGCTCTCCGGGACTGACCGCGATCACGAAGGCCCGCTGGCGGGCCCGCGCATTGCGGATCCCCTCGCCGTAGCGAGTCTCGCTGTTCCTGCCGTTGCGGCCTCGATCCACCACCTCCAGTGTAAGCACGCTGCGGTGCTCGCCCGATCGGCGATCGGGCTCCGCTCCTCGCGGGGGTCGCCGCGGGATCAGGTGGCGGTGACCGGCGGGAGCTGCAGGCGCTCCAGGGGAGGCAGCACGCCCTCGCTCGCGAACTCCCGCGGCAGCGATGACCCGGGGAGCACCACCACGGCCTGCGCCGGATTGCCCAGCCACGAGGCGTGCCCCACCGCGTAGCGGTGAGCGCAGAGGGCGCACGCCGCGGCCTCGAGCTCCTCGATTCGGCGCCACCAGAGCTCGCCGCCGTCGTCGGTCACGTGGTCGCCCGTGAGCTCCTCGATTCGCAGCTGCATCCCCAGCGGGTGGCGGCGCGCGGGCAGGCGCCGGCCCTGGAGCGCGCAGAAGATGCCGTCGGGGTTGGTCTCGAACAGCGGCGAGGCGCGGTAGGCGCCCTCGTCCACCGCTCCCGCCTCAGCCTCACCCTCGGGGCGGTACGGGGCCATGCCGTCCAGCAACCCTGCTAACCGCAGCGCCTCCTGGGACGCCGGCCGGGGCGAGACGCCGAGCCGGGCCAGATCCTCGTCGCACACCCGCGCCCCCTCGGCGGGCAGCGACAGGGGAGCGCCGACCGCCACCACCACCTCGCCCAGCGACCGCAGCTCAGCCGCCACCTGGTCCGCGCCCCCGGGCTCGAAGAACAGCGCGCTGAGGCGGATGGGCGGCTCGGCCGTTCGCACCTCCTCCAGCACGCCGAGCTGGAGCGCGTTCCCCATCGGCACGATGCCGCAGTAGTGCATCTCAGCCCCCCATGGTCGATCGCAGGCGGTCCATGGCCTCGGTCAGCCGCTCGTCGGACACCGTGAGCGAGATGCGGAAAAAGCCCTCTCCATTCGGGCCGTAGGCGCCTCCCGGCGACACCACCACGCCGGCCTCCTCCAGGACCAGCTCGCAGAACGAGGCCGAGTCGTGGCCCTCGGGCACCGGGGCCCAGACGTAGATCGTTCCGCGCGGCGGGGTCACGTCCACGCCGATCTCGGACAGGGCGGCGCACACCAGGTCGCGGCGGCGGGCGTAGATCTCGTTCATCTCCGGCGGCGGGCCGGCGTCGAGCGCCGCCGCGGCGGCCAGCTGGACCGCCTCGAACATCCCGGAGTCGATGTTGGTCTTCAGCCGCCAGTACGCCTCCACGGCCTCGGCGTTGCCCACCACCGCCGCGGTGCGCCAGCCGGTCATGTTCCAGCCCTTGGAGAGCGAGAAAACCTCGATGCCCACGTCCTTCGCCCCCGGCGTCTCCAGGAAGCTGGGGGCCACGTAGCCGTCGAAGGTGGTCTCCGTGTAGGACGCGTCGTGCACCACGAGCACGTCGTTCTCGCGTGCGAATTCCACGGCCGCCTCGAACAGGCCCTCGGGCACCACCGCCCCGGTGGGGTTGTTCGGGTAGTTCAGGAACATCAGCCGGGCGCGCCGGCGGTCCTCGGGCGAGATCGCGTCGAGGTCGGGCGCGAACCCGCGCTCGGGTAGGAGGGGCATGACCACCGCCTCGCCCCCGGCCACCAGGGGCCCGCCGGTGTAAACGGGGTAACCCGGATCGGCGGCGAGAGCCGCGTCGCCGGGGTCGAGAACGGCGAGGTTCAGGTTGAATACCGCCTCCTTCGCACCCAGGGCGGGCACGATCTCCGCGTCCGGGTCGAGCTCCACCCCAAAGCGCCTCGAGTAGAAGCCCGCGAGCGCCCGGCGCAGCTCCGGACGGCCCCGGTTCGACGGGTACTGGTGGGTGGCCGGGTCGGCGGCAGCCCGGGCCAGCGCGTCCACCACCGCCGGGCTCGTGGGCGTGTCCGGATCCCCGATGCCGAGGCTGATCACGTCCACGCCGGCGGCCTTCTTCGCGGAGATCTTGCGCTCCAGCTCCGCGAAGAGGTACGGCGGGAGGCGCCCGAGGCGACTACTCGGTCGCACGCAGGCCCTCCATCAGCTCGTCGCTCAGCTCGCCCCGGTACACGGGCCGGGCCCAGCCGGTCAGGTCCACGTGCATGTCCTCTCCCACCTCAACCTCCAGATCGCCGCCGTCCAGGCGCACCGTCACCGGGCTGTCCATACCGCGCAGGACAGCCGCCACCGCCGCCCCGGACGCGCCCGTGCCGGAGCTCATCGTCTCCCCCACCCCGCGCTCGAAGATGCGTGCCCGGATCTCGCGCCCGCCCGTGCGCTGCCAGAAGGACACGTTCGTCCGGCGGGGGAAGCGCTCGTCACGTTCCACCGGAGCGCCGAAGAGAGGCAGGTCGAGGTCCTCGATCCCGTCCGCGACCTCGATGGCGCACTGGGGGTTGCCCACCTGCACGAACTGGAAGCGAAACTCACGGCCGCCCGCCTCGATCGTGCCCGTGCCGTCCTCGCCCCCCGACGGGTAGTCGCGCTCCGAGCGCACGTGCGCCCGTCCCATGTCCACCGTGCAGGTGTCCGGCCCGGTGATGCGCGGGCGAATCTCCCCCGCCGCCGTGCGCACGGAGAAGCTGTCGTGGTCGACCCAGCCGTTGCGGCGCAGGTAGAGCACCGCCTCGCGCACGCCGTTGCCCGACAGCTCAGCCTCGGAGCCGTCCGGATTGAAGATCCGCAACTCGGCTACGAAGCCGCGCTCCTCGGTCTCCGAGAGCAGCAGCACGCCGTCCGTTCCGATGCCCGTGTGCGGCGCGCAGAGCACGCGCACGCGCTCCGGCGTGAGCCGGAAGGGAAGCTCCCTCTCCTCGACGATCGCGTAGTCGTTGCCGAGCGCCTGCCATTTCTCGAAGCGCACGGCGCGGCACTCTATCCCCGGGCGAGGCGCTCGACCTCGGCCGCCGCGTCCTCTGCGGTGCGCCCGGTGAGGTCGATCACGTGCGCGCCGGCGAGCTTGCGCATCCAGGTGAGCTGCCGCTTGGCGTAGCTGCGGGTGCGCCGCTGCATGGTTTCCACGTCCCCGCGCAGGAGCTCCTCGAAGCCGAGCGCGGAGCGCGCGGTGCGCGACGCTCCCGCGGCCTCGGCCCGGCGCACCTCCTCCCCCGCTCCCGCGGCCACCATCCGCTCCACGCGCTCGCCGATCCGCCGGTAGAGCTCGTCGCGCTCGAGCGTCAGGCCGCACAGCAGCGTCGGGTGGCGAAGCCGGGCCGTCCAGAGCCGCGAGGCCTCCCCGGTGGGAGCTGGCCGGCGGCCCATCTCGAGCAGCTCGAGCGCCCGCACCACCCGGCTGCGGTCCCCCGGGGCGATGGCGGCGGCCACATCCGCGTCGCGGGCCGTCAGCTCCGCGTGCAGGTCCGCGCTCCCGCGCGCCTCCACGTCGGCCTCCAGGCGGGCCCGCACGGCGGGGTCGGCGGGCGGGCGCAGCTCGAGATCGCTGAGGGCGGTCTGGAGGTACAGGCCCGTGCCCCCCACCACCAGCGGACGACGCCCCGCGCGTAGCGCGTCGTCGATCTCGGCACGGGCGCGCTCCGCGAAGGCGCCGGCGCTGAAGGTCTCCTCGATGGGCACGAACGAGAGCAGCCGGTGCTCCAGCTGTTCGCGCTCGGCAGGTGTGGCCGCCCCGGTCAGGATCTCGAGTCCGCGGTAGACCTGGAGCGCGTCCGCCGACACGGCCACCGGGTCCTCGCCCCGCTCTCGCAGCCGCTCCGCCAGTGCGATGGCCACCGCGGTCTTGCCCACCCCGGTGGGCCCGAAGAGGGCGATCACGTGCACACGCCCAGTATGGCCGCGGGCCGCCCCTGCAGTGCGGAAGCACCCGGCTCGGCCGGGTGCGCACCGACGTCCTGTAGGAATACGTGGCGATGCGACGCTCCGCCCCCGTGCTCCTCGTGCTGCTCGCCCTGCTCGCGGCCGGCTGCCAGACCGGCTTCGACGAGGGCAAGGAGAACGCCAGGCCGCTGAAGGTGGCCCACGCCCTGGGTGAGTCGAAGGTCCCGGGCGAGGCCGCGCGGCCGCTCGCTATGAGCCCGGGCGCATTGGACACGGCGCTCGCGCTCGATCTCCCCACCGTGGGTGCCGCTCTCCCGGACCCCCATGTACCCGCATACCTCTCGCGAACCGGGCGCACCGAGCCCGTGAAGCGGCCCACCGCGTCGGACGTGAGCTCGGTGAAGTCGTTCGGGCCGGACGTGATCATCGGCACCCGCGAACAGCTGGGGCGTCCCCTGTACAACCGGCTGCGGCTGATCGCCCCGTTCGTGGTGGCCGACGCCGGCGCGGGCGGCGACTGGCAGATGGACGTGCGCCTGTTCGGGGAGGCCCTTGGGCGCACGAACGCGGCAGAGCGGCTTCTCATCGGATGGGATCGCAGCGCCGCGAGCGCCAGGACGGCGCTCAAGGGTGCGCCGGGCGTGACCGTTGTGCGCGTGGTGCCGGGGGCGCTCCGGGTGGCCGGCCGCGAGTCGTTCGCCGGCCGGATACTCGATGACGCAGGCGTCTCCCGCCACCTGGCCGAGAAGCCCTTCACCCGGGTGGAAACGAATAGGCTCGAGTCGCTCGGAGGCGGGCGGGTGCTCTACTCGGTGGCCCCGAATGCACGGTCCAACTACGCCGCGCTGGCCCAGGATCCGGCCTGGACCGCGCTACACCCGCAGCGGGTGGACGACGCACTCTGGTGGGAGGGCGACGGCGTGCTCGCCGCGCACGCGGCGGTGGCCGACCTCCGCCGGGTTCTCCGCCGGTCCTAGTGCAGAAGCACCCGGCCTGGCCGGGTGCGCACCGAGGTCCTAGACAGCCCGGGCGAGGAGCTGCTCGTGGCCGGCCAGCGTGGTGCTGGTGGCAGACTCGATCTGCACATGGGCAAGCTCTCCCGGCGCGGCCAGCCCGGCGAAGTGGACGGTCTTGTTATGCCGTGTCCGCCCGCGCAGGCGCGATGGGTCGGTGCGCGACGGGCCCTCCACCAGCACGTCCATCGTGCGGCCCACGAAGCGCTGCGCACGCTCCGTGGCGTGGCGCTGCACGGCATCCACCAGGCGCTCCATGCGCTCGCGCTTGACCGCGTGGGGCAGCTGTCCGTCCAGCGTGGCCGCCTCGGTGCCGCGACGCGGCGAGAAGATGAACGTGAAGGCGGAGTCGTAGCGCACGTCCTCCACCACCTCCATCGTCTCCTCGAACTCCGCTTCGGTCTCCCCGGGGAAGCCGACGATGATGTCCGTGCTCAGCGAAACGTCGGGCGCGCGCTCGCGGATCATGGCCACGCGATCGAGGTAGCGCTCGCGGGTGTAGGTCCGCCTCATCGCCTTCAGGACGCGGCTGGAGCCCGATTGAAGGGGCAGGTGGATGTGCTCGCACACCGAGGCCAGCTCGGTGTGGGCGGCGATCACATCCTCGCGGATGTCCTTCGGGTGCGGGCTCGTATAGCGGATGCGCTCGATGCCGTCGATGGCGTCGAGCGCTCCCAGCAGCTCCGCGAAGGTCGTCTTCTCGCCCTTCGGGAGGTCACGCCCGTAGGAGCAGACGTTCTGCCCGAGCAGGGTGACCTCGCGGACCCCCTCGCCGGCCACCCTGGCCACCTCGTCGATCAGCTCCGCGACGGGCCGTGACACCTCGCGACCGCGCGTGGACGGCACGATGCAGTAGGAGCAGGCGCAGTTGCAGCCCACGGAGATCTGAAGCCACGCCTGGAACGGGCGCTCCCGCTTCATCGGCAGGTGGCCGGTGAAGCCCTCGAACTCGAAGTAGCCCTGCGCGGTGATGCTGTCGCTGGCCAGGAACTCCGCCAGCCGGTGCACCTGCCCCGGCCCGAAGGCCACGTCCACGAAGGGGAACATCTCGAAGATGCGCTCCTTCATCGACTGGGACCAGCAGCCGCCCACGCCCACCACGCGGCCCGGGTCCTCGCGCTTCAAGCGCTTGGCCTCGCCCAGGTGGCCCATGAAGCGGCTGTCCGCCGTCTCGCGGATGGAGCAGGTGTTGAAGAGGATCAGGCCGGCGTCCTCGCGGGTGGCTGCCTCCGCGTAGCCGAGCGCCTCGAGCATGCCCTTCATCCGCTCCGAGTCGTGCTCGTTCATCTGGCACCCGAAGGTGGTGAGGTGGTAGGAGCGCGCGGTGGCCACGGCGGCCGAGGATACCCCCAAATTCACGGCGCCCTAAAGGGAGGAGCGCAGCCCGCCGACGAGGAGCGGAGCCCGACCGGTGGTCGGGCGAGCACCGGAGCATGCCATTGATCGGGCGAGCACCGGACCACGTTTACCTGGCGTAGTCGGTGGTCCGGCTCTCCCGGATGACCGTGACCTTGATCTGCCCTGGGTAGTCGAGCTCCTTCTCCACGTCGCGCGCGATCTGGTGCGAGAGCAGGGCCGCGGCGTCGTCGTCGATCTGCCCGGGCTCCACGATCACCCGGATCTCGCGGCCGGCGTGCATCGCGTAGACCTTGTCCACGCCGTTGTGGCGGCCGGCTATCGACTCCAGCTCGTGGAGGCGCTTCACGTAGTGCTCGAGCGACTCGCCGCGCGCCCCCGGCCGCGCGCCGGACAGCGCGTCCACCACCTGGACGATCACCGCCTCCACGGTCTGGGGGTTCACCTCGTTGTGGTGCGCCTCGATGGCGTGGGCCACGGCCTCGCTCTCCTTCCACCGGCGGCCCAGCTCGCCACCCACGAGTGCGTGCGGACCCTCGATCTCGTGGGACACGGCCTTGCCGATGTCGTGCAGAAGCGCGGCACGGGAGGCGATCCGCGCGTCCGCCCCCAGCTCGGCCGCCAGCATGGCCGCCAGGCGCGAGCACTCGATCGAGTGATGAAGGACATTCTGGCTGTAGCTGGTGCGGAAGCGCAGGCGCCCCACCAGCTTGGTCAGCTCGGGATGGACGGAGCCCACGTTGGTCTCGAACACCGCCTGCTCGCCGATCTCCACCACGTGCTTGTCGATCTCCGACTTGGCGTGGTGGTACGACTCCTCGATCCGTGCCGGGTGGATACGGCCGTCCTGCAGGAGGCGCTCGAGGGTGAGGCGGGCGATCTCGCGGCGCACGCCGTCGAAGCCCGACAGCAGCACCGCCCCGGGGGTGTCGTCGATGATGAAGTCGATGCCCGTGAGGGTCTCGAGGGCGCGGATGTTGCGGCCCTCGCGGCCGATGATGCGTCCCTTCAGCTCGTCCGACTTGAGCTCCACCACCGACACAGTGGTCTCCACCGCGTGGCCCGACGCCAGCCGCTGCATCACGGTCGAGAGGATGCTGCGGGCGCGGCGGTCGGCGTCGGTGCGGGCCTCCTCCTCCACCTGCCGGATCATGCGCGCGCTCTCGTGCTGAAGCTCGTCCTCGAGCTCCCGGAGGAGAATCTGCTTCGCCTGTCCGGTGGAGAGCCCCGCCACCCGCTCGAGCTCCCGGATCTGGGCGTGCTTGGCCTCCTTGAGCTGCTCGCGGCCCTGGTCGAGGTTGCGCCGGCGGTCCTCCAGCGAGCGCTCCAGGTCCGCCAGCTCCGCCGTCTTCAGGTCAACGGAGGTCTCCTTGGCCCGGAGGCGCTCCTCCAGGCGGGCCAGCTCGACCCGGCGGGCGGCCAGCTCCTCCTCCACCTCGTCGCGCCGCGGGGCGGCCACGGTGGGCTCGGGCAACTCAGTGCGATCGGGACGGGCGGCCGTACTCAGCGTCGCCAGAGCCCGGGGACGCTGAACGAGGAGCACCACGCCGACGGCGACAGCCGCGGCCACCAGCGCTGTCAACACGATCTCCATCTCCGGCGTCTCCTCTGTCCGGCGCAGGGCGCCGGTCTCGAATGGTCGAGCGGTGCGGCTCAGGGCCGCGAGACGTCGGACGAGGCACTCGGCTGCGCGCGCCTGGAGGCGCCGCCGGCCGTGCTGCGTATTACGGACCTACCCGAACGCTCCTCCGGGCTCGCCGAGCCCTGGCCGGGGTTCGTGAAGTCAGTTGGCGCGGGTTCCAACCCGCCGGTCGTATCTCGAAAAAGTGTTTGATTTGCTCGTCGTTCAGTCTCACGGCGACCGTGCCGGCCGCTTTCGTATGAGGGTAACCACGCACCGGGCCGCTGGCAACCCGATCAGTGCTTCCTCTCAGGCCACCCGCCGCTCGTGCTCGCGCAGGGCCTCGTAGGCCAGCTCGGGCTCGTAGCCACGGCGCACCAGGAGGCGCCAGGCGCGATCGCGTTCCCGGTCGTCCCTGGGCGCGCGCGGCACCCGGCGTCCAAGCAGCATCAGCGCGGTGTCGAGCTCGTCCTCGCGCCCGCGCCCCGACAGAGCCGCCTCGATCTCCGCCGCACCCACCTGCCGCCGCCGCAGCTCTCGCGCTATGCGCTCGGAGCCCCACTGGTCGAGCTCGCGCTTGTCGGTGACGTAGCGGCGGGCGAGGTCCGCGTCGTCCAGCGCGCCGGCCCGGATCAGCTCCTCGATCGCCTCGTCGATCGTCTCCTCGCCGACGCGCCTGCGGCCGAGCAGCTCGCGCATCTCATTGACGCTGCGCGAGCGCTGTCCCAGCTCGCGGTAGGCGTGCCCGAGCGCGCGATCCAGCGTGACTTGTTCGGGAGCCGAGTCGTCCATCGACCCGTCGCGACCTGCCTAAGCGGCCTGCTCCCGTGGCGTCTCGGACGGTGCCGGCGCCACCGGGGCGCCCTCCGTCGTGTCCTCGGGCTCGACGGCGGCCAGCGGCGTGCCGGGGGGCGCGGACCCGAGCGCCTCGTAGATCTTCACCTCGATCGCCTGGGCGATGTCCGGGCGCTCGCGCAGGTAGCTCTTCGCGTTGTTGCGCCCCTGCCCGAGCCGCTCGTCCCCGTAGGAGAAGAACGAGCCCGACTTCTGGACGATCCCGTGCTCGATCCCGAGGTCGAGGATGCATCCCTCCGAGCTGATGCCCTGGCCGTACTCAATGTCGAACTCGGCCTGGCGGAAGGGCGCCGCGACCTTGTTCTTGACCACCTTCACGCGAACCCGGTTCCCCACCGCCTCGGTGCCCTCCTTGAGGGTCTCGATACGGCGGATGTCGAGCCGCGCCGAGGAATAGAACTTGAGCGCGCGCCCGCCCGGCTGGGTCTCGGGCGATCCGAACATCACGCCGACCTTCTCGCGGATCTGGTTGGTGAACACGCAGAGCGTGTTGGCGCGGTTCAGGTTCCCGGCGAGCTTGCGCATCGCCTGGCTCATCATGCGGGCTTGGAGGCCAACGGTCTGGTCCCCCATGGCGCCCTCGAGCTCGACCTTCGGGGTGAGCGCGGCCACCGAGTCGATGGCCACGACGTCCACCGCGCCGGAGCGGATCAGGAGGTCCGCGATCTCGAGCGCCTGCTCGCCGTGGTCGGGCTGGGACACCAGCAGCTCGTCGGTGTCCACCCCGATGCGCTTGGCGTAGACGGGGTCCATGGCGTGCTCCGCGTCGATGAACGCACAGATCCCGCCCAGCTTCTGGGCGTTCGCGAGCACGTGGTAGAGCAGCGTGGTCTTACCGGAGGACTCCGGCCCGAAGATCTCGACGATGCGGCCACGCGGAAGACCGCCCACTCCCAGTGCGAGATCGAGCGAGATCGCGCCCGTGGGAACGGCCTCGACCTGGACGGCGAAGGCGTCATCGCCCATCTTCATGATCGACCCGGCCCCGAACTGCCGCTCGATCTGTGTGAGCGCGCCCTTCAGCGCCGACTCCCGGGCCTTTGCGGCCTTCTCCTGTTCCTTCTCCATTTGGCGCGTCTCCTCTGAAGCTCTGGTGGGCACACGCTAGGAGTCGGACCGGACAGACGTTCGCCCCCCGGCGCCGGGTCAGGGAAGCCGGACCGACCCGTCCTCGGTGAGCTCCCAGCCCGGGTTGTGGGCCACCTCCCACGGGTGTCCGTCCAGGTCCACGAACAGCCCCGAGTAGCCGCCCCAGTCGGTGGGGGCTCCCTCGCGGCGCACCGAGGCCCCGGCGGCGCGCGCCTCGGCCAGCACGGCGTCCACCTCCGCGGGCGAGTGAACGTTGTGGGCGAGGGTCACTCCGCCCCACCCACCGTCGTCCCGCATGCCGCTGTCCGCAGCCAGGAGGCCGCGATCCCAGAGGCCGAGCACCATTCCGCCGGACTGGAAGAAGACGACGTCCGCGCCCTCCGAGGCCCGGTCGAGCCAGCCCAGAGCCTCGTAGAAGGCGCGTGCGCGCGCGAGGTCGCGGACTCCGAGCGTGACCAGGCTGAGGCGCGACTCCACGGGGCTCAGCCGTCGCCGGTCCGCGGGTGGACCTGGACCAGCGTGATGTAGGACACCACCACCGGCCCGTCCGCAGCCAGGGCGCGCACGCGCTCTAGCAGGGCCTCCCGCGGCGCGGGGTCGAGGGAGGCGACGAAGCTCACCGACCCGACACGGTCGGCCAATCCCGCCGCGTCGAGCACCTGCTCGTTGTGCTGGCGGGTCTCCCGGCCGGGGCCGAACAGGCGGGAGCGCTCGAAGGCCGCTCGCCAGGAGCCGTCGCGGTACTGAGGCGCATCGCTCTGGCGCCGCAGCGGGTCCATCAGCGCGTCGATGGCCCGGTTAACCGGATCGTCCGCGCGGCGCTCGTTCCAGACCAGGGCAAGCGCGCCGCCGGGGCGCAGCACGCGGTGGATCTCGGCCAGCGCGGGCTCGGCGTCGAACCAGTGGAAGGCCTGCGCCACGGTGACCGCGTCCGCGCCGGCGGCGTCGAGCGGGATGGCCTCCGCGGTGCCCTCCAGCGCCGTGGCCTGGGGCGGCAACTCGGCCCGCATCTCCGCCAGCGGCTCCACGGCGATCACCTCCGCCCCGGTGCGCACGAGCTCGCGGGTGAGCTTGCCCGTGCCCGCGGCCAGGTCCACCACGGTGCGGCCGGGTCCGAGCGACAGGCGCTCGGCGAGATCCTCCATCGCCGCCCGCGGGTACCCGGGACGCCCGCGCTCGTAGGCCTCGGCAGAGCGCGCGAACCCGCGCGAGGCGATCGGGTGCATGCCTCTCATCTCAGCGGTCGAGCTCCCTCCGGCCGAGCGCCTCGTAGTGCGCTCCCTCCGGCCTCAGGGTCGACCGGTAGAGCGTGACCGCCGGTGCCGCGAAGGCTCCGCCGGGAGCCTCGCCCGTCCCGAGCGCGCCGGCCCGCCGGCCCTTTCTCACCCGCGCGAGGGTCAGGTGGGGCCAGAAGGGCCGCTCCTCACGGCGGTAGAGGCCCTCTTCCTCCAGCGCCTCCCCCACCCGCCCCGCTATCTCCCCGCCGCGGCCGCCGCGGTCCTCGAGATCGAGGGCGAACAGACGGGGACCTCGGGAGGGCACGCCGCGCACCGCCCTCGGCGCCAGCAGCGGCGCTCTCAGCCCCTCCACGGCGCCCAGGGACACATCCCCTATCCACTCCGCCGCGTCGTCGTCCTGCCACCCGAGGAAGGCCAGCGTCACGTGAAGCTGGTCCGCGGCCACCGGGCGCAGGTCGTCCCGCCCGTCCACCAGCGCGTCGCGCCAGCGGGCGAGCGCGGACCGCTCGGCCTCCGGAAGGTCGAGCGCCACGAACATGCGTGCTCGCGCGGGGCTCAGGGGTCGCCGTCCCCCTCGCCGCGCAGGAAGCGGCGCAGCATGTGCATCACCACGGTCGTCGAGCGCTCCCGGATGTCCGCCCGCCCGCCGGGCAGGAGCACCTCACGAGCCATGGACGAGCCGTTTTTCGCGCGCACGCAGAAGCAGACCGTGCCAACCGGCTTCTCCTCGGTTCCCCCGCCCGGACCCGCCACTCCGGTGACCGACACGGCCACGTCGGCCCCGAGCCGCTCCAGCGCGCCCTCGGCCATCGCCGAGGCCACCTCCGGCGACACCGCGCCGTGGCTTTCGATCAGGGCGTGATCCACCCCGAGCAGGCCCTCCTTGACCTCATTGGCATAGGCCACGATCCCGCCGGCAAAGTAGTCCGAGGAGCCGGGCCGCTCGGTGAGCCGCGCGGCCACCAGGCCTGCGGTGCACGACTCGGCGGCGGCCACCCTCCGGCCGGCGAGCAGCCCGGCCACCTGCTCGTCCACGAGCGAGCCGTCCGTGGAGAACAGCTCGCGCGGGTGGCGCGCGGCGATCATCTCCACCAGAGCCGCGTAGGTCCCGGCGTCCTCGGGCTCGTAGCGCGTGACCACCTCCACCTCGGCGCGGCGCAGGCAGGTGGTGATCTCGAGGCGGTCGAAGGCGTCGATCTCGCCCTCCGCGTCGCGCAGTGTCTCCGCCATGCTCGACTCGGGCAGCCCGAACAGGCGCATCATCTCCTGAACGTAGGTCCGCCGGCCGGCGGTGGCCTCGCGAAAGATGTCCGTGTCCACCGCCTGGGCCCACATCGGCTGGAGCTCGCGCGGCGGGCCCGGGAGGACCACCACGGCGGGCTTGCCGGGGACGACGACTCCGGGGGCGGTGCCCACGGGAAAGATGACGTGAGAGCCCTCGGGGACCAGTGCCTGCTTGCGGTTGGCCGCGCGCACGGCCTCGAAGCTGCGGTTTCCCCATCGCCGCATCAGGCCGCGCAGGATGTCCGCGATGCGGCTCTCGAGCGGCTCGTCCAGGACGAGCGGCCGGCCGGCGAACTTCGCGACCATCTCCACCGTCATGTCGTCCGCGGTCGGCCCGAGGCCACCGCTGGTCACGATCAGGTCCACGCCGTTGTCGGCCATGAAGCGAAGCTGGGCCTGGATGTCCTCGGGCCGGTCCCCGCAAATGGTGATGTGAGCCAGCTCGATCCCCATCTCGAGCAGCCGGTCGGCCAGCCAGGGGCCGTTGCGGTCCGAGATCCGGCCCGTGAGCACCTCGGTCCCGGTCACCACGATCCCCGCGCGCACGCTCACAGGTCCATCACGCGCAGGGACGCTCTCCGAGCGGGATCGGGCGTGCGGACCCGGGGGTGAACTCGTAGCCCACCGGGTCGGGGCCCTGGGGGATCGCCACGGTCTTGCCGTTGGCACGCACTCCCACCCCGCTCTTGCCCAGGTTGACGCGCAGGCGGGTGCCGCGGAAGGTGCGCGCGGCGTCCAGGGTGCCCTCGTAGATCACCGGGGTACCCGCTCCCCGGTCCACGCACGCGTATGTGGGGGTCTCCGGTGTGATCTGCAAGGCCACGCGAGCCGGAGGGGCGGGCGTCGTCTTGGGCGGCTTCGCCTTCGGTGCCGGAGTGGTCTCCGTCTGCGTTTCCGTGGCCGCGGCGCGGCCCTTGCCGTCCTTGTTGTCGTCCGTGCTGAGCCCCAGCGCGATCAGGCCCACCACCACGGCCACCCCGATCAGGGCGGCCACCATCCAAGGCCGCGGGCCGGAGCGGCGGCCGCGATCGCGTCCGGCCGGCCCCGGCGGGCCGATGGGCTTGAGCGTCTCAAGCTCGTCGCGAGGCTCGTAGTGGACCCGGTACTGCTCCACCAGGGCGTGGGGATCGAGCCCCAGCAGCTCGGCGTAGGTGCGGAGGAAGGTCTTGACGAAGGTGGGCCCGGGCAGCATCGAGAACTCCTCGTTCTCGAGTGCACGCAGGTACTTCGCGCGGATCTTGGTCTGGCGCTCGACATCGGCGATGTCGAGCTTCTGGCGCATCCGTCCCTCGCGCAGGCTGTCCCCGATGTTGGGCATGCGGCGCCTATTCTTGCTGCTTCAGCTCACGGCCCTCCGACCGCTCCTCGGTCAGTCTTCGGCAGAGGCGCCCACGGCGGCGTCCGCGAGCGATTCGAGCACACGCGGGAGGTCGGCCTCCGTGATCAGCACCTGGCGGGCCTTGGAGCCCTCGTAGCCCGAGATCACGCCCCGGCGCTCCATCATGTCCACGAGGCGCCCGGCGCGGGTGTAGCCCACCCGCAGGCGCCGCTGAAGCATTGAGGTGGAGGCGGTGCCCATCTGCACGACCGTTGCGATGGCATCGGCCAGCATGTCGTCCTGATCCGGGTCGAAGTCCCCGCCGCCCTCCTCGGGCTCGTCGGGCTCCACCGCCTCGAGCAGCTCCTCGTTCAGCTCGGGCTCGCCCTGGCGGCGCCAGTGCTCGGTGAGCCGCTCGATCTCCTCCTCGGCGATGAACGCGCCCTGGATGCGGGCCGAGCGCGACTCGCCGGAGGGGCGGAAGAGCATGTCCCCCTGCCCCAGCAGCGACTCCGCCCCGTTCTGGTCCAGGATCACCCGCGAGTCGGTCTGGGACGAGACCGCGAAGGCGATCCGGGCGGGCACGTTGGCCTTGATCATTCCGGTGATCACGTCGGCGCTCGGGCGCTGCGTGGCCAGCACGAGGTGGATCCCCACGGCGCGCGACTTCTGCGCCAGCCGGATGATCGAGTCCTCCACGTCGGCGGAGGCGACCATCATCAGGTCGGCCAGCTCGTCGATCACGCAGAGGATGTACGGGAGCGGCGCCTCGCCCTGCTTGACGCGAACCCGGTTGAGCTCGGTGAGGTTGCGCGTCTTCACCTTGCTCATCACCCCGTAGCGCTCCTCCATCTCCTTGATCAGATTGGCGAGCACGTTCGCGGCCAGCCGCGGGCTCGTGACCACCGGAGTGAGCAGGTGGGGAATGCCTTCGTAGTGGTTCAGCTCCACGCGCTTCGGGTCCACCAGCACCAGGCGGACCTCGTTGGGCGAGGAGTGCAGCAGCACCGAGGAGAGCATTGCGTTCACGCATCCCGACTTGCCCGAGCCGGTGGTGCCGGCGATGAGGATGTGCGGCTGCTTGGCCAAGTCCGTGCCGATCGCCTTGCCGGCGATGTCCTTGCCGAGCCACACCGACAGCGGGGACCAGCCCTTCGGGGCCTCCTGGAAGACGTCGCCCAGGTGCACCATCTTGCGCACCCGGTTCGGGACCTCCACACCCACCGCCTGCTTACCGGGGATGGGCGCGAGGATGCGCACCTGCTCGGCCGCGAGCGCGTAGGCCAGGTCGTCCTTCAGCGTGGCGACCTTGGACATCTTGATCCCGGGCGCGAGGCGCAGCTCGTAGCGAGTCACGTGGGGGCCGGTGACCGTTCCCATCACGCGTGCGTCGACGTTGAAGTGCCGTAGCGCCTCAACCAGCCGGACCCCGGCGCGCTCGATGCCCTTGGTGTCCACCTTCTGCGCGCTGTTCGAGCGCTTCAGGAAGCTGGTGCCCGGCATGCGGTAGTCGAGGTTCTCCGACTCGGTGACCGCGGAGCGCTTGTGCCCCATGGGCGTGAGCGCCACCTCCCCATCACCCTCCACGGGCAGGGGCAGGGGGCGGGCCTCCGGCTCGGGGGGAAGCGGCTCGGGCTCGGGATCCGGCTCCAGGTCCTCCGGCTCCTCGACCACCTCCTCGTCCTCGGGGTAGTCGTCGTCGGCGTAGAGGTCGGGATAGCGCTCGGCCGCGTCAAGTGCGGGCGCCTCCACGTGCGTGGCGCGCACCACCGGCTCGGAGTCCTCGGGCTCGGGCGGCCCGAGAGGCTCGTCCAGGTCTTGGTGCGAGGGCGCGGAGGTGAGCCCGGAGAGCGCGGCGGCCAGGTCCTGCTTCGACACGCGCACGCGCTCGGTGGTGGTAGCCACGCCCTGGTGAGTGGCATTCACCACGCCGGCCACCGAGGCACCGGTCAGCAGCAGCACGGCGGCCAGCAGGAGGAAGACGAACAGGATGTGCGCCCCTACGTGCGAGAACAGGTGGCTCGATGCCCAGAGGAGCGACTCGCCGACAAGCCCGCCGTGATGACGCAGGTACTCGGCGTCGAAGAAGCCGTGGCGGGCGGTGTCACCGGGGCCGAGCCCCAGCGACCCGGCGGCGAGGCCGAGGGTGAGAGCGGCGATCAGGCACAGCGCACCGAGGCCCCACGGGTGCACCGCGGGGAGCATCGGCCGCAGCATCACCACGGCGCCGGTCGCGAGCAGCGCCACGGGAGCGAGATAGCCCGCCCCGCCGAAGAGCACGAGGATCCCGTCGGCCATCGCCTCGCCCACCTGGCCCCCGGCCCAGCCGAGGTAGAAGACACAGGCGAAGAACGCCGCGAACGAGACCAGCGCGAGGCCGATCAGGTCCATCTGGCCCTGGTCGAGGGTGGGCAGCCTGAGACCAGGCGGCATACGCCTTTTCGTCCGGCGGTGGGCACGTCCCTTCGAGCGGCGTTGGGCCATTAATCGCCATTCGACGGAGCCACCTTCCTCCCTCCCTACCATTGGCGGCATGTCCGGCAGGCCCAGGGTGCTGGTGGTGGAGGACGACGCCGACATCGCCGGCGTCCTGCGACGGTCGCTCGACCGCGAGGGCTACGAGGTCAGGGTGGCCGGCGACGGCGAGGCGGCGCTGAGCGAATCGGGCGTTTTCGAGCCCGACGCGGTGGTGCTGGACCTGGGGCTGCCGTTGCTGGACGGCGTGGAGGTATGCCGGCGCCTGCGCGAGGAGGGCGACGTGCCGATCCTGATGCTCACCGCCCGTGACGCCGTGGATGCGCGCGTGGAGGGGCTCGACTCCGGCGCCGACGATTACCTGGTGAAGCCGTTCGAGCGCGAGGAGCTCCTCGCGCGCGTGCGAGCCCTGCTGCGCCGGCGCCCGCCCCGCGGCAGCGCGTTCCTGGTGGCCGGGGACCTGCGCCTGAACCCCGACACCCACGAGGTGTTCCGGGACGAGCGTGCGCTCGAGCTCACCGCGCGCGAGTTCGAGCTGCTCGAGCACCTGATGCGCAACGAGCGCATCGTGGTCTCCCGCCAGGCTCTACTCGACGAGGTGTGGGGCTACCACCCGTTCGCCGAGACAAACACCGTGGACGTTTTCATCTCGAACCTGCGCCGAAAGCTCGAGGCGGGCGGCGAGCCGCGGGTGCTCCACACCGTTCGTGGCGCCGGCTACGTCCTGAGGGCGGCATGAGGGCCCGCCTGCCCGTCCGCCTGAAGGTCGCCGTGTTCACAGCCGCGCTGACCTTCGCGATCCTCTGCCTGTTCGCCATCGTGATCGGCGCCGTGGCCGAGGACCGGATCCGCAGCGGCTTCGACGACGAACTCCGGGCCACCGCCGCCGACCTCCAGGACGCCCTGTCGGTCCAGCCCAACTCGAGCGGTCAGCAGTCGCTCGACCCGTCCGACATCGAGCTCCTCAATGCCTATTCCTCGGGCGGGGCCGTGGTGCGGATCGTGAACCTGAGCGGCGGCGTGGAGTATCCCCCGGGCGCGGCCCCGCTCGGCGGCGCCGGCGACGGCATCTCGCACGTGGGCGACCTGAGGGTCGTGTCCCGCCAGTTGGTGGCCCCTGCGCTCGAGCCGCGCGGGAGCTTCGACCGCATCCCGCGGCCGGTGGCCGAGCCCGTGGCCTACGTGCAGTACGCGAAGCCCGAGGACACGGTGGAGCTGACCGTGAACAAGGTGCGGCTCTTCCTGGCCTTCGGCGTCTTCGGCGGGACCGTGCTGGCCTTCCTGGGCGGGCTGTACGTGGCCCGCAGGGCCATGCGGCCGATCGCCGGCCTCACGCGCGCGGCGCGCGAGGTGGCCCGGACGCGCGACCCGGACGTGACCCTCCCCAAGCCGCGGGCCAACGACGAGGTGTCGGACCTGGCCGAGACGCTGGAGGACATGCTCCGAGAGCTGAGTGCCGCCCGGGGCGAGAGCGAGGCCGCCCTCGAGCGCCAGAGGGACTTCGTGGCCGACGCCTCCCACGAGTTGCGCACGCCGCTCACCAGCATCCTGGCCAACCTCGAGCTGCTCGAGCCCGAGCTGGACGGCGAGAGCCAGGACATGGCCAGCTCCGCCCTTCGCTCGTCGCGCCGGATGCGGCGACTGGTGGCCGATCTCCTGCTCCTGGCCCGCGCCGACGCCGGCCGCCGCGCCCCCCTCCTCCCGGTCGACCTCTCGGCGGTGGCGGCCGAGGCCACGATTGAGGCCGACCCGCTCGCCGCCGGGCACACCCTGACCCTCGACGCGCCCGAACCCGTTCCGGTGCTCGGCGTGGGCGACGACCTGCACCGGCTGATGGCGAACCTGATCGAGAACGCGCTCATCCACACCGCGCCCGGTACCCCGGTCACGGTGTCGATCCGCGCGAGCGACGGCTCAGCCGTGATCGTGGTGGAGGATCGCGGGCCCGGCATCCCCGAGCCACTGAGGGAGCGGATCTTCGAGCGCTTCGCCCGCGGCGGCGGAGACAGCGCCGGCGGCGGCAGCGGCCTGGGCCTGGCCATCGTCAGAGCCGTGGCCGAGGCTCACGGCGGCCGGGTGGAGGTGCTCGACGCCCCAAGCGGCGGCGCGCGGTTCGTGATCACCCTGCCGCTGGGCGGGGACGCCGCCGCCCCCGAGGCGGCCGAGCCGCCCGCCGCAGCCGACCGGGTCTAGGCGCACCATTTCCGCCACCGGCGAGGAGCGCAGCCCGATCGGTGATCGGGCGAGCACCGCAGCCATGCCGGCGAGGAGCGCAGCCCGATCGGTGATCGGGCGAGCACCGCAGCCATGCCATTGTCCCCTTTCGAAGCCCGAACCCGACATGTAGGAGCTCGGTTCCCTTGAAGCGCCTGTCTCGCCTGCGACCCACCCCCGCTCTCGTCATCGCCCTGATCGCCCTGTTCGTCTCGCTCGGCGGCGTCTCCTACGGCGTGGCCACCGGCTACATCGACAGCCGCGAGATCAGGAACAACACGGTGAGCACCAAGGACCTGCGCAACAACGACATCCGCACCAAGGACATCCGCAACAACGAGGTACGGGGCCTCGACATCCGCAACAGCACGATTCAGGGACGCGACGTGGCGCTGGCCACCATCACTGGCGAGGACGTGAAGGAGTCCACGCTGAGCCAGGTGCCGAGCGCGGCCCGGGCGGCCCGCGCGGACGGCGCCGCGGCGGTGGACTCGCTGCGGGTTATCGGCGTGAGGTCGGTGGCGCAGGGCGGCGCGCCCATGACGCTCGTGCAGTACGGGCCCCTCACCGTGACCGGAGCCTGTGTGGCCGACATGACCGGCCCGCGCGCCGAGGTCCGCGTGCAGTCCGCCGAGGCCGGGTCGAGCGCTGATGGCGAGGAGGCATCCTTCGGGGACCTCGGAACGGGCGCCCAGGCCGTGGCCGCCGTCACCTCCACCGGTCCGCGCGCGATCGAGTCCTCTCCGATCGTGGCGTCCGGAATCACCGTGGCGCTGAGCGGGGTGGTGTCGCTGATCGCCGACGGCGCGGGCGCCGGCTCCTGCCGGTTCCAGGGCCACACCGTGGTAAGCGGCGTGGCCGTGGCCAACACGCCCTAAGGGCTAGACCTCCACCACCACGGGCAGGATCATCGGCCTGCGCCGCAGCTCGTTGTAGACGAACTCGGCCACGTCGTCGTGGAGGTGGTCCTGGAGCAGGTCGATCTCGGTGATGCGCTCCTTGGCCGAGCGCCCGAGCGAGGCGTCCACCGCGTCGCGCAGGTCGGCCACGAAGCCATCGTTCTCGTCGATGAATGGCACACCGCGGAACATGATCTCGGGGGGCACGACCGAGCGCCCGTCCTGCTCGGAGACGGTGGCCACCACGATGAAGATCCCGTCCGCGGAGAGCATGCGGCGGTCGCGCAACGCCACGTCCTCGATGTTCCCGACCTCCATGCCGTCCACGAAGATCATGCCCGCCTGCTCGCGCTCGCCGAAGCGGGCCCCACGCCCGTCGAACTCCAGCGGGCGGCCGTTCTCGCCCATGAAGATGGCCTCCCCGGCGATGCCCACGGCCTCGGCGAGCCTGCCGTGGAGGTGCAGGCGCTTGTGGTCGCCGTGCACGGGCATCACGTACTGCGGCTGAGTGAGGTTGAGCATCAGCTTCAGCTCCTCAGCGTACCCGTGACCCGAGGCGTGGATCGGCACCTCGGTCGGGGTGATCGCGGTGGCGCCGAGGCGGTAGATGTGGTCGATCGTCTCGTTCACCGCCCGCTCGTTCCCGGGCACCGGCGTGGCCGAGAAGATCACCGTGTCCCCCGAGTGCAGGGTCACGTGGGGATGGTCGTCGTGGGCCATGCGGCGCAGTGCCGACAGCGGCTCCCCCTGGCTTCCCGTGGACACGACCACCACCTTGTGGTCCGGGAAGTCCTCGATCTCGCTCGGTCCGACCAGCAGGCCATCGGGGATGTCGATGTGTCCCAGCATCCGGCCGATGTTCACGTTCTTGCGCATCGAGCGCCCCACAAGGGCCACCTTGCGCTCCTGCTCGGCGGCGGCGTCCACCACCTGCTGGACCCGGTGGATGTTGGAGGCGAAGCAGGTCACGACGATGCGGCCCTCGCAGCGGGCGAACACCTCGTTCAGGCGCGGGCCGACACTGGACTCGGAGGGCGACCATCCCGGCCGGTCGGCGTTGGTGGAGTCGCCGCACAGGAGCAGCAGCCCCTCGCGCCCCAGCTCCGCGAGCCGCGCGACGTCGGCCGGCACGCCGTCCACCGGGGTCTGGTCGAACTTGTAGTCGCCCGTGATCAGGATCGTCCCCAGATCGCAGGACATGGCCACGGCGAACATGTCGGGAATGGAGTGGGCCATCTTCACCATCTCCACCGAGAACGGCCCGGCGTCGAAGGTCGCGCCGGAAAGCACGTCCTCGACCGTGACGCCCTTCAGCTTGTGCTCGTCGAGCTTGGACCGCACCATCGCCGCGGTGAGCGGCCCGCCGTAGATGGGCGGGGGCCGGTCCAGCTCGCGCAGGACGAAGGGCAGCGCCCCCACGTGATCCTCGTGGCCGTGGGTGAGCACGATGGCCTCGATGTCGTCGGCCCGGTCGCGCAGGTAGGCGAAGTCGGGCAGCACGAGGTCGATCCCGAGCTGGTCGGGCTGGGGAAACATCAAGCCGGTGTCCACCACCACGATGCGGCCCCCGAACTCGACGACCGTCATGTTCTTCCCGATCTCGCCCAAGCCGCCGAGCGGCAGGACGCGAAGAGTGCCGTCTCGGGTCAAACCTGCGCGAGCAGCCCGTGCCGCTCGAGGGCGGTGCGAATCACGGCGCTCTCCTCGTCAGAGGCCTCCACGAGCGGGAGCCGCAGCCCACCGACCTCGTGTCCGGCCATGTTCAGGGCAGCCTTGATGGGAATCGGGTTGGTGGTGACGGACAGGGCCTCGAAGAACCCGGCCAGTGACCGCTGGATCTCAGCCCGGTTCTCGGGCTCGTCGATCATCCGCCGCATCTCACTGCCCACGAGGTGAGAGCCCACGTGGATGCCGCCGGTGCCGCCCATCTCCAGCACCTCGGCCAGCACGTCGTCGTTCCCGGCGAGCAGATCCAGCCCGTCGATCGGGGCCAGGTCCTCGTAGCGGGCCTGCTTCACGGCGGTCACGTTCTCGATCTGCGCTAGCTCGGCCAGCAGATCGTTGGGCATGTCCACCACGCAGCGCGAGGGGATGTTGTAGAGGATCACCGGAAGGTCGGTGACTGCGGCCACGGCCTCGAAGTGGGCTCTCAGGCCGCGCCGGTTCGGCTTGTTGTAGTAGGGCGTGACCACCAGCACGGCGTCCACACCCGTCTCGGTGGCCCTTTTGGTGAGCTCGGCGGTATGGCGCGTGTCGTTGGTGCCCGTGCCCGCGATCACCGGCGCGCTGCCGGATTCGGCCACGGCGAGCTCCCAGAGCCGGGCCATCTCCTCGTCCGTGAGGGTGGCCCCCTCCCCCGTGGTGCCGGCCACGACCAGGCCGTCCGAGCCGCTGCGCAGCAGCTCGTGGATGAGACGCACGGTGGCGTCCTCGTCCACGGCCCCATGCGCGTCGAACGGCGTGACCATCGCCGTGAGGATGCCCCCGAGCTTGGCCGGGCCGGAGGTCACTGGATCGGCCTGAACGGGTCCGGAGCGGAATTGGCCGAGTCCTCCGCGGGCTCCGGGGCGCTGCCCACGGGGGGTGCGGGCACGCTCTCCGTGCTTGGCGGGGCGGGCATCGGCGCCGGGGACCCGGCAACGGGGACGGGACGGCCGTGATCGTCGAAGTGCGGGCCCGCCCCAGCCTCGTCCAGCGTCTCCTGCGCCTGCTCCGCAAGCTTCTTGGCTCGGTCCATGAACCCCATGCGAACCCCTTCCGATCGACCCCGCGGCACGATAGCGCGCTGTCATCCCTTCCGAACAGCCCCTGCTAATGGGACAATTCGCGTCTTCCATGGACAGGGAACGCGACTACAGCCACAGGACGGCGGTTCAGAAGCTCGGCGTGAAGCCCTCCGAGCGGGTCGAGGTGACCGGCGATGTGGGATCCGGCCTGCGCCGTGACGTGAAGGAGACGCTCGGCCGCGGGCTCGTCCGCTCCGGAGACCTCGACGGCGCAATCGTGCTCGTGGAGTCGATGGACGAGGCGGTGGAGGCCCTGAGCACCTACCGGGCCCGTGTGCGGGACACGGGGTACCTCTGGATCATCACGCGCAAGCGGGGACACGAGAATTATGTGAACCAGATGAAGCTGGTCCCCCACGCGAAGACCCTCGGCCTGATCGACAACAAGACCTGCTCCATCGACGACGAGCGCTCCGGCATCCGCTTCGTCGTGCCCCGCGCGCTGCGCAAGACCGGCGCCCGCACCGCCGCCTGACCCCTCAGCAGCGCGAGGGAGGAGCGGAGCCCGATCGGCGGCGAGGAGCGCAGTCCGATCGTTGATCGGGCGAGCACCGCAGCCCGATGTCATCGGGGGAGCACCGGACCATGCCATCGGCTCAAGCTCATGCCCGCAACGCCCGATCTAGAGCCTGTAGGCCACGTCGCCGTTACGGGCCACGGACACCATGCAGCCAGGCCGAGCCCTATCCACCGAGGCGCTGCACGACGCCGATGTCCGCAGGTCCTTCGACGTGCCCTACCGCACGCTCGTGGAGCACATCCCGGCCGTGACCTACATCGCCGAGTTCAGCGCCGACGCGCCGTTCATCTACGTCAGCCCGCAGATCGAGACGCTCCTGGGCTTCCCGGCCGCTGACTGGCTCGATGTTTCCGACCTCTGGGCCGAGCGAATCCACCCCGAGGACCGCGAGCGCGTGCTCGCGGCCGAGCGGCTGACCTTCGCCGAGGCGATTCCCTACGAGGGCGAGTTCCGCATGCTCGCGGCGGACGGCCGCGTGGTGTGGGTCTGGGAGCGCGACGCCGTGATCCGCGACCATGAGGGTCGGCCCGTGGCCACCCAGGGCGTGCTCATGGACGTGACCGAGCTGAAGCGCACCCGGGGCGCGCTTCACGAGACCGAGGCGCAGGTGCGCGAAGAGCGCGACCGCGCGCAGGGCTATCTGGACATCGCCGCCACGATGATGCTGGTCCTGGCGGCCGACGGCAGCGTCAGCCTGGCCAACCGGCGGGCGTGCGAGGTGCTCGGCCGCTCCGAGGGCGAGATCCTGGGACACGACTGGTTCGAGCTGGCCGTGCCGCCCACGGAGCGCCAGGCGGCTCGATCCGGGTTCGAGCGCGTGATCCGCGGCGCGGTCGCGCCGGTGGACGGCTTCGAGAGCTCGGTGGTCACGGCGGTCGGCGAGGTGCGCCTGGTGTCCTGGCGCAACACGGTGCTCTACGACGACGAGGGGCGGGTGGTGGGAGCGCTCGGCTCGGGCGAGGACATCACCGAGCGGCGCCGGGCCGAGCAGCGCGTCGCGTTCCTCGCCTACCACGACCAGCTCACCGGCCTGCCCAACCGGGCCCATCTGGCAGAGACCGTGGCCGACGTGCTCGACCGCGCCGTGGGCGTGGGCCTCTCGGTGGGGCTCCTCTGCCTGGATCTCGACGACTTCAAGCTGGTGAACGACAGCCTCGGCCACGCCGTGGGCGACGAGCTGCTCGTGGCCGTGGCTCACCGCCTGGAGTCGGTGAAGCGCTACGGAGACGTGCTCGCCCACGCGGGCGGAGACGAGTTCTTCATGCTGCTCATGGACCTGCCCGCCGACGGCCTGGAGCACGCGGTGGTCGCCGCCAAGCGCCTGTCCGACGCCCTCACCGAGCCGTTCGAGGTGGAGGAGGCCGAGCTCCATGTGACGGCGAGCGTCGGTGTCAGCCTCGCCCCCCACCTGGCCGCCGACGGAGCCGCGCTGCTGCGCCAGGCGGACACGGCCATGTACCAGGCCAAGCGTGCCGGGCGCTCCGGGCACGCCGTGTACGCGCCCGAGGAGCAGCAGCCGATCGACCGGCTGTCACTCACCGCCCGCCTGCGCCGCTCGATCGACCGCGGCCAGCTCGAGCTGCACTACCAGCCGATCTTCTCGCTCCGGAGCGGCGAGCCGATTGCCGTGGAGGCGCTGCTGCGCTGGAACGACCCGGCGCGCGGGCTGGTGCCCCCCGCCGCCTTCATCCCCGCGGCCGAGCACAGCGGCTTGATCGAGCCGATCGGCGAGTGGGTGGCGAACGAGCTGTGCCGCCAGGCGGCGGAGTGGCGGGACCTGGGGCTCACGCCGCGCCTGAGCCTGAACGCCGCCCCGCGCGAGCTTCGCCGGCCCGAGTACGTGGACACGCTCGCCGCCGCGCTCGAGCGCCACGCCATCGAGCCGTCCCGCATCGTGGTGGAGATCACCGAATCGGCGGCGATGGACGAAGCCGCCGCCCGCGGGCCGATCGAGCGCCTCCACGCCCTCGGCGTGGGGCTTGCCATCGACGACTTCGGCGAGGGCTTCTCCTCACTCAGCAGGTTGCGAAAGCTGCCGGTGGAGCAGATCAAGATCGACCGCTCCTTCTTGCACGACGTGCCCCGCAGCGCCACCGCCTCCGCCGTGGTGACGGCGATCATCCGGCTGGCTCAGGCACTCGGCCGCGAGGTGGTGGCCGAGGGCGTGGAGAGCCATGAGCAGCGCGACTTCCTCACCGCGCAGGGCTGTCTCTTGGCCCAGGGCTTCTTCCTCTCGCGCCCGCTCACCGCCGAGCGCGCGACTGCGCTGTTGCTGCGCGCCTAGCGGAGCGTCGCGGCCGGGGGCAGCGGCGACCAGGATGGGTCGTCGTCGCTCGGGGCGTTGTTGGTGATGCGGTTGTGGAGCGTGGCGCCGGTGAGCGTCAAGTCCGTCGTGGGCTTCGGCTCTCCGAACGCGCAGGCCGACAGGGCGGCCACGCCTAGACAGGCGCCGAGCAGCAGGACGAGTCGTATGAGGGCGCCGGGGGTCCCGGCCGATCCTCCCACACCGGCTACAAGAGGTGCTCGAGCCCGATCACCGGCGAGTCGTCCAGGTCCCCCACCCGGCGCACGGCCAGCAACACACCGGGCATGAACGACTCGCGCGCGATCGAGTCGTGGCGGATGGTGAGCGTCTGGCCCTCCCCTCCGAACAGCACCTCCTGGTGCGCCACCAGTCCCGGCAGGCGCACGGAGTGGATCGGCTCGTGCACGTGGCCGCCGGCGGCCGTGATCAGCTCGGCCGTGCGCATAGCGGTGCCCGACGGGGCGTCCAGCTTGGCGTCGTGGTGGAGCTCCACGATCTCGCATTCCGGCATGTGCTCGGCCGCCCGCTGCGCGAACTCCATCAGCAGCACGGCCCCGATGGCGAAATTCGGGGCCGCGAACAGGTTGGCCGAGCCCGCGCCGCGCAGCTCCTCGAAGTCCGCCCCGGTCGTTCCCATCACGCAGTGCACGCCCGCCTCCAGGCAGGCCCTGGCGTTGGCCAGCGCCGTGTCGGGACGGCTGAAGTCCACCACCACGTCGGCGTCGCCGAGCACGTCGGCGAGCGCGGTGCCGAGGGCGGGGTCGGCGCGGCCGGACAGGGTCATGTCGTTCGCGCCCTCCACCGCCGCGCACACCGCCTGGCCCATGCGGCCCGCGGCGCCCGAGACGGCGACCGCGATCACGCGGCCAGCTGGGGGCTCACGGCCTGGAGGGCGGACCGGAAGGCGTCCTCGTCGGACCCCACGCCGGCCGCCGCCAGCGAGTCCGGCACCCAGAGCTCCTGCGCCAGGCCGTTCACCTCGTCGAGCGTGACCTTGTCGTAGGCGGCCAGCAGCTCGTCCAGGGTGAGGAGCGGCACGCCCATCAGCACCGAGCTGCCCAGGCGGTTCATACGCATCGAGGTGGACTCCATGGAGAGCACGGTGCGGCCCTTCACGTTCTCGCGTGCGCGCTCCACCTCCTCGGCGGTCACGCCGTCGGCCAGCAGCCGGCGCAGCTCGTCCCCGATCACGGTCAGCGCCTCGGCGATGTTGTCCGGCCGGGTGCCCACGTACACGGCCACCTGCCCGGAGTCCGCGTACTGGCTCGAATAGGAGTAGACCGAGTAGGCCAGCCCGCGCTTCTCGCGCACCTCCTGGAAGAGACGCGACGAGGTGGAGCCGCCGAGGATCGTGTCCAGCACCCGCAGGGCGAAGCGCCGGTCGTCCCCTCGCGGGATGCCGGGCGCGCCCAGGCAGAGGTGGTACTGCTCGGTGTCCTTGCGGTGGAAGCTGAGGCGGCGGCCGGCGCCATTCGGCGAGCCGAGGCCTTCCGGCACGGGGCCCGTCGGCGCGCTGGCAAAGGCGCCGTCCACGAGCTTCACGATCGCGTGGTGATCCACGTTGCCCGCCCCCGCCACCACAATGTTCCCGGGCACGTAGCGGGCGTCATGCCATTCGCTGATCTTCGGTATCGGCACCGAGGACACCACGTCGGCGCGCCCGATTATCGGGCGGCCCAGCGGGTGATCGCCGAACATCGCCCCGGCCAGAACGTCGTGGACCTTGTCCTGCGGCTCGTCCTCGTACATTGCGATCTCCTCGATCACCACCTGGCGCTCCGAGTCGATGTCCGGGTAGGACGGCCTCAGGACCATGTCCTGGAGCACGTCGAAGGCGCGCTCGAGGTGCCCGTCGAGGAAGCGCGAGTAGACCGACGTGGTCTCCTTGCCCGTCCCGGCGTTCACCTCGGCGCCCATCGCATCGAAGGCCTCGTCGATCTCGAACGACGAGAAGCGGTCCGTGCCCTTGAACAGCAGGTGCTCGAGGAAGTGCGAGATGCCCGCCTGCTCGTTGCCCTCGTCGCGCGATCCCGCCCGGATCCAGAATCCGAGCGCGATCGAGCGAACCGAGGGCATGGCCTCGGTGACCACCCTGACGCCCGAATCGAGCGTCGTTAATTCGGCCTGCGGTGCTCGCGAGATCACCGATCTCGCTCCGCTCCTCGGTGGGCGCGCGACGGGCTCAGCGGTCGTCCCGGCGATGACGGTCGCGGTCGCGGTCGCCACCCCGTCCGCGGCCGCCGCCGCCCTCGCGCCGCCGGCCACCGTTCCCGCCGCCGCCGCGGTCACCGCCGCCCCGGGGGCCCTTGTCGCCGGTACCCACCGACGCGAGCTCCTCGGCCGACTTGCCCGCCACGTCCGGGTCCCCGGCCAGGCGCAGGCCGATGCGGCCGCGCTCGCGGTCCACCTCGACCACCTTCACGTCCAGCTCGTCGCCGCGGTTCAGCACGTCCTCCACGGCGTTCACCCGCTCGCCGGGTGAGACGTTGGAGATGTGCAGCAGACCGTCGGTGCCCTTGGCCAGCTCGATGAACGCGCCGAACGTGGTGGTCTTCACCACCTTGCCCTTGAACTCGTCGCCGACCTCGACCTCCTTGGTCATGCCGCGAATGCGGTCGGTGAGCGCGTCGCCCTGATCGCCGGTGCTGGCGTAGATGCGGATCGTGCCGTCGTCGTCGATGTCGATCTGCGCATCGAACTCCTCCGACAGCGCCCGGATCGTCTCGCCGCCCTTGCCGATGACCGCGCCGATCTTCTCGGTCGGGATCTGGATCTGGGAGATCCGCGGAGCGAACTTCGAGAGCTCCGCGCGCGGCTCCGCGATGGCGTCCTTCATCTTGCCGAGGATCGCCAGGCGGGCGTCCTTGGCCTGCGTGAGCGCGTCACGCAGGATGTCGAAGGTCACGCCGGTGATCTTGATGTCCATCTGGAGCGCCGTGATGCCCTCGGATGTTCCGGCGACCTTGAAGTCCATGTCGCCGAGGTGATCCTCAACCCCCGCGATGTCCGTCAGGACCACGTAGTCGTCGCCCTCCTTGATGAGCCCCATGGCGATCCCGGCCACGGGGGCCTTGATCGGCACGCCGGCGTCCATCAGGGAGAGCGTGGATCCACACACCGAGGCCATGGACGACGAGCCGTTCGACTCGAAGATGTCCGAGACCACGCGAATGGTGTACGGGAAGTCCTCCACCTTCGGGACCACGGCCAGCAGGGCACGCTCGGCGAGCGCGCCGTGACCGATGTCGCGGCGCTTGGGCCCGCGCATGAAGCCGGCCTCCCCCACCGAGAACGGCGGGAAGTTGTAGTGGTGGAAGTAGTGCTTCTCGGTCTGGAGCCCAAGCGTGTCGAGACGCATCTCGTCACGGGTGGTGCCGAGGGCGGCGACCGTGAAGGCCTGGGTCTGGCCGCGGGTGAAGATCACGGAGCCGTGCGTACGCGGCGCCACTCCCACCTCGATCCAGATGTCGCGGATCTCATCCGTACCGCGGCCGTCGGGCCGCTTCTTGTCCACCGCGATGCGGCGCCGGATGATCTCCTTCTCGAGCTTGTCGAACGCGAGCTGGGCCGCGGCGGCCTTCTCGGGCTCGGTGTCGGGGTTCCCCCCGAGCGCCTCGATCGCCTCGTGCTCCACCTTCTTGGTGGCGTCCTGGCGCTCCAGCTTGTCCACCACCTGCGTGGCCGCGTCGAGCGCGTCGCCGAAGCGGCTCTTCAGGTCGGAGAGGACGGCCTCGTCCACCTGCGGTGGAGTGATGTCCGTCTTCTCCTTGCCGGCCTGAGCGCGGAGGTCGTGCTGGGCCTGGCAGAGGCGCTTGATCTCGCCGTGCGCGATGTCCAGCGCGTCGAGGATCTCGGCCTCGGTGATCTCGTTGGCCCCGGCCTCCACCATCAGGATGGCGCTCTCGGTGCCGGCCACGATCAGGTCGAGGGGGCTCTCCAGCAGCCACTCCTCATCCGGGTTGACCACGAAGTTGCCCTCGAGGTCCTGCGCGATGCGAACGGCGCCCACGGGCTCCGGGAAGGGGATGTCGGACACCATCAGCGCAGCGCTGGCGCCGTTCATCGCGAGGATGTCGGAGGGGTGGTCGTGATCCACCGACATGGGGATCGACACGAGCTGCGTGTCGCGCCTCCAGCCCTTGGGGAAGAGGGGGCGCAGCGGACGGTCGATCATGCGCGCGGTGAGGGTGGCCTTCTCGCCCGCCCGGCCCTCGCGCTTGAAGAAGCTGCCGGGGATCTTGCCCACGGCGTACATGCGCTCCTCGACGTCCACCGTCAGCGGGAGGAAGTCGACGTCGCGCTCATTTCCCGCCGTGGCCGTGGAGAGCACCATCGTGTCCCCTGCCGTCACCACCACGGAACCGCTCGCCTGCCTGGCGAGCCTGCCGGTCTCGAAGGCGATCTCGGTACCGCCGATCTCGAGGGAGACCCGGCTCACACCATCACTCATACTTGGTCCTTTCAGCTGCCTCCGGTTGGCAGCATGGCTATTTATTCCTTTTGAGAACGCGATCGATGCTAGCAGCGGACCGGGATCGCGACGGGTCGGCGATCAGCCTCCGCCCGCCGCTCGGAGGCTCCTGATGAGGTCCTCGCCCGGCACCCCCGGGTGAGGCTCGCCGGCCACGAACTGCGTGGGCGTGGTGACCACCCCCGCGCGTAGCCCGGAGCGAAAGTCGCGCTGCACCCGCTCCTCGACCGACGCGGACCGGCGCTCCGCCTCGAAGCGATCGACGTCGAGGCCGAGCCGCTCCGCGCGCTCCCACAGATGCGGCACGTCCAGGTGCCCCTGGTCCTCGAGCAGCGAATCGTGCATCTCCCAGAAGCGACCCTGGAGCCCCGCGGCCTCGGCCGCCGCGGCCAGCACGCGAGCGCGGGGATGCTTGGAGACGACGGGGAAGTGGCGGAACACCCGGCGGACCGGAAGCTCGCGGAGGATCAGGTGCGCGCGCGCGCAGTGCGGGCACTCGAGGTCGGCGTACTCGAGCACCACCGGGCCGCTGCCGCGGGTGTGATCGTCCGCGCCGGGCTCAGGCGGGGCGCTGCTGGTCCAGCGCGTCAAAGATGAGGTTCGCGCCGGGGATCTCGAGCGGGCTGGGCGCTCTGTACGCCCATGAGACGTTGCCCTCCGGCTCCACCATCACCAGGGCGCGCGTGTTGTGGCCACGCTCCTCGATGTACGCGCCGTACCGCTTCGCGACCTCGCCCTTGGGATGGAAGTCGGAGAGCAGCGGGAAGGTCACGCCGAGGTGATCCCGGAACGCCTTGTGGGCGAACGGATTGTCGGTGGAGATGCCGACCAGCGTCGCGCCATGCTCCTCGAGCTGCCCAAGGACCTCCTGGTACACGTTCAGCTGATCGGTGCACACGTCGCTGAAGTCCATCGGGTAGAAGACGAGGACCACGGTCCGCCCGCGGTAGTCGGACAGGGAGACGTCGTTCCCGTCCTGATCGGCCAGCGTGAATTCGGGCGCCGGCTCCCCGGCCTCGATCACCTACGCAGGCCGAGCTGCTGGATGAGCGTCCGGTAACGATCGATATCGGAGCTCTGGAGATACTTGAGCAGGCGCCGGCGCTTGCCGACGAGCATCAGCAGCCCGCGGCGCGAGTGATGATCCTTGCGGTGCTCGCGCAGGTGCTCGGTGAGCTCGTTGATGCGCGCGGTGAGCAGCGCGACCTGGACCTCGGTCGATCCGGTGTCCTCGTTGCCCCGTCCGTATTGGGCGACGATGTCCCGCTTGGCATCCGCAGTGAGCGTCATCGGCGCGAAAAGCTAGCAGGACAACGAGCACAGCCCGCTCAGCGAGGAGCGGAGCCCGATCGGTGATCGGGCGAGCACCGCAGCATGTCAGCGGCGATGGAGCGGGCATCGGCCACATCCCGGTGCATCTGCTCGACGAGCGCATCGACGGACTCGAAGCGCTTCTCGCCGCGCATGCGCTCGAGGAAGGCGATGCGGAGAGTCTCCCCGTAGAGGTCGCCCCCGAACCCGATCAGGTGGGTCTCGACGAGCAGGCCGCGGCCGGTCTCAAACGTCGGCCGCACGCCCACGTTCACGGCCGCGGGATAGCCGTGCGCCCAGGCCGCGTAGACGCCGTGGCCGGGACACACGAGCCGGTCGTCGGGCACGAGGTTGGCCGTGGGCATCCCCAGCTCCCGCCCGCGCCGGTCGCCGCTCACCACCTCCCCCTCGAACAGGAACGGGCCTCCCAGGAAGTCGGCGGCCTGCCCGACCTCGCCGGCGGCCACCAGCCCGCGGATGTGGCTCGACGACACAGTCTCACCCTGCACCTCCACGAGCGGCACCACCCGGGTCTCGAACTCCGTGCGCGAGCGCAGCAGCGCGGGGTCGCCCTCGGCGCCGTGGCCGAAGCGGAAGTTCTCCCCCACCGACACCCGGCGCGCACCCAGGCGGTGGATCAGCACATCCTCCACGAACTCGAGCGCCGAGCGGGCGGCGAAGTCGTGATCAAAGGGGATCACCACGAGCTCCTCCACCCCCAGGCCGGCGATCAGGTCTCGCTTCACCTCAAAGGGGGTCACGAGTCTCGGAGTGGCCTCGGGCCGGATCACCGACATCGGGTGCGGGTCGAAGGTGAGGACCGCGTCGCTGTCGCCGATCACCGCCCGGTGCCCGAGGTGGACGCCGTCGAACGTGCCGATGGCCACGGACCGCGCGCGGTCTCCGGGAACGACGTCGGGGAGGCGGGTGACCCTCATGCCGGCGCGAACACTACGACGGGCTGGAGCTCGCCACGGCGGGGCTCCGCGATGGCCACCAGCTCCTCGCCCCGGGTGAGCCGGAGCGGGCCCTCCGGAAGGCCCTCAGCATCCAGCCTGCGCCCGTGGCTGACCGCCTCCGCCTCCCCCGCGTCGAGCGGGCGCTCGGGGAGAAACGCGAGCGCCTCGGCCACGCCGATCACGCGCTCGGGGTCGGCGTCTGAGACGCAGAAGGGCCCGATCGCGGTGCGCTCGAGCTCCTCGCAGTAGGCGTCCCCCAGCTCCTCGATCAGCGTGCGCACGTAGGTTCCGGCCGAGCACTCGATCTCGAAGCGCGCGTGCTCGCCCTCGTGCTCCAGCAGCTCGGCCCGGTGAACGGTGACGGGACGGGCGGGCAGCTCCACCGCCTCGCCGCGCCGGGCCAGCCGGTGCGAGCGCTCCCCGTCCACGTGCACGGCGGAGTACGCGGGAGGGCGCTGCATCAGCTCTCCGGTGGGCACACGGAGCTGTGACGGCAGGCGCCCCGTGTGCTCCAGCTCGCCGTCCCGGTCGCCCGTGTCGGAGAGCCATCCGAGCCGCGCTGTCACGCGGTAGGTCTTGGGCAGGGCCATCAGGAAGCGCTGGGCGCGCGTGGCCCGCCCCACGAGCACGAGCAGGAGGCCGGTGGCGAACGGGTCGAGCGTGCCCGCGTGGCCCACCTTGACCCCGCGGCCCAGGTGGCGGCGGACCCGGTCCACCACGTCGTGCGAGGTCACGCCGGCCGGCTTGGGGTAAAGAAGTACCCCGGCCTCGGCCACTAGCCGTCGAGCTGCTCGTGCACCTGCCCGCGAAGCTGCTCCACCAGGTCGGGATAGCTCAGGTCGGTGGAGAAGCCGGCGGCCTGCGGGTGTCCGCCGCCGCCGTAGGAGCGGGCGATCCGCGACACGTCCACGCTGCCGTCGGTGGCGCGGAGGCTCACCTTGCGCATTCCCACCCGGTCGTCGCCGAGCAGCTCGCGCACGAGAGCGGCCACCGCCGTGCCCTGAACGGCGCGCAGGTGGTCGATCACGCCCTCGGAGTCCGTCTCCAGCGCGCCCGTCTCCTCGTAATCGCTCTTCACCAGGTGAGCGAGGGTGAGCGCGCCGTGGTCCCAGCGCTCGATCGTGGCCAGGGCCCGCTGGAGGAGCTCCAGCCGGCTCACGGGCAGATCCTCGTAGAGGCGCCGGTACACCTTGTGCGGCTCCACCCCCGCGGAGATCAGGTCCGCGGCCATGCGGTGAGAGTCGGCGGTGGTGTTCTCGTACATGAAGCGCCCGGTGTCCGTGACGAGGCCGGTGTAGAGGGCGTCGCCGATCTCCGGCGTGATCTCGGCGTCCAGCTCCTTGCTCAGGCGCCACACGATCTCGACGGTGCTCGATGCCTCCGGCACCACGAAGTTCACGCTTCCGAAGCGCGTGTTGTCGTGGTGGTGGTCGATGTTCAGGATGTAGAGCCCCTCCTGCTGGAGGAAGTCCACCGGCATGCGGTCGATGTTGCCGCAGTCGAGGAACACGATCGTCCGGTCGGCCAGGTCATCCGGCGGGGCGCCCACGAGACGATCGAAGGTCCAGTGCCGGTACTCCCACGGCAGCGGGAACTCGTCGGGGGACATGTACATGAGCACGTCCTTGCCGAGCTGCTCGAGGATGCCGTGCATCGCCAGCAGCGACCCAAGCGCGTCCCCGTCGGGGTTCTCGTGCGTGGTGAGCAGGAGGCGCTCGGAGTGACGCAGCGCTGCCACCACATCTCTTTCCGTGGCGACCGTCATTCGTCGAGCAACTCCGAAATTCGCATTCCTCTGTCTATCGACTCGTCGTAGGAGAAGCTGAGCGTGGGAGTCCGCTTCATGCGCAGCTCCCGGGCCAGCGCCAGCTGGAGGAGACCGTGGGCCGCATCCAGGCCCTCGAGGGTACGCTCGCGCTCGGCGTCATCCCCGAGAACGCTCACGTGCACTCGGGCTTGGCGAAGGTCGGGGGTGGTGTCCACGGCAGTCACGGTCACGAATCCTATGCGCGGGTCGTTGAAGCCCTCCGCGATCCGCGTCGAGAGCACCTCCCGGACCGACTCGTTCACCCTTCTCATGCGGTCGACGGTCATGGCTGGTCCGGCAGCAGGTCTCGTCCGGACACGACATGGCACTCCACGCGCGTGCCATCGGGAAACATCGACTCGGCAAATCGGCCGATGCCCCATCCCTGTTCTCTCAACGGGCCGGCATCCCTCCCCACCAGCGCGGCGGTGAGGGTGGCGCGCTGCCAGAGATCGTGGTGATCGGTCTCGGCCACCGAGGCGCCGAAGCGCCGGCGCACCCGGTCCTTGAGCGACTTCAGGTCCTTGCGCTTCTCCTTCAGGCTGCGGTTGCGCGGTAGGTGCAACTCGATCTCCACCACGCAGACGAAGAAGCTCAAGCCAGTGTCTGCTCGACCTGCTTCACCTCGTAGACCTCGATCACATCGCCCTCCTTAACGTCGGGGTAGTTCTCGAGAACGATGCCGCATTCCGCCCCCTGGGCGACCTCGCGGACATCCTCCTTGAAGCGGCGCAGCGAGCCGATGCGGCCGTCGTACACCACGGTCCCGTCGCGGACCAGGCGGCACTGGGCGCCGCGGCGGACCACGCCGGCGGTGACGTAAGACCCGGCGATGGTGCCCACGCGGGAGGCCTTGAAGGTGGCCCGGACCTCGACGGTGCCCACGGCCTCCTCGACCTCCTCGGGCTCCAGCAGGCCCTCCATGGCATCGCGCAGGTCCTGAACGATGTTGTAGATCACCGAGTAGGTGCGGATCTCCACGCCCTCGCGGTCGGCCACCTGGGCGGCGTTCCCCACCGGGCGCACGTTGAAGCCGATCACCACCGCCTGTGAGGCGGCGGCCAGCATCACGTCGGACTCGCTGATGCCTCCCACGCCGTCGCGGATCACGTCCACCTGGACCTGCTCCTGCGGTAGGCGCGCCACCTCGTCCGCCAGCGCCTCCAGCGAACCGGCCACGTCGGCCTTCACCACGAGGTTCAGCTCCTTCTCGCCGCGCTCGGCGCGAGCGAGGACGTCCTCGAGCGAGACCCTGCGCCCGGCCTGGCGAGCCAGCGCCTCCTGCTTGACCCGGATCGAGCGCTCCTGGGCCAGACGGCGCGCCTCGCGCTCGTTCTCGACCACGTGGAAGTACTCGCCCGCGTCGGGCACGCCGTCGAACCCGAGGATGACCACCGGCTGGCCCGGCGTAGCCTCGTCGACCTTCTGGCCGCGGAAGTCGTGCATGGCGCGCACGCGGCCCCAGTGCTGGCCGGCCACGATCGCGTTGCTCACCTTGAGCCGCCCGCGGTTGATCAAGAGAGTGACCACGGGACCGCGCCCGGGGTCGAGGCGCGACTCGATCACGAAGCCGGACGCGACCGCATCCGGGTTGGCGCGCAGCTCCTGGATCTCGGCCAGGGTGACGAGCGTCTCGAGCAGGCTGTCGATGTTCTCGTGCGTCTTCGCGGACACGTCCACGAACTCGGTGTCGCCGCCCCAGTCGGCCGGGGTGACCCCGCGCTGGGCCAGCTCGCCGCGAACGCGGTTCGGGTCCGCGCCCTCCTTGTCGATCTTGTTGACCGCCACCAGCAGCGGCACCTCCGCCGCCTGCGCGTGGTCGATCGCCTCCACCGTCTGGGGCATCACACCGTCGTCGGCCGCGACCACGATCACGGCGATGTCCGTGACCTTGGCGCCGCGGGCGCGCATCGCGGTGAAGGCCTCGTGGCCCGGGGTGTCCAGGAAGGTGATCGTGTGGTCGGCGTGGTGTACCTGGTAGGCGCCGATGTGCTGGGTGATGCCACCCGCCTCCCCGGCCGCCACCTCGGTCTCGCGGATGGCGTCGAGCAGGGAGGTCTTGCCGTGGTCGACGTGGCCCATCACGGTGATCACCGGCGGGCGGTAGAGCAGCTCCTCTTCTGTGTCGTCGAAGGCGGGCTCCTCCTCCACCTCGTCGGCGGCGTGCGTGATCTCGATGCGCTTCTCGAACGCCTCCGCCAGCACCTCGATCGCGTCGTCGGAGAGCGTCTGGGTGAGCGTCGCCATCTCGTTCAGCTCCATCAGCTTCTTGATCACCTCGGGCGACGAGAGCTGGAGCGACTCCGCCACCTCCTTCACCGTCGAGCCGGAACGCACGGGCACCGTGGGCACCTCCTTGGGCGCGTCACGCGCGGCGGCCAGTGCCTCCAGGTCGGGCTCCACCCACTGCGGGCGCCGGCGCCGGCCGCGTCCGCGGCGGGCGGGCTGCTGGGGGGGCGGGGGCTGCCGGTCGCGCCGGGCCGCCTGCGAGTCGATCACCACGCGGCGCCTGCGGCCTCCGCCGCCGCCACTGCCGGCCTCGCCGCCACGCGCTCCGCGGGTGGGACGGCGACTGCCCGCCGCCGCGGCCTGCTCGCCCGCGGGGGCGGCGCCGTTCCCGTCGCCCGCCGGCGGCGTACTGCTCGCGGGACGTGGCGTGGTGCCGGGCCGGCGCGGAGCCTCGGGCTTCGGTGCGGCGGGCTCGGCGGGGGGTGCCGAACCGCCGGAGAACGCACGGGCGATGTCGGCCTCGTCAACGCTGGAGGCAGCCGCCTTCACGTTGAGGCCGGCCTTCTGGAGCACGGCGATCACCTCCTTCGAGGGGATCCCCTTCTCCTTCGCTATCTCGTGGACACGCTTCTTTGCCATCGGCGAACTAAGTCTATGGTCTCCTGTTGGACATTCACGGGCGCCCGGAAGGACCGGGCCAGTGGGGCCGCGGCGGCCACCTGATCGGCGCACTGCTCTCGCGGACAAACGTACGCGCCGCGCCCGACCGCACGACCCTCCTCATCGGCTCGCACGCGGCCACCGGGCTCACGCACGAGTCTAAGCATCTGTTGCTGCGGCAGTGAACGCCGGCAGCCGACGCAGATGCGGTGCGGCGCTACGGCCGCTCCGCTCCCTCGGCCTCGCCGGTCCCCTCGGCCTCGGCCACGGGCGCCGCCTCGGCGTCGCCGTCCAGCTCGGCCGCGGCGCCGTTGTCCTGCACGGGCTCCGGCTCGGTGGCGACCTCCTCGGCCACCGCCTCCTCCACCACCACCGGCTCGTCCACGACGGGCACCTCGGCGGCGGCCGGCACCTCCTCGTCGGCGGGCGCCACCAGGTGGTCGCCCTCCTGGTCGGTGAGCGCCTGGTGGGCGGGGAGACCGCAGTAACGCGAGCCGGGGAGCGAGGCGTTCGGGCAGCGCTTGCCGTTGGCGAGGATCGCCGCACAGCGCCCCGCCACCTCCTCGTCGTCGTACCCCATCTCCGCCTCTTCCTCGGCGAACTCCGTCTCCGAGCGAATGTCCACGCGCCAGCCGGTGAGGCGGGCCGCGAGGCGGGCGTTGAGTCCGTCCTTGCCGATCGCCAGCGAGAGCTGGTCGTCCGGGACGATCACCACCGCCTGCTTGCCCTCGTCGTCCACCAGCACCTCTCGCACGCGTGCCGGCGAGAGCGCCTTGGCCACGAACCGGGCCGGCTCCTCGTTGAAGGGGATGATGTCGATCTTCTCGCCGCGCAGCTCGGACACGACCATGCGCACCCGCGAGCCGCGCGGTCCGACGCACGCGCCCACCGGGTCCACCCCGGAGGCATGCGATATCACGGCGATCTTCGAGCGGTAGCCGGGCTCGCGGGCCACGTTCTGGATCTCCACCAGGCCGTCGGCGATCTCCGGGACCTCGAGCTCGAACAGCGCGCGGATCAGCTCCGGCGAGCGCCGCGAGACGATGATGCTCGGACCCTTCGACTGGTTCGAGACGTCGGTGATGATGGCCTTGACGCGCTGTCCGTGGTCGTAGCGCTCGCCGTGGACCTGCTCGCCGCGGGGCAGCAGTGCCTCCACCCGCTCGCGAAGCTGGACGAGCGTGTAGCGCGAGTCGGACTGCTGGACGATGCCGGTGATCAGCTCGCCCACCCGGTCCTGGTACTCGTCGTACATCATGTCCCGCTCGGCCTCGCGGATCCGCTGGAGGATCACCTGCTTGGCCGTCTGCGCGGCGATGCGCCCGAAGTCGTCCGGCGTCACGTCGCGCTCGTCGATCTGGTCCTTGTACTGAGCCAGGCGCTCCTGGTCGATCTCCGGCGGCTCGGGCTCCTTCAGCTCGCCCGTCTCGGGATCCACCTCGGCCTCCCCCAGCTCCTCCTCCACCTCGTCGAGGAGCTGCTCCTCGAGCTCGGGCGGGAGGATCAGCTCGAAGACCCGGAAGTCACCGGTGTCCCGGTCCACCTCGACGCGCGCGTACTTGGCCGACTCGGGAGTCTTCTTGTAGGCGGAGAGGAGAGCGTCCTCGAGGGCCTCCATCAGCTTGTCCGCCGAGATGCCCTTCTCGCGCTCGAGGACTCCCACCGCCTCGACGATCTCCTTCGTCATCGTCCCTCCAGCAGGTTGCTCTTGTTGATGTCCGAGTACGGGATCGACACGACGCCCTCGTCGGCCGCCACCGTGACCTCGGCGTCGGAGGCGCCCACGAGCTCCCCGGTCAGCTTGTCGTGCCCGTCGCGCGAGCTGCGCAGGCGCAGCTGCGCCCGGCGACCGAGGAAGCGCCGGTAGTGGTCCGGCTTGGTGAGGGGGCGCCGCGGCCCGGGCGAGGACACCTCGAGGCCGTAGTCCACGAGCAGGTCGCTCAGATGCTTCGTGACCCGCTCGCACAGCGCGAGATCCACTCCGTCGGGGTGGTCGATCACGAGCCGCAGGCGGTCGGGGCCGGCCGGCTCGATCGCGAGCAGCTCGACCTTCGGCTCGGGGGCCGCGAGGCGCTGCTCGATCTTGTCGTGAAGTTCTTCGGTGTTCATTTGGCGTCTGTGTCCGGTCGAAGAAAGAGGTGGGCTGCGAAGCCCACCTCCAGGCGCGACCCGGGCGGGCCGCGTACGACTGAAAGTCCTAGCGACGAGTGAGTATAGACCGGCCTCGGGAGACCCGGCCGGGCACTCTCACGACGCCAGGAGACTGCTTCAGAGCTGCAACGACTTGGCTACCAGGAACTCCTCCAGGCCGTAGCGCCCGGCCTCCCTCCCGTGCCCCGACTGCTTGTAGCCGCCGAAGGGGGCCAGCGGGTTGAAGGCGCCGCCGTTGATCTCCACCTGTCCGGTGCGGATCCGGGCGGCCACGCGCTTGGCGCGGTCCTCGTCACCCGACCAGACGCCGCCCGCCAATCCGTACACCGTGTCGTTGGCGATGCGGACGGCCTCCTCCTCGTCGTCGTAGGGCATGATCGACAGCACCGGGCCGAAGATTTCCTCCTGGGCGATCGTCATCTCGGTCTTCACGTCGGAGAACACGGTCGGGCTCACGAAGTAGCCGCTCTCGTGGCCCTCCACCGGATCGGCGCCGCCGGTCACGAGCCGGGCGCCCTCTTCCTCGCCCTTCTTGATGTAGCCGCGCACCCGCTCGAGCTGGGTGTCGGACACGAGCGGCCCGAGCCGGGCGTTGTCGTCGAAGGGGTCGCCGGGGGTGAACTGCTCCGCCGTGGCGGCAGCGATCTGCTCCACCTCGGCGAGCCTGTCCCGAGGGACGAGCATGCGCGTGAGGGCGCTGCAGGTCTGCCCGGAGTTGAGGAACGCCTTGGCCACCCCATCCACCACGGCGCGCTGGAAGTCGGCGTCGTCGAGGATCACGTTCGGGGACTTGCCGCCGAGCTCGAGCGCCACCGGCTTCACGTTGGCGGCCGCCAGCTCGGACACCCGGCGTCCGGCGCGGGTGGAGCCGGTGAACGACACGGCGTCGGTGCCCGGGTCCGACACCAGGGCCTCGCCCACCACCGGGCCCGTGCCCGTCACGAGGTTGAAGACGCCCGCGGGCAGGCCCACGGCCTCCATGATCTCGGCGAGGACGAAGGCGTTGAGCGGCGCCACCTCGCTCGGCTTCAGCGCCACGGTGCAGCCGGCGGCCAGTGCCGGGGCCACCTTCAGCGCGATCTGGTGCAGCGGGTAGTTCCAGGGGGTGATCGCGGCCACCACGCCCACGGGCTCGCGAACGATCAGCGAGTTGCCGACGGTCTCCTCCCACTGAACCTCCTCCACGAGCTGGGCCATGGAGGCGAAGGTGCCGGTGGGCAGGCCGGCCTGGATCATCCGCGAGAGCTTCACCGGCATGCCCAGCTCCGTGGCGATCAGGGCGGCGAGCTCGTCGCCGCGCTCCGCCAGCTTTGCCGACACGGCGGCGAGCAGCTCAGCGCGCTCGTGGGGCGTTGTCCGGGACCAGGAATCGAAGGCGTCGCGCGCGGCCCTGACCGCCCGGGCGGCGTCCTCGGGGGTGCCCTCGGGCACCCGTCCCACGACCTCCTCGGTCGAGGGGTTGATCACGTCGATCGTGCCGTCACCGGCGGGCTCGACCCACTCGCCGCCGATGAAGAGCCGGTCACGTACCAGTGCTTCCGTTGCCGTAGCCATTCGAGTCCTCCTCAGGAGTGCGTGGCCGCGGCGGTGGCCGGGCTCGACGCCTTTATTGCCTCGCCCGTACGCCGGGCGAGGGCCATGATCGTGATCATCGGGTTGGTTCCCGAGCTGGTGGGGAAGGCACTCGCGTCGCCGATCCACACCCCGGGTGTGTCGTGAAGCTGCCCGTCCGGGCCGGCCACGCTCGTGGCCGGATCCGTGCCCATGCGGCACGTGCCCATCTGGTGGGCGGAGAAGAGCCGGTAGCCGCCGGCGCGGAGTGGGATGCGCTGGCAGCGCTCGATGAAGCGCTCGAGGTCGTCGCCCGGGCGCCACCGGGGCATCCCCGTGGCGAGCGGCATGATCTCCCGCGCGCCGCCGGCGTGGTGAAGGCGGATCTGGGCCTCGATCGCGCGCTTGGAGTTGCGCACGTCCAGCTCGTCGGCGATCGAGTACCAGGGCACGGCCTGGCCGTCGGCGTCCACCGTGACCTGGCCCGCGCCGCGGTCACGGACGAGGCCGATGAAGACCGCGCCGTAGCGGAAGCGGTGCATCAGTTCCTTGTGCTCCTCGCCGCTGGTGAAGGGCATGGCCGAGGCGCCGATGCCGAGCGCGTACTGCGTGGCCTCGATCAGGAAGCCGTGGTCGTCCTCCACGGCGGCGAACTCGTCCACCAGGCCGGCCTGAGGCGCACCCCACCAGGCGCGCTGATCCTCGCCGTAGCTCCCGAACACGGCGGTGCACGGGTGGAGGTGGAGGTTCTTCCCGGCGGCGGGGCCACCGATCCCGGAGCGCAGCAGCAGCGCCGGCGACTCGAGCGAGCCCGCGGCCACCACCACGCGCGGCGCGCGCACGCTCACGTGCGACCGCCGGCCGGTGGCGGGATCGACGTAGGTGGCCTCCACGCCGGCGGCACGGCCACCCTGGCTCACGATCCGGTCGGCGAAGCAGTTCACCACGAACTCCGTGCCGCGCGCCGCGGCGTCGGCGAGGTAGGTCTTGGTGGTGGTCTGCTTGGCCCCCGAGCGGTCTCCGAACCCGATGTAGCCGGCGCTGGCCGGGTCGTAGCGGCTCTCGTCGATGTTGCGCAGGATGGTGCGGAAGGACCAGCCGAGCGCCTCGGCGCCCTCCTTCATCCGCTCCTGCGTGCCGTTCAGGTCCGAGCAGCGGTCGTTCACCGACAGCCGCTCGAACACGGCGTCGAGGTGGGCGTCGAACTCTGGGCCGTCCACCCCGGTCAGGCCGTGGTCGCGGGCCCACTGCTCGCGAACCCGGGGACGGGTGCGCAGGCAGTTCGTCCAGTTGATGGTGGTGCCGCCGCCGAGCGTGGCCCCGGCCTGGAGCGTCATGTTCAGATCGGCGGTGGGCTGAGGGCCGCCGCGCCAGTACATGTTCTGGTAGGCCCAGAGCTCGTAGCCGTTGAACTGCGACTCGTCGTAGTAGCCGGACGCCTCCAGCACCACGACCTCGAGCCCGGCCTCGGCCAGGGAGGCGGCGATCACCCCTCCCCCGGCTCCCGAGCCGATCACCACGGCGTCGGCCTCGAGCGCGAGCTCGGGACCCTCGGGCACCAGCGGAGTGATGGTCCGCGGCGACTCGGGCGCGGGCACCACGCCGGCCCCCGGGTACGCGAACACGGTCCAGAAGGGGTTGCCTCCGGTCACCGGATCGGGCGCGCCGTAGCTGAGGAAGAGCGTGAGGGCGGTGAGCGCCTGGATGCCGGCGGCGGCGGCCGGGGTGAGGGCGGCCACGTTGCGCAGGATCTGCTCCCGGGACGCGCGCGAGGAGGACAGGAAGCCGGAATCCCCCAGCCCGTCGAGCAGCTCGTCGATGCCCAGCTGCTCCTCCGGCGGGCGGAGCTCCAGCAGCGCCTCCAGCGCAGCGGCCGCGCCCACGTCCCCGGCGCTGCGGGCCCAGAAGCCCTCGGGATCGTCGGGGCGCTCGAGCGCCGGGACCACCGTGTCGCAGACCGCTTCAAGCACGGCCCGTCTCTCCACGCTCAGGCTCATCTCCTCCGGCCCTCCGTAGTCGCCCGATTCGGCACCGCGGCCTAGTCTCTCACGCCACAGGGCTCAGGGGAGGAGCGCAGTCCGATCGGTGATCGGGCGAGCACCGGACCATGCCTCTCACGCCTCCACGAGCAGCGTCACCGGGCCGTCGTTCAGGAGGGCCACGGCCATGCGCGCACCGAACACTCCGCCCGCCGCACCCAGCGCGGCGCGGACCTGCTCGTACAGCGGCTCGGCCTCCTCCGGGGGCGCGGCCTCGGTGAAGCTCGGCCGGTTGCCTCTGCGCGCGTCGCCGTAGAGGGTGAACTGGCTCACGCAGAGCACCTCGCCACCCACGTCGGCCACGGAGCGGTTCATCAGCCCGGCGTCGTCCTCGAAGATCCGCAGGGCCATGAGCCTGCGGGCCAGGCGCTCGGCCTAACCGGGACCGTCGCCCCGGCGGACACCGAGCAGAACGAGCAGGCCCGGGCCGATCCGGGACACCTCCTGCCCGCCCACGGTCACGGACGCCTCGCTCACCCTTTGCACCAGAGCGCGCATCGGCACGTACTCTGACGCGATGCCCGCTGTGGACGCGATCGACGGTTACCTGGCGGGCGAGCCCGGCCTGCGGGCCCGGCGCCTGGCCCACGGCGAGTGGGGCATCACAGTGCCCGGCGAGGTGCTGGAGGCGGACGGCCTCGACGTGGGCATCAGGGTGGCCGATGGGCTGGTCCGCGCGCAGGCCATGGCCCTGCCCGGCGCGCACGAGGTGGACCCCTGGATGCTGCTGTGGTGGAACCGCCAGACCCGGCTCGTGCGCTTCGCGTGCACGCGCGGGCGCGACATCTGGGTGCACGCGGACATGCCGGTGGCGGCCGTGGACGAGCGCGGGGTAGACCGCCTGCTGGGCCTGGTGGTTGAGGGCGCGGTGGCGGTCCGGGGCCTCAGGCAGCCCTGAGCCGGTCCCGCAGCGCGCGGTAGTCGGCGCGGTCGGGGCGCATCCCGGCGGCGAGCACCGCATGGCGGCGCGCCTCGAGGTGGCGGCCCGTCTTCTCGAGCGAACGCCCGAGGCAGAAGTGCGCGTAGTCGTTCACCGGGTAGCGCTCGACGAGGGCGGCGAACTCGCGCGCGGCCTGCTCGAAGCGCGCGGAGCGGAAGTAGGCGCGGCCGAGCGCTTCCCGGATCGACCCCTTCTCAGGGTCGAGCCTGCGGGCGCGCTCCAGCGGTACCGATGCGGCCATGAAGTCGCCCGCTTCGAGCAGCTCACTGCCGCGCTTGAAGAGCTCGTAGACGTTCTCGCTCACCGTTCATCCTCAACGGTAGTAGGCACCCCCGTTCCGGCTCGGAGGCTCTCGACCGCATCCAGGATGGCAGCGGCCACGAGCTCCTTGGGGCCGAGCGGGACCGGCTGCTCGCCGCCCGCGGTGACGATCGTGACCTCGTTCTCGGCGGAGTCGAACCCGATGTCCACCCGCGCGATGTCGTTCACCACGACGGCGTCCAGGCCCTTGCGCTCGAGCTTTCCCCGGCCCCGCGCGACGCCGCCCCCGCCGTGCTCGGCGGCGAAGCCGACGAGCGTCTGGCCCGGGCGGCGCAGCGACGAGAGGGAGGCCAGCACGTCGGCGGTGGGCTCCAGCTCGAGCAAAAGCCCGTCCCGCCCGCTCTTGGTGATCTTGGTGTCCTCGGGGGTCCGCGGGCGGAAGTCGGCCACCGCCGCGGCCATGAGCAGCACGTCGGCGTTCGGGAACTCCGCGCGGGCGGCGGCCTCGAGGTCGGCGGCGCTCTCCACCTCCACCACGCGGATCCCGGCGGGCGGGTCGAGCGAGACGTTGGCGGCGATCAGCGTCACCTCGGCGCCGCGCCGGGCCGCCTCCCCGGCCAGGGCGAGGCCCATCCGTCCGGAGGAGCGGTTGCCGACGTAGCGCACCGAGTCGATGGGCTCACGGGTGCCGCCGGCGGTGACCAGCACACGGAGTCCGTCGAGCGAGCGGGGAGCGAACGGTGCGGGCGCGAGGGCCTGTTCCACCGCGGCCAGGATGTCCGCCGGCTCGGCGAGGCGGCCGGTGCCCCACTCCCCCTGGGAGGCCAGCCGGCCGGTGCCGGGAGGCACGACCCGCGCCCCCCACGAGCGAAGCAGCTCGAGGTTCGCCCGGGTGGCCGGGTGGTCCCACATGCGGTCGTTCATGGCCGGGGCGAGCACGAGCGGGGCCGTGGACGCAAGGGCCGCGCTGGTGAGCAGGTTGTCCGCGACCCCGTTCGCGAGCTTCGCCAGCGTGTTGGCCGAGGCGGGCGCCACGCAGAGCACATCCGCCCGGCGCACCAGCTCCAGATGCGAGATCGCGACCTGCGCGGGCTCCGGATCCCCGGGAAACGCGCCCCGCGCCGGGTCCGGCTCGAACTCGTCCACCAGCACCGGCGCACCGGTCACGGCCTGAAAGGTCGCCCGGCCAACGAACTGAAGCGACGCCGGCGTCTGCACCACCCGCACAGAATGCCCGGCCCCCGTGGCCAGGCGCACAACCTCGACCGCCTTGTAGGCGGCTATCCCACCGGTGACCCCCAACAGGACCCGAGCCATGTACTCAGTTTGCCTTCATCCCGCGGGAACGTCGAGGACCGGCCAGCGGATTGCAAGCACCGGTGACGCGAGCGGCCAGCGGCGCGGCCGCGTTACCGGTAGCGGTACTTGATTTTTCCGGCAGCTACCTCTTCAAGAGCGATCTTGAGGTAGTTCTTGGAGCCGGTGTCGACCATCGGCGGCGGGTATTCGTCGAACGTTCCCTCGCCGAGGTTGTGGTAGTACGAGTTGATCTGGCGCGCGCGCTTGGCGGCGACGATCACCACTGCGTAGTGGGAGTCGACCTGCTCGAGAAGGTTGTCAAGGCGCGGTTTGATCACGTGGGCATACCTTAGCGGCCAGATCCGAGAGCTCACGGGTGGCCCGTTCGAGGTCGTCGTTCACGATCCGGTGCGGGAACTCATTTCGGGCGGCCAGCTCCTCCCCCGCGACCTCGAGCCGGCGGGCTATCTGCTCGGCGGTGTCGGACCCGCGGCCGGCGAGGCGGCGCCTGAGGTCTTCGATGGAGGGGGGCTCCACGAAGATCCGGACCGCTTCGGGCAAGGTGTCGCGCACCTGGCGGGCTCCCTGCACGTCTATCTCGAGCACCACACCGCGCCCGGGCCGGTCCAGCTCGGAGCGCAGGGTGCCGTAGCGGTGGCCTGCGTATTCGGCGTGTTCGACGAAGTCGCCCGCGCGTACGCGGGAATCGAAGTCTTCGGCGCTCAGGAAGTGGTAGTCGCGGCCGTGGACCTCACCGTCACGGGGGAGGCGCGTGGTGGCGGACACGGCAAGCGAGAGCCCGTCCACGCGCTCGAGGAGGGCCTTGATGAGGGTGCCCTTGCCGACGCCGGAGGGCCCGGTGATGACGAGGATCGGCGTTATCGCCGGAGGAAGGACACGAGCTCGTTGCGCTGCCGCTCGGAGAGCCCGCCGATCGTCTTGCTGGGCGAGATCCGGCAGTGCGTGAGGATTCGATTCACCTTCACGCGCCCGTACTTGGGCACGGCCAGGAGAAGGTCGAAAACCTTGGCGGTGAGCAGGTATTCCGGGGGGTCGAGGAGAAGACCGTGGATCTTCACCCGTCCGGCCTTGAGGTCTCGCTTCAGGCGGGCGCGACGCGTGCGAATCTCGTTCGCACGGCGAAGTGCGTCCATTCGCTGGGTGAGCGAACGCTCGGGTGCGAGGCCCGCTGGGTGGGGTTTAGCGGGCGACTGCGGGGCGGCCGGCATGGGCGGCGATAGTACACGCTCCGCCGCGGCCGTCGAGTCCGCAGACGCGAAAAACCGGCGAATTTCCCTTCACCTCAACCTGAGGTTTAACTCGGTTGCGGCTGCTTGAGCGTTTTCGGGTTCTTTGCAGGAGTTTTCACCGGACGGCCGCCGTAGGGCGTTCGGGGGACGCGCGATGATCCCGCTAGTTACGGAAAAAGCTCCGGGTTACCTCACCCGGATTGGGTCACGGTCCCTCCGGCTGGGTTGGGCGGGCGGTCGAGCCGCACCCGCCAGTGAGTTCAACTCGGCGCCGATGCGGCGGCCGGCGGCCGGATCGCGAAAGCTCTCGGTCCCGACGGCCACGCACCGCGCTCCGGCGGCCAGGAAGTCGGCCGCGTCATGTCCGGAGGCGATCCCGCCCATCCCGATCACCGGTATCGAGACGTTCCGGGCCACCGACGACACCTGCTCGAGCGCGATCGCCCGGATCGCGGGGCCCGAGACACCGCCGGCGCCGCCCCCCAGCCAGGGACCGCCTCCCCGTGGGTCGAGGGCCATGCCCTTGAGGGTGTTGATCAGGGAGAGCGCATCCGCCCCCGCCCCCTCCGCGGCCCGGCCCACTGCCGCGGGGTCGGTGGCGTTCGGAGTGAGCTTCACGATCAGCGGGCGATCGGTGAGCGGTCGGACCCGGTCCACCGCCAGCGCGGTCTCGGCCGGGTCCGCGCCCATGATCAGCCCGCTCTCCACGTTGGGGCAGGACACATTCAGCTCGATCATCGCCACCTCCTCGCGGGCGCCCACCCGCTCCACCAGGGTGGCCAGCTCGTCCCGGCTGAACCCCATGACCGACACGACCAGCGGCACCGGAAGCTCGGCGAGCTCGGGCAGGTCGTGCGCCAGGAAGCCCTCCAGCCCGCGGTTCGGCAGCCCGATCGAGTTGATCATCCCCGCCGGGGTCTCCCAGAGGCGCGGGGGCGGATTGCCCTGACGCGGCTCGAGGGTGATCGTCTTGGACACGAAGGCGTGGAAGGGGAAGCGCTCAAGCAGGGGGTCGCCGAACGCCCGCCGGGCCGCGATCGCATCGAAGGTGCCCGACCCGTTCAGGACCGGCCCGCCGAGCTCCACCCCGCAGAGGTCCATCAGTGGCCCGCCCCGGGAAAGAGCGCGGTGTCGAGCCGCGCGGCATCGAGCACCGGGCCGTCCACGCACAGCCGCAGGTAGCCGTCCCGGGTGGGCACCACGCAGCCATAGCAAGCGCCGAATCCGCACGCCATGCCCGACTCGAGCGCCAGCTGAGCCGGAACGCCACGCTCGGCGCAGAGCGCCCGGACCGCCTCGAGCATGGGCGGCGGACCGCACGCGAACACGGTGGCCGCGGGGTCGCGGTCGAGCTCCTCGCGCAGCAGATCGGTGACCAGCCCGGGCCGTCCCGCGGAGCCGTCGTCGGTGGTGAGCCCCACCTCACCCGCGAACAGGCCGGCCGCGTCGGCGTGCGCCGCCGAGCGGAACCCGAGCAGCACCGGCGCCGTGGTGGCCAGCTCGTCCTCCAGGCACAGCAGCGGCGCGGTGCCGATCCCTCCACCCACCAGCAGCGGACGGGTGTCGGGCGCCGCGGGACGCCATCCGATGCCGAGCGGGCCCACCAGGGCGAGCTCCTCGGCTTCTCCGAGGGCGGCCAGCCGGGCCGTGCCGGGGCCCACGTCCTCGAGCAGGAACGACAGCTCGAGGCCTCCGGGCGCATTCTCGCTCCGGGCGTGGGAGAACGCGCGCGGGAGGTAGGGCCGCTCCCCGTGGCCGCCGCCCCAGCCGGATGCGGTGGAGAGCATGTAGAACTGCCCCGGGCGCGGCGCGGGGGCGGGATCGCGGTCGAGGGCGCGGATCAGCGCGTACGCCCCCAGCGCCGCAACGCCCGAGACCGCGGCCGTGCGGCGCTCGGGCGGGGCCAGGGTGCGCGGCTCGGCCACGCCCGCCGCGTTGCTCACCGGGCCTCTTCGACCGCCCTGGGCGCCGGCCGCGTCTGGCCAAAGCGGCCGAGCGCCCCGCCGTGGAGCTCCTGCAGGGAGATCACCTCGGCCCCCTCGGTGCGCAGCGCCCGGATGGCGCGCTGGGCGGCGCTGGCTCCGGACATCGTGGTGATGCAGGGGATGCCGCTCCCCACCGCGGCCCGGCGGATCTCGTAGCCGTCGGCGCGCGCGCCCGAGCCCGTCGGGGTGTTCACCACCAGGTCCACCTCGCCCGACTCGATCCGGTCCACCACGTTGGGAGACCCTTCGAAAACCTTCTTGATCCGCTCGACCGGCACGCCCATGCGGCGGATCGCCTGTGAGGTGCCGCCGGTGGCCAGCACGCTGAAGCCCATGTCCACGAACCCGGCCGCCAGCTGCGTGGCCGCCGGCTTGTCGCCGTCGGTGACGGAGATGAACACGGTGCCCGCGGTGGGCAGCTCCGAGCCGGCCGCGGCCTGAGCCTTGCCGAACGCAGCGGGGTAATCCGCGGCCACGCCCATGACCTCGCCGGTGGACTTCATCTCCGGCCCGAGCAGCGAGTCCGAGCGCAGGAAGCGCTGGAAGGGCAGCACCGCCTCCTTGACCGATACGTGCCGCGGCGGGCGCTGCGCCGGAAGGTCCATGTCCCGCAGGCGCTCTCCCAGCATCAGGCGGCAGGCCAGCTTGGCCAGCGGCTGGCCGGTGGCCTTGGAGACGAAGGGCACGGTGCGCGACGCGCGTGGGTTGGCCTCGATCACGTACAACTCCTCGTCCCCGAACACCGCGAACTGGATGTTGATCAGCCCGATCACCCCGAGCCGCAGCGCGATCGCCCGGGTGGCCTCCTCCACCTGCTCGAGCATGGCCGGGCCAAGCGACATCGCGGGGATCACGCAAGCGGAGTCGCCGGAGTGCACGCCGGCCTCCTCCACGTGCTGCATGATCGCCCCGATCCGCACGTCCTGGCCGTCGCAGAGCGCATCCACGTCGATCTCGATCGCGTTCTCGAGGAAGCGGTCGAGGAAGATCTCGCTGCCCGCGGGGAGCTCGCCGCCCACCCGCCGCACATAGTCCTCGAGCGCGTCGGGCGAGTAACAGATCTCCATGGCGCGGCCGCCGAGCACGTAGGAGGGGCGCACCAGCAGCGGGTAGCCCACCTTCTTCGCCGCCTCCAGCACGGTGTCGTGCCGGGCGGTGGCGTAGGGCGGGCTTCGCAGGCCGAGCTCGTCCAAAAGCGCGCCGAAGCTCGGGCGGTCCTCGGCCAGGTGGATGGAGCCCACCGGCGTGCCCAGCAGCGGCACGCCCGCGTCCGCCAAGCCCTGGGCCAGCTTCAGCGGCGTCTGGCCTCCGAACTGGACGATCACGCCTTCTGGGCGCTCCAGCTCGAGCACCCCCAGCACGTCCCGGAGCGTGAGCGGCTCGAAGTAGAGCCGGTCCGAGGTGTCGTAGTCGGTGGAGACGGTCTCGGGGTTGCAGTTGATCATCACCGCGTCCCGGCCCGACTCGCGCACCGTCATGGCGGCGTGCACGCAGCAGTAGTCGAACTCGATGCCCTGGCCGATGCGGTTGGGCCCCGAGCCGAGGATGGCCACCGCGGGCCTGTCCCCGCGCCGCACCTCGTGCGATGCGGTGCGCTCCCAGCCCGAGTAGTAGTAGGGGGTCTCGGCCTCGAACTCCGCCGCGCACGTGTCCACCGCCTTGAAGGACCGTTCGAGGCCGGCCTCCGGGTCATGGCCCCGTGCCAGCTCGGCCATCTCGGCGACAAACCAGGGATCGATGCCGGTCCGCCGGCAGATCTCCTCCTCGGTTGCCCCCTGGCGAACGGCCTCGAAGAGCATCTCGTAGCGCTCGTGCGTGGGCGTCTCGAGCCGCTCGAGCAGATCCCCGGAGACGTTGGCGGCCACGTCCAGCTCGCGCGAACGCATCGCCTTGACGAACGCCTGCTTGAACGTGCGCCCGATGGCCATCGCCTCCCCAACCGACTGCATGGAGGTGTGGAGAGCGCCGTCGGCGCCGGGGAACTTCTCGAAGGCGAAGCGCGGCCACTTGACCACCACGTAGTCGAGCGTGGGCTCGAAGCTCGCGGGCGTGACCTTCGTGATGTCGTTGTCGATCTCCTCGAGCGCGTAGCCCACCGCGAGGCGGGCGGCGATCTTGGCGATCGGGAAGCCGGTGGCCTTCGAGGCCAGCGCGGAGCTTCGCGACACGCGCGGGTTCATCTCGATCACCACGATCTCGCCTGTGGCAGGGTTCACCGCGAACTGGATGTTCGAGCCGCCCGTCTCCACCCCCACCGCGCGGATCACGGTGATCGCCTGGTCGCGCAGCTCTTGGTAGAGCACGTCGGAGAGCGTCTGCTGCGGCGCCACGGTGACCGAGTCGCCGGTGTGCACGCCCATCGGGTCGATGTTCTCGATCGAGCAGACGATCACCACGTTGTCCGCGTGGTCGCGCATCACCTCGAGCTCGAACTCGCCCCAGCCGATCACCGACTCCTCCACCAGCACCTGCCCGATCGGGCTCGCGGCCAGGCCCTCGGTGACGATCTGGCGGAACTCGGTGGCCGTGCGCGCGATGCCGCCGCCCTGTCCGCCCATGGTGAAGCCCGGGCGCAGGATCGCGGGAAGGCCCACGTCGGCGAGCACCCGCTCGGCCTCGCGCATCGACTTCACGGCGGCGCTGCGTGGCACCCTCAGGCCCGCGCGCTCCATCGTGGCCCGGAAGAGGTCGCGGTCCTCGGCTCGGCGGATCACGTCGTAGTCCGCGCCGAGCAGCTCCACCCGGTAGCGGGCGAGCGTGCCGTCGTCGGTGAGCTGGCGGGCGAGGTTCAGCGCCGTGCCGCCGCCCAGCGTGGGCAGCAGCGCATCCGGGCGCTCGCGTTCGATCACCTTGGTCACCGACGCGGGCAGCAGCGGCTCGATGTAGGTGGCCGTGGCGTACTCCGGGTCGGTCATGATCGTGGCCGGGTTGGAGTTCACGAGCACAACCTCGTAGCCCTCCTCCAACAGCACCTTGCAGGCCTGGGCGCCCGAGTAGTCGAACTCCGCCGCCTGGCCGATCACGATCGGGCCGGAGCCGATGACCATGATCTTCTTGATGTCGTCGCGGCGCGGCATCAGGCGGGGGTGGCCAAGCGCTCCAGGAAGCGGTCGAAGAGGTGCCGCGCGTCGTGCGGGCCGGGCCCGGCCTCGGGGTGGTACTGCACCGTGGAGCCGGGCACGTCCCGCAGGACCAGGCCCTCGACGGTGCGGTCGTAGAGGCTCAGCTGCTGGAGCTCGGCCGCGCCGAAGTCGGTCTCCCAGCGCACGGGTGCGTCGGTGTCGAGGCGGCGCTCGCCGCCCGGGCCGAGCACCGCAAAGCCGTGGTTCTGGGAGGTGATCTCGATGCGCCCGGTCTCCAGGTCCTTGACCGGGTGGTTCGCGCCGCGGTGCCCGAAGGGCAGCTTGAAGGTCTCCAGGCCCACCGCCCGGCAGAGAAGCTGGTGCCCGAGGCAAATGCCCCACACCGGCACCTTCCCCACCAGGTCGCGCACGGTGTCCACGACATACCCGAGGGCGGCCGGGTCACCGGGGCCGTTGGCGAGGAACACCGCGTCGGGCGAGCGGGCCAGCAGCTCCTCCGCCGGCGTGGCGCACGGGTAGAGCTCCAGGCGCACGCCGCGCTCGCGCAGGTTGCGCACGATCGAGTCCTTGATGCCGGTGTCGATGCCCACCACGAGCGGGCCGGCAGCGTCGGGGTCGAGGATCACGGGCTCGGCGGGGCTGACGTCGCGGGCCAGGTCGCGTCCCGCCATCTCGGGCTCTGCCAGCACCCGCTCCATGGCGTCGGACTCGGAGGTGGATGCCGGGAACACCCCACCGCGCATGGCTCCGCGGTCGCGGATGTGGCGCACCAGCGAGCGGGTGTCCACGCCGGTGATCCACGGGATCCCGCAGTCGGAGAGCCAGGTGAGCCAGCCGCCCTCGGCGTGCGCGGCGTCCTCGCGGTCGATGCCCTCGCGCATGATCACCGCTCGCGCGTGGATGCGGTCGGACTCCATGCAGTCGCGGGACACGCCGTAGTTGCCCACCAGCGGGTAGGTGAAGACCACGATCTGGCCGGCGTACGAGGGGTCGGTGACCGCCTCCTGGTAACCCGCCATCGAGGTGTTGAAGACGACCTCGCCCAAGCCGGCGCCACCAGCGCCGCCACCGAGGAGCGGAGCGCGATCGTCGATCGCGCGAGCACCGGAGGATGTCATCCCGAGCGGAGCGCGATCGTCGATCGCGCGAGCACCGGAGGATGTCATCCCGTCGAAGCGGGTGCCGTCCTCGAGGAGGAGGTATCCGTGGGTCAAGCCACCGCCCCCAGCGCGAAGGTCCGTTCCCGGTAGGCAACGCTGCCGCCGGCCACCGTCATCCGCACCCGGCCGGTGAGCCGCCGGCCCGCGAAGGCGCAGTTGGAGGAGCGGCTCTCGTAGCCCACCTCCCCCACCTCCCACTCCGCGGCGAGGTCCGCGAGGCAGATGTTCGCCGGGGACCCGGGTGCGAGCGAGGGCGCTGCGATGCCGAACGGCTCGCCCCCGCAGGTCATGCGCGCCACGAGCGTGCCAAGGTCGAGCACGCCGGGCAGCACCAGGCCCGAGTGGAGGGCCGCGAACGCGGTCTCGAGGCCGGTCACGCCCATCGGCGCCAGCTCGAACGGCTGCTCCTTCTCCTCGCGGGCGTGCGGCGCGTGGTCGGTGGCCACGCAGTCGATCGTGCCCGATCGCAGCGCATCGATCAGTGCGAGCCGGTCCTCCTCCGCGCGCAGGGGCGGGTTCATCTTGGCGTTCGTGTCGAGCGACCGAACGGCCTCGTCGGTGAGAAGCAGGTGATGGGGCGTGGCCTCGGAGGTCACGGAGGTGCCGGCCTCGCGGGCGCGCTCGATGGCCACCACCGTCTCGCGCGCGGACACGTGCTGGACGTGGATGCGGCCGCCCTCGTAGGCGGCCAGCGCACAGTCGCGAGCCACCATCGTGGACTCGGAGACCGAGGGGATGCCGGCAAGTCCGAGCAGGGCCGACACCTCGCCCTCGTGCATCACGCCGGCGCCGGAAAGGCTCGGGTCCTCCTCGTGCAGGGCGATCGTGAGCCCCGCAAGGCGCTGGTACTGGAGGGCGTGGCGCAGAACCCCGGCCGAGCGCACTGGGAGCCCGTCGTCGGTGAAGCCCGCCGCGCCGGCCTCGGACAGCTCGGCCATCTCGGTGAGCTCCTCGCCCAGCTGGCCGCGGGTGATCGAGGCGAGGAAGCCGGTGGGTATCCGGGCCTGGGTGCGGGCCCGGTCGCGCAGCGAGCGCAGGACGGGCGCCGAGTCCACCACCGGGTCGGTGTTCGGCATGGCGAGGATCGCGCAGTAGCCCCCAGCCGCGGCGGCTCTGGTGCCCGAGTCCACGTCCTCCTCGTCCTCGCGCCCGGGCGTGCGGAGATGCACGTGCGGGTCCACGAAGGCGGGCAGCGCGTGGAGTCCCTCGGCGTCCACCACCTCGGCATCGGGCGGAGCCTCGAGGCCCTCGCCCACCTCCGCCACCTCGCCGTCTCGCACCAGCAGGTCGGCCAGCCGATCGAGACCCGCGCGCGGGTCGAACAGGTGCGCGCCCCGCACGAGCAGGGTGGCCGGCGGCGCGGGACTCCGGTCGAGCACGAGTGAGGTCATGCGGGCTGCGGCGTCGCGGTCTCGGGAACCCGCGCGTCCTCCGGCGTCCCGGCGCCGGTGAGAAGCTCGTAGAGCACGGCCATCCGCACGACGACACCCGACTCCACCTGCTCGGCGATCAGCGCCTGGGGCGAGTCGATCACCTCGGCCGCCAGCTCTACGCCGCGGTTCACCGGCCCGGGGTGCATCAGCAGCTGGGCCGGGCCCAGGCGGCGGCCGTCGATCTGGTACTGAGCGGCGTACTCGCGCAGGGAGGGCACGAAGTTCCCCTGCATGCGCTCGTGCTGCATGCGCAGTGCGTAGACCACGTCGGCCTCGCCCAGGCCGTCGAGCGTGTAGCGCACCTCGCACCCGAGCGACTCGATGCCGCGCGGGATGAGCGTGGGCGGCCCGCAGACCGTGACCGAGCAGCCCATGCGCGTGAAGGCCAGGATGCCGGATCGCGCGACGCGGCTGTGGAGCACGTCGCCCACGATCCAGACGCGCAGCCCCTCGAGCGATCCGAGGCGGCGTCGCAGCGTGTAGAGGTCGAGGAGCGCCTGCGTGGGGTGCTCGTGCTTGCCGTCCCCGGCATTCACCACGGAGGCGGGCGTCCAGCGGGCCACGAGACCGGCGGCGCCCACGTGGGGCGAGCGGATCACGATGGCCGCGGGGTCGTAGGCGGAGAGCGTCTGCACCGTGTCCTTGAGCGACTCGCCCTTGTCCACCGACGAGCCGCTCGACTTGACGCTCACCAGGTCGGCCGACAGGCGCTTGGCCGCGAGCTCGAACGAGGAGCTGGTGCGGGTCGAGGCCTCGTAGAAGAGGTTGATCACCGTGCGCCCCCGGAGCGTGGGCACCTTCTTGATCTCGCGGCCGGATACCTCGGCGAAGCTCTCGGCCCGGCTCAGGATGCGCTCGATGTCCTCGCGCGTGACGTCGTCCACCGACAGCAGGTGGCGTCTCATGTGGTGCTCCCCTCGAGGTCGGCGGTGGCGATGGCCACCTCGTCGGTGCCGTCGATCTCCTCGACGCGAACGTTCACTCGCTCGAACGCGGAGGTGGGCAGGTTCTTCCCCACGTAGTCGGGCCTGATCGGCAGCTCCCGATGGCCGCGGTCGGCCAGCACCGCGAGCTGGACCTGCCGCGGGCGTCCGTAGTCGAAGAGCGCGTCGATCACCGCCCGGACCGTGCGGCCGGTGTAGAGCACGTCGTCCACCAGCACGATCGTGGTCCGCTCGACGGGGAAGTCGATGTGCGAGGCGTGCACCACGGGCTGCGAGTCGGGCGAGCGCAGCCGGATGTCGTCGCGGTAGAAGGAGATGTCCACGTCCCCGAGCGGGACGGGCTCTCCGACAAGCTCGGCGACGAGATCGCGAACGCGCGCTGCCAGCACGGCGCCACGACGGTGGATCCCGACGACCGCGACCTCTTCGCCGCCCGTCTTCTCGACGATCTCATGAGCGATGCGCACCAGGGTGCGCCTCACGTCGTCGCGGTCAAGGACCGTCTTCTCGATCAAGCCACATCCCTTCCTGGCCTCTCAGGACCTGGTTAAAGGAACCTCGGCGAGGCTATCAGCCCGCCGGGACACCGCGTGCGTCGTCCGCCCGCACGTGGACGGGCTCGCCGCGCTCGGGAAACGGGATCTGGACCGAGTCGAAGTCGCGCGGCACGATTACGCGCTCAAACGCCTCGCGGGCCTCATCGCGCACCTCCCCGCCGCCGTAGCGCATGGACAGGTGCGTGAGCGCGAGCATCGTCACCTCGGCCGCAGCGGCCAGGTCGGCGGCACCGAGCGCCGTGGAGTGGCCGGTCTCCGCCGCCCGTGCGGCCTCATCCTCGAGAAACGTGGCCTCGTGGACGAGCAGGTCCGCGCCGAACGCCACAAGCCGCGTCATCTCGCAGGGGCGCGTGTCGCCGGCAAGCACCACCTTCCGCCCGCGCCGGGTCTCCCCCATCACCTGCTCGGGCGCCACGCCGTTCACGGTCTCCCCCCGCTGGAGGCGACCGAAGTCGGGTCCCGGAGTCACGCCCAGGCCCGCGGCCCGCTCGGGATCGAAGTGGCCGGGCCGCGGGTCCTCCACCAGTGCGTAACCCAGAGCCCGCGGTCCGTGGTCCACCGCGTAGGCGGCGATCCGGTAGCCGTCGCGGTCCAGCTCCTCGTTGGCCTCGAGCTCCACCAGCGACACCTCGAAGGGCAGGTTGCCGACGATCGGCGCGAGGATCCCGAACAGCCGCTTCAGGCCCGGGGGCCCGTACACGGTGAGCGGGCGCTCGCGCTGGCGCAGGCCGAAGGTCTTCATCATCCCGGGCAGCCCGAGCACGTGATCCGCGTGAAAGTGGGTGAGGAAGATCTCCTCGAGCTCGACCAGTCCGGTGGAGCGAACGAGCTGGCGCTGCGTGCCCTCGCCGCAGTCGAAGAGCAGGCGATCGCCGCCCCGCCGCACGAGCGTGCTGGCCAGGCCGCGGCGCGCGGTGGGCGCCGAGCCGGCGGTGCCGAGGAAGACGACGTCGAGATCCATGCGCCCCTATCTTGACCTTCGTCCGGGCGGCCCGTCAGTCGAGGTTAACGAGCTCGAAGCGCACCACGCCATCGTCCACGGTGCCCACCGCCATCGTGTGATTGGGCGCGCGACGGCGCTCGGTGGGGCTGCCCGGGTTCAGGATCTGGAACCCCTCGTGCGCCTCGTGGAGGGGCAGGTGCGAGTGCCCGAACACCACCGCGTCGGCGCGGTCGCCGAAGGTGCGCCGCAGGCGCTCGAAGCGCTCCGGCCGCGGGCCGGCATCGTGGACCATGGCGATCCGCGCCCCCGCGGCTTTCACGATCCGCTCCGCGGGAAGGGTGCGGCGCAACTCATCGCTGTCGATGTTGCCGTGCACGGCGGCCACGGGCGGCCCGATCGCCTCGAGCTCCCGCAACATCGGGGCGCCGGTCAGGTCCCCCGCGTGGAGAAGCAGGTCCGCGGCCGCGATGCGCTCCACGCAGGCGTCCGGAAGCCGCCGCGCGCCGCGCGGGAGGTGGGTGTCGGAGATCACGGCGATGACCACCCGGCACAGCATGACGGCGACGGGCGCCGCCCGCCCGCGGGCCACGGCCGTAGAATCGCCCTCGGGCGCCCGTAGCTCAGTGGATAGAGCGCTGCCCTCCGGAGGCAGAAGTCGCAGGTTCGAATCCTGCCGGGCGCGTCACACAAAAGCCCCGCTAATGCGGGGTTTTTTAATGTCCGGAGAGCCCGTCCGGAAAGCCAGGGACGGCCCCCGGAAGGCCGCTAGTGCCCATTGGTGCCCAATCAGTGCCCGCCACGAGGGCCTTCAGCCGCCCCCGTTCGTCCGGGTCGCGGTGTATCGCATGGGCGTACACCCGCAAGCTGAACGCCGGGTCTGTGTGGCCGAGCTGGCCCATCAGGTGCACCGGATCGGACCCCAGGGCCACCAGCAGCGACGCATAGGTGTGCCTCAGCTTGTGCGGCGTCAACCCTTCCGGTAGGGGCACCAGTCCGTCGCGTTCGAGGTTGGTGTTGGCCCGCCTTACCGCCACGTTGAACACCCTGGCCCGCACATTGTTCTTCGACGGCCTGCCACCGTCGCGGGTGGCGAACACGAACCCTGGGCCGGGTGCCCTGACCCCGGCCTTCAACGTCGCCAGTTCGTCCCTCAGCGGCGGCAGCAGGTCGATGTAGCGGCGACCGGCGTCCGTCTTTGCCTCCCGCACGTTCAACCTGCCCGCCGCGAGGTCAACGTCCCGCCACCTCAGTCCGCACAGCTCCTCTATCCGCAACCCGGCGAACACGAAACAGGCGATCACCGCCCTCCTCGGGACGTGGCGGCGGTCGTGACGTGCTTCGGTGTCCAGTTCCCCCGCCGCTGCCAGCAGGGCCTCCACCTGCTCGGCCCGGTCGAGCCACACGGCCCTCGGTTTCGACACTTTCAGCTTGCGGCGTCTCGGGTTGACCCTGAGCGGGTTGCGGGCCACGAGCTCCCGCTCCTCGGCCACGTCGAGTATCTGGCCGAGCCTGACGAGTGTCTTGTTTACCTCCCCCGGACTGAGGCGTCCCTCCCGGACCTTGCGGTCCCGGTAGCGGTCGACCTCCGCCACCGTGATTTCGGACAGCCGGTGGGCGTGGAAGACCGGCAACAGGTGGTCGGTCAACTGCCACCGGTAGCGGTCCACCGTGGCGGGGGCGAGGCCACCGGACACCGAGTCGAGCCACGAGGAGGCGAACTCGTGGAACGTCGGCTCGGATACCGGCACCGGCTCGGGCGGGGCGGGTTTCCACAGTCCACGGGCCACGTCGGCCATGACGTTCCGTAGTTCCCGTTCGGCGCGTTGGCGGTCCCACCCGTCGGTGCCGAACGTGACGTATTCGCGCCGTCCGTAGGCGTAGAACCGGGCGGCGTAGGTGGTTCCGTTCCCGGTGCGTTTCTCGACTATTTGGCCTGTTGCGGGACGTGCCATCAGACGCTCCTGTTCCACGGTGCGATACCCACCTCGGCGTAGGCGGCGTCCCAGAGCCACTCAGGGCACCCCAGCCATTTCACGATCATTCCCTCCGCGACCTTCAGGTCGGGGACGTGGCGGCGGCGGACCAGCACGCCGTCGGTGTACAACCGAACCTCCCACCAGCCGCCCGTGGTGTCCAGACTCGCATCGTTCGTCAGGTTGGCCATCAGTCCCCCAGCTCGGGGTCGGAGTCCGAGCACGCGGCCAGGAAACCCGACGCGGCGGACAACAATTCGAACGCCCAGCCGGACACGCTGGAGGCGGTGGCGTCGGGTGCAACTCGGGCCCCACGGTCGAGCGCCCGGTCGATCTCGGCGACGGCGATTTTTGCCCTAAACCTCAACGCATCCAGGATCTCGGGCGGGTTAGGATTCTCGGCTGGCATGGAGTCGTACCTCCGTGTCCGGGGGCGGCACCGTTTACGCGGTGGCCGCCCCATTTTGTTTGGTGGCTGGGGGCATCCTACGCCCACCCGTCCGCGGAGGGCAAGGGGCGTCAGAACGCCCCTTCAGCCGGCGGGCGATCGCCGTGTCGGCAACTCCGCGCGTGTTTGGGGTAGCGCCGTCTGTTCGGTCGGGGTACGCTGCCCGGTCAGCGGCATCGCCGGCCTGTGGTCGGACCCAAAGCCGGGAGCTACTAAAGGCCGCTGGAGGAGAACGTTCCGATGCTTTCCAAACTGTCTCGCCGGTTGTCCTACGCCAACGTGATGTCCACGATCGCGGTGTTCGGGGTCCTGGCCGGCGGCACCGCCTACGCCGCAAACACGATCGGCAGCACAGACATCATCGACGGCCAGGTCAAGTCCGTGGATGTCGGGGACAACGAGATCAAGTCCTCCGACGTCAAGGATGAGTCGTTGACGACGTTCGACGTGTCGACGTTCCTCGGCCAGGACGTCGTGGACGGGACGCTGACCGGTGCCGATGTCGGGGACGGAACCCTTACTGGATTCGACCTCGCCGAGGAAAGCATTGGTGGCAACGACATCGCCAACGGAAGCATTGGTGGCTCCGACGTCGCTGACGGCAGCCTCGGTTCCTTCGACATCCTCGATAACAATCTCACTGGTAACGACATCAATGAGGCGACCTTGGCAACGACCACGACCGTGGGGATCGCCGGGGGGCCGACGGACGTGACCCTCCCCGCCGACGAGACGTTCGGGAAGGTGGCGAGCAGGGTGGTGCCGGCGGGCAGCTACGCAATTATCGCATCGGCAAACGTCAGAAGCTTCTTCTCCTTCCCGGGCGACAACTTCACCACGGGGGCCTGTGAACTGCGGGCCCCCGATGGGGCGGTTCTCGGCAGCGCGATTGAGAACCTTTATACGACGGACGACCTTGCCCAGTGGGTTTCGTTGTCACTTAACGGAATGGCGCTGGGGGTACCGGCCGGCGGCGGCGAGATTGGCCTCTACTGCAAGGTTGCCAGTGGGCAGACCTCAACCCGGAGAGCTAACGGCCAGATGCTGATCCTGCAGTTCGACGGAACTAGGCCTTTCTAGATGCCAAATCGTGTGGTCACGAAGTGCGTGCCGCCGTTCATCTACAACACCAACGAGTAGCCGACTGAGTAGGCGATCGGAGTTCGCATCGCCGAGGGTGTGACGACCGTCCGAGGGTGCGGGGGAGCGGACCGAAAGGTTCGCCCCCCGTCCCCTTCTAGGTCGACGGGCCGTTTCGCGCAGCACCCACCGGCGACAAGCAGGGTCGTCACCAGGCCTCCACGAGCGGGCCGTCCCACGCCACCGGCTGTGACGTGGCCTCGTCCACCGCCATCGCCAAGGCCACACACCCGTCGATCGCCTTACGGGACTTACGCTTCGAGATCCGCCACCCCCGGTCCGTCTGGGCGGCCACAGCAGAAAGCACATGCCGGCGTAGAACAGGGTCGCCATCGTGGACCAACCGACCGTCACGGATCAGCTCCAACAAAGTGGCCGAAGCAGGAGCCATCTTGGCGTGCCCCTGGTCGAAGTCGATCATCATGAGGCCGCGTTCCTCGAGCTCTTGGGCGGACTCGCGGAACATGGCGCGGTCGAACGCCACCGACTTGACCTTGTAGCGGTCCGCCGCCTCCACGATCCGGGCCCGAGCCTCGTGGGTGGAAACGGTGTGCTTCTCGTCCGGTTCCCCGATCCACTGTTCGACGTGAAGGACGTTGTCCACCCACCCGGCCACCACCACCGCCGACGAGTCCTTCTGACCTCCGATGTCCACCCCCAGGAACACCTCTGGCCGGGCTTGAGGGCCACGGTGCCGGCGCACGCGTCCCAATCCGTGGGTGACACCCACGAGTCGTCCGCCTCCGTCCACCTGTTCAAGTGATACCGCTCGAACTCGAAGCGAGGCACCTCCCGGTAACGGCGGAGGATCGCCTCCAACATCCCGAACCGTTCCGCGTGCGGATTGCATGACAACACCGCCGCCAACAGCCCGCCCTCGGTGTCCAGGTCGAACCCTTCTGGGGCTTCGAGCCAGTCGAAAAGGAACCCGTCGTCCTCTATCTCGCCCGACTGGATCTTGTGCCCGTGGTCGTAGAGACGGCCGAGCAGGGTCTCCTTGTCGGACCCCGCCGTGGAGATCGCCAGCGACCAGCCGTCCCGGCGTTTCGCCAGTCCGTTCTCAATCACCAAATGGACCCTCTCCTTGCCCCCGGTCCACTCGTGAAGCTCGTCGGCCAAAAAGAACGTGGGTCGCAGGCCGTCGTTCGTCCCCGCTTGGGCCGCCACACGGAACATCCGCCCCGGACCGTCCACCCGCAGGATCTCCGTGTCGAAACACTCAAAAAACGGGGCCAAAGGACCCTCCGAAATCATCGCCTTCGCCGCGCCGAACAAAAGGTCAGCCTGCTCGAAGCTGGCCGCAGCCACCGGGATCTCCGGGGCCTTCGGAAACCCATGCTGACCGGCCAACGCCAACTCGACACAGCCGATGGCGGCTGCCAACTCTGTTTTGCCGTCCCCCTTCGGGCGTCCACGGAGCACCCGGCTGTACTTCCGTCGGCCATCGGGACGGAGCTCGTAGGTGCGCCAAATGAACCGCCGCTGCTCCGGGGTCAGGCGGAACGGCTGGCCGTAGAAATCCCCGGAGGAGTGAACGAGGTTCTGTTCGATGTAGGAGCACACCAACCCACCCCGCGAAGGGGGCGGATCAGACGGCCTCGAGGCGGGGGTCGGGCCCATCGTCCACCTCCATCTCCGCGTTCATCTTCTGCAAAGACCTCCGGGCCGTGGCGAACTCCACCCCCAGCTGCAACCTGGCCTTCGGGGTCAGGCCGAAACGGTCCTCCAGCGCCCTCACAGCACCCTCCAGGTCCGTTATGTATCTGGCGGCCGGGTTCAACCTCGCCTGGCCCTGGGAGCCCGCCACGAACCGCTCCCTACCCACCGCACGCGTGGCCCGCTCAATCTCGTCGTAATAGGAGAACAGGCGGCGAAGGGCCGGCGTGTCGGTGTCGGGTTCCGCCACCGAGGAGAGCTCCGAACCCCAGAAGGCATCCCACCTCGTGCGGGTGATCTTCAACCACGCCCGGTCGGAGCCCGGACCCTTCTGGGGTACGGGGTGTGTAGGGGTAGACACCAGCCCCAGTTCCGGGGTGTTGCGCCGCTGACGACGCCCCACGGGCTCCCTGGTAGGGGCCACTCAACCGCCCCCGCCAACCACGGTCCTACCAGTGGATCTGCGAGACCGCCATAACCAAGATGAACACGAAGGCCAGAAACGCCTGGAACCACAAGATGCGCACGCCGGGACGGTTCCGATCAGCCCACGGCATTCGCTTCCACCAACCCACCTATCCATCCCCCCTAAGCACCACGAAAGTGACTCTACGCCTCCAAAACGCCCCGCGATGCGTACAGAACCGAGGTGACGTAGGGGACCGTGTCCGCTGCCGGGAGGGTTGTGGATCTTCCCGCCCCCCTTGCGGGTGACGTGCGGGATACTCGGCGGGCGATGTCGCGGGAGAACAGGCCGCAGGACGGACGCAAGCAGTTGGAGGCGACGCTGGACGCCCTCAACGCGCGGGACTTCGATGCGCTCACCGAGCTTCTCGACCCTGCGGTGGAGTTTCGCTCGATCCTTGGTGCTTCTGAGGGAGAGGCCGCGTACATGGGCATCGATGGCTTGCGGAAGTGGGCGGCGGAGGTAGACGCGGTCTGGGAGGACTGGCACCAGGAAGTGGTGGACTACCGCGAGGTGGGTGAGAGTCAGGCCGTCGCCGTCATCCGCGCTACCGCGAGGGCGAGGGGGAGCGGACTGCCCCTCGACAGCTGTACCGGAAACGTGTTGACGCGACGGCACGGCAAGGGGTGGCGGATCGAGGCGTACTCCGATCCGCGCCACGCCCTCGAAGCCGTGGGGCTGTCGGAGTAGCCGATGTCGCAGGAGAACCTGGAGTGCGCGTCCCGCATGTACGACGCGCTGAACAGAAAGGACAAGGAGGGGCTGCTTCGAGAGATGGCCCCGGAGGTCGAAGGCATCGTCTACTTCATGCAATCTGAGGGAACCGTCTACAGGCGACATTCCGGCGTCCGCCGTATGTTCGACGAGGTGTTCACTGTCTTCCCTGACTGGCACGCGGAAGTCGGGATAACCGAGTACGGCGACGTGCTGCTTACGGAGGTGCGCATGACGGCAACGGGTGCGAGTTCTGGTCTTGCCGTCGAGCAGACCGGTTGGCAGGTCTTGAGGTTCCGGGACCGCAAGGTCATCCGGTTCGACGGCTACGGAAGCCACGCCGAGGCCCTCGCAGCCGTGGGGCTGTCGGAGTAGGGCCTCGTTCACCACCGGCCTCTCCTTGATCATCGGTTGGTGATCACCTCGACGGGGTGGCGTTGGCGTTCGTGGCGTTCCCGTTCCGTGTCGCGTTGCTCGCGGGCCTTGACGGCGTCGGCTTCCTGTTCGCGGGCGAATTGGTAGCCGCGCCAGTGGGGTAGCGGCAGTACAACCTCGGGTGTGTCGGAGAGCGCCCGCTTGGCTTCGCGTACGACGGGGGCGAGGGCGTGGTCGGCGGGCATGTCCCCCCGTGGCTGGCCTTTGCCGCTGGCCACGAGATACGTGGTGGCCAGGGCCAGCGTGGCGTGCCATTCGGCGTGGCCTTCGACTAGTTGGGCGGCGGAGTTGACGAGCTTGTCTCGGGCGGCGGTGGCACGGTCGGTGAGTTCGACGATCAGTTCGGTGCCGTGTGCGGCCAGGTAGTTGGCCGCTTCGGCTTGGGCTTTGGCTGCCCGTCGTTCTGCTGCTTCGACTTGGATGGCGGTCTCTGCCACTGCGGTCTCGGCTTCGGCCATCGCGGTCCGGGCTTGTGTCTCGGCCCGCTTTGCCCGTTCGGCTACCGCGGTGACCACGGCGTCACGGGCACCCGAGTGGGCGTGGGCTGCCTGTTCGGCGGTGAGGGCTGCCTCACGCACCGCGGCCTTGTCTTTGGCCGCCTGCGCGTTCAGCTTCTCCAGGGTTGTGTGGTGGGTGGTGGCCATCACTCCCACCCCGCGATGCCGGCGTTCCTCAACGCCGCGGCCACGGCGTCGATCTGCTGCTGGTCGCCGTCGTCACCCACAGGGGGGATCGCCCCCTCGTCCACGGTCGGGGTCTCCACGCGCTCGGCCAGGTCGGGGCGGCCGTGGTCGTCTCGCAGCGCCCGGGCGAGTTCCCGGCGCTTCAACTGTGCACCGTTGGTGCTTGGCCCGCTGGCGCTGGCCCGACCCCCGGCCACGAGGCCAGGTGGGCCTGCCCGCGGCGGTCTGGCCGTCTACGTCGCAGTCAGGTCCGGATGCGTCCATCCCGAACCTTCCACAAACAAGCTGTCACACACTTCACGCAAAAGAAAATAACCCACGGCGGGGTCAAACAACAACGAACGCCACCCGTAGGTGGCGCTCGGAGGTGAAATGCATGCTGCTCTGTGGGTCCGGGATATGGGGGACCGTTGCGAGCCGGGGTGTGAAACCGACCGCGCTAACCACCCTAACGCCCACTGGGGATGGGTGCCAATCCGGCCGAATCCATTGGGCACTAACTCGGTTTCAGTGCCTAAACCCCCCTAAAGTGCCCGAATCTGGCGGTTGAGATAGCGATCCCGCCGCGCCCGGGCTCGCGTCTTTGTCCTGCAAACGGCAATGTTCTGCGAGCGCCGCGTGTGTTTTGGTGAACTCCCTCCGGAGGCAGAAGTCGCAGGTTCGAATCCTGCCGGGCGCGTCACACGAAAGCCCCGCTCGCGAGGCTGTCGCGTAATGCCTTGGGCGTGGCTTTTCGTGCTCGGGCCCAGCTGGGTCACCACGATCTCTGACGATCGCGTGTGTTCCGGGGCGCGCGCGCTCAGGCGGCCGTGGTGGCGGCGATCCCCATCTCGTTGGCGGC
>JBBQHI010000018.1:0-69655 GCA_038323835.1 Solirubrobacterales bacterium
TGACCTTCGGTTCCGTAGACCGACGCTCTATCCAGCTGAGCTACGGGCGCTCGCCGGGAGAGGGTAGCCAGTCGGGGCGCCCGGCGCGGGCGGGCTTCGCGATCGTACCGCCGCCGTCGCCCCCGGTCGGGAGAGCCCGCAAGCTGTGCATTGACGACACCGCGCCCAGGCGCGCTTCCGCTTTCCTCCGCGCGCTGTGCCGAGGGGCCACTAAATGGCCAAAAGCGACGGTTGCGGCTGTTTTTCCACCGCAAGAGCGGGTATTCCTTATGGGATGCACACCATGGGTGGACCGACCCGCCGTCGCCGGGCTGGGGTGATCGCGAGCCTCGCGGTTGCTGGCTGCGCCATCGCCGCCCTCTCGGGCTGCGTGGTCACACCCCCGCTCACGGTCACCACCGCGGTGAGCAGCGTCGACCATCCCTGGGACGTGGGCTTTGCCGGCAACACGATGATCTACACCGAGCGCGCCGGCAGGATCTCCGCCGTGATCAATGGCCAGAAGCGCCTGCTCGGCGCACCCGCCGACGTGGTGAGCGCCTCCGAGGCCGGAATGATGGGGCTGGCGGTGGATCCCAACTTTGCCACCAACCGCTACATCTATGTCTGCCTCGCCTCCACGCTCGGCGGGCTCACCAACGACGTGCGCTTGGTCCGCTGGACGGTCGACGCCGGCTTCACCACGCTCACCGACCGCACCAACATCTTCACCGGCGCGCCCGTGAACATCACCGGGGAGCTCGGCCGTCACTCCGGCTGCCGTCCGCGGTTCGGACCGGACGGTCGCCTCTGGATCGGCACTGGCGACGCGGCCACCGCCACCGTTCCGCAGAACCCCCGCTCGCTCGGCGGCAAGGTTCTGCACATCAACAAGGACGGCACCGGGGCGCCCGGCAACCCGGGGGGCGTGTACGACCCGCGCATCTTCTCCTACGGGCACCGGAACGTTCAGTCGATTGCGTTCCGCGCCAGCGACGGCATGGGCTTCCAGACCGAGCACGGACCGGACCGGGACGATGAGCTGAACCGCCTCGTTGCCGGGCAGTTCGGCTGGGATCCGGTGGCCCCCGGAAGCTCCGCCTACAACGAGGGCGTCCCGATGACCGACCTCCAGAAGTTCCCGGGCGCCATTCTCCCGCTGTGGACGTCGGGTGTCCCGACCGTCGCCCCGTCGGGCGCCACCTTCATCAACGGCACGAACTGGGGCTCATGGAACGGTGTGCTCGCCGTGGCCCTCCTAAAGGGCAGCCGGCTGCTCATCTTCAAGCTGAACGCAAGCGGCAATGTCACGGACCTCGGCACCTCCGTCCGCGGCTACGGGCGCCTCCGCTCCCCTGTCCAGGGGCCGGACGGCAACCTGTACATCACCACCGACAACGGTGGCAACACGGATAAGATCCTGAAGCTCACGCCGCGCTAGATTCGTAGCTCCGTGCTAGCTTCGGCGGCGGATCGTCGCCGGAGGTTGATTGCTCGTTACGCACGGATTCGCGGAGGTGAGGAAAGTGCTGGCCGCTGTGGCCGCCGGCGCCGTGCTTCTACCCGCGGCCGCGTCGGCTCAGGTGGCCGCCGCCTCGTTCAGCTATTCACCGCCCTCGCCGCTCTCGGGCCAGATGGTCAGGTTCACCTCCACCGCGACGGGCACGATCACGAGCCTCGGCTGGGACCTGGACGGCAACGGCGCCTGCGACGACGCCGCGGGCACCAGCGCCGCGCGCGCGTTCCCCACCGCCGGCAACTACGGCGTGACCCTCTGCGTCAACGGCGACGCCTCTCTCCAGAAGCAGACGATCGTGGTTCGCAACCGCCCCCCGGTCGCCTCGTTCACCTTGGCGCCGAACTCCCCGCTGGTCCGGGACAAGGTGATGCTCACCTCCACGTCCGCGGATCCCGACGGGCCGATCGCGGCCCAGGCCTGGGACATCGACGGAGACGGTCAGTACGACGACGGCGGGGGCGTTCTGGCGAACATCGCCTTCGGCCGGGTCGGCGCGCACACGGTGGGGCTGCGCGTGGTGGATCGCGACGGCGCAGCGGCGGTGGTGCGGCGGGTGATCGTCGTGGGCACGCCCCCGGTGGTGCTGCTCAGCCCGTTTCCCGTGGTTCGGTTGATCGGCACCTTCGGGCGCTCGGCGCTGCGGGTCGACCGGCTCGCGGTGCGTGCGCCCGCTGACGCCGAGGTCCGGCTCTCCTGCCACGGCCGCGACTGCCCCTACCGGAGCAAGAGCGTGGTTCCCGAGGAGGGCGTGCTGCGCTTCCGCCGCCTCGAGCGTCGCCTGCGCTCGGGCACGGTGATCGAGCTGTTCGTGACCAAGCGCGCGACCATCGGCAAGTACACGCGCTTCCGCGTCCGGCGAGGGCGCAGGCCCACGCGCGTGGACGCCTGCCTGCCGCCGGGGGGCTCGAAGCCGAGGCCCTGTCCGAGCGCCTGAGCCGGTGGCCGGGATCAGTCGCCGTTGATGCGCACGACGAGCTTGCCCACATTCGCGCCGTCGAACAGCATGTTGATGGCCTCGGGCAGCTGCTCGAAGCCCTCCACCACCGTCTCCAGCGGCTTCAGCTTGCCCTCGGCCATCAACGCGGAGATCTCGGCCACGGCCTCGGGCGCCTGGTGGAAGTGGTCGAGCACGATGAAGCCCTGGAGCGTGGAGCGCTTGATCAACAGGTTCCCGAAGGCGCGCGGGCCGGCCGGTGGCCCCTCCTCGTTGTAGCCCGAGATCAGGCCGCACAGCGCAACCCGTGAACGGATGTTCAGGCGGGCGAAGATCGCGTCCATGATCTCGCCGCCCACGTTCTCGAAGTCCACGTCGATGCCGTCGGGCGTGGCGGCGGCGAGCTGCTCCCTCCAGTCGCCGGCCTTGTAATCCACCGCGGCGTCGAAGCCGAGCTCGTCCGTGAGCATCGCCGTCTTCTCCGGGCCGCCGGCGATTCCCACGACACGGGCTCCCTTCGCCTTCGCGAGCTGCCCGGCCACCGAGCCGACCGCACCGGCGGCCGCGGACACCACCACGGTCTCGCCGGGCTGCGGCTTGCCGATCTGGGTCATGCCCACCCATGCCGTGAGGCCGGTCATGCCGAGCACTCCCAGGAACGAGCTGGGAGCCACGTCGAGCTCGGGTGTGGGAAGCAGCGGGGCGGCGTCGGAGGCCACCGTGTACTCCTGCCAGCCCACGAGCCCCTGCATCAGCTGCCCCTCCTGGTAGCCGGGATGGTTCGACTTCACCACTCGCCCGAGGCCAAGCGCGCGCATGACCTCACCGATGGCCACGGGAGGGAGGTACGTGGGCGTGTCGTCGATCCAGGTGCGGTTGGTGGGGTCCAGCGACATCCACTCCGTGCGCACCAGCGCCTCGCCGTCGCCGATCTCCGGCACCTCCTCCTCCACCAGCTCGAAGGTGTCGGGCCCGATGCGGTCGGTCGGGCGCTCGCGGAGCAGGAAACGGCGGTTCAGGTCGGCCATGGCGCGACCCTACCGGAGGTGCGCGCGCGTGACACGATTGCGCCATGGAGCCCTTCCTCCTGGCTCAGCTCACCGACTTTCACGTGCGGGCCGCGGCCGACGGCGACCAGGGAGCCGACCGGCTCGCGGCCGTGGTGGAGGCCGTGCTGGCACTCGATCCCCTGCCCGGGGCCGTGTTGGTCACCGGTGACCTGACGGAGAACGGCGCCGCGTCGGAGTACGAGCGCGTGCGAGACCTCCTCGCCCCCCTGCCGATGCCGGCCCACATGCTCCCAGGCAACCACGATGACCGGGCCGCGATGAGCGCTCACTTTCCCGGTGGATCGGGAGCCGAGGAGTGGAGCTACGCCGCACCGCTGGGCCCCCTGCGTCTCGTGGCCTGTGACACCACCGTGCCCGGCCAGGACGGCGGGTCACTGGACGCGGAGCGCCTCGCCTGGCTGGCCGGCGAGCTCGAGCGCGACCGCGACATGCCGACGCTGCTGGCCATGCACCATCCTCCGATCTCGATCGGGGTCCATGCCCTCGACGAAATCGGGCTCCCCACCGCGCACAGCGCGGCCGTCGGCCGGCTGCTCGAGGAGCACCCTCAGGTTGCGCGCGTGGTGACGGGCCACGTGCACACGGCGGCAGTCGGCCAGATCGGCGGCTGCGGGGTCTTCACGTGCCCCAGCACCTTCCGTCCCGCCGAGCTGAACCTCGGCGAGGCGCGACCCATCGACCTGGGAGAGGGACCGCCCTGCTACGCCCTCCACCTCCTCCGCGACGAGGGGCTGATCTCACACGTGCGCCCCGTGGGCTAGCGGCGCTGACGGCGGCGCATGTGCAGGCGGACGACGTTCCCGCCGGCGAAGGTCCGGACCTGCACGAGGTCACAGATCTGGTTGGCCAGCCAGAGGCCGTGGCCGCCCATCTGGCCCACTCCCGGGCGCACCCGGCCAACGAGCGGATCCTCGATGTGGCCCGTGTCGTGGATCTCGCAGAGCAGCGCGTCATCCGTCTGCCATAGGCGGATGATCCCGCCGCCGCCGCCGTGACGAACGCTGTTGGTGGCCACCTCGTTCGCGGCGAGCACGAGGCCGTCGCGGTTGCGGTCCGAGAGCCCGGCCGCCACCGCCTCTCGGGTCACGAAGGCACGGAGGGCGGCCAGCGTCGTGGCCTGGAAGACGACACCCCGGGGCTCGGTTTCGGGCTCCGGCAGTGGCTCGGCGAACGGAGCGGCCACCTCATCCAGCTCGCGGAAGAGATCGCTCACCTCCGGGCCGTGGCCGTTCACCACGATGGGGTGGCTCCGGAGGGCCTCCTCGATCACGGCGGGGTCGAGCGCCTCCGTGTCGTACGGGCAGAGCAGCCGGAAGCTCGGCGTGCCGGCGAACGCGAGGTTGAGCAGCGACTCGTGGCGCTGGCACTCCACCAGCTCCGCCGACGTCCGATCGGGCCAGATCGGCTCGCCGATACCCCTAACGGGGCGCCCGCCGCCGGAGTGCTTGTCCACGAACTCGCGCCACGCCGGGATGATGCAGGCCGGGTTGGCGCCGACCGCCGCCATGTCCGCGAAATGGACACCCTCGGCGTGACCGTTCAGCTCGGAGCGCAGGGCGCGGAGCCTGTCGGCGTTCAGCACGACGAGTGCGGGCTCACCCGCCTCCACACCCTCTTTCAGGAACGGCACCATCCGTTCCAGAAACTCAACCTCTCCGGCATACATAACCGCCTCATGCCGAAAGTCTTCTTCTCTCATCCCGTGTCTGAGGGTACCTCCTGTCGGCCAGTCGTCAACCGGCTTTCCGTCCGCGGCTGCTGCATTCGCCGTAAGTCGTGCGACTGGCCCACCCCATAGGGGGGACAAGGTGGCGGGAAGCGCCGCGCGGCGGCTCAGGGCGCCGGCAGAGCGAGCGCCGCGCCTCCGACGCGCGCGTGTGCGAAACGCGAGCGCTGGTTCCACGAGACGCTCACCCGGACCTTCGCGCCGCCCGGCAAATTGACCGACAGCGTGCCGGACGCCGCGCCCGTCGAGGGGCGCCACGAGGCCGTGCCGCCCACGGTCGCGTCGCGCACGAAGCGAACCCGGCCCAGGTGGAAGCGCACGGGGCCGTCGCCTCGTGCCGTGAAGCCTCCGCCCCGGAGCCCGGGACCGTGCGTCGCGCCCGAGTAGAAGTGCCGGGCCGTCGCGTCGGCCAGCGCGGCGGCGGCCACCGTGGCCGCCCTGCGCGCTCCGGCTCCCGGATCGGGTCCGGACACGAGCGTGGCGGCGCCGGCCTGCGCAAGCCTCAGCGGATAGGCGCCTGGCGTGTGCACCGGCGGCACTGCAGCCGTGCAGCTCGAGTCCAGCGTGGCCATCGCCCCGGGCGCACGCAGGAAGGTGCGGATGATTCTCCTCACGCACCGGGTCCCGTTGAGAAGAGGCGTGTACCCCTGGGAGTCCACGTGCACCGTGTTGGGCACGGTGATCACCCGCGTGTTGGCCCCCAGGCCGGGCACGAACAGGGGGGCGTCGGTCACCGGGGTGAGCGAGTCGAGATCGCCCCCCACCACGAGCAGCGGGACGGAGGCGGGCAGCGGGGTCGATGCCGGGTCCGCGACGGGCGCCACGTGGGTGGGCCGGGGCCAGTCGAGGCATGCCTGATAGGGCTCCGAGTAGGCGCTCATCGTGAACCACTCGCGGGCGGTGAACGGGGTGAACGCGCCTGGAGGCGGGGAGAGCAGCCGCGCGGCCAGTTGCTCCCGGCGCTGCGACGGCGTGGACCGCATCGAGAAGAGCTGCGGGTAGTCCATGCAGCTGACGGCGAAGTAGAGCCCGTTCGAGAAATAGTCCGCCGGGCTCGCGCCGTGCAGGTAGCTCTGGGTCTGGGCCACGAGGCGCAGTAGCGGAGCGTCGTCGCCGGCGAGCGCGGCGCGAACCGACGCGTCCAGCTCCCGGTAGATGTTGGGCTCGGAGGCCGCGTCCTGAACCATGTCCACCGCGGCGCGCACGTCCACCCGGGCGCGCACGCGGGTGCCGTCGGAGTCGCGCGTGGCGCCCGTGATCGGGGCCTGCCGCAGGCGACCGACGAGCTGGCCGAGCCGCGCCGTCGCGCTCCCCGGGGCGGCCGCCGAACAGCCGGCGTCGCGCTCGCACACGGCATCGAAGGCGCGGCGCGCCACCTCCCCCGACGATGCGTACCAGGGGTCGAGTCCGCGAACCGGGTAGGCGGAGTCGAGCAGTACCGAGTTCAGGCGCTTGCGGTAGCGCGAAATGTAGGACTGCACGAACCAGGTGCCGTAGGAGTCGCCGTAGAGGTCGATGCGCCTCAGGCGCAGGCGCCGGAGTACCGCCTCCAGGTCCCCCACCGCGTAGGCCGTGGCGAAGAGGTCGGCCGCGTGGACCGCGGGGCGTCCGGGGCGGCCATAGTGACGCTCGATCGCCCGGGCGCAGCCGGCCACGAGCCCGGGGAAACCGGGCCCGGAGCTCACCCCCGTGTAGCGCTGTAGGCGACGGCAGTGGATGAGCGCGGACATGCCCGTGCCGCGGTTGTCCACGAGCAGCAGGTCGCGCTTGCGCAGGAGCGGGCCGAAGATCCCGCGGTACTCGACGCGCGTGCCCGTGGACGGATACCCGGGCCCGCCCTCGACCGCGACCAGTGGAGGCGCTTTCGTGGGCCCGTCCTTGGCGGGGAGCCATCGGAACCCGATGCGGATGTGCGGGCCGGCGGGGCGCGCCGGATCGAGGCGGCGCCTGATCTCGCCGCACATCCATCGCGTGCCGTCCGGGCACGGCCGCAGCACGAGCGCGCCCACCTTCATGCGCTGGGCGGGCGCCGCGCCGGCGGGCGGGGCCGCGAGCGCGGCGAACGCGACGCAGGTCAGGAACGCGGCGAGCGAACGGGTGCGCATGGGCTCGTAGTGTCGCCCACGGGAGCCCGGGCATGCAAAGGGCCGGCGGCGCGTGGCGCCGCCGGCCCCTCGCCGGACTCGCGGATGTGCTCTGCGGAAGCACCCGGCTCGGCCGGGTGCGCACCGATGTGTCTTCCTCTTACGCCTTCTTGACGGCGGAGATGTCGAGCGCGAGCTTCACCTTGTCCGACACCAGCACGTTGCCGCTGCCGAGTGCCTGGTTGAAGGTCATGCCGTAGTCACCGCGGTTGAGCTGGCCGGTGACCTCGAGGCCAACGCGCTCGTTGCCCCACGGATCCTCCTCGGTGCCCGTGACCTCGGCCTTCAGCGTGATCTCGCGGGTCACGCCGTGAAGCCTGAGGTCCCCCGTGATCTCGAACGTCTTGTCGTCCACCGGGACGATGGCCTTCGACTCGAACGTGATGTGCTCGTACTGCTCGGCATCGAAGAAGTCGGCGGAGCGGAGGTGGTCGTCGCGCTTGTCCTCGCTGGTGTTCACCGAGGCGACCTTGACCAGACCGGTGGCCCTGACCTCGCCCTGGCCCTCGCCCACGTGGAGGGAGCCCTCGAACTCGGCGAAGTGGCCGCGTACGGTGGCGATGCCCAGGTGCTTGACCTGAAACTCCACGCGAGAGTGAGAGGGGTCGACGTTCCAGGTGCCGGTGGGTACCGCGGTGGTGACGGGGGTGATGGTGCTCATTGGGATCTCCTGTCGAAGTTGGTGTGCTTGCTAGCGCAAACTTGTTAGCGCAAGCGTAGCACTCAATCGTTGCGCGCGCAAGCTTGCGCACGCAAACACTTCGTCGGGGTGGGGGCGCGCAGGTGGAGGGCGCCCGGCGGCGGGGAAGCCGCTCAGGTGCAGGCGGATGCGGCGCCCGGCGCGAAGCGGGAGAAGATCGAGGCCAGCGCCTCCACCTCTCCCGGCTCCAGCCGGTCGAAGAACCGCTCTTCCACACCGGCGAAGTGCGTCGCCTGGGCGGCGCGCAGAAGCTCCAGCCCGGTATCGGTGAGGAACGCGTTCTTGGCCCGGGCGTCAGACGGGCACGGCCGGCGCTCCACGAGACTGCGCGCCTCGAGCATGTCCGTGATGCGGGACACCCGGCTCACGCTGAGCCCGGCGCGGCCGGCGAGCTCCGTGAGGCGGAGCATCCGCCCCTCCGCGGCCGCGAGCCGGCCGAGCAGCTCCACCCCGCTGAGGCTGAGGCCGAACTCGGCCTCCAGCTCTGACTCGAGCTCTCGTGTCAGCCGCTTGTGAGCCTCGAGCATCCCGATCCACGCATCCGCGTGGGTGTCCGACCACGACCTGATGCCGTCGTCACCGACGAGGGTGCGACACGTGGTGACGGTTTCTTCCCGATTAGCGGCCATTTATTGCTAGCGCAAGCGTACTCGCGAAACCCTCGGCCTGTCCACACATCAGCGGCCGGCGCGCAGAGGCCTCTAAGGTGGCCCGCTGCATGTCCTCTGAATACATCTTCACGATGTACCAGGTCTCCCGCACGCACCCGCCCGACAAGCAGGTGCTGTCGGAGGTTTCGCTGAGCTTCTTCCCCGGCGCCCGCATCGGCGTGCTGGGCTACAACGGCGCGGGCAAGTCCACGCTCCTGCGCATCATGGCCGGGACCGACACCGAGTACCGCGGCGAGGCCCAGCTCCATCCCAACGCAACCGTGGGCATGCTCGAGCAGGAGCCGTCCCTGGACGAGTCCAAGGACGTGCGCGGCAACGTGGAGGACGGGGTGCGCGAGGTGCGGGACCTTCTCGACCGCTTCAACGAGCTGGCCGCGAACTACACGGACGAGACGGCCGACGAGTTCGGCCGGCTCCAGGACCGGATCGAGGCCGCCGACGCGTGGAACCTCGACACGGTCGTGGAGACGGCTATGGACGCGCTCCGGCTCCCGCCCGCCGACGCCGACGTGTCCACGCTCTCCGGGGGTGAGCGCCGCCGGGTGGCCCTCTGCCGCCTGTTGCTGAGCGCACCGGACCTGCTGCTGCTGGACGAGCCCACCAACCACCTCGACGCCGAGTCGGTGGCCTGGCTCGAGCGTCACCTCGAGGAGTACAAGGGCACAATCGTGGCCGTGACCCACGACCGCTACTTCCTCGACAACATCGCGGGCTGGATCCTCGAGCTCGACCGCGGCCGGGGCATCCCCTTCAAGGGCAACTACTCGGCCTGGCTCGAGCAGAAGCAGGAGCGCCTCGCCCACGAGGACCGCAAGGAGAGCGCCCGCCGCCGCACGATCGCCGCGGAGCTCGAGTGGGTGCGCGAGAACCCGAAGGGGCGGCGCAAGAAGTCGAAGGCGCGTCTGGCCCGCTACGAGGCACTGCTGGCCGAGGACCAGGACGTGAAGCTCGACGCGGTGCAGATCCACATCCCCGCGGGACCGCGCCTCGGGGACCTGGTGCTGGAGACCGACCACCTGCGCAAGGGCTTCGGCGACCGGCTCCTGATCGAGGACCTGTCCTTCTCCCTGCCCCCGGCGGGCATCGTGGGCGTGATCGGCCCGAACGGCGCCGGCAAGACCACCCTCTTCCGCATGATCACCGGCGAGGAGCAGCCGGACGACGGCGCGCTGCGCCTCGGCGACACCGTGCAACTCGCCTACGTGGACCAGTCGCGGGACGCGCTGGACGCATCCAAGTCCGTGTGGGAGGAGATCTCGGGCGGATACGACCAGATCAAGGTCGGCGAGCGGGAGATGAACTCACGCGCGTACGTGGCCGGCTTCAACTTCAAGGGCTCCGACCAGCAGCGGGCCGTGGGCGCCCTCTCCGGCGGCGAGCGCAACCGGCTGCACCTCGCGAAGCTGCTGCGCTCGGGCGGGAACCTGCTGCTGCTCGACGAGCCCACCAATGACCTGGACGTGGACACCCTGCGCGCGCTCGAGGAGGCGCTGCTCGCGTTCGCCGGCTGCGCCGTGGTGATCTCGCACGACCGCTGGTTCCTCGACCGCGTGGCCACACACGTGCTGGCATTCGAGGGCGATTCCCAGGTGCGCTGGTTCGAGGGCAACTTCGAGGCCTACGAGGAGCACCGCCACGAGCGCCTCGGCGCCGAGGCCGACCGGCCTCACCGCATCAAGTACAAGAAGCTCGTTCGCGCCTAGCTAAGCGCGCGGCACGTCGGCGAGGAGGGCCTCGGCCACGCGCTCAGGCGCCTCGAGCTGTGGCCAGTGGGACACGTCCTCGAGAGCCGTGAGGGGAGCGCTCGGAAGGCGCTCGCGGATCCGCTCCGCCATGTGGGCGCCGGACACAGGATCGAGCATTCCCCACACGAAGGCGGTGGGAACGCCGGTGGACTCGAGCGCGCCCGACCAGCGCTCGGCGTGATCCTGGCGGTCCACGAGGTAGCGGATCAGCCGGTACGAGATCATCTGGCCGCCGCCCCGGCTCATAGACCGCCAAATGGTGGTGGCGTCCTCGGTCTCGTCGTAGTCGTCCGCGAACGTCGGCGCCAGGCCCATCACGAACAGCTCCTCGGTGGAGGCGGCGCTGATCAGCGGCCCCTGCTCAGGGTCCAAAAGGGCGAGCTGGATCGGCTGGGGCCGGTGCACGTCGGGGTAGAGGCCCCCGTTCAACAGGTGAAGGGCCTCGATCTCCACCGCCAGGCCACCCTCCGCGCGCCGCGCCAGCAGCTCCTGGGCCACCGAGACGGCGTAGTCGTGGGCCACCACCATGGTCGACTCGATTCCCTCGCGCGCCCACAGGGCCTCGACCAGATCGGCCTGCTCGTGGATCGAGTAGTCGTGCTCGGCCGGCTTGTCGGAAGCTCCGAATCCGAGGAAGTCCGGGGCAAGGAGGCTGTGGCGCGCGGCCAGTGCCGGCGCCACCTTGTGCCAGTCGTGCGAGGAGCTGGGAAAGCCGTGGAGGAGGGTCATCGCCGGACCCGACCCGGAGCGGTGGGCGAAGACGGAGCGGGGCACGCCGCGCAGCTCGAGCTCCACCCGCTCGCCCTCCGACCACCAGTCCTCGATCACGAGCTCAGGGGCTCGAGCCCGGTGCTCAGCCGCCGTTGGAGGCGGCGGCGTACGTGCGGTTGGGCTCGCCGCGGAGGGCGGTGGCGCCCGGCAGCGGAGTGCCCTTCGCGGTGGCGCGCGAGAGCACCGGCAGCACCAGGCTCGACGCGTGGACGCCGCCCAGGCTGATCGTGTTCTTCGTGGTGCCCTTGTCCACGGTGGCGAAGGCCCAGCGGGGGCGGTCGCCGCCCGTGGCCGAGACCGTCACCCGGATCCGCGAGCCCGCCCGGAAGGCGTGGGCCACACCGAAGATCGGCACCCGCACCAACGAATACCTGCCCTTTGGAAGCGGCGCGGCGTCACGCTCGAGATGGGTGGGGAAGGAGTCGAGCGCGGTGGAGAGGCGCGGGTTCAGCTTCCGGTGCGACGCGCGCAGCCAGCCGTTCTGGACGTAGGTCTCGTTGCCGTCGGGCCTGACCTCGCTGAGCGTGACCTGGAAGTCGGTGTCCTTCGCGGAGGACTTGACATAGAGGTCGAGGCTGGAGGGGCCGGCGATGACGGTGTCCTTGGCCAGCGCGCCGGTGATCCAGCCGAGGCCCTTGCCCGCGGCCAGCGGAGCCCAGTTGTAGGGCGGCTGTGCCTTCCAGGCGTCCTCGGCCCCGTTGCCCGCGAGCGTCTGGCGCGGACGGGCGTTCGGATCGGCCGTGTAGCCGGCCGAGCCCGACTTGGACGGCTTCGCGCCCAGCGAGCCGCTGGCGCCGAGGAAGTAGCGCGTAACCCTGGCCTGCTTGGGCGGCCAGGCGCTGTAATCGAGCTCCCACGTGGAGCCGATCGAGCCCGCGCCCTGAGGCCCGGCGCCGTTGTCGAACAGGAGGCGGACGTGCGGGTCCTTCTCGAAGTCCGCCTTGGCGGCGGCGACGCTCGTGTAGTTCACGTAGCGCGACTGCTCGACCGGTGCCGCGCCGGCGTCGGCGAGGTAGTTGTAGAGCACGCCGCTGAGGCTGATCACGGAGCCGGGAAGGCTCGGGATCTCGTCCGCCACATAGAGCTTCAGGAACTCGGCCCAGCGGGTGATCGTCTTCGGCCCCAGCGAGTCGGCGTGCACGCCGTTCTGAAGCGAGAGGTACACGTTCGGCTTCCCGTTCAGGTACCTGAGCGCCTCGGCGAAGTGCCCGCTCGTCTGCTCGTCCTGGAACTGGCCGACGAGGAAGATCGGCACCTTCGCCCGCTTCAGCCACGCCCCGGGAGCGCGGTGCGCGAACAGCGACGGCGTGCGGAACGGGTTCTCCCTCTGAAGCTGGAGCGCGTCCTGGGTCTGGAGCCGGAGCTTCTGATTGGCGATGCAGTGCTTGTCGCCCATCTTCGTGAGCTCACGCGCCCAGGGCTGACCGCCCTCTGGCGCCGGCTTGGCGTCGTCCATGCGCTCCTGGATCCAGGACTGCGCGAATCCGGAGTTGAAGATCCCGCCGGGATAGCCCGTGCCGGTGTAGATGTCATCGGTGACCGACATCGGGGTCACGGCCGCCAGGTGCGGGGGCCGCGTGCCCGCGGTGAAGAGCTGCGTGATGCCGGAGAAGGAGATGCCGCCCATCCCGACCTTGCCGCCCCTGACCCAGCTCTGTGCTGCCACCGTCTCCACCGCGTCGTAGCCGTCGAAGGTGGTCGGGTAGTCGAAGAGGTCGAAGGCGCCACCGGAGCATCCGGAGCCGCGCATCTGGACGCTGACCACGGCGAAGCCGATGAGCGGGGCGATCAGCGACCCCACGGCGGTCGAGGTGGCCGGCGCCAGCGGGTCGGCGGGAGCGCCACTGCCGCTGAGCGAGTCGATCACCGACTGCAGGAGGTCGTGGGGCGCGGCGGTCTGGTAGCCGGAGTACTCGATGATCGTCGGGAAGGGCCCGTCGGCCAGCGTCTTGCCCTGGGGCAGGCGGACCGTCATCGCGATCTCCACTCCGTCGCGCACGCGCACGTAGTTGAGGCCTTGCTTGAGCTTCTTGCGCTTGTAGAACGCCCGTCGCGGATTGTGGCCGGGGCGAAGGACCCTGAAGGCCCTCGTGCGCTTCGCTCCGGCGCGCAGGACGTACCCGGGACCGGGCTTCAGCTCGCGGAAGATCCTGCTCCCGAAGGAGTCGGCGGCGCCCGCGTCGATCACGCGGCCGTGCCTGAGGAGCTGGAGGTGCTGCCCCTTCTTGGCTCCGAGCACGTACGCCTGCTCGATGCTGCCGCGGGCCTTGACCGCGGCGCCGGCCGCGGGTGCCGCGGCGGCGAAGGCGGCCAGCAGCGCGACCACGCTCAGCACGAAAGCACTGACCGTACGAGGGCGGCGCATCGAGGGCGCCAGGGCTGCGGGCGGGGACGGCAGGAGGCGCAGGCTATCCGAATGGCGCGGTCAGGACGCCGATGGTTCGACGATCAGATCCATCAGAAGGCTGTCGTTCCAGCCGCCGGCGGGGTTGCGCTCGTAGGCCCGCAGTACGCCGACCGGCTCGAAGCCCGCTCCGGCATACGCGCGGATGGCGCGCTCGTTGTCCACGTTGGGATCGATGGTGAACCGGTGATGGCCCTTCGCGGCGAAGTGCTCGATAGCCAGCCGGAGCGCGCGCCGGCCGTAGCCGGCCCCGTGCAGCGAGGTGGTGAGGGAGATGTCGAGGGCCACGCTCGGGAACCACTCGTAGGTCTCCTCCTCGTACTGGATCCAGCCGGCGAAACGGCCGTCGACCTCGATCACCCAGCCGTGCTCGTGCTCATACTCGCCGTCGGCCCACCAGCGCTTCACCTCCGGCTCCGCGAGCAGCGCCGCAAGGGTCTCCCGGTCCGCCCGCTCCGGAGAGCGGAACGAGAGCTCGCCGTCGCGCACGCACGTCAGCCGCGAGGGTGAACGACCACGCCGGCGGGACCACTCCCCGGTGTGTTGTCGCAGGCCACGTCGCCCGAGGCGGCGAACGCCAGCGAGAGGCACTTTCCGAACGCCTGCTCCCCATACGCGTTCGGGTGGAACGTCTCCTCCAGCTTGCCCTGGGCCACCACGGAGGCGATGTTCAGGAACCGAGCCCAGTCGCTGGTGGTGCCCGACGGGCCCTGGGTGGGCGTGGCCAGCTGGGTCGAAGTCGAGCAGATCTCGCGGTCCTCGAACAGGTCGCGCAGGTCGAGGAACTGGACCCCGCGATCGGCGGCGACGGTGGCCAGGTTGTCCGATATCTGGCCGACCACCGTGTCGCGCGCCCAGGTCGCGTCACTGTCCTTTACCGGACAGCCGTCGATGGACGAGCGCGAGATCTTGTCTATTTCGGGCACCCGGATCTCCGAACCGCGCGGGATCGCGGAGGGGTAGGACTGGAGCACGAGGCGCCATGAGGAAGGGAGATAGCCGGCGTCTGCCATCACCGTGCGGATTTCGTCGATCGCCTTGCCCACCGCCGCCCTGACCGCGGGGTACTTCGCGGTGAGTCCGGGACCCTCGGTTTCCTTACACGTGGAGGTGGTGCCGTAGGCCTCCACGCAGGCGGTGACGATCGAGGCGAAGCCGAGGTCGTTGCCGCCGATCGAGAGCGCGATCACCTTCACGTCCTTGTCCCGCGCCACGGTCGCGAGCTGGTCGGCCTGGGGCGCCTCGCCGTCCTGCCCCTCACCGCCGTTCGACGCCCGGAAGATGTTCTTGGTCACGGCCCCGGAGCAGGCGAGGTTGATGGCCTGGTCGAAGGGGAGCGCGGCACTGTGTATCTCGGCCACGTCGGAGCGGTGGCAGCCGTTGGTGTCGGACGGCGGGTCGTACACGAGGCTCTCGTCGTAGCCGGTGCCGGTGAAGGCGCGATCGGTGCCGTCGCGGTCTCCCGCGGCGTTGATCGAGTTGCCCTGCCAGCGCCCGGCCTCGCCGGAGATGTAGGAGTCGCCGAGGGACACGGCGGCGGTGGGAGCGGCGGGGGTGGAGAAGAACTTCGTGGCGCCGCAGCCCGGAGGCGCCGGGTGCGCCGCCTGCGAGTCCGAGTCCTTGGAGCAGACGCGGTACTTGTAGTCGGTGTGCGGCACGAGGCCGTTCTGGCGCAGCGTGACGGGAAGCTGATCCTGGCTGGTGTATTCCACGTCGTGGAGCGAGGGCGGGCCGTACGACTGGCCCACGGGAGCCACGTCGAACCAGAACGAGCCCGTCTCGTCGTGGCTGGACACCACCGTGCCGTGCAGCAGCGCCTGGTGCGCGGTGATCTGGTCGGCCTGGTCGGTGCGCCCGATCGTGCATCCGGTCAGGCCGAGACCGACCACCGCAACCAGAGCTGTGCACCTGACCGAAAACCGCGACGGCATTGCGTCCCCCACCGTTTGAACCCCGGACAGGTCCACCCTACTGTCGGCCGGGCTCGGACGAGGAGGTGGCGGAGTTCCGGCCCCGGGCGAAATCGCGCACAGCGGCGTTGAAGCCGGCGGGATGCTCGAGATTGCTCACGTGGCCCGCCCCGGGGATCACCTCGAGCCTGGCCGTCGGGATCCCGTCGCGAAGCTGCTCGGCGATGCTCAGCGGAGATCGCATGTCGGCGTCACCCCACAGCAGGAGCGCCGGCACCTGGATGCGGGCCAGGAGATCCCGGATGTCCGTGTCGGCCAGGGTATGGGCCATGGTCCGGAACCCGGCGGGATGGAAGTCCGACATGAGCTCGACCAGCCCGTGCCGCACCTCCTCTGAGGCGTTCTCCGTGAGCAGCCCCGGCAGCCAGCCGTGCACCCATTGCTCCGGCGGCAGCTCGGACTCGCGAAGGCAGCCGGCCAGTCGCTCCTCGCAGGTCGCCCTGTCCAGCGAGCCCCTCCAGCCGGCGGTGGCGGCCGCCAGGATCAGGGTTCTCACCCGGCCCGGATGCCGGCAGTAGAGCTGCTGTGCCAACACCCCGCCGCACGACAGGCCGAGAACGTGTGCCGGCTCCAGGGCGAGTGCATCCATGAACGCGGCGAGCGAGCCGCGTAGTCGCTCATCGTGAAGTGCTCGGCTGGGTCGGCCGACTCCCCGGTCCCCGGTGCGTCGCAGGCGATGACCGTGAACTCGCTCGCCAGATCGGCCAGCTGGCTCGCCCACACGCGACCGTCCGCCAGGATGCCGTGCAGGAGGACGAGCGGCGGTCCCCGGCCGCCCTGCCGGTAGGCAATCCGGAGGCCGTCGACGTCGACGAAGCGCGGCGCGTCAGTTCCCATCAGCCCTGGGCGGGGTTGAGCCGCCGGGCGGCCTCCACCACCCCACTGCGCTCGTAGAAGTCGACGGCGATCAGGTTGGGCAGCATCCGCCGGCGACGCTCACATTGCCGCAGCCGCCGTTCCAGGAACCTGCCGCCGATCTGCTCGTTGCGGGTCACTGACGGCGGGAACGGCGGGATCCAGTGGTTGACGAGCAGCATCGGGCTGTCGGGGCGCCCGCGATAGCGGGTGCAGCGGAGCTGTGCGGGAGTCTTCGCCCCCAGGGGCGTGTCCTGCACGAAGGAGAACCCGGGGAGGTACCAAGGGCGGCTGCCGCCGTCCTCCTCGGCCAGCACCACGAGGCGGGTGTCTGCGCGCTTCAGCTCACCCAGTGTCGGCAGCGGCTCCCCCAGCCGGAGGCGGGCGGCATGGGAGAGCAGGTCGACGCGCGTGAGTGCTCGTTCGATCGTGCCCACGGGCACGTAGGGCTCGATGAACGTGATCACCACCGCACCGGGGTGGGTGGCGAGGAACGAGCCGATGATCCGCAGCTGATCGTCGAGTGGCTCCGCGCCGAGCTCGCAGAGCGTGTGGCAGAGATAGGCACGGCGCTCGCCGTTCACTCCGCTCGTGCCGACACGGCCCACGAGGCTGTCCGCCACGCGGAGCGCTCCGGGACTCAGCTGCTGCGCGACCTTGTTCCGCGACGAGTCCTCCCCGGCAAGGTCGGTTCGCACGCGCCCGGTGGAGGGATCGCTCACCCCGAAGTGGATGTCCAGCGTGAGCGCCCGGATGCCATCGCGCAGTTGCCGCTCGATCCCGTGGCGCTGGTTCGCGAACAGCCAGCCCGGCTCGTCGGCGGCCGCGTACGAGTTGTGCGTGCCCGGGAACACCACCCGGTCCAGGCGCCGGACGCAGAGCGCCTCCGAGCCGTTGCACCCCGCGGCCGACCCCGCGCTCTCCACCGTGGCGGAGCCGGGAGCGGGCAGCACCAGGACGAGGACCAGCGCCGTGGCCGCCATCGCCAGGGCCATCGCCCCCGCCAGGAGCAGCGGCGAGGCCGCGGCGCTCGGGGCCCGGGCCGCCTCCGCGCGCGGGGCCGCAGCCGGGAGTTGCGAGACGCCCGCGAGCACCACGAGCACGCCGGCTGTCACGAGCGCGATCTTGCCCAGCAGCACCGGGTCGAAGATGAGCACGGACCCGGCGGCGATCAGGAGTGTGGCCCGGACAAGCCGCGCCGGCCGGCCGGACGAACGGGCCGCGCGGCGGGCCCAGTCCGACCCTCCGGCCAGCCGGCCGGTGGGCAGCTCGGTCGAGGCCAGCGCCGCGACCACCGCTCCGCCGAGTGCCACGACCAGCGCCGACGTGACCAGGTCGGAGAAGAGCGCCGACCACAGCGCCCAAACCGCCCCGCGCTCCGCGTCATCGCCGAGATCGGCGGAGTGCGCGGCATGCGAGACCACGAACTCGCCGAGCCCGGCCACGGCGGCCGCCACGATCAGGCCCGCACCCGTGGCGGCGGCTCCCAGGTAGACCAGCGCGGGCCGTGGCTCCGGCCAGCAGAGCGGCTCCGGCCGCGGCCAGCAGCGCGGCGAGCGTGAGCGGCCAGCGCCAGCCCGCGGCGTCGATGAGGACCCCCGACGCCGCGAGCTCGGAGTCGTGCGGGTCGAGACGCACGACCGGCACGCTCAGGTCCGCCGGAACCAGACTCGCGACCCGGGGCACGACACGCCGGAGCGAGTCGAACAACACCCCCTCACCAACAGGGAGCCCGAACCGGAAGGTCGTCTCCCGATTGATCAGGGCGCGGTGGCGATCCCGCACCGCTCGCGCGAACAATCGCTTGAACGCCGACGTGTCGGCGACCGTTGCCAGCGCCGGAACCAGAAGCGGGCGCACCACCAGCGCATTCGGAATGGTGCTCCGGGTCAGTCCGCCGACCATGCGGTCGGCCAGCACGGTGCGGACGTCGGAGTTGTCCAGTGCGGATGCCGCGCGGTTACTGAACCTCGACCCGTTCACCAGCTCGGCGTGCGCGTACCACGACACCGCGGCGGCGGCGATCAGGAGCGCGGTGATTACCACAAGCGCGATACCGCCCTGGCGGCGACGTCGGTCCGAGAGTGTGCTCATCGTGTCGGCATCACGCGCCGCACAGTGTCCCGCTTCCGCCTCCCGTTCATCGCGTCCTTAGTCCTCGTCGCGGGCGCGTGCCTGGGCACCGCGGGGGTGTGCCAGGCGGCGGCGCCCCGCCCGCACTTGGTGGGTAATCACCTGGTGGACGCGCGGAGTGGCCTGACCTTCGTGCCGCGGGGTGTGAACTGGCCGAGCTTCGAGTACGCCTGCCACGACGGGTACGGATACTCGAACCTGGCCACGGCGACGAGCGTCGGACCGGACGCCGCCGATGCGGCCCTGATTGCGGGATGGCACGTGAACACCGTTCGCGTGCCGCTGAACCAGGACTGCTGGCTCGGGGACGACGGGCTGCCCGCGTTCGGGAGGGTCTCCGGGTACCGCACGGCCGTCCGCGGGTGGGTGAAGACACTCCACCGCGCGGGCCTGGCCGTGATCCTGGATCTCCACTGGTCGGGGCCCGCAGGCGTGGTGGCGGACGGCCTGCGCGCGATGCCCGACGACCGCTCGGACGACTTCTGGCGCTCGGTGGCGAGGACCTTCCGGAAAGACCGGTCGATGATCTTCGACGTCTTCAACGAGCCCTACGAACGCTATGACGCCAATAGGCTGGTGTTCGACCTGACCTGGGACTGCTGGCGGAACGGGGGTTGTCTCGCGCCGCGCGCGCACCTCCTGGAGCGTCTCGACGGCAAGACGTTCGCCGCGTTCGGCATGCAGGCGATGGTCGATGCCGTCCGTTCCGCGGGCGCCAGGCAGCCGATCATGGTCCCGGGGCGGCACTTCTCCAACGACCTCGCCGGCTGGGGGGCGAACCGCCCCACCGGACGCGGGCTGATCGCCAGCTTCCACAGCTACAACTTCCAGCCCTGCCGCACCGAGGCCTGCTGGGACAGCACGGTTGCGCCGCTCGCCGCGGAGGTGCCGGTGGTGACGGGCGAGTTCGGCGAGCTCGACTGCACCGCCTCCTACGTCAGGAGCTTCATGAGGTGGGCAGACCGGCACGGGGTGGGATACCTCATGTGGGCGTGGTGGGTCCTGCCCCACACGAAGTGCACGGCGCTCGCGGTACTCGCCAACGCCAGGGGGAAGCCGCGCGCGCCTAACGGCACGGCACTGCGGTCGCACCTGGCCGCACTCGCCCCGCGCCTCTCGCTCGGCGGGCCCGGGACGCAGGTGCTCGACCCGGCGGTGGAGGTCGGCGTGCGCTGCGGCGGCCGGTGCCTCGCGAGCGCGACGGGCCGGCTGCTCGTGACCCCCGGTCCTCAGAAGCCGGCCGCGGCAAGCGGCACGTTCGGCCTCGAGCCGGCGTCGCACACGTTGCGCAGCCGCCGGACGCGCACGCTCGCGCTCAGGATCCCTCTGAAAGCGCGCCGGGCGGCGAACGCGGCGCTGCGCGCGGACGGGACGGTGTCGGCGCGCATCACGGTCGTGGTCAGCGACGGCTCCGAGTCCACCGAGAGGCGGCGCGCGGTGAAGCTCAGCGGAAAACCCCCGTGTGGCCAATCGAGTAGCGACCGGGTTGGGGGAAGACACACAGGCCGTGGGGGCCGGCGCCCACCTGTATGCGCCTGATCAGCCGCCCCGAGCGGGTGCTGATCGCGTAGACCTCGCCGTTGTAGCGCCCCGACAGCCAGAGCACCTGCCCGTCCGCGGACACGCCTCCCATATCCGGGCTTCCGCCGCCGGGGAGACGCCACTTCTCAACCTGCCGGCGCGTGCGGAACGAGACGACGGAGATCGATCCCTCTCCACGGTTCGACACATAGAGCCGGCGCGAGTCCCTGCTCACGTAGAGACCGTGCGCGCCGCGGCCCGTGGGCACGAAGCGGATCCGGCGGAAGCGGTCCGCATCCACCAGCCAGACTCCGTTCGACGCCATGTCGGCCACATAGAAGACCCGCCCGTCCGGTGAGAGCTTCACATCCTGGGGCATTCCCCCGTCACGCAGCGGGACCGAACGCACGAGCCGCTGGCTTCTGACATCGACCACCACCATCTTGCCGCCGAACTCGCACGAGGCGAGAAGGAAGCGCCCGCCGGCCGTGAAGTCGAGGTGATCCACACCCGGGCACGGCACCGCCAGTGAATGAGTGAGTCGCATCGTGTGGGCGTCGCGGAAGTCGAGTCGCCGCAGTCGCTCGGCCACGACGATCGCGTACCGCCCGTCGGGGGTGAAGTAGAGGTTGTACGGATCCGTTACCGGCACCGGCCTGCCCGGACGCCCAGTGCGGGGATCGACCGGGGTCAGGCTATTGCCCTCGTCGTTGGCCACCCAGAGCGTCTTCAGGTCCCACGACGGGGTCACGTGCTGCGGGAGCGCCCCGGTCGCGAAGTGCCCAACCACTCGGAACGTCGCCGGATCGATCACGTCCACCGTGTTGCTCTCCGAGTTGGGAACGTAGATGCGCGCCGGGTCGTGACGAACGGTGGGGCTGAGGTTCCCCGCCCGGTCGGCCGCGTACACGTCCGTCGCAGGCCGCGGCACACCGCTCGCGGGGGAGGAGGACGTGCGCTCGGCGGTGCGCGGGGCGGCGGGCTTCGTGGACCCGCCACCACAGCTCGCGAGAGCCGTGACCGACAGCGCGATCACGGCCGTCGCCCGCTTCACGGGCCCGGACGGAGCCTGAGGATCTCGTCTCGCGCTCGTCCGGTCGCGTCCCTGCCCCCCAGGACCAGGATCCGTCCCGCGCCGGCCACGGCAGCGGCGTCGGACAGTGCCTCCGGGAGTCGGCCGGCACGATGGACGGAGCCGGCCCGCGGGTCCACGGCCAGCACCCCCCTGGTCTGCCCGGTGAGAGAGTCGCTGCGTCCGCCGATCACGTATAAGGTGCCTCCGAGAGACGCCGACGCAGCATGTGTGAGTGGGCTCGGGAGCAGGCCGATTCGCGTGACCCTGCCGCTCTTCGGGTCGAAGGAGAGGATGTCGCGTTGAGCCGTGACGCCGGACGTCCCGCCCGCGATGATCAGCCGACCGCCGGCCGCGCCCACGGATGCGTAGCGCAGGGGACGCGGAAGCCGGGCCACCACCCGCGCCTGGCTGCCGGGACGAAAGGCGACGACTGTGTCGAGCGGCGCGGTGCCCGTGTACCCGCCCACGATGTACGCCGTGCCGTCCACGACCGCCGCCGATACGTCCGAAGCGGGCACCGGCAGCTCCGAGCCCGCGGGACGGGTCGCGCCGCCGGGGTCCACCTCCACGATGGCCGCGCTCGAACCCGAGGAGCTTCCCCCTCCGATGAAGTAGGTGCGTCCGCTCAGGTACGCGGCCGCAGCGTCGTGTTGGGCCACGGGAAGCGTGCCGGCCGCCGCGCCGCGGCCACCCCGGACGCGGACGATCGCGGGCACGGACGCGTCCGCCGAGCTCAGCCCTCCCAGGACGAGCACATCCCCGCCGGGAAGCGATACCGCCGCGGGCAGTTGGACGGGGGCCGGGAGGCGCCCCAGCAGCCGCGGTCTCAGCGTCGCTCCCGGCCTCCGCAGACCGGACGTGACCGACGCGCTCGTAGCGGCCTCGGAGGAGCTGTGATCCGACCCGAATCCGCAGGCGGACATCGGCGCGGCAGCGACCACCGCGAGCGAGGTGGCAACGGTCCGGCCCCGCGGAGGGCGCACGTTCACCCGGAGCTCGCGGAGCGCGTGAGCACGGCCACCGAGCTCGGCTCGAGGCCCCGGGCCCGGAGCCGCACGACCATCGAGCCGACTTCCTGAGCCACACCCTGGGACGGGCCGGTGACCCTCAGCGCGATCACGTCGCCGCGGCGGACCGACTTGGAGCGCAGCGCCGCCGACGACGAGACGCTCAGCCGAGCGGACGTGGCCTGCCCGCCACCCTTTCGAGCGAGGAGGTACTCACCGAGCGTCACGTCGCTCGCCGGGAGCAGATAGCGGAAATGGCGAGGGAGGCCGAGCGCATCACGCATGTCGCCGAGGCGCCTCCCGGTGGAGACCCATCGGACCGGCTCCCCGCCGGGCAGCGAGGGCAGTAGCTCCAGCCCGCTGTGCGCCGCGGCATCGGTCACCCGCGGGCTCGGCGCACTCGACACGCCGAACGAGGCGGTGGCCCCCTGCATGCGCAGCTCCGCGGCCACCGGCGCTATGTCGGCCACCGGGGCGTCCACCACGAGAGCGACCTGCGGTCGTGACGTGGAGACGTGCATGAGCGGGTCGAGGTCGAGGCCGTGCGCGGCTAGCGAGAAGGCCGGGCTCGTGGACAGAACCACTCCCGCGGACGCGACCGCCACCGCGGCCGTCCGACGCGCCCGGGATCCACGCCCGCCCCCCGGCGGCCGGGGGGTGGGCCGAGCGCTCAGCACGAGCTCGGCCGCGTCGATCCTGGCCGGGCTTGGCGCCACGCGGCCCGGCGCATCCACAAGCTCACGAAGCGCCTCTCCCAGCTCTCGCGTGGTCCGGGCTCGGCGCGCGAGGCCGCGGGACGCCAGCGCCTCCGCGTTGTGGCGGACATGACCCGACGAGAACCCGTGAATCACCACGGGGCATCCACGCAGGCCTGCCTCCAGGCACGTGACTCCGCCGGTGGCGTGCACCAGCGCGTCCGCCGCGGCAAGCAGATCGCTCATGTGATCGGTGAAGCCGAGGATGCGGACGCCCGGATCGTGGGCGAAGGTCGCTTCCAGCTCGGCGCGCACGCGCTCGTTGCGCCCGGCGACGCAGACCACGAATGCCGAGGGGACGGCGGATGCAGTGGCCACGGCATCCCCGAGGCGCCCGACCCCCCAGCCTCCGCCCGACACCACGATCACCGGCCGCCGGAGGGGTAGGGACAGGTCGCGGCGGGCGGCCTGCTTCGTGCGGGTGGTGAAGAACTCGCTGGACGTGAGGGCCCCGACGTGGCGGACCTCAGCGTCCCCGGCCACCTCCCGCACCTCCGCAAGTGACTCCTCCCAGGACGCCAGGTGCAGGTCGATGCCGGGGTGGGCCCAGAAGAAGAGGCCGGCAAGGTCCGTGATGGTGGCCACGGTCGGGATCGCCAGCTTTCCCCTCTTCCGCAGCTTGCCCAGCACGACGGTCACCGCCGGGTAGGTGGAGACGATCACGTCGGGGTCGAGGTCTCGCACCAGTCGCAGGAGCGGTCGCTGGCCGAGGCGCCGGAGGGAGCCCGCCGCCATGCCGCGGGCCATGCGCGAGCGCACCAGGTTGCGGTAGTAAAGGTCGTAGACCCAGGGAGCCCGGCGGAAGAGCACGCGCGAGCCGTCGCGGAGGACCAGCCGGTTGAGCCGGCCGAGCGACGCCAGGTCCTCGCAGACATGCACCTCGGCCCCCGTGGCCCTCAGCGCTTGGGCGAGAGCATGGGCCGCGGTCGCGTGGCCCTCGCCGATGTCGGCCGAGAAGATCAGCACCCGCCGGGTCATAGGCGCACCGCCCTCAGTTCATTCCCGCCGATGGCCTCGAGTACCCGGGGCAGTGCGGCGGCGGTGCGGAGCCACGAGCCTGCCGCCGAGTAGTGATCGGCGTCGTGGAGGAGAAGCACCGCCCCCGGCGTGACCCCCGCCAAGAGGCGCGCGGCAATCGACGCGGGGGTGGCGCGCTGCTCCCAGTCGCGGCCCCAGTTCGTCCAGAGGACGGTGCGCCAGCCCCGTGCGCGGACCAGCCCGAGCGCCGCCGCGCTCACCACCCCGTATGGCGGCCGGTAGAGGACCGGCCCCGAGCCCGTGGCATCCGCCACCCGCTCCCAGCCGCGCCGGAGATCGCTCGCGGTCTGCCGGGGGGTGAGCCGGAGAAGGTTGCGATGCCGGTCGCCGTGCACGCCGATGCTGTGACCCTCGGCAACGATCTCGGCGGCGATGGCCGGCCACCGCACCACCTGCTCTCCGACCAGGAAGAAGGTGGCTTGGGCTCCCGACGCGGCGAGCAACTCCAGGATCGCCGGGGTGCCGCGGGGATGGGGGCCGTCGTCGAAGGTCAGCGCCACGCCGCCACGCTCGGGCGTTTGGCTCTCGATGCCGAGCGGCCGGCGCAAAGCGGGGATCGGCTGGGACGCAGCCGGGAGGAGGTGAGCCGTTGCCGCGGCGGCTCCGAGCGAGGTGCCGAGTCGGCTCCAGACCCTCCTCGTCGGTGTCTGGAGCACCATGTGGCCGACTGTAGGGAGGCGTACCTGACGGGAGTCTGAACGTCCGGCGGACGAGCCCGGAGGTCCCGGTTTCGAGAGCTACTGTCAGCGACGATCGTGTCCTCCCTGATGCTCGGCGTGACCGCCGCGTGTGCCGCGTCGACGATGTACAACCTCGGCATCGCGCTCCAGGCGATGGAGGCCAGGGCCTCTCCCCCGGAACACGGGATGCGCCTCTCGCTCGTGGCCGGGCTTCTACGGCGCCCGCGCTGGCTTGCCGGAACGCTCCTCACGATCCTTGGCTGGCCGCTCCAGACGGCCGCCCTGCTCCTCGCGCCTCTCGCGGTCGTGCAACCGGCTCTCGCGTTCGGACTGGTGCTCCTCCTGGTCATCGCCGCGCGCGACCGGCACGAGCGGGTCGGCAGGCGGGAGATCGCGGCCGTCGCGGCGATCATCGCCGGCGTGGGAGCCCTGGCCGCGCTGGTGCCCACCGCCGAGAACGCCCATGCATCCGCTGGCGCCACGGCCGCGGTGCTCGCCGTGATCGCGCTCGTGGCCCTGTGCCCGTTCCTGGCTGCTCGGCGCGGGGCGATCGACGGGCGCGTGGCCGCGCTCGGCGCGGGCGCGGGGTTCGCATGGAGCGGCCTGTCCACCAAGTACGTGGCCGACTCGCTGGGAAGTCACCTCTGGCTCGCCGCGCTCGCGTGGGCGGTGGCCACCGGCCTGGCCTCGGGCTTGGCGCTGATCGGCGAGATGACCGCGCTCCAGAGCCGCGGGGCCGCTCGCGTGGCCCCGGTCGTTTTCGTGGTCCAGGTGGCGCTCCCGGTGCTCACCGCGCCACTGCTGGTCGGCGAGCAGTGGACCGGCTCGCCAGCGCGCTCCGCGGGCGTCTGCGGCGCACTCGCGGTCGTGATCGCCGGCGCGCTGGCACTCATGTCCTCGCCCGCCGTCACCTCGTTCGTCAACGCGGACCGGCCTTCCGCGGACCTCGCCGCGTGAGGGGATCAGCCGCCGGCCACGTCGCGGCGAACGAACACGAGGTAGGCGGCGCCCAGCGCGGGGAGTCCGTAGAGCGCGCAGACCCAGACGGAGCGGATCACCGGGACCCAGTCCGCGGGCGAACGGAGCAGGCCCTCCCACGCGTTGAACTGAGTGCTGAGGAGGTACGGCTGCACCCCGCCCAGCCCCGGCAGGATCCCGATCAGCTGGATCAGCAGGGAGATCATCAGCGTGCCCACGATGGCGGCGGCGCTGTTGCGAGTAGCGGCCGAGAGCAGCAGCCCGATGCAGACGATGGCCAGCGTCGGCAGGAGGTACACGCCCAGGCTCGCGGCGACCAGGCCCAGCGCCGACATGGCCGAGACACGGGTGCCGGAGAGCGTGGTGAGCGGATTGAAGCCCGAGGCCAGGCATCCCGCCACCACCGCCACGGTGCCGCTCAGCAGGATGGCGGCCACCGCGTAGCTCGCCGCGGCCCAGGCCTTCCCCCGGAAGATCTGCCCGCGCTCGAGGGAGCGCGTGAGGATCGTCTTGAGCGTGCCGTTGTGATCCTCGGAGGCGATGATGTCGCCCGCGACGAGCGCGGTTATCAGGGGGAAGAGCCACACCGCTCCGAAGAGCAGGAGCACGAGTGGGATGGCCAGGCCGCTCTTGTGGATGTAGCGCCCGAACGCCACGTCCTCCGGGCCGCCGCTCTGTAGGGACGTGGCGACGACAAAGATGATCGGCACCGCCACCGCAGCTCCGAGGCCCAGGTAGGTGCGCTTCTGGAAGCGCAACTTGCGGAGCTCCCAGCGGTAGACCGTCATCGCGTTCGGGTTCATGCCGGGGCCGTTACGGCGAGCGCCTGGGGCTCGCCGGAGCCGTTGGCCGGGCCCTCGGTGAGAGAGAAGAAGAGGTCCTCGAGCGTGGCCGTCTCCGGCGCCACGGCTCGTATCAGCGCCCCCGTCTCCACCAGGCCGCGCGACAGGTCGGCCACCGCGTCCTCGCCGGCGGAGAACCGGATCTCCCCCGCCTCCGCGCGGACCTCCCTGAGTCCCGGGTGGCGCTCGCACACCGAGAGCGCGAGCACGTCGTCCGTGGTCCTGAGCCGGTAGGTGGCCACCGCCGTCCGCTTGAGGTCGGCGATCTCCCCCTCGTACACGATCGCCCCGGACCGGACTATGGCCACTCGATTGCACAGCTCCTCCACCTCATTCATCAGGTGGCTGGAGAGCACCACCGTCATTCCGCCGTCGGCCAGGCGGCGCACCAGGCGGCGCATGTCGCGCATGCCCGCCGGGTCCAGCCCCGTGGCGGGCTCGTCCAAGAGCAGCAGCTTGGGCTCGCGCACCAGCGCGGCGGCGATGCCCAGCCTCTGTCGCATCCCGTGGGAGTAGCCGCCCACGCGGTCACCCGCCCGGTCGGTGAGCTCGACTGTCTCGAGCGCCGCGTCCACACGGCTGCCGGCGCCGTTCCCGTCGAACGCGGCCAGCATTTCCATGTTGCGCCGGCCGCTGAGGTAGGGGTAGAACCGAGGCGCCTCGACGAAGCCGGCCACGCCCTCGAGCGCCGACACGCTGGCCGTGGGATCCCGCCCGAACAGCCTGACGCACCCGGCCGTCGGGGAGATGAGGCCGAGCATCATGCGCAGGGAGGTGGTCTTGCCGGCGCCGTTCGGGCCCAGGTAGCCATACACGTCCCCTCGCTCCACCGTCAGATTCACATGGTCCACCGCGACGATGTCGCCGTAATGCTTGGTCAACCCGCGAATCTCTACGGGCTTCGACGAGTCAGAGGTCACGGGCAGCGGCCTTCGCGGTGGCCGGCGGCACCAAGCCGAGCACGGTGTAGTCAACACCGTCCCGGCTGAAGCTGATCACCGAGCCGAGCGCGGTGTCGAGCTCCTGCCCCGTGACTCCGCCTATGGCGACCTTCGGCACCGGTAGCCGGGACTGGCCGATGCGGAGGCCCTCCCGGCCCGGCCCGGCGGCCGTATGGCCGGAGCCCGGCGTGGCCCGCTCGATCACGGCGACGCCACCCAGTCCGGCGCCGTAGGTGACGAGCGCGCCGGGCCGACCGCCCACGTGCAGCAGCTTCGCGTCGTTGCGCGTCAGTCCCCCGAGGCTGCGTGGCGCCGAGAGGTTGAACGGGAGCCCCTTGCGCACGCCGGCCAGCCCCTCGACCGGCGACCTGTCCGTGCTCGACGCCGCGCCACGGTCGCTGCCCTCCTGGCTCATGGACGTCGTCCTGGCGCCCGGAGGCGGCGAGATATCGAAGACCGAGGAGGCCACCGGGCCGAAGGAGACTTCCGTGGCCTTGAGCTCGAGCACCGGACTGCTGTTCCCACGCGCATAGACCGCCACTCGCAGAGGCACGCCGTGCTGCGCGTCCCAGGCCAGCTCCACCGCTCCGAGCAGCCCGCCGTCGCGACTGGGGGTCAGACGAACCCGGTATGCAGGCCGTCCGGCCACATCGGTCGGCACGGCGGAGGACAAGTCCAGCCGGTCGGTCAGGTGCGCGATCTCCTTCTGGATCGCGGCGATCGAGGGGACCCCGTGCGGCCCTGAACTGTCCGCCTCCGCCCGCTGTTTCGGCAGGGCAAAGCGATATGCCGTGTTCGCGCTCGCGTCGTACAGCGTCACCCGCTTCCCGTCGGAGACGATCTGAACGTCCCCTCTCTCCGACTGGAGCTCGAGGCGGAAGCGGCCCCCGGAGCCGAACCACAACCGCCCGGTCGCACCGGACAGGAGTGCGTTGGACCCTTCGATGCCCGACGAGGCGATCAGGCGATTGGTGAACCGGATCCGAGCGGTCACGCCCTCGACCCTGCGCGCCGCAAGGGCGCCGTCGTGCAGAGCCTTCGCCAGTGGCTTGGGGGTCGGGTGCGGGCCGCCGCCGGAGGCGAGCGCGATTGCCACTCCGGCCACGCCGGTGGCCACCACTCCCGCGCAGGCGGCCAGCAGGCGGACTGTGGAGATGGTGCGCAGGTTCACGGCGGGTCCTTCCCTCGACATGTCCACCGTAGAGTGCCTACATGAACGGACCCTGACCGTCGGCGGTACCTCGTGGAGGTCCGGGCCGGGCCTGCGCCGAAGGAAGGTTCAATGGAGCCCACCAGCGCAGCGCATGTCCTGATCGTTGCCAACCGGACGGCCGCCACTCCGGCGCTTGTGGACGCAATCCGCGAACGCGCCGCCCGGGGACCAGCCACGTTCCACCTCGTGGTTCCTCACAGCGCCGACCCCGATTGGCACATCCTGCACCGGGGACGGCGCGAGAAGGCCGATGAGGCCAGGCGCATACTTGACGAAGCCCGGCCGCTCCTCGCAGAGGCAGCCGGAGGCCCGGTGACAGGCTCAGTGTCGATCCGAGCGGACCCGATGGATGCCATCGAGGAGACCCTGTGGAGCGGGTACTACGAAGAGGTCATCCTCTCGACCCATTCGCATCACCTGCTCGAGCGGCTCCACCTCGACCTGCCCCACCGACTCGAGCACCTGGGGCTGCCGCTCACGACGGTGATCGTCGAGAACCCCTGAATCTGGGCAGCCTCCGACTCCAACGGACCGGCCGGCTCGGGGCGCTCGTCACCGTCCTCTCATGTCGAAGTCGGCAAGCACACGTCTCCTGGAAGAGCAGCCCCCTACTCGGGCGCCCTCGATTGGGCTCTTCGTGCCCAAGTCCCCCGTCGCTCATCCCGGGGCATCTGCGACCTGGGCGGGTGGTGGCCACCAGCCGGGCGCGGGACGTGATCGCTTAGCGTGTCGGCGGTGCCCGAGATCCCCGGCGTTCGCCGTGAGCGGCCGAGCCGATTCGTGCCGCGTTTTCACTACGAGCTGCTGGTGTGTGGCTTGTTGGGTCATGAGCTGATCGGACTGGACGCGGAGAGCGTGCGGCCCCGGGACGACGCGGTCGTTCGCGAGATCGTAGGGACGCGTTGGTACCGCTGCCTGCGCTGCGACAGCTGGCTGCCGGTGCCAGATCCCCCGCCGCCCTCGCGCCGTGTGCCTCCCGACCGCGACGAGATCGAGCTTCCCCTGCGCGGCCGGCCGCTGCGCGACAAGATCGTCCTACGGTTGATCGCGATCAATCGCGCTGCGCACTTCGCCGTGCTCGGGCTCTTCGGCGTGGTGATCCTCGTCTTCAGCGCGAACCGCGACCAAGTGCGCGCGACGGTCTATCGCGTTCTGGCCGACCTGCAGGGCGGCCTGGTGGAGGGCTCCGGGCATGCGAGGCACGGACTGCTCCACGAGGTGGACCAGCTGTTCTCACTCAGCTCCACGAAGCTGCACCTGTTCGGTGCGGTGATCCTCGGCTACTCCCTGGTTGAGGGCGTTGAGGCGGTCGGGCTCTGGTACCAGCGGCGCTGGGCCGAGTACCTCACGTTCATTGTCACGAGCTCACTGCTGCCGCTCGAGGTCTACGAGCTCGTCAATCGCCTATCGCCCTTCAAGGTGCTTGCGTTCGTGATCAATGTCGCGGTAGTCGTCTACCTGCTGCTCGCCAAGCGTCTGTTCGGTGTCCGCGGCGGGGTGGCCGGCGAGCACGCAATCCGCGAAAAAGACATGGGCTGGACTGCGCTCGATCGCGCGACCCCGGGCCCATCCCCTCGTCCGGTCACCTCTGGCTAAATCGATGTCCTTCGCCCTGCTCCGCGTCTCGCAACGCCAATGCCAACCCGCGCGAATTACCGCTGCTCGCGACTACGTGGTGGAGGTGCTCGATTCCGTTAGCCACCGAGGCGAAGATCAGAGGACTTCCCGATCACCTCACTCAGCCTGAGCCTCGGCGCCTGTGCAGGAAGCCGCCTCGGCGCAGGACGCCGGTAGGGACCTTGGCCGTCGCTTCGGATTGTGGGTGGCGACCTACGGCAATAGTGCGAACTCGGCCAGTGCGATAGTCGATCACCGAGACGCTGTCGCCCTAAGACTTGGGGACCAATGCTGGATCTAGCCCAGTCGGCCCACGCGTGGTGACGTAGCAGTCGCGACCGTCGAGACTCGTCAATGCCTCCCCTGGGCTCTCGCCGACGTGGATGATCTTCCTCACCTTGCCGGTGCGCAGGGCTACGAGCGCTACGTAGTTCGAGATCGTTCCGGCATCGCAGACGGTCGGGCCGCTGACGTCGATCCCGTGATGGGCGGGCCGCGTTTTGGATAGTCCGGTGGCGCCAAGGCAAGTCCTGGCCCCAGCAGTGGCAGGTTGACCGTGCGAACCACCTGTCCGCTTCGCAGATTGAGGACGTGCGAACTCTCAACTCGAACTTGAGCCTCTAGTCGACGGCCTCATGGTGCCGGTCGGGCGAAAGGCGCGACGCCGGGCCATTGGGTCTCTATACCGACGCTGACGCTGCCCGTTCACGGACAAGCGGCGCTCCCGTCCGCGCAACTCGACGCGGGACTGCTCCGTCGCATGGAAAGGGACAGTGGTTACTGGGAGACTTGCGGTCGATGGGGAGATGGGAACGCGCGCGCTGGAGCTTCTACGCGCAGCGCGGCACCTCAGCGGTCGAGCTCTTCGGGTCGATCGCTGAGCGCCCCGATCGGCTGGATGCCGACGGGCGCCTCGCGTCGTGACTATGCCGGAGCCGCGGCCGCCGACGCGCGGACGCGCCGCCTCTCCGCCCGTCGAGCACTTCGTGGCCGAGCCTCGTCGCTCCGTCCGGCTCGGCGCCGCGCTCCTAGCGCTCGTAGCGCTGATGGCGATCCGCGTGCCGGTCGGCCCGCTGCCGCTCGACACGGCCTGGTCGGAAGCGATGCGCGATGGGTTCACGCCGGGGCTCGAGCGGCTCGCCTTGTGGCTCGACGCGCTCGGGCACGCGTCGGGCGTGATCGTTGTCCTCGGCGCGATCACTGTGGTCCTGATCCGGGCGCGCCGCTGGATGGCGCTGACGGCCTTCGCGCTCGCCGAGGGCGCCTCATCGCTCCTGTCGGCTGCGCTGAAGGCGCTGCTCGAGCGACCCCGCCCGCCGGCCGGGGTGCTGCACCCGCTGTCGACGTCGTTTCCATCCGGGCACACCAGCTTCGCCGCTGTGACGTGCGTCTCACTCGTCCTCGCGTTCACGTTGCCCGGTCGCCGGCGCGTGTGGTGGCCGCTGGCGGTGCTCGGGACCTGTGCCATGGGCTGGAGCCGCACCTTCCTGCACGTCCACTGGCTGTCGGACGTGATCGCCGGCGCACTGCTGGGCGTGAGTGTCGCGCTGCTCGTGTTCGCGGCCACGCAGCTGCGCGCGGCCGCGCGGTCCTGAGTCCCCACCGTCAAAGCGCGAGTGGTGCGCGCGAGCAGCAGCACGCGGCTGAGTGGACAAAGGCTGAACCCTCAACCCCGGCTCGAGACCATTGTGCGGCTTCTTCTGAATCCGGTCAACCGAGCGGTTCGCCAACGAGCGGGGAAGGCCTCTGGGCAACCGTAGTTCGTCGAGCGTCGCGAAGCGAGCCATGCGGCGAGCTCGGCGGCGCCGGTACTCGACGCGCCATGTGGCCGTGCTCCAGCTTGCGTCGCCGAGAGCTCGGGGCTACGGCTGTTGCCTCCAGCGATTGGACAGTTAAACCGCGAGATTCCAGGGGCCGCGATCGGATACGAGCAGCGGGACTCCCGCCGAAAACCAAGCCCCGGTAGGACGCAGGGAGCGAAGTGTGCAGTCGCACACGAGCGAACCGAGGACACCCCCGGGCGCCGGTTTGCAGGCGGGAGACGGAGAGGGAGGGATTCGAACCCTCGAGAGAGCTTTTAGCCCCCTACTCGCTTAGCAGGCGAGTGCCTTCAGCCACTCGGCCACCTCTCCAACGCGGCCGATTGTAGGCGGGCGCCTGGTCAGGGCAGGCGCCCCTCCAGCCGCAGCAGGAACTCCTTGCGCTCGATACCGCCGGTGTAACCGCCCAGCGCCCCGCCCGTCCGCACCACCCGGTGGCACGGCACCACCAACGGCATCGGATTGGCCCCTAGCGCGTTGCCCGCGGCTCGCACGGCGCGCGGGCTGCCCGCCGCTCCGGCCACCGAGGCGTACGTGCCGAGCTCGCCGAAGGGAATACGCGCCGTGGCAGCCAGCACCCGGCGGGTGAAGCCCTTCGTGAGCGACCAGTCGATGGGTAGGTCGAAGTCCGTGCGCCGGCCCTCGAAGTACTCGTCCAGCTCGCGCCGCACCGGGTCGAGCCGGGCGGGCGCCTCGAGCACACGCGGCGAGATCCTCCGGGCGAGATCCTCGATCACGTCCTCCTCGGGGCGATAGCTCGCGTAGGCCACGCGCACCAGGCCCCTGGGGGTGGATGCCACCGTGAGCGGCCCCAGGGGCGAGTCCACGGACGCGTAGGCCACGTCCACCAGGCCCTCGCCCTCGGCCCGCTCCAGGAACCTGCGCTCCAGCTCCGGGAGGTCTCCGGCTTCGACCCGCGCGGCCGCCTCCCTCAGTGCGCGTTTGATGTCAACGGTCATCCTCGTGCTCCTCTCGCAGGCGCTTCAGGCCCTCATGAACGTTTCTCCGCGCCGCCTCCTCGGAGCTCTCCAGCAACCCGGCGAGCTCGTCGTAGGGCATCCCGAGGACCGTGCGGCAGTACACCGCCGTGCGCTGCTTGACCGGGAGCGACCCCAGCGAGCTCCACAGCTCGGAGCGCTCGTCCGGCTCGGACGCCGGCGGCGCGGACCCTGCGGCCTCGGGCACGGCCTCGACGGGTATGGGCCGGCGGCCCCGTGCGCGGTGGGCGTCGATGGCCTTGTTCTGCGCGATGCGGAACAGCCATGCGCGCAGGTTGTCCGCGTGGCGCAGCCTGGGATAGGCGCGCAGGGCGGCTATCCACGTCTCCTGGAAGCTGTCGTCGGCGTCGGATGGCCCGGCGGTGGCCACCAGGAAGCGGTAGATCTCGATCCGGTGGCATTCGAACAGCGTCTGGAAAGGCGGCAGCCCCACACCGGTAAAACGCCGGGCGCGGCGCCCGTGTGAGATCCCTCTCAGGAGCTGATGAAGATCGGCGCGCCCAGCGGGATCGTCTCGATCAGCCACTTGGCCTCACTGGAGCGAACCCTCATGCAGCCGAGACTCACCGGCTCCCCGATGCTGCTCACGTCGGCGGTGGCGTGCACCGCCAGGCGGTCGCCTCCCGGCCAGTCCTCGGGCAGGTTCGTCTGATGCCCGTTGAGCGCGAGCACGCAGCAGCCGTAGGGAGAGTCGGGGGTGGTGACCCTCAGCTTGTCCGTGACCGAGAAGCGTCCCCGCGGCGTGCTGTGGCCGGGGGACCCGATCGCGATCTTCATCTCCTTCACCGTGTGGCCGTCCCGCCGCACGAAGAGCCGGCGCTTCGACAGGTCGGCGTGCATCGACCAGCGCACGCAGTCCACCCTCGCGCGCTCGCGCGGGATCCAGGCCACCTCACCGTTCTTGAGCTCCGAGGCCTGCACTCCGAGCCAGTCGCCACGCTGACCGACGACGCCCAGCACGCGCGGGGAGCCCCACTCGGTGAGGCGGGTCAGACGCAGGCGCGGCTGGCCTCCGGGCTCCTTGAAGAGCACCGTGGACTCCTTCAGGTAGGCGGTGGAGTAGCAGCTCGAGGTCTTCGGATCGGACGCGAACGGGGCGGCCAGGGGCCCTCCCTTCGCGGGCACGAAGTTACGCGTGCCGTCTCCGTTGCCGCGGCTCGCCGAGCTTCCCGAGCCCCCGTCGGTGAGCTGCGTGGCGGCCATCAGCCCGGCGGCCCCCAGCAGCGCTGCGGCACCCAGGGCGGCCAGGGCCAGGATCCCCCTCTTGAGGCGCTGGCCGGCGCGCTCGTCGCGCACGCGCTGGCGATCGGAAAGCATGTCGAGCACCGGTTCCCGAGGCGGGTCGGGGTTCGCGGGTGCAGCCGTGGCCGGAGGAGCTTCCTCCACGGGGGGTGGCGGGACCTCGGCATCCTTCGCTGCCGACGCGGCCGGCAGCGGCGCGGGCTCGGGCTCGGTGATGGGCTCCGCGGGACTGGGAACCGGGCGCAGCGGCACGGGAGCGGGCGGGGGCTGCTCTGGCTCCTGGGACGGGTTCACGGCCTGGTTGCCGCGCGTGACGGGGCGGGCGGCCCGCGGCCCCGAGGGCTCGAACTCGCGGCCCGCGCTCATCTCGATGCCACTCCAGGTGCCCGGCTCGAGCAGCGCCTTGAGCACCGAGCCGAGGTCCTCGCCGCGCTGCACCCGCAGGTCGTCCGCCAAGCGTTCGATCGCCGCGGCGCGGCGGCGCGAGACCTCCGCCGTCTCGTACCCGTAGAGCCGCGCGAGGGCCTCGTCCGGCACGCGGCGGTGCAGGGACAGGGACAGCAGCTCGCGATCCCGGGGTTCCAGGCGCTGGAGGGCTTCGGCTAGCTGTTCGGGACGAATCATCCTGAGGGGTCCACCCGGGCTCCCGGGCGCACGGGAGCCCACTCACCAGCGTACTGAGCGCCCGGGTCGGAGATTCTCGCCCGCGGGCTAGCGCCGCCGCGGCGCGAACTGCCTGACGAGACGCCGCTTCGCGGACTCCTCGATCAGCGTCGCGAGCCGGCGGCGCCGGGTCTCCTCGCGCTTGGCCCCCATGACCCAGCGGGTCACGGTCCGGCGGTACCCGGGCGGGCGCTCGCTGAGGTACTCCCAGGCCGCCGGAACCCTTCTCAGCTCGGCCTCGTAGACGGGGTCCAGGTCAATCGCGGGCAGCTCGTACGAGTAGATGCCGGTCCGCTCGGGCCGGCGCGCCCCGAACGCCGCGATGCCGGCGGGGCGCATCCGCCCCTGGGCGGTGAGCTCGGCCACCCGCTCCACGTTGCGCCTGCTCCAATTGCTTCCGCGCTTCCGGGGGGTGAAGCGGTTGCGGTAGCTCGCGTCGTCGATTCCGTGACGGACGCCGTCGATCCAGCCCACGCAGAGCGCCTCGTCGACGGCCTCCGGCCACGTGACGCTCGGCCGGCCGCTCGCCCGGCGATGGAAGCCCACGTTCAGCTCCTTCTCGAGCTCGTGGTGGGCCTCGAACCATTCCCTCAGCTCGGCCGGCGAGGCAAAGAACCTCACCCCCTGGGCGACTCGTCCCACGGGGCGGAAAGCTACCCCGGGGGTCGAACCCGGAAGAGATCCGAGCAAACGGGGCCCTACTTTCGGGGCCGGGAGGCCGGGATGAACGTATCGGGAAACGGAATGAGGGTCATGGCGTCACAGCTCCGTTGCTGGAGCTGCGACCACGACCTGCCACGGCCGGTGTTCTCCAAGTACAGGATGCGGCAGCCCCCGGGCTCAGCGCCCGACGACACCGTCAGCTGCGAGTTCTGCGGCCGCCTTTACCGGATCGGCTGGTCTCCGCGCGGGTGGAGCGTCGTCCCAGTCGGGCCCCCGGTCCGTCCGCCGCACTGAGATTCGCCAGTCGGCCGGCATCTCCGTGGCGGCCTCCGGCTCCCGGGAACCTGCCGGCGAGCGCTGCAGCTCGCGCATCAGTGGACCGCCGCAGTAGCCGCAGTCCGTTTCAGTTGTGGGGTCGAGAAAGCGAGCGCTGGCCCATACCTGGCCACAGTCCCGACAGCTCCGTGTTGGTAGATCCCCTGTCACAGCTACTCAACTCCTACATGGATCCGAGTCGTTCGGATCAGCGCCACCATCCAAAGTAACGGCGAAGTGCCCTCTCAACTCACGAATGGGACAAGTGAGAACGATTCTCATTAAGATCCACCCCTCGTGCCTCGCCGATTCCTCGCAACATCGGTCACAGTCGGCCTCCTGCTCGTAGTCCTCGCCGGGTGCGGACAGGGCTCGCGGCCGCCGGGCGACCGCCCCGTGGTGGTGGCCACCACCACCCAGGTCGGGGACTTCGCCCGCCACGTGGCCGGGCGTCGTGCCCAGGTGGAGCAGATCCTGCGCCCGAACTCGGATCCCCACGCCTACGAGCCGCGCCCGAGCGACGCCGCCGCCCTTACTCGCGCCCGCCTGGTGGTCCGCTCCGGGGGTGACGTGGACGGCTGGCTCCGAGGACTCCTCGACAGCGCAGGCCGCGGCGCGGCGGTGCTGAATCTCATGGACCATGTGCGAACGCGAGAGCAGGACGGGCACCTGGATCCGCACTGGTGGCAGGATCCGCGGAACGCCGAGACGGCCGTCGAGGCGATCCGCGGGGCAATGGTGAAGGCCGACCCGGCCGGACGGAGGCTTTACGACCGCAACGCCACGGCGTACCTGGCGAGCCTGCGGCGGCTCGACCGGGCGACCGCGCGCTGCGTGGCCCGGATCCCGGCCCGCCTGCGCAAGCTGGTGACCACCCACGACGCCCTCGGGTACTACGCCGACCGCTACGGGATCCAGGTGATCGGAGCGGTCCTTCCCTCGCTGTCCACCCAGGCCCAGCCCTCCGCGAGGGACGTCCAGGATCTGGTCGACCAGATCCGCCGGACCGGCGTGAAGGCGATCTACCCGGAGAGCTCGATCAACGGCAAGCTCGAGCGCGCGGTGGCGCGGGAGAGCGGGGCCGTGGTGGGCAGGCCCCTCTGGGCGGACTCACTCGGTCCCGCCGGCTCGAGCGGAGCCACCTATACCGAGTCGATCGCCGCGAACACCGACGCGATCGTGGACGGCCTGACCGGCGGCAGCGCTCACTGCCCGCGGGCCTAGCCGCCCCCGCCGTCCGCCCGAAGGCGGTACCCGGCGCCGCGAACCGTCTCGATGCTCTCGACGCCGAACGGCCGGTCGATCTTCTCCCGCAGGTAACGGACGTACACGTCCACCACGTTCGAGCGGTTCTCGTACTCGTAGTCCCACGCGTGCTCCAGCAGCTCGAACCGGTCGAGAACCCGGCCCGGGTTGCGCATGAAGGTCTCCAGCAGCGCGAACTCCTTGGCCGAGAGGCTCACCTCGGTGTCCCCGCGCCCCACTCGGCGAGCGGCCGGGTCCAGGTGCAGGTCACCGGCCCGGAGCACGGTGGGCTGTCCCACATGGCCGCGGCGGCCCAGGGCGCGCAGCCGGGCGAGGAGCTCGGCGAACGAGAAGGGCTTGGTCAGGTAGTCGTCCGCTCCGGTGTCGAGCCCGGACACCCGGTCCTCCACCGAGTCTCGGGCCGTGAGCATCAGCACCGGAGCCCAGACGCCGTCGGAGCGCAGCCGCCGGCAGGTCTCGAAGCCGTCGATGCCCGGCAACATCACGTCGAGCACGATCAGGTCGTACTCCGTGGCACCCGCCATCCAGAGCGCGTCCTCCCCCTTCACCGCCACGTCCGCGGCGAATCCCTCCTCGCGCAGGCCGCGACGGATGAGGCTCGCCATCTTGATCCCGTCCTCCACCACCAGCACGCGCACCCGGCAAAGGCTCCCAGGCCTACATGAACACGACATGAGAGCCGAACCGGCGGGCTCTCATCGCCGTCTCATCGACTCATGGCAGGCTCATCGGGCGTACCTACCTTGCGATCCGCAGAGCAACCCAACTCAGGAGGAAGTGACTATGGACAAGCTCAAGAAGATCGCGGGCGCGGTGGCCGCCCTGGCCGCCCTGGCCCTGGGTGGCGCGGCCATCGCGGGAGCCACCGGCGGGGGAGGCGAATCCGACCGCGGCGACGGCGGGGGCGGCCTCAGCGCGGCCGTGAAGAAGCACGCCGGCGACGCTGCGCTCAAGGCCGCGGGTGGAGGCACCGTGGGCCAGATGGAGCGAGACGGCGAGAAGGGCGCCACCTACGAGGTGGAGGTCAACCGGAGCGATGGCTCCCAGGTCGATGTCCGTCTGGACGAGAACTTCCATCAGGTCGCGATCGACGGGGACAACGAGCACGCCGGCGAGGGGTCGGGCGACTGAGCACCCGCTCGCGTCACGGGCTCGGCCATAGGCTGAGCCCGTGACCCGGGTCCCCATACGGCTGAAGCTCACGCTCGCGTTCGCGGCGGTGATGGCCGTGGTGCTCGGGGCCACGGGGCTGTTCCTGTACCTGCGCTTCAGCGCCACGCTCAGCGACACCATCGACGAGGGCCTCAAGACGCGCATCGCTGACGTGCGCGCGCTCGTCCGTCAGAACGACACCGGCCTGCCGAGCTCGGACCTGCTCGCGGAGCGCGGCGAGCGCCTCACCCAGGTGCTCGACACCCGCGGGCGGGTGCTGGGCAGGGCCTCGCGCCTCGCGGCCCGGCCGGCCATATCGGGCCAGGCGCTCGCGCGGGCGCGCCGGGGAAGAGTGCGCATCGAGCGCACCGAGCTGCCGGGGCTCGACACTCCGGTGCGCCTCCTGGCCGCGCCGGTCACGACGCCTCGCGGGCGGGTGATCGTGGCGGTCGGAGCCGCGCTCGACGACCGCGACGAGGAGTTGGCCCAGCTGCGCACGCTCCTGCTGCTCGGCGGCCCGATCGCGCTGCTGCTGGCCTCGGGCGCGGGCTACCTGCTGGCCACCGCCGCCCTGCGCCCGGTCGAGGCGATGCGCCGTCAGGCGGCCGAGATCTCCGCCGGCGAGCCGGGGCGCCGCCTGCTGGCCTCCGAGGCGGGCGACGAGATCGGGCGCCTCGGCCACACGCTCAACGAGATGCTGGAGCGCCTCGAGGCCGCCTTCGCCCGCGAGCGCTCGTTCGTGTCCGACGCGAGCCACGAGCTGCGAACCCCGCTGGCGATCCTGAAGACGGAGCTGGAGCTGGCGCTGCGGTCGGGCCGGAGCCCCGACGAGCTGCGGGCCGCGCTCCGCTCGGCGTCCGAGGAGACCGACCGCCTCACGCAGCTGGCGGACGACCTGCTCGTGATCGCCCGGTCGGATCAGGGTCGGCTGCCGATCAGGACCGCGCGGGTGGACGCGCGCGAGCTGATGGACGGGGCGAGACGGCGCTTCGGGCGGCGGGCGGCGGGCGCCGACGTGGAGCTGCGGGTGAACGCTCCGGACGGACTGCACGCGGACCTCGACACCATGCGCGTGGAACAGGCCCTCGGCAACCTCGTGGACAACGCGCTGCGCTACGGCGGCGGCCCGATCGACCTGGTCGCGCGCGACGGAGCGGGCGGGCTCGAGCTTGCGGTGCGCGATCACGGCCCGGGGTTCCCGCCAGGCTTCCTCGACCGCGCCTTCGAGCGCTTCGCCCGCGCGGACACGGGCCGCTCGGGCGGCGGCGCAGGGCTCGGCCTCGCGATCGTCCAGGCCATCGCGGTGGCGCACGGCGGGGTGGCCGAGGCCCGCAATGTGCAGGGCGCCGGTGCCGAGGTCGTGCTCCTACTGGGTTCTAGGCACTCGCCGCCGCCAGCTCCCGCGCCAGCGCCTCGGTGAGCGTCGTGGCGTAGGCGACCGTGGCGTAGTCCAGGTTCTCCGGAACGTCGGAGAGCTGGTGGTAGTTCGAGATCAGCTTGTGCCGGTCCACCGAGGCGAACCCGGCGGTGGGGTAGCCGGCGCGGCTGGGGATCACGGAGTCGGTGCTGGCCCGGGCCCTCATCCCTCGCCTCAGGGGCACGCCGGCCCGCTCGGCCACGCCCGCCACCAGGTCGCGGAAGGCGGGCTCGCAGTAGTCCTCCATCACCACCGGGCCCTCGCCCTCCAACATCACCAGGTTCGGTGAGCCCACGGCGTCCAGGTTCAGCACCCACGTGCGCCGGGGGTCGAGCGCCCGCAGCCGGTCGCGCACGTAGGGAACCACCCCGCCCTGGCAGACCTCCTCGGCGCCGCACGACACGAGCTGCACCCTCAGGCCGGCGACCGGGCGGCGGTCCAGCGTCTCCGCCAACGCCACCAGCACGGCCACGCCGCTGAGGTTGTCGTTCGCCCCTGGCACGAAGGGGCTGCGCGCAATGTCCAGGAAGGAGGCGGTGGCCAGGGCCGTGAGCCCGAGCCCGGCGCGGCCGAGTGAGCGACGCCCGAGCAGTGCGCCTAGCGCCACCAGGCCGTGCGCCCCGAGCACCGGCCACCAGACCGGAAAGGCGGTATCGGTGCGCTCGATGTACTCGGGGAACCGCTCGGAGAACCGGCGCGACCCGCGCTGGTCGAACACCTTCCCGGTGCGGGCCGAGTCGTGGTGCGCCATCACCACGAGCGTGCGATCCGCGCCCGGGTCGCCGGCGTCGGCCACCACGTTCCAGGTGGTGCGCTCCGGGGACAGCGTGCGCCGGACCACCCGCGGGCCGTTCGAGATGTCGTCCGCCACGAGCGCGCCGGCCACGGCCCCCAGCAGCCCTCCGGTCCTGCGTCCCCGCCGGGTCAGCGCCAGCGCGCCGCCCACGGTGCCGGCCGCGCACATCCCGGCCAGAAGGTGCGCGTAGCCCTCGCGGTAGCGCACGGCGTCGATCGTCACCCCGGCCCCCGCAGTCCTCAGCCGGGTGGCCAGCCACTCGGCCGCCTCGCGCTCCCCCTCCGATCCCGCGGGCCGGTCGAGCGCCGCCAGGTGCTCGATCACCTCGCGGAGGGTGGCCTCGTGGGTGTCCGGTGCGTCCAGCGCCAGAGTCATTCCAAGATGTTGCCAAAGCGCCGCCCTGGGCCGCCGCGAGCCCCGCCCCGTACCGTCTTGCATATGAACCTCACCGGCGCCACCGCCCTCGTCACCGGCTCCAACCGCGGCATCGGCCGCGCGATCTCGGAGGCGCTGGCGGAGCAGCCACTCGACCTGCTCCTATGTGGCATGCGCTCGCCCGGGAAGTTCAGCCCGATCGACGTCCCGGCGGGCGGGGCGAAGGAGGTGCGGCCGGTGGCGATGGACCTCTCCTCGCGCGAGACGATCGACCGCTCCTGCGATGGCCTGCCACCCGTGGACCTGCTGGTGAACAACGCCGGGCTCATGACCGGCGGCCTGCTCGAGGAGCAGGAGATGGAGGACGTCTACGCCATGTTCCAGGTGAACCTCGTGGGACTGGTCCACGTGACCCGCCGTGTGCTCCCGGGCATGGTGGAGCGCGGGCGGGGCAAGATCGTGAACAACGCCAGCATCAGCGGCTACGCCTGGTTTCCCGCCGCCACCACCTACGCGGCATCCAAGACCGGCGTGGTGGCGTTCTCGGAGGCGCTTCGGCGAGAGCTGAACGGCACCGGGGTCGGCGTGCTGCACCTCGTGACGCCGGGCGTGGCCACGGACATGCTCGACGACACCCGCGAGGTCTACGGCCGGCACATGTCCGCCGACGCATGGGACGACGTGCCGCCGGAGGAGTGGGCGGGGAAGGTCCTACGCGCGATCGAGAACGACGATCACGTGCTCGGTCCCGGCGGCAGGCTCGCGCTGGCGAAGCTGGCCTCGCGCGGCCCGGCCGCGCTGATGGACGCGATATCGAAGCGGGCGTTCTCGAGAGAGCGCAGGTAGGCCGGCTTGGCCAGAGCCAGCTGCGCCACCGTGATGCGCCGCTCCCGGAAGCCGCCCTCGCAGTAGGCGAAGTACAGCTCCCACAGGCGCCGGAACGCGCGGTCGTACCCCAGCTCCGCGACCTGCTCCGATGCGGCGGTGAAGCTCTCGCGCCAGCGCCGCAGGGTCTCCGGGTAGTGCGCCGTGATGTCCTCCACCCCGGCCACCGTCATGTCGGTGACCCGGCGGGTGCAGTCCCTCACCGCTCGCATGGAGGGCAGGCAGCCGGAGGGGAAGATGAACTCGTTGATGAAGCTCCGGGTGGCCTTCTCCGCCTCGAAGGCCTCGTCGTCGATGAGGATCGCCTGAAGCAGCATCAGGCCATCCGGCGCGAGGAGGTCGCTGCAGCGGCGGAAGAAGTCGTCGAAGTACTGCCACCCCACCGCCTCGATCATCTCCACCGAGACCAGCTTGTCGTAGCGCCCGTGGAGATCGCGGTAGTCCTGGAAGAGCACCTCCACCCGGTCGGAGAGCCCCGCCTCGCGGACCCGCTCGACGGCGGTGTCGTGCTGCGACCGCGAGATCGTGGTGGTGGTCACGCGGCAGCCGTAGCGGCCGGCCGCGTGAATGGCGAAGGAGCCCCACCCGGAGCCGATCTCGAGCACGTGGTCCCCGGGACCGAGGTCGAGCTTGCGGCAGATCGCGTCGAGCTTGCGCTCCTGCGCCTCGGCCAGGCTCGTGCCGGGAGAGGCGAAGAGCGCGCACGAGTAGGTCATCGTGTTGTCGAGGAAGACCTCGAACAGGTCGTCGCCCAGGTCGTAGTGGGCGGCCACGTGCCTGCGCGCGCGCTCGCGAGTGTTCCGGGCCACCCGGGTGAAGGCTCGCTGGAACGGGTTCAGGGGGCGCCGCATGCGGTCGAGGCGCGGCATCTCCCGAGCGCCGATGCGCACCAGGCCGACCAGGTCGTCACATGTCCATTCGCCGTCCCGGTAGGAGCGGGCCAATCCCGCGCTCCCCCGGAAGAAGGCGGGCCAGAAGCGCGGCGAGTGCACCGTGATCGTCGCCCGCAGCGCGGAATCGGAAGGCCCGAAGAAGCGCCGGCGCCCGTTCTCCACCACCTCGAGCCGTCCGGACTCGATCCGCCCGAGGACGGCTGCCATGACCCAGCGCGCGATCAACGGGCCGGATGGGGGTGGTAGGGGGCGCCCTTCAGCTTCAGCCGGACGGCCTGGGCATAGATCCCGGCCACCACGCGCATCGACTGAAGTGGGTAGCGGAACAGCGGCGCGGCGGACAGCTCGCGGCGCTCAAGGGAGAGGGTGGCGTCGAACTGGCGGCGCCCGCCGGTGGTGCTCTCCACGTGCACCTGGATCCGGTCCCCGGGTGTGGTGGCGCGCAACTGGTAGTCGGCCTCCATGCCCAGGAAGGGCGACACGTGGAAGCTCTTGGCCACCTGGGCCCGGAGGCCGTCGAAGGCGTAGGTGTGGCGCTCGCCCCACGGTGTGTTGGTCACCTCGGCCGCCAACGCGCGCACCTCCTCGCCCCCGCGGTCGAAGCAGTAGTACAGGCTGATCGGGTTGAACACGTGCCCGAATGTCCGGACGCTGGTGAGCAGCCGGACGGGGCCGTCCGGGCGCTCGCCCGTGCGCTCCTCCACCGCGTCCAGCACCGCCCGCTTCAGCGGCACGGCCGGGTCGCCGAGGAAGTCGCCGCGCCTGAACCACGCGGGCGCGGGACCCCGAGCCGACCACAGCGGAACGCGATCGAGCACCTGCGGCAGCTCGTCCAGGTCCAGGTAGCTCAGGAAGATGCGATAGCTGAAAGCGTGCTCGACCGGCATGTGGCGGCGGTGCCGGATGAAGCCCTCGTAGACGGCGCTGGCGCTCACGCCAGGGACCTCCCGAAGCGCTCGCACACGCGCAGCGCGGACACCACCCCGTCCTCGTGGAAGCCGTACCCCCAGTAGGCGCCGCAGTAGTGGGTGCGGTTCAGCCCGCTCACCTCGGGCCAGCGCGACTGGGCGCTGAGCCCCGCGGACGTGTAGACGGGATGGTCGTAGCGGATGCGCCGGATCACCGACTCGGGATCCATGGCGTCGTGACGGTTCAGGGTCACGCAGAACTCGCGGTCGGCGTTGAGCGACTGCAGGCGATTCATGTGGTAGGTCACCGTCGTACGGCCCACGGGCTCGTCCTGGAGGTGATAGTTCCAGCTCGCCCACGCCCGCCGGCGCCGGGGCAGGAGCGAGCGGTCGGTGTGCAGGACCACGTCGTTGGGCTGGTAGGGGATGGACCCGAGCACCTCACGCTCGGCCAGGCTCGCGTCGCCGAGCATGGCCAGGGCCTGATCGGAGTGGGTGGCCAGGATCACCTCGTCGAACAGCTCGGGCTCGCCGCCCTCGGGGACGATCTTCACGCCGTTCGCGAGCCGCTCGATCCGCCGCACCGGAGTGGACAGCCTCACGGCGTGGCCGAAGTCGTGCAGCAGGCGCTCCACGTAGCGGGCAGAGCCACCGACGACGGTGCGCCACTGTGGCCTGCCACTGATGCCGAACATGCCGTGTTTGTCGAAGAACTCAGCCAGGAGGCTCGCCGGAAAGTCCCACATGGAGGCGGGGCTCGCCGACCACACGGCCGAGGCCTGGGGCACGATCAGGTGCTCCACGAAGCGCGGCGAGTAGCCGCCCTCGTGGAGGTACTGGCCCAGGCTCGGACCGCTCCCGTTCAGTCCCACGAGCGCGGGCGCCTCGCGATTGAAGCGCAGGAGGTCACGCACCATCCGGTGGAACGAAGGGCTGACGAGGTTCGCCCGGTTCGCGAACAGCCCGTTCGCGGAAGCGCCGTTGTACTCCATGCCGCCGTGGCCGTCGCTCACGGAGAAGCTCATCTCGGACGGCTGGGTGTCCACCCCGATCTCCCTGAGCAGACGCAAAAACTGCGGATAGTTGCGGTCGTTGTGCACGATGAAGCCGGTGTCCACGTGGTGCGTCTCGTGCTCGGTGTCCACGCGCACCGTGTTCGTGTGCCCGCCCGCGTAGTCGTTCGCCTCGAACACGGTCAGGTCGTGCTCCTCGTGCAGCAGGTGCGCGCACACGAGGCCGGAGATGCCGGCCCCCACCACCGCGATCCTCACGATGCCGTGCCCGCCGCCAACGCCGCCGATGCGGCGGCCGAGGCGCCCCCGAGCGCCACCGTGCCGAGCCGGGCGCGGCGGGGAAGCGCGTCCCCGACCGCGAGCGTCGCGCCGATGTCGGTGAGATCGCAGCCGAGCGACCCGAGCAGCCAAGGCCGCAGGGGAGCGTCGTTCACCGCGGCCAGGATCGTGCCCGCGGCCAGCGCCACGTCGCGTGCGCCGAGGCCGCGGATCACGATGTGCACGGGTGCGCGCTCGGCATCCGGCCCGAGCCAGCTGGTGCCCATGCGCGACGGAAGGACGATCAGGCCGAGCCCGAAGAGTCCTCGGGCCGCGGCGAAGGCCACGGACAACTTGCGCGTAGAGGTCATCGAGGACTGTTACGCAACACACGCCCCTGACGATCAGTCGGATAGAGTCGCGCGGCCTTTCCGCGAGCTAGGAGATCGAGTGGATCACAACCGACTGAAGTCGATTCCATTGTTCCAGACGGTCCCGGACGAAGAGCTCCGGCAGCTGGCTCCGTTCGCCAACGAGGCGAGCGTTGAAGAGGGGCGCGAGCTGGTCCGCGAGGGTGACTTCTCGTACGAGCTCTGGGCCATCGAGGAGGGTGAGGCCGAGGTGCTTCGCGACGGCGAGCATCTGGCCGATCTCGGCCCCGGCGACTTCTTCGGCGAGATCGGCCTGCTGGAGAAGGACCTGCGCACCGCCACGGTGGTGGCCCGGACCCCGATGCGGCTGATCACCCTCACCGGGTGGGACCTGAAGCGGATGGAGCGCACGATGCCCGAGGCCGTGGCACGCGTGCGCAAGGTGCTGGAAGAGCGCCGGGAGCGCTAGACGTGCCCGGCCGAATCGTCCTGTTCGGCGCCACCGGCTACACCGGGCGCCTCACCGCGGAGGCCATGCTGGAGCGGGGCATGCGCCCGGTGCTGGCGGCGCGCAGTGCGCGCAGGCTGGAGGAGCTGGCGGCCGCGCTGGGCGGCGGGCTCGAGACCCGGACGGCGGACGTGTCGGACCCGCCCAGCGTGCGGGCGCTGCTGGAGAAGGGCGACGTTCTGGTGAGCACCGTCGGCCCGTTCGTGCGCTTCGGCGGCCCCGCTGCGGCGGCCGCGTCCTCGGCCGGAGCTCACTACCTCGACTCCACCGGCGAGCCGCCCTTCATCCGGGAGGTGTTCGAGCGCTACGGGGCGGCCGCCGCTCAGCACGATGCCGGCATGCTCACCGCCTTTGGCTACGACTGGGTTCCGGGCAACCTGGCCGGCGCGCTCGCGCTCGATCGCGCGGGCGCCGCGGCGGTGCGGGTGGACACCGGCTACTTCTTCTCGGGGCAGGCGTCGTCGGATTCGATGAGCGGGGGCACCCGGGCGTCGCTGGCCGGGGTGGCCACGGCCCCCTCCTTCGCCTACCGCGACGGGCGCATCCAGCAGGAGCGGGGCGCCAAGCGCATCCGCAGCTTCCGTCTCGGCACGAAGGAGCGCAGGGCCGTGAGCGTCGGCTCCTCGGAGCACTACGCGCTCCCGCGGGTGGCACCGCAGCTTCGCGAGGTGAACAGCTACCTCGGCTGGTTCGGGCCGGCGTCGCGGGCCATGCAGGCATTCTCCGCGGGCACGGCCGTAGGCATGAAGGTGCCCGGCGCCTCGAAGCTCTGGGATGCCGCGACCGGCAGGTTCCTGAAGGGCTCCACCGGCGGTCCCGACGCGGAGGCCCGCTCCAAGGGCGGATCGCACATCGTGGCCATCGCCTACGACGCGGGCGGCCGGCAGCTGTCCGAGGTCCACGTCGAGGGAGTGGACGGGTACACCTTCACCGGCCGCATCCTGGCCTGGGGGGCGGAGCAGGCCGCCGCCGGCGGGCTCCGGGGCACGGGTGCCATGGGCCCGGCGGACGCCTACGGGCTCGAGGCGCTGGTGGACGGATGCCGCCAGGCGGGCATCGCCGAGAAGGGCGACTCCGCAGCCGCACGAGCGCCCGCACCGCATCACGCCGCCACCGGCTGAGACCGTCGCCGCCCGCCGGCGCCTGGTCGCCGTAGGGGTTGCCGCCGCCGCGGCGCTCCTCGCGGGGATCGTGGTGGGCGCAAACTCGGACGACGATGCGCCGGGGCCCAGCGTCACACCGGCCCATGCCGAGAGGGAGGCGCGCTCGCTCAGCCTCCGCCGGCAGGTGGGACAGGTCCTGGTGTCGAGCTTCGATGGCACGTCCGTGCCCGCGTACCTGCGCAGGCGACTGCACGCGGGCGAGACCGCCGGGGTGATCGCATTCGGGCGCAACGCCACCACGCCGGAGGGGTGGCGAAGCCTCTCTCGAACGCTGCAGCGGGCGGCCTCGGGCTCCGCGCTCGTGGCCGTTGATCAGGAGGGCGGCGCGGTGCGCACGCTCCCGTTCGCGCCGCCCACCGCCGGCGAGCCCTCGCAGGGTGGTCCCGCAGAGGTCCGGCGCTCGGCCCTGCTCGGGGGCCGGCGCCTGCGCTCGCTCGGGGTGAACCTGAACCTCGCCCCGGTGGCCGACGTGGCCGCGGGCCCGGGCTCGGTCATGGCCGCCCGAGCGTTCGCCGGTGGCCCGGACGAGGTGGCGGCGCGCACGCGCGCCGCCGTGCGCGGGCTGTCCGCGGCACGGGTGGGCGCGACCGCGAAGCACTTTCCCGGCCTCGGGGCGGCCGGGGTGAACACCGACGACGGGCCGGCCACGGTGGCGCTGGCGCGCACGGCGCTCCTCGCCCGCGACATCCCGCCGTTTCGCGCGGCCGTGGACGCCGGCGTACCGGCCGTGATGCTCTCCCACGCCCTCTACCCCGCGCTCGACCCGCGGCGGATCGCCTCCCAGTCAACCGTGGTCACCGGCCTGCTGCGGCGCCGGCTCGGGTTTCAGGGCGTGATCGTCACCGACAGCCTCGAGGCCGGAGCGGTGCTGCGGCGCTCGGGCGTGGGCGCGGCGGCGGAGCGCTCGCTGGCTGCGGGATGCGACCTGATCCTCATGACCGGCTCGGCGAGCTGGAACGCCGTGTTCCCCCGTCTGCTCGCCCGGGCGCGCCGCTCGCCCGCCTTCCGCCAGCGGGTGCGCCGCTCGGCGGCACGGGTGCTGGCGCTCAAACGGGTGCTGGGCCTGCGCTCGCCGCGCCCGCGTTAGCGAGGGTGCGCTCCATCAACTCCCGCTGCACCGACCTCGTGCCGCCCGTGCGCCGCCGCCACGTGCCCGACTCGAGCAGCTCCCAGGCAAAGGTGTCGTCACCCAGGCAGCGCTCCAGGGTGTCCGCGATCTCTTCCTTCAGCGCGGGCTCCTCCACCGGAGCCAGCAGCTCCACGCGGGTGTCGAGATTGCGCGGCATCAGGTCACCCGAGCCGATCCAGTAGCGGCGCTCGTCGCCGCGCTCGAAGCCGTACACGCGCGAGTGCTCGAGGAAGCGGCCCACCACGGACGTCACGCGGATGTTGTCCGACACGCCGGGCACGCCCGGACGGAGGCAGCAGATGCCGCGAACGTTGAGTTCCACCGGCACACCCGCCTGGGAGGCCACGTAGAGCGCGCGGATGCTCTGCGGGTCCACCAGGGAGTTCATCTTCAGGACGATCCGCGCGTCGTGGCCGGCGAGCCGGGCCTCGATCGTCCGGCGCACCTCCTCAAGGAACCAGTTGCGCATGTGGTCCGGGGCCACAATCGCCTTGCGGTAGGTGGGTGACCGGGCCGCGCCGGTGAGCGCGTTGAAGAGCTCGCCCACGTCCGCGGCCAGCTCCTGGTCCGTGGTGAACAGGCCGAAGTCCTCGTAGAGCCGCGCCGTCTTCGCGTGGTAGTTGCCGGTTCCGATGTGCACGTAGTGGCGCACACCCCGGCCCTCGCGCCGCACCACGAGCAGAGCCTTCGTGTGCGTCTTCAGCCCCGGCAGCCCGTGCACCACATGCGCCCCGGCCTCCTCCAGGGAGCGGGCCCAGGTGATGTTGCGCCGCTCGTCGAAGCGCGCCTTCAGCTCCACCAGGCACACCGCCTGCTTGCCGCGCTCGGCCGCCTCGATGAGCGAAGGCACCAGCCCCGAGTCATCCGAGGTCCGGTACACGGTCATCTTCACCGCGAGCACGTCGGGGTCGGCCACGGCCTGCTGCACGAAGCGCTCCACGCTGTTGGTGAACGACTGGTACGGGTGGTGCACGAGGATGTCCCGCTCGCGCATCGCGGCCATCATGTCCACCGGGCCGTCGTCGGGGTCCTTTGGCTCGGGGAAGGTCATGGGGTGCCAGGGGGCCTCGCGGAGGTCACGGTGCCCGTCCACGTCGTTCAGGGCCCACAGGTCCTCGAGGTCGAGCATCCCGTCCACGTCCACGACCTGCGACTCGTCGAGCGCAAGCTGCTCGACGAGGTAATCGCGCATGCTCGGGTCCATGTCGTGTGACACCTCGAGCCGCACGGCCTCGCCGAAGCGCCTCCGCCGCAGCTCGTCCTCCACGGCACGGAGGAGGTCGTCCGCCTCGTCCGAGACGGTGAAGTCGGCGTCCCGCGTGACCCGGAAGAAGGCGTGGCGCATGATCTTCATGCCGGGGAAGAGCTCCTCGAGGTTCCGCGCGATCACTCGCTCGAGCGGCACGAACACCTGCGGGCGCACCTCCAGCAGGCGGGGGAGCACCTCCTTCGGCACCTTCACGCGCGCGAACATCACCCCGCCCCCCACCGGGTCCTTCAGCCAGACCGCGATCGAGAGCGAGAGGTTCGAGATGTAGGGAAAGGGCCGGCCCGGGCCCACGGCCAGCGGCGTGAGCACGGGGAAGATCTGCTCCTCGAACATCCGGTCCATCTCTGCCAGCTCGTCGGCGTCGAGGTCAGTGGGGTCCACCACCCGGATGCCGTGCTCGGCGAGCGCGGGGCGCACAAAGTCCTCCCACTGGCGGGCATGCCTCCTGTTGAGGTCACGCGAGCGCTCGGTGACCTGCTCGAGCGTCTCCGCCGGCGACAGCCCGTCCGCCTTGCGCGCGTCGATGCCGGCGTCCACCTGGTCGTTCAGGCCCGCCACCCGCACCATCCAGAACTCGTCGGCGTTGGAGGCGTAGATGGCCAGGAACTTCACCCGCTCGAGGAGCGGCGTCCGCGGGTTCTCTGCCAGCTCCAGCACGCGCTCGTTGAACTGGAGCCACGACAGCTCGCGGTTGAAGTAGAGCTCGCTGGCGTCCAGATCCGGCGTCGCGATGCTCGCGTCCACGGTGTTCACACCCTGTTCCATCTCAGCGATTATGGTCTCCGTGCATGCTCTGGTTGTTGCGCCATGGTGAGGCGGCCGACGGCTCGCCCGACGCGGACCGCCCCCTTACCGAGTTGGGTCGGGAACAGTCTCGTGCAGCGGGAGTCGCCCTGCGAGCCCTTGGGGCGAACATCGACGCCTGCCTGACCAGCCCTAAGCTGCGGGCGGCGGATACCGCGAAGCTCGCCTGCGCCGAGCTCGACGGCGTGGAGTCGCAGGTGGAGCCAGGGCTCTCCGGAGGGCCGATCGATGTGGACGGAGTGACCGCGGGCCTCGGTGACGACGTGATGTTGGTGGGACACGACCCAGACTTCTCGATGGCCATCCACCGCCTCACCGGCGCGCAGGTGAGGCTGAAGAAGGGCGGACTGGCCGGGATCGAGCGGGGAGAGCTCAAGGTGCTCCTCCGCCCGCGCGAGCTGACTCTGATGGCCGCGCGCGCGCGGCAGCGCGCCTAGGCAAGGCGCCGCCCCTCCACCAGCTCGAGCAGCACGCCCTCGCGGAGGCCGCCGCGCGCGATCCGGAGAGGCAGCTCGAGCAGGTCGGAAACCGCCTCGAGCACGAGGATCCCCGCCGGCAGCAGGCGGACGCGCTCGGGGTCCAGCTCAAAGCGCTCGGCCACCTCGTCGATGGGCGTCGTGGAGAGCACGCGGATCCCCCGCTCCAGCGTCTCGTGCGAGAGCTCGGCGCCCAGCAGCCGCCGCAGCGAGGTGGCGGTCCCCCCAACGGCCACCGCGCTGTCGGCGGGGGGCGGGTCCAGTCCTTCCAGGCAGCCGGCCACGTGATCGCGCACCTTCTGGAGCTCCTTCACCGAGGGAGGGTCGGCGCGCAGGTACGAGTCGGCCAGGAACCCGGAGCCGATCCGGAAGGAGGCCGACCAGGCCATCCGTCCGTCCGCCTCGCCCACCGCGATCTCACTCGATCCTCCCCCCACGTCCACCACCGCGATCGTGCCGGGTGGGGTCTGCACGAGAGTGCGAGTGGCTCCGACAAAGGCCAGGCGCGCCTCCTCCTCGCCCGAGAGCACCTCCAGCTCCACCGATCCGGCCTCGGCCACGGCGCTGCGCAGCTCCTCGCGGTTGGGGGCCTGCCGGATGGCGGCGGTGGCCACTGCCACGAGGCGCTCCGCCCCCACCTCGCGGGCCACGGTGGCCTGCGTCCTCACCACCTCGGCCGTCTCGGCGATCTTCTTCGTGGGGATGGTCCCGTCACCCCGGCGGAGGCTCTTCCCGATCCGGGTGAACGCCCGCTGGTTCACCAGTTCCTTGAGTGACCCGCTCGTCGCATCGGCCACCAGCAGCCTCGTCGTGTTGCTGCCGATGTCGATGCAGGCGCAGATCAAGCGGTGTTCTGCGGGGCGAGCTCGGGATGCGACGCGTCCTCGAACTCGCGGAACAGCCCGGTGACCACAAAGGCCGTCTGCTCCCCGATATCCACGGCGTTGTCGCCGATGCGCTCGATGCAGCGGGCTACAAGCATCATGTGCATCGCCCATTCTCGCCTATCGGCGTCGTCGCCGAGCTCCAGAGCCATCGCGAAGCAGCGGCGATTGAGGGTGTCGATCTCGTCGTCCTGGCGCACCAGATCCTGCGCGAGCCCCACGTCGCGCGCCGCGAACGCCTGTCCCGCCTGCACCACCTGCTGCCTTGCCTGCTCGCCCATCTGCTGGATCGTGGCCAGCAGTCCCGGGTCCGCCGGCGGCTCGTGGCCGGCCAGCGGCACCAGCTTGGCCATGTTCACGCACTGGTCGCCCATGCGCTCGATGTGCTTGATCACGTGGAGCATGGCGGCCACAAGACGGAGGTCTCCGGCCACCGGGGCCTGGAGCGCCAGTAGCGACAGGATGCCCTGGTGCACCTCGAGGTAGCGGCCGTCGATCCGGTCGTCGTCGGCGATGACCATGCTGGCCAGCTCCACGTCCTGGTGCTGAACGGTCTCAAGCGCGCGGTCGACCGCGGTGACCACCATGTCGAGCCCGCCGAGGGCCTGGCGCTCGAGCTCGGCGAGCTCCTTCTGGAACTGCGCCCTGACGGTATCGCTCATGAATCCTCTCTAGCCGACCTTACCGGTCACGTACGCCTCGGTACGCGAGTCAGAGGGGTTCGTGAAGATCTTCTCGGTCATGTCGAACTCCACGACCCGGCCGGTGCGATGGTCGTCGTCGGCCCCCAGCTCCACCGTGAAGAAGGCGGTCTTGTCGGATACCCGGGCGGCCTGCTGCATGTTGTGGGTGACTATGACGATCGAGTAGTCCGTCTTCAGCTGGTGCATCAGGTCCTCGATCTTGCCCGTGCTGATCGGGTCCAGCGCCGAACACGGCTCGTCCATCAGGATCACATCGGGCGAAACCGCGAGACAGCGAGCGATGCACAGGCGCTGCTGCTGCCCGCCGGACATGCCGAAGGCGTTCGTCTTCAGGCGGTCCTTCACCTCGTCCCAGAGCGCGGCCTGCCGGAGCGCCTGCTCCACCTTCTCGTCCAGGTTCTCCTTGCGGCCGAGCACGCGCGGACCGAAGGCGATGTTGTCGTAGATCGACTTGGGGAACGGGTTCGGCTTCTGAAAGACCATGCCGATCCGCTTGCGGACCTCCACCGCGTCCACGCCCGGTGCGTAGAGGTCCTCGCCGTGGTAGCGCACGCTTCCCTCCACACGAGCGCCGGGGATCAGGTCGTTCATGCGGTTGAGGCACCGGATCAGCGTGGACTTCCCGCAACCCGAGGGGCCGATGAGCGCGGTGATCTCGTTCATGCCGATGTCGAACGACACGTCGCGAACAGCCGGGTTCGCGCCGTAGCTCACCACCACGTCGGAGAGCTGGAAGATCGACTGCCGCGCCGGCGCCTCGGTGCCGGCCGCCGCGGCGTTCTCCCCGGGGCGGCCGAACCGCTCTCCCTGATCGGGGATGTCCACCCCGCGAGGGAGCCCCGCCTGCTCCTGCTTGTCCTCGGGCTCGGTCACGCGCTCCGCCATGTGAGTTCTCCTACCACTTTTGCTCGTAGCGATTTCTAAGCCAGATCGCGACGCTGTTCATCAGGAGAAGCATGATGAGCAGGATCAGGATCGCAGCCGCGGCAAGCGGCCGGTAGTCGTTGATGTCGTTGGAGGCCCGCGAGATCCAGTTGAAGATCTGGATCGGGAGCGCGGTGAAGCGCGAGCCGAGGCCGTCCGGGTTGAACGCCGCCACCGTGGCGGCACCCACCACGATCAGGGGGGCGGTCTCGCCGATCGCACGAGAGAGGGCGAGGATCACGCCGGTAGCGATGCCCGGGATCGAGGCCGGCAGCACCTGGCGTCGGATCGTCTGCCACTGCGTGGCCCCCAGGGCGAGCGAGCCCTCCCGGATCGAGGGCGGCACCGCCCTGATGGCCTCGCGCGAGGCGATGATCACCACGGGCAGCACGAGCAGGCCCAGAGTCAGCCCGCCGGCGAGCACGACCGGACCGAGCGAAAGGGGCCCGCGGACCAGGAAGGCCAGCCCCAGGATCCCGTAGACGACCGACGGGACCGATGCGAGGTTCTGGATGTTCGTCTCGATCAGCCGGTTCCACCAGCGAGTGTTGTCGGCGTACTCCTCGAGGTAGATGGCCGTGGCCACCCCCACGGGCACGATGAACGCCGTGCATACGCCCATCAGCCAGATCGTGCCCCAGATGGCCGACTTGGCGCCCGCCTTGCCGGCGTCGATGGAGCTGAAGTTCGAGATGAAGTGCCAGTTGAGGTGGCTGAGGCCGTCCGCCGCCACGTCATAGATGAGCACTCCGAGCAGGACGATCGAGATCCCAAGGCAGAAGAGCAGCGCCAGCCGGAAGCTCACGTCCTTGAAGCGCTGCTTCGAGGACGGCGGGGCGATCACCCCGCCGTGCGTGCTCACTCGTACACCTGCCGGTACTTCCGCACGAAGCGAATGGCCACAAGGTTCATCAGCAGCGTGATGACGAAGAGCAGCATCCCCACGGCAAAGATCGTCTTGTACTCGATGCTCCCCGTGGGCGTGTCGCCGCCGGCCGTGGAGCCGATGAAGGACGCAAGCGACAGGTGGGCCCCGCGCGGATCGAGCGTGTTGCTCGCGGACGAGCCCGCGGCCACCAGCACGATCATGGTCTCCCCCACCGCACGGGACACGCCGAGCACGACCGCCGCGACGATCCCCGACAGGGCCGCGGGGAACACCACCCGCATGGAGACGTGGAACTTGGAGGCGCCGAGCCCGTAGGCGCCCTCGCGAAGCGATTGGGGCACCGCCGACATCGCGTCCTGGGCCACCGACGCGATCGTCGGCAGGATCATGAAGCCCATGATGATCCCGGCCGCGAGGGCGTTGAAGATGCTGACCTTCAGGTGGAGCAGGTCCTGGAGCACCGTGGGCGTGAAGAAGGTCAGCGCGAAGTAGCCGAACACGATCGTGGGCACTCCGGCGAGGGTCTCCAAAATCGGCTTGAGCGTCTTGCGCACCCGCGGTCGTGCGTACTCGCTGAGGAAGACGGCGGCGCCAAGGCCGAGCGGCGCGGCCACGCACAGGGCGATCGCCGTGGTGAGGAACGTGCCCACAACCAGCGGGCGTACGCCGAAGCTGCCCGGGTTGAACAGCGGCGTCCACTTCTTTCCGCTGAGGAACTCCCAGATGCCGATCGTGCCGAAGAAGTCGATCGTCTCGCGCAGAAGCGCGATCACGATCCCCGTGGTGGTGAGGAGCGAGATCAGCGTGGCGAGGATGAGGAGCCCCTTGATCACATCCTCGCCGTAGCGGCGGCGCGCCGCCCCCAACCTGGGGGCGGCGCGCTCACCCGCTGCGCTTACTCCTGCGGCTTCCATCAGCCGGCGTTCGCCTCTGCCTTCTTCAGCTCGGACTTGGACTTGGTGGTCTGCTCGGCCGTCAGCGGCACGATCTGGGAGCTCTTGGCGATCGCGGCGGCGTTGGCCACCACGTAGTCCATGAATCCCTTGACCTGCGGCTTGGCCAGCGACTTCTCGTTCGGGTACATGAACAGCGGTCGCGAGAACGGCTTATACGTGCCGTCCTGAATCGTCGTGGTGCTCGGCTTCACGCACTTGCCGCTGCCGTCGTCGATGGCCACCAGGTTCAGCTTCTCGGCGTTCTGCTCGTAGTAGGAGAAGCCGAAGTAGCCGAACCCGCCGTCCGAGCCCTCCACTCCCTGGACCAGCACGTTGTCGTCGGCCGAGGGCTGGTAGTCGTCCCGTGAGACGCCCTCCTCGCCGTTCACCGCGCCGGTGAAGAAGTCGAAGGTGCCCGAGTCGGTGTCCGGCCCGAACAGGGTGAGCTTGGAGTCCGGGAGCTTCGGGTCGATGTCATGCAGGTTGTTGATCTTCGAGCCCTTGTTCCACAGCTTCTTGAGCTGGTCGACGGTCAGGCAGTCGACCTTCAGATTCTTGTTCGTGACGACGGCAATGCCGTCGTTGGCAACCTGGACCTCGCCGTAGGTGATGCCCTTCTTTTTGCAAATGGGGGCTTCCTCGTCGGGCTTGATCGGCCGCGACGCGTCCGAGATGTCCGTCTCGCCGTTGCAGAACTTCTCGAAGCCGCCTCCGGTGCCGGAGGTGCCCACCGTGATCTTCACGTCCGGGTTCTCACCCTGGAACGCCTCCTGCGCCGCCTGGGCGAACGGGGCCACGGTGCTCGAGCCGTCGATGGCCACGCTCCCGGAGAGGTTTCCGCCTCCGCCGCTGGAGCCGCCGGAATCGCTCGAGCTGTTGTTGCTATCGCCACAGGCCGCCACTCCCAGGGCGAGCACGCCGCACGCGGCGAGCGTGAGGAGGTTCCTCATGCAGGTCTTCTCCTTGAGTTCGTTCATTGCCGTCGCGGACGCTCGCATGGGGGTGGGGTCAGTCTGTTACGGACGTGTCGCATACCTGTAAAAAGGATGTGAAGACCGGGGAGTGGCCTCAGGGAGGAGCGCAGCCCGGGCGTCGGCCGGGCGAGCACCGGACCACTCGGTTCAGACCGGCCGCTCGGCCGCGTCCTGGCCGTCCGGAGCGAACCGGTACCCGAATCCGAAGTGGGTGTGGATGTACCGCCGCCGCGGAAACGCCTTCGCGAGCTTCTGCCGCAGCTTGCCCACGTAGACGTCCACCGAGCGGTCGGCCTTGCGGTAGTCGTCGCCCCACACCACCCGGTAGAGCTCCTCGCGGCTCACGATCCGCCCGTTGCGCTCCACCAGAGCGGTGAGCAGGGCCAGCTCCCGCACGGTCAGGTCCAGCGGCCGGCCCTTCACGAGCGCCACGAACTCGTCCGGCCGGATCTCGATCTCCGCCGCCCGGAGCGTCGCCTCGTGAGCGCTGTGTGGTGCCGCCGCCATCGCCGACACGAAAATGCCAGGCAGGAGCGGAAACTCGGTTACCTGGGCGTTTCCCACCTGTGAAAAATCTGTAAAACCGACCGGATTCGCTGGAAGGCGGCGTACACTGGCATTCGATGACCGCCTCTGATGCAGGCCCTCTTCGGCTGGCGATTCTCGATTCGGACTCTGGCTTCGTGCGCGTGCTGATCAAGCGCGCGGACGATCTCGGGTGGCAGTACCGCCGCCTCGAAGCCGCTCCGCTCGTCGAGGAGTTCGTGGCCATGCGGGTGAACGCCCTTGTCGTGGACGTGGACCTCGTGAACGAGGAGCCGTGGCATTTCCTCGACCGCGTATCGGCCGCGCTTCCCGGGCTCGGCGTGGTCGTGTGCACCGGTCGCACCTCGGTGGCGCAGCGGGTTCGCGGGCTCCGGGCCGGCGCCGACGACTGGGTGACCAAGCCCTGTCATCCCGAGGAGGTGCTCGCACGCGTGGAGGCAGTGGTCCGCCGCCGCAAACGCGCCTCCGCCCGCGTGGAGACCGGCCCGCTCGTGGCCGGCGAGCTACAGGTCCGCGCCGATCAGTTCCAGGCCTTCGCGGCCGGCGCGAGCGTCGACCTGACCCGGCGCGAGTTCGAGGTTCTGCAGCTTCTGGCCCAGACAGCGGGCAAGGTGCTTCAGCGCGAGGAGATCTACCAGGCCGTGTGGGGCTACGCGATGGCCCACGGCGACCGCTCGGTGGACGTGTTCGTGCGCAAGGTGCGCCAGAAGCTCGAGAAGGCCTCGCCCGACTGGAACTACATCCACACGCACTTCGGCGTGGGCTACCGCTTCCAGCCGGAGCGCGCGGGCGGGGACGAGGGCGAGTCCGCATTCGAGCCGCCCTCCGATCGTGGGCCGGCTCCGCGTGAGGTGGAGGTACCGCCCGCGTCGGGCGAGGACCTGGCGCTGCTCGACGAGGGAGTCGGCGTCCCCATCGACCCCCGCGAGCTGCGGGCCTTCGAGCGCTCTAGTTCGTAGTTCGCGCGGCGCTCAGGCCGCGAGCGCCGCCTGCTGCGGAAGTCCGCCCGCCAGGAGCTGCCAGGCGCGCTCGCGCACCAGCCGCGACGCCTCCCTCGGATCAGTGTTCGCCTGTAGGAGCGCCGCGAAGGCCGGGCGAAGCGACGGTGGCCGCGCGGGCCCATGAGCGTCGGAGGCCACGAAGGCGATGAGACCGGCGCGGATCAGGGCGTGCCCGGCGTGCAGAGCCTCGTGGCCGTGCCGCCCCGTGAGCGACTGAGCGTTCACCTGGGCCGCCGAGCCCAGGGCCAGCTCCCTCCGCAGCGCGTCCGCACCCTCGGCGGCGGCACCGGCGGTGCGCTCGGGATGCGCGATCACCACCCCGAAGCCGCGTGCCCGCAGCTCGTCGGTGGCCTCATGGAAGCGAGCGGTGAAGCCCTCGAATGGCGTCTCCACCAGCAGCCAGCGGCCCGAGGCCGGGCCCTGGGCGATCGCGTCCAGCTCGCGCTGACCCAGCACTCCCACCAGGTCGTGCCCGAGCTCCCCGCCGCAATGCAGCTCCAGCGGGATGCCGGCCGAAGCCAGGGCGGCGCGCAGCTCGTCCACGCGTTCCGGCAGCTCCAGCGGATCGGTCATGAAGTCGCCGCGGACGTGCGGGGTCACCACCACGGTGCCGGTACCGGCGGCCACCGCGCCCCGGGCCAGCTCGAGGCTCTCGGACATGTCGCCCGGACCGTCGTCCACGCCGGGAAGAAGGTGAAAATGGAGATCCGCTGCATACATGGTGTTTCCACCTTCGGGTCGATGGCCGCGGATCCGGTGACGGTTTGGTGAACCGCGGGTGGCGCTTCGGTGAATGTCTCCTGCTAAGCCGCGTGAGCGCTGGCATACTCCGCACCGCATGCGGCCCGCACGGACAGTCCGCCTTGCGGGAGTGATCGCTCCCTGCGCGCTCGTGCTGCATGAGCTGCGGTACCTGATCGGCTTCGGCCATCACGCCCACGAGGCCCTGGCCGAGCGCGGTCACGCCTACCTGCCCCTCGCGGGCGGCGCGGCCGGCCTGTTGCTCGCCCTGGCCGCGGCCCAGCTCATCGTGGCGCTCGACCGGGCCCGGCGCACCGCACGGGCGGAGGAGCCCCCGGGCCTGGTTCAGGTCTGGCTCGTGCTGGCGCTGGCACTGCTGGCGGTGTACACGGGCCAGGAGCTGCTCGAGGCCGCGCTCACCTCCGGGCGGGACGTGTCGGCCGCGGTCGTACTCGCGGGGGGTGGCTGGACCGCCCTGCCGCTCGCCCTCGCCATCGGAGCGCTCGCCGCACTCCTGGTGCACTTCGCCGGACGCCGCGTGGCCCTGGTGGCGCGGCGTGCCCGGCCGTGCGCCGCGCGGCCGGCGCCCATGACCCCGCGGCGCCGTGTGGCGCCCGTCCTCGTTCCGCCCTCGGTTATCGCCCGCCACCTCGCGGGCCGCGCTCCGCCTGCTCCCTTCTCGGCCCATTAAGGCTTACCGCGCGCACGCGCGGTTCTCGAAAGGACCACACAGATATGTCGAGCAGGCAGCGACTGCTTGTACTCGCCGCCGCCGTGGTGGTGGCGGTGATCGCCTTCGTGGCGGTCCGTCCCAGTGACGACGACAAGAGCAGCAACACAGCGAACACGACTCCACAGCACGGAACCGGAACCACCACGGGGGCCGATGAGGTCACCCCGTCGCCGCCGGCGGCGCAGCGGATCGTGATCCGCGACAACAAGGTGGTGAAGGGACCGACGAGCATCGAGGTGACCAAGGGCGACCACGTGCGAATCGTGGTGAGCACCAATCAGGAGGACGACCTCCACCTCCACGGCTACGACATCGAGAAGACGGCGGAGCCGGGCAAGCCGGTCACGTTCGTATTCGACGCCACGATCGAGGGCAAGTTCGAGCTCGAGAGCCACACGGCCGAGGACGCCGGACTCAACCCCAGGGTGGCGGACATCCTGGTTGAGCCCTCGTGACGCTCATAGCCCACGGGCTCGTCGTCCGGTCGGACCTGCCGATCCCGGAGTGGCTGTTCGGCTGGGCCGCGGCGATGGTCCTGTTCGTGTCCTTCGTCGCGCTGGCCTCCCTATGGCCGGAGCCGAAGCTGCAGGAGGAGCGGCGGCGTCCGTTGCCGGATCGCGTGAACCGAGTGCTGTCGAACCGCGTGGACGATGTGCTCGCCGGCGGCATCGGCGTGTTCCTGCTGGGCGTGGTGATGTGGAGCGGCTTCAAGGGCACCCAGAGCTCCACGGCGAACTTCGCGCCCACGTTCGTCTACGTGATCTTCTGGCTGGCGCTGGTGCCGGCCAGCATCCTGTTCGGAGACGTGTTCCGGGCGTTCAACCCGTGGCGCGCGATCGGGCGGGTGGTGGCGTGGGTGGCCCGGACCGCAGCGAGGACCGACCTCCCCGCCCCGCTCCCCTATCCCGAACGGCTGGGGAACTGGCCCGCGGCAGCCGGGATCTTCGCCTTCGCGGCGCTGGAGCTCGTCTACTCGGAGGGCAGCAAGCCCGAGACCGTGGCCACGGCCACGCTCGTGTACTCCGCGGTGACGTTCGTGGGCATGGCGCTCTACGGGGTGGAGTCCTGGATCAATCGCGGGGAGGCGTTCTCCGTCTACTTCAACCTGTTCTCGCGGCTGTCAGCGGTGGAGCGCAGGGACGGGCAGCTGGGCCTGCGCCGCCCGCTCTCGGGACTGCCCGCGCTCAGGCCGGTGGCGGGCACCGTGGCGCTGCTCGCGGTGATGATCGGGGCGGTGACCTTCGACGGCGCGGCCGAGGCCTCGCTCTGGACGAACATCGCCCCCCACATCGCGGAGTTCTTCAGGAACGTGGGGCTGTCTCCGCGGGACGCGCTCGAGCTGGCCTTCCTGGTGGGCCTGTTCGCGTCGGTGCTGCTGGTGGCCGCCTTTTACCAGCTGGGGGTGGCGGGGGCGCGCAGTGTGGGCGGGGGCTTCACGCAAGAGAACCTGTCGCGCCTGTTCGTTCACACGCTGGTGCCGATCGCGCTCGTTTACGTGGCCGCCCACTACCTGACCCTCCTGGTCTTCCAGGGACAGGCAGTCGTGTTCCTGGCCTCCGACCCGCTGGGAGACGGCTCCAACATCTTCGGCACCGCGGGCCGCTCGATCGACCACAGCGCGCTGGGCTCGAACGCCACCTGGTATCTCCAAGTGGCGTTCGTGGTCACCGGGCACGTCATCGCCCTGACCCTGGCCCACGACCGGGCGCTCGCCATCTACGAGAAGCCCCGGGAGGCCGTGCGCTCCCAGTACTGGATGCTGGTGATCATGGTCGGGTTCACGAGCCTCGCCCTCTGGCTCCTCTCCCAGTCCAACCAGTGACCCCCGGCGTGCAAACATCACCGCCATGGTCCTGATCGCTCACGCCGGGCACTGGCTCACCTCCATCGCCTACTTCGTGCCCGTCCTGGCGTTCCTGGCCTGGCTCGGCGTGACGCAGTTCATAGAGCGCCGCGACCGCGGGCGCTGAGGGGGACCCGCCCACGCTATCCTCGTGCCCCCCGAGCGGGCGTAGCTCAGTTGGTTAGAGCGCCGGCCTGTCACGCCGGAGGTCGCGGGTTCGAGTCCCGTCGCTCGCGCTCATCGTTGTGCCTGCAAACGCGCAGGTTCTAGGGCTACGAAGGTGAGGCTATCCGGGGCCTGACGCCAGATCAACACCACTACCGGTCGCGCGCGCGTCGAGGCGGGCACGTATCGCCGCATCCGAATCGCGCGCGAGGTGCCCGTAGTGCTTGTCGATGGTCTTCACCGAGGCGCCCATGATCCCTGCCAACTCGAAGATCGAGACGCCGGCTGCGAGCGCCTCCGTCGCGAACGTGTGCCTCAGCTGGTACGGACCACGCTTCGCAATGCCGGCCGCGTCGAGGGCCGGGTACCACGCCCGGGTGCGCCACGCGTCGAGGCCGATGTGGCCGCCCCTGGGGGCGGGGAACAGGAGCGTGGTGTCGAGTCTCGGTGGCAGCTGGTCGAGCGCCCCGACCGCGCGCCCGGTCAGCGGCACGCGCCGTCGCGACCCGACCGTCTTCGGGTAAGGGGTGAGCACCCCCTCGGCGTAGCGGCGCTGCACGACCACGGCCACGATGACCGGTCGATGTCGCGGCGCTCCAGCGCCAGCCACTCGTTCGTGCGCAACCCGGTCTCGGCCGCGAACATCACGAGCGGGCCGTATCTCGGCCCCAGCTCGATGGCCAGCGCGTCGATCTCTTCGCGCGTGAACGGCAACAGCTCCTCGCTGCGGGGCTCCGGGTTGCGACCAGCGTCGATCGCCGGGTTCCGCCCCATGTAGCGCCAACGCACAGCGGCGCCGAGCGCCTGCCGTAACGCCAACGCCAGCCGGTAGCGACGTGTCCGCCAGCCCGGCCCGCCAGCGGGCGATGTCGTCGGCGGCACCCTCAAGCTCGCGCAGCGTCCACCCGCCGAATACCCGGCGCGCCGGTGCCAGCCGCTCCGCTTCAACGCCCTTTCGTTTGATGTCGAGGACTTCGATACCGCTGGCCTTCACGCGGATGGCGGGAGGTCGCGGCTGACCGCCCCGATCGATGGGATCTACCAGGTCAACGCTGGGGTCGTGTGGCGGCCGGGCCCGTCGGGGAACCGCGATCTAAGGGTGACCCGAAACGGCGGGTGTTGCTTCGCGACAAGCGAGTTGAGTGCCAACGCCGGCGGCGGTAACCGGACGACTCATCAGGCGGTGTCCGACCTGATGCGTCTTTCCGCAGGCGATTTCGTCCAGGCGTTCGCGGCGCAAGAGAGCGGCAGTCCGGTGACGGTTGGAGGCTACGGGACCACCTTCTTGACGATGGCTTGGGTGGGGCCGCTGCCCAAATAAATTGGTTGAGACTCGATGGTCGCTGCCCGGCCGGCGACCCTTTGCGTCTCGCCAGCGACGGGGTCTCTGGACGCGACCGCCTATGCCGGCGAGAGATCGACCGCGCGAAGGATGGGGTCACGTACGGGTCCTCGCTTCAGTCCGTGATAGTCCACCGTCGCCGGGATGTGCGGGGTCACCCACCGGATGCGATGGTTCCGACGTCGGGCCGGAAGAACGTTCGCTTCCAGGAGGCCCCCCAGCTTCTGCCGCGCGGCCACATCAAGCCCGTAGGAGGCGCTGCCAGCCGGCTCGATGCCATTGACTACGGACCGGGCGAGCAGAAAGCTCTCGAGCTGGCCCGGGCGTGACAGTGCCCACCCAGTGATCAGCATCTGTTCGCGAGGCCCTTCACGCGGGGGAGCGGGTACTCCTTGCCGTGCCGGGCGGCGGTCGGCCAACCTGGCCGCGCCCCGTCCCCCGGCAAACTCCGGGCGGGCTCGTTTCTCTATTGCCCAAGCGACCTTCGCGCGGAGAGGCTCGTCGCCCTGGTCAACGGGGGCTCACGTTCCGCCGAGCGGGCGGAGGGCGGGCGTGTTGCGGCCGCCCTCGATCGCGAACAGCTGCACCGCGTTGGCGCCCTGGCGGAGCGCGCTTTCGGGAATCATGACGGTGAAGAAGCGGCTGACGTCTCCCTTGAGGGCGATCGCGGGCGCGGTCGCCACGATCGTTCCGTTGACGGCGACCGCGAGGTCACGCGGGGCACCGCTGCCGGGACCTGTCAGTCGGCCGGTCACCTTCACCGGCGGTGACTGCGAGTCGAGCTGGACTTCGCCGAACCAGTCGGGGTAGTCGATCTCCGCGTGGATGGGGCCGGCTGGCAACGCCGGCCAGCTCGCGGCGAGGGTGCCATGCATTTCTCGATGTGGTCCGATCCCAAACAGACCGCGGGGACCGTCGTTGGTGCCGAAGAGCCTCAGCTTCAGCCGCAAGGAGTCCGCGGCGCGGCGGCGGAGCGCTTTCGGAGTCAGCACGATGCGCTCCCCGGAGCGCTTGATCATCACGGTCGAGCGAGGGATCCCCCGCGCCGCCGGCCCGAACACCGATCGTCCCTCGACCCGCCAGTCAGGACGAAGTCGCGCGATCCGCGCGATCGTCGGCGCGATGTCGATGTTGCGGACGTGGCGACGGTCGATCCGCCCGGCGTGCTGGAACGGCAGCTTCACGAACAGCGGCGTGAGGGCGATGTCGCCGACGTTGCGCCGGTCGATCTCGTGACCGTTACCGGGCCGGCCGAAGCTCTCGCCGTTGTCAGCGGTGACCACGATCAGCGAGCGGTCATAGAGCCCGGTGGCCCGCAACCGCTCAAGCACGCGGCCGAGCAGACGATCGGTGAACTCGACCTGCAACAGGTGCCGCTGATACTTCTGCTGGATGAGCCACGGGTGCGAGTGCCAGTCGTCCCACGACGCGTGTTCGCTCGGACCGTCGTAGTAAGTCTGCCCCGACGGCAGATAAACCCACGGCGAATGCGGCAGCAGCACATGCTTGAAGTAGAAGGTCGGGCGTGGCGACGGCCGCACGCGCTCCAGCCAGCTCGCCAGCCGCTCCGGACGGCCCGCTCCCAGCTGGCGGTCGAGCGACTCCCTGTTCTGGGGGAGCACGTTCGGGCAGAGCCGCTTCGGGCAGAAGCTCGTGGCCTCCTCGCCAGCCTCGATTCGGTACCGACGACCGAGCAACGTGAAGAGGTTGTTCGGGTGGTTGGCGTAACTCGGCTTGGCGAAGCGCCACGACGTTCGGCCAGTAAAGAGTGACCGCATCGCACGCCCGGTCTCATCTAGCGACGCGGTGGCGTACGGAAACCAGGTCGAGTCTGCCGCGAGACGAGCAAATGTCGGAAAGCGAACGCTGTCAATCCGGCTGCGGGCGTTGAGCAGAGAGACGGTCGAAAACTCGTCAAAGACGATCATCACCACGGGCGGACGTCCGGCGGCCGCGTCCCCCGCCCGATATCCCCGCACCGTCTGGGACAACCCAGTCGTCGTTCCAACCAGCCCAAGCGCGCAGCACGCGCCAACGGTGGCAGCGGCACTAACCCTTAAAGCGGGCCACTCGAAAAATCGGAACAAGCGTCCCCTCATAGGTCAGACCCGAGCCTAACCCGACGAGCCCCAGTGGCGCGCAGGTCAGCCAGGAACTTCTCGAGCCAACACCGCCCGCTGGCATCAGGATGCCCTGCCCCGGCCCCGTCGGGCGGCGAGTACATCGAACAGGTTCTCAACATCCGCCGGGACGTCCTCCCCGGCGAGCCGCAGCTGACGGGCGATCTTCACCGGCATGTCATCGCACTTCGCCGCCACCTGGGCCGTCACCATCGCAGCCCTAGCCTGCTCAAGATTGGCCTTCAACCGCTCCTGAAGGTGCTCAACATCAGTCCCCCCCTGAAATCCGCTTTTTCTCCCAGCGATGTAGCGCGGTGTTCGTCTGGGAGCGGGGTCTTGCTCATGCGGTCCCCCTCCCCCGGCTGGCGGATTGACTGGGATAAACAGGGCTGTTTGCGGGCACGCTCTTCGACGGGATATCGGGGGAGCTGTTCCCCCGGAGGGGACTGGTAAGGGTCGTGGACGCGGGCGGCCCCCGCTCTCAACTCGACACCATCGACAGGGCCTACGGGGTCGCGGTCGACGGGCAAGGTCAGCCGCTGCCCGGGCCAACCATCTGCTCCACTTTCCCGGGTTCCTTTGGGCCCCTCGTATCTCCGTTCGGCCCCGTCACAGCCGACATCGTCGTCCACGACAAGCCGGTTGGTCCGACCTCCAAGGACCAGTGAAAGGACGGCGGCTATGTCCGGATTGACCGGGGTCGGGGTGGCTGCCCGGCCACGCATTGCGGGCGCTCTGGACTCGGCCGAAAGGGTGCCCGATGAGGCACAGGGCGGTGATTGTCATCTCGGCGCTTGTGGCGGCGGTCCTTGCAGCGCCGGGATCCGCGGTGGCGGCCACAACTATCGACACAACAGGCTCGTGGGAGGGCGAGGGCGGAGTCTGCCCCTTCGGGCGTCCAGGTGACGCGACAATGGGTCAGGTAGTCACCGTGCCGTCCGAGGACCCGGTCCTGGACAGCTTCACCTTTTACATCAAAAGCTTTGGGTCTCCCAGCACCATCGTCCTTCGCGGCGAGGTGTACGCCTGGGATGGCACCAAGGCCACGGGCCCGAACCGGTGGGAAGGCCCCCAACGCACCCTGACCCCGCCCAGCACATTTCAAGAGGTGACGTTCAACACCGGGGGCGTCCAGCTGGCGGCCGGACAGCAGTACGTCCTCTTTGCGAGCGTCTCGAAGGACTACGAACAGAACGCGGATCAAAGTTGAGGCTGCTGGGATACATCTTCCCCGACGTGTACAACGGCGGAGACTTCGTCTCCCAGAGCAACGGCGGCGATGAGTCGCAGTGGACCAGCCGCGACTGGTTTACGCCGTCTTTCGGGGGCCCCGACGACCATGTCGACAGCGCCTTCAAGGCGTCGTTTTCGGCGGCCCTGCCGACCTCCAAGGCGCAGTGCAAGACCGGGGGCTGACGCGACTTCGGCACCACCTTCAAGAACCAGGGCAAGTGTGTGGCGTTCGTGCAGCGAGGGGTCAAGCCCGTCCCATACCTGACGATTGCGCCGAGGCGGGATACTGGGCGGGCGATGTCGCAGGAAAACGTGGAGATCGTGCGGCGGGCCATCGGGCCGATGTCGCAGGACGTGGCCGAAGCCGACGCGAGGGAGGCCTCCGTGCAGAGGCTCGCACCCGGGGTCGAGTTCGAGGAGGACCCGCGGTTCCCGGAGGCCCGCACATATCGCGGCCGTGGCGAGGTCCTGGGCTACTTCACGGACTTCGTCTCGCAGTTCGAGCACTTCGTACTTGACGTGGAGGACCTCGTGGCCTCCGGTACCGATGACGTGCTTGCCTGCCTGCACATCCACGGCCGCGGCAAGGGAAGCAGCGCCGAGTTCGACGTTCGGCCGGGCTGGGTCTTCACCGTCCGCGAGGGCGAGGTCGTCCGCATCAGGGCCTACCTCGACCGTGCCGAAGCCCTCGAAGCTGTGGGGCTGTCGGAGTAGGACGCCCACTCAGGCGGTCTGACGGTCCCGCTGCTCACGCATCTTGATCGCGGTCTCCCGCTGGCGGATGGCGATGCCGTGGCCGTGCGGCACCGGAAGGGGCTTTACTCCGCCTCCTCGAGTTCGGCGAGTTTCTGTTGTTCGACCTCGCCTAGGTCAGCCGCCCGTTCGCGATACCGCCGTGCGTCGTCGGCCGTGAGTTGCCAGCCGGGGCGGACGAGCTCCACGGCAGTCGTGGCCGGCCCCCGGCCCTTCGTGCCGGTAGGCACTCGGTGCGCGAGCTCGGCATCGAATGGAACTCGTGGTCGAGCTTCCGGTCCAACCCGTGCACGAAGCGCGACAGCGCGCCTGAGGTCACCCGGTGCTCGGCCAGGTCAGCTTCCGGAGCTTTCAGCTCGGCGGCCTGGTTAACCACCGTCGCCGCCCGGGACATGTATCCCGCGATCCACTCGTAGATGGCGAGGTTCGACCGGACTGCGGCCTTGGCGGCGCTTGAGCTCGCGGATCGCCGCCTTGGTGCCCTGCACAGCGGCCTGGGTGTCGATCAGCTTCTTGGAAACGGCCTTGATCTTCGGACCGTCGAGGGCGGCGGCCCCGAGCTCACGCTCCGCCGCCTCCTCCTCGGTCTCCTCCTGGGCAAGTCGTGCTCGCAGCTCATCGATGGTGGGCGTTTCGGTAGTGGTGCTCATGAAGTTTCTCCTCGGATCTCTTCAAGGTGCTCGTCGGGGGAGATCTGCTCGAGACGGTTGTGATGCTCGGCCAACCGGTGATCACGCTCGCGACGCTCGACCCAGTCCCGGTTCCAGCCCGCCGCTTCGAGCTCGTCCTCGCTCGGGACGTCGCGACGGCGAGGCGGGATGCCGGTGAGGTCGAACCGCGACCAGTCGCCAGGGGACATCTCCTCGGGCGTCAGAAAGGTCTCAGGGTCTTCATCGTCCGTCCTTTGTTCGAAGGGCCAAGTTCATGCGTCCCGGCCGGCAGACCGGTGGTGGGACCAGGCGAGACCCTCCACGGCGGTGGAAACGTCAATGGCCTTAGCCACCGACCAGTCACCAGCCGGGGCCCACCGCGACCGGCTGGCCACGGCAGACCGCACCCAACCGTCCGGTACCTCCTCGCCGAAAAGCTCCGCCGCCGCAGCACGTAACGCCGTGAAGCGGAGCGCCGGATCGTCGCTGTTCCCGCCCGCCGCGTCCGCCCACCTGATCGCCATGTGGCCGCGAGCCTGGGAGGCCTCACCATCGGGGGTCGCTTCCACCGGCATCACCGCCAGCCGCCGCCGGATCGTGTGGGCGGCGAACGTCAGGAACTCGGTCTCGGTGGCATCCGGCACCGTGGCGATGGCCTTACGCCGAGCCACGACGACGCACCTCCAGAACATCCCGGCGATTCCACCGGGCATTAGCCGCCCTCTGCCCACGCTTGCCCGCGTGCGTGCGAGGAGCCTCCTCAACATCCGGAAGCTGAACCGAGCCCAACAAACCTCAACTGGACAAACCGAAGCTGACGGGCCTCAGACAGCGCCGGGTGAACCGCCGTCTGTCCACGCGACCCGATCACGCTCACCCCATCCCGATCAACCGCCGCCTCCAGCTCCACCAACTCATCCGCACAACGACAGCCACGGGCCAACAGGTGAAGCTCCCTGGCATCCAGCTCCCAGCCCTCCCCAACGTGAGCCAGGATGGTGCGCCACAACGCCCTCCCCGGCGCCCGCAGACCCTTAGGCGGCTTGGTCATCACTCCCCCCTCCTGTAAACCCGAACGTTTCGGCACTGCCCTCAGTGCGAGCGCCAGACCTCGCCGGTCGCGCTACTTGATCGCGAAGGGGGCCGTCCCCACCCCGTGGCCCGCGCTGTCTTGCTTTGGGGGTCCTGAGCGGCGTAGGGTCGCCGTATTGACAGCCGGGGCCGCCCGTTGCCCTCTGGCCCACGGATGGGAGTGAGCGCGGGATGCCTCCACGGACTCGAGGAGGACCGCATGCTCCGCAAGCTTCGACCCCGCTCCATCTACGACGTGTTCGCGCTGCTTGCGCTGGTCGTCGCGCTCGGCGGCACGAGCGCCTACGCCGCCAACACCATCTTCAGCACCGACATCGTGGACGGCCAGGTCAAGTCTGTCGACGTCGGCGACAACGAGATCAAGTCGGCTGACGTCAAGGACCAGTCGCTCACGACTTTCGACGTGTCCACGTTCCTCGGCGCGGACATCGTGGACGGGTCGTTGACGAGCGCGGATGTCGCACCGGGGACCTTCGTCGGGGGACGCGGCCAGCTGCTCAGCAACCGCATCGTCACCGTTCCCTCTAACAACAGAACGCTGCTGACGGTCCCCGGGCTCGGGGCAGTTACTACGACATGTGCAAACAGCCTTGCAGCGGCATACTGGCTCAACAACACCGGCGGGCCTGTCGACATTTGGCTCGACCAGAGCACTCCTGGCAAGAGCAGAGGCACGGTGCTCCCCGACAACTATGCGACCTCGATTGTTTTTTCGGACCCCAGCACACCTGATGCCTACACGATGAGCAGCACGGTCAGTGTCGGCGCGGGCAACGACCCCGGTTCCCGCCGGGTCGCCACGATCCACGTTTCGGCCCTCCAAACAGCCATCAACAACCCCTGCGGCTTCCAAGCACAGGGAACGCTCTGGACCAGCCCGTAAGGCGCTCGCCTCCCAGGGTGCGCAGCGCGGGATACTCGGCGGGCGATGTCGCAGGAGAACGTGGAGATTGTGCGAGCCATGGCCGAGGCGTGGAACGCGTCTGAGCCGGACTTTTCCAACTATCACCCGGCACTCGTCTACCACCCCCGCGAGGACGAGCCCGATGCGAGCACGCACGTCGGCCGTGATGCTTTCGAACGGTTTCTTCTCGGACAGCTGAAAACCTTGCCCGACATGTCTTTCGAGATACGCGAGCTGATCGACGCGGGCGACCATGTGATCGCTTCGACGGTGGTGCATGCCCGTGGGATTGCCAGCGGCGCCGATGTGACGGATGCCTACGTCTTCGTCTACAAGCTGCGTGAAGGGCTGATCGTAGAGGGCTGGGAGTACAGGACGAAGGAAGAGGCCCTCGAGGCCGTGGGGCTGTCGGAGTAGCCGGTGTCGCAGGAGAACGTGGAACTGGTTTGGCGGTTCGTTGACGCCTTCAACCGGCGCGACCTGGACGCCTATCTGGCGCTGACGGACGAAGACGTAGAGGCCATCCCGCGCTTGGGCGTGATGGAAGGC
>JBBQHI010000019.1:0-66571 GCA_038323835.1 Solirubrobacterales bacterium
ACAACCCGACCGCGACCAATCGGACTGAGCGGCGCGTTAGCGTGAACCTCCATCTGGGCCTCCTGGAACTGAGTTGCCTCGACAGCACTCAGCCTCCAGGCAGGCCCGGATACCTACTGACAAACCCTCCTAGGAACTACACCTAGGCCGCGACCGCGCCGTAGTACGGTGACGGGCTCCCGGCCCAGAGGTTTCATGAGCACTCAGTGGACTGCCGATCAGATTCCCGACCAGACCGGTCGCGTGGCCATCGTCACCGGGGCCAACAGCGGCCTCGGCATGGTCACGGCGCGTGAGCTCGCGCGCGCCGGCGCCCACGTGGTCATGGCCTGCCGCAACACCGCGAAGGGCGAGCAGGCGAAGGCCGCGATCGCGGCGGCCGTGCCCGGCGCCCGCACCCAGCTCGAGGAGCTCGACCTCGCGAGCCTCGACTCGGTCCGTTCTTTCGTGGAGCGCTTCAAGGGCTCGCAGGCCGGCCCCGACCTCCTGATCAACAACGCGGGCGTGATGGTCACCCCGCGCCGCAGGACGGCCGACGGCTTCGAGCTCCAGTTCGGCACCAACCACCTCGGCCACTTCGCTCTCACGGGGCTGCTGATCGAGGGGATCGAGGGCCGCGGCGCGGCGCGGGTGGTCACGCTCTCGAGCGGTGCGCACCGGATCGGGCGCATCGCCTTCGACAACCTCGGCGGCGACCACCGTTACTTCCGCTGGCGCGCCTACGGCCAGTCTAAGCTCGCCAACCTGCTGTTCGCGCTCGAGCTGGACCGCCGCCTGAAGGCGGCCGGGTCCTCCGTGAAGAGCATGGCTGCCCACCCGGGCTATGCCGCCACCAACCTCCAGCAGGCAGGCCCGCCGCTGGTGGACACGCTGGTCATGAAGGTCACCAACCCACTGCTGGCCCAGAGCGAGGAGATGGGCGCCCTGCCCAGTCTCTACGCGGCCACGGCGCCCGGGGTGGAGGGAGGGACGTTCGTGGGGCCGGACGGCTTCATGGAGCAGCGGGGGTACCCGCATCCCGTCACCCCGAGCAGCGCAGCCCGCGACGAGGACGTGGCCCGGCGCCTGTGGCAGGAGTCGGAGCGCATGACCGGCGTGCACTTCCGGCTCGGCGCGGGCGCTCCCGCCTGACGGTGCGCGAGCGTGCCGTCGTGGGCACGCGCTAGTCCTAGGGCATGCCTCTCACGCTGGTCACCGGACCCGCCAACGCCGCGAAGGCTGGCGAAGTCATGGGTGGGCTCCGAGCCCGCCTGGACACCGAGCCCGTGCTCGTGGTCCCGGCGTTCGCCGACGTGGAGCACGCCCAGCGCGAGCTCGCGGACCGGGGCGCGGTGTTCGGGGCGCGGGTGCTTCGCTTCGAGCGCCTCTTCGGCGAGCTTGCCACGCGCGTGGGCTACCGGGAGGGGATCGCCTCCGAGGTCCAGCGCGAGCTGATCGTGGAGGCCGCCCTCGAGGGCACCCGCCTCGAGGTGCTGGCCGAGTCGGCGCGACAGCCGGGCTTCGCCCGGGCCGCAACCCGGCTCGCGGCCGAGCTCGGCCGGGCACGCGTCGACCCGCCCCGTTTCACCAGCGCGCTGCGGGCCTGGGCGGGCGACGGACCGCGAAGGGCCTACGCGGACGAGGTCGCGGCCATCTACCGGGGCTACCGCACCGGGCTCGAGCGGGCCGGGCTCGTGGACGCCGAGCTGTTCGCCTGGCGGGCCCTCGACGCGCTGCGCCTGAACCCCGAGGCGTGGGGGACCACCCCCGTGTTCGTGTACGGGTTCGACGACTTCACCGCCCTCGAGCTGGACGCGCTCGAGGTGCTGTCGGCCCGCTGCGGCGCCGACGTGACCGTGTCGCTCCCCTACGAGGCCGGGCGGCTCGCGTTCAAGGCCGTGGCCGCGGTGCACGCGCGGCTGTCCGAGCTGGCCGCGGAGCGCCACGAGCTGCCGCCGCTCGACGACCACTACGCCCCGTCGTCACGTCTCGCGCTGCATCAGATCGAGCGCGGCCTCTTCGAGCTGGATCCGCCCGAGCCGGTGGACGCGGGCACGGCCGTGGCCCTCCACGAGGCCGCCGGGGCGCGCGCGGAGGTGGAGCTGGCCGGCGCCCGGGTGCTCGACCTCCTGCGCGAGGGCACCTCTCCCGGGGATGTGGCGGTGGTGTTCCGCGACCCCGGCCGCTATTACACGCTCGTGGAGCAGGTCTTCGGCGCCTACGGCGTGCCGTACTCGATCGACCGCTCGCTGCCGCTGGCCCACACCGGCGTGGGCCGCGGGCTCCTCGCGCTGATTCGCTGCGCCGCCGGGGACGGGACCGCCGACGATCTCCTCGCCTACCTGCGCACCCCCGGGCTCCTGACCCAGCCCGCACTGGCCGACCGCCTGGAGGCCGGCCTGCGTAAGGCGGGGGCGCACACGTCGGTCGAGGCGCGGGCGCTGTGGGAGCGGGAGCACTGGACGCTCGAGGAGCTGGACCGCCTGGCCGGCGCCTCCACCACGGCGCTTTACGTCCAGGAGCTCGAGCGGATGCTCGAGCGGCTCTTCACCGCGCCCTATCACCGCCGCGCCGCCGTGCTGGCGGGCCCGGAGCTCGACGAGGCCCGGGCCTTCGCCTCGGCTCGCACGGCCCTGGCCGAGCTCGGCGCCCTCGTGGAGCACGACGAGCGGCCCGGGCTCGACCGCCGGCGGGTGGCACATGTGCTCAAGGCGCTGCACGTGCACGTGGGCGAGAACCCCCAGCCGGATCGCGTGCAGGTGGCCCGCCCGGAGGCGATCCGCGCCCGTCGCTTCGAGGCCGTGCTGGTGCTCGGGCTCCAGGAGGGCGAGTTCCCGGGCGGCTCGCCGCCCGAGCCCTTCCTTCCGGACGAAATGCGCCGCGAGATCGCACAGGCGAGCGGGCTCGTGCTTCCGATGCGCGAGGACCGGCTCGATCGCGAGCGCTACCTCTTCTACGTCTGCGCCTCGAGGGCGGAGCGGGTGCTGGTGCTCAGCTCGCGGACCAGCGACGAGGAGGGCGGCCTGGCCGTGCCCTCGTTCTTCCTCGACGACGTGCGCTTCCTGCTGTCGGGGGTGCCCACCGTCAGCAGGTCGCTGGCGGACGTGACGTGGTCCCCAGAGGAGGCGCCGACCGCGGCGGAATGGGACCGCGCACTCGCCGCCCGCGGGCCGCGGCGGGAGGAGCGCCATCCCGGGCCCGTGACCTCCGAGGCGCTGCTGGCGGAGCTCGCCGAGCGCGGTCCGGTGTCCGCCGGGGCGCTCGAGCGCTACGCGGACTGCCCGGTGAAGTGGCTGGTGGAGAACGTCCTGAGGCCGGAGGCCCTGGAGCCCGACGCCGAGCCGCTGGTGCGCGGCGCCTTCGCCCACGCCGTGCTCGAGCGCACGTACGTCCGTCTCCGCGAGGAGACCGGTGCGCGCCGTGTGCGGCGGCCGAACCTGGCCGACGCCGAGCGGATCCTGCTCGAGGAGTTGCGCTCGCAGCGCGAGCGCTTCCCGATCTCTCCCCGCCAGACGCGGGTGCGAGCCGCCCTGCGCCGCCTGGAGTTCGACCTCCTCCGCCACCTCGCCGCGGAGGCCGACGCCGACGGGCAGCTCGAGCCCGAGTTCTTCGAGCTGCGCTTCGGTCAGGAGGGCGGGCCCGACCCGGTGGAGATCGCGGAGGGGGTGCGGGTCACCGGCATCATCGACCGGGTGGACACCTCCGACGGGCTCGCCCTGGTGGTGGACTACAAGACGGGCAAGAAGGTGGACAGCTACCGGGTGGGCGCCTGGGAGAAGGAGAACCGCTTCCAGGCGGCGCTCTACATGCTGGCCGTCGAGGAGCTCACCGGGAAGCGCGCGGTGGGCGGGGTCTATGTGGCCCTGGGAGGCGAGGACCGGCGCCCGCGCGGGATGCTGGCCAAGGGTGTGGACGAGCTCGGGAGCGGGTTCGTGGCGGGCGACGTTCTACCGGAGGAGGAGTTCGCCGACAAGCTCGAGTGGGCGCGCGAGCGGATCCGCGAGACGGCGGGAGCCATGCGTCGCGGTGAGCTGCGCTGCACTCCGGACACCTGTGCCTGGAACGGCGGCTGCGCCTACCCGTCCATCTGCCGGAGCGCCACGTGAACCTCACCGAGGAGCAGCTCGAGGCGGTGGAGCGCCGCGACGGTCCGTTGATGGTCCGGGCCGGCGCGGGCACCGGCAAGACCACCGTGCTGGTGGAGCGCTTCGTGCGTGCCGTGGTGGACGACGCCGTGCCGGTGGAGTCGATGCTGGCGATCACGTTCACCGACAAGGCCGCGGCCGAGATGCGCACGCGCGTGCGCCGCCGGCTGCTGGAGCTGGGGCGCCGCGAGGAGGCCCGGGCCGCGGAGAGCGCATCGATTTCGACCATCCACGGGTTCTGCGCGCGCCTCCTGAGGGCCCACGCTCTGCGCGCGGGCATCGACCCGGACTTCCGCCTGCTCGAGGAGCTTGAGGCCGAGCGGCTCGCGGTGGACGCCTTCGACCGCGCGCTCGAGGACTTCCTCGGGGTCACCGCGGACGCGGACCAGGCGGAGCACGATCCGGACCGGCTGGAGATGGTGGCCTCCTACACGCCGGACTCCCTGCGCGAGATGGTGCGGGCGGCTCACGCGAAGCTGCGCAGCCGGGGGGAGCGCCACCCGGCGCTCCAGCCCTCCGTGCTGCCCGCGCCGGCGGGGGAGCGCGAGCGGCTCGAGCCGGCGGCGCGCGCGGCCCTGGCCGAGCTCTCCGCGGGCTCCTCCGGCGTCCAGGTGGGGCGCGCGATCGAGCGGCTCGAGCGTTGCCTCGGCGTGCTCGATGGGCTGGCGCCGGGCGTGTTGGCGGAGCCGGCACTCCTCGGCAAGCTCGATCTCAAGGGCAGCGCGAAGGCGCTCTGCACCGCCGCCTGCGAGGAGTACGGGGAGGCGCTCACGGCCTATGTCCAGCTGTGCGTGGCTCGGAGGGAGCACCTGGACCGCGAGCTCCTGCGCCGGCTGCTCGACTTCTACACCGAGCGCTACGAGGAGGCCAAGCGCGAGCGCTCGGCGCTCGACTTCGAGGACCTCCAGCTGCTCGTGCGCGACCTGCTCCTGGCCGACGCCGGGCTGCTCGAGCACTTCGCTTCCCGCTACGTGCACGTCCTCGTGGACGAGTATCAGGACGTGAACCCCCTGCAGAGCGAGCTGATCGAGCTGATCGCCCCGGGGAAGCTCTTTCGGGTCGGCGACGAGAACCAGTCGATCTACGGCTTCCGCCACGCCGACGTGTCGGTGTTCCGCAACCACCGCGAGCGGGCCGTGGCCGAGGGCCGCGCCGCCAGCATCACCGTGAACTTCAGGACCCGTGGCGAGGTGCTGGACGCCATCGACCTCGCCTTCGAGCGCACCTTCGGCGAGAGCTTCGAGCCCCTTCGAGAGGCTCCGGGGGCTCGCGGCGACGGCACGGGGGAGCCGGCCGTCGAGGTGCTGGCGGTGCACCGGGACCCGCAGGCCTGGGAGGAGGCCCTGGGCGAGGGCGTGCTCGGCTCCGCGATGGAGGGCGTGCCCGCGTGGCGGGCGCTCGAGGCCCGGCTTCTGGCCAAGCGCATCGACGAGCTGACCCGGACGGACGCGGCCGACTGGGGGGACGTGGTGCTGCTGCTGCGGGCCACCACCAGCATGTCTGTATACGAGCGCGCGCTGGAGGAGCGGGGCGTGCCCACCCACGTGGTCGGCGGGCGCGGCTACTGGAGCCAGCAGCAGGTGCTCGACCTGCGCCACTGGCTGGCCGCCCTGGCCAACCCGCTGGACGAGCTGTCGCTCTACTCGGTGCTCGGCTCGCCGCTCGTGGGGCTCGGTCTCGATTCGGTCGCGCTCGTGGCCCGCTGTGCCCGCCGGGAGCACAGGGACCCGCTCTGGGCGATCCGGGAGGCGCTGGACGAGGGTCAGGGCCACTGGCTCGGCCAGGTGCTCCCGCCCGAGGACTGGCGGCGGCTGGGCGCCTTCCTCGCCCGCTTCGACGCCGAGCGCCGGGCGGCCACGCGCGTGGCCCTGGAGACACTGATCGACCGCGCCGTGACCAGCACGGGGTACGACCGCCACCTGCTCTCACTCCACCAGGGAGAGCGCCGCATGGCGAACGTGCGGAAGCTCATGCGAATGGCCCGCGAGTACGAGGCCGACGAGGGTCGCGACCTCCGGGGGTTCATCGACGCCGTGTCCGAGCGCGATGCGATCCAGACCCGCGAGGGGGAGGCCCCGCTCGAGGGGGAGGCCCTGAATGCAGTGCGGCTGATGACCATCCACCGCGCCAAGGGCCTGGAGTTCCCGGTGGTGGCGGTGGCGGACCTGGGCAAGCTTGCCCGCGAGGACGACGGCCGGCTGCGGATCTCGGCCGACGGGGACGCGGGCCTGCGCCTGGCCTCGATCGGCGGGGGAGTGGTCAACTCGCCCCAGCTCGACCGGATCAAGAAGGAGCAGAAAACGGCGGGCGAGGCGGAGGAGCGGCGGATCTTCTACGTGGCGGCCACCCGGGCCCAGCGTCACCTGATCCTGAGCGGTGCCACCAACCTCGAGGACCGCCCGGAGCCGGGAGAGATGCAGGAGCCCATGCGCTGGGTCTGGCGCGGGTTCTGTCCCGGCGTGCCGGACGACGGGGTGCGCGGGGTCCACCTGGACCGTTACGAGGGCCGGGAGGTGCGCGTGGCCTGGCAGCTGCTCACGCCGGCCACCGCCCCCGAGCTGCTCCCGGCGGCCGACCTCTCGCCCGCCGTGTCCACCCCGGCGGAGCTGCCGGACCACCAGCAGCCGGAGCTCGCGCTGGCCGCGGTGCCCGCGCCGCGGGCGCTGCCCGTGAGCCGCATCAGCTACTCGGGCCTCGAGGCCTACCGGCGCTGCTCGTACCGCTTCTATTTGGAGCGCGCTCTCCGCCTGCGGCCCGTGGAGTCGCCCGTGGCCCGCGAGCGGCGGGCGGCGCCCGGCCTGAGCGCGCTGGTCCGCGGCTCGCTCGTGCACGCTCTGCTCGAGGAGCTCGACTTCCAGCACCCGCGGGTGCCCGGCGCAGCCGAGGTGGACGCGCTCGTGGCCCCGCACGCGCCCGTCCGCGCCGAGGACGTGGAGGACCTGCGGGCAATGGTGGCCGCCTTCACCGGCTCGGAGCTGTTCGCCCGCGTGGCCGCCGCGCGCCGCGTGCGCAACGAACTGCCGTTCGCCTTCACCCTCGAGCCCCCGGGCGCCGGCGGGCGCCGGCTGGTGGTGAACGGTGTGGTGGACGTGTACGCCACCGAGGCCGGCGGCGCGCTCGTGGTGGACTACAAGAGCGACGCCCTCGACGGCCGCGACCCCGAGGAGCTCTGCGCTCGCGCCTACGCCACCCAGCGCCTCGTATACGCGCTGGCCGCCCTGCGGTCCGGGGCCGACCGGGTTGAGGTCGTGCACTGTTTCCTGGAGCGCCCGGACGATCTGGCCGTGGTCACCTACGACGCGGATGAGGCGGCCGACCTCGAGGCACAGCTCCTCGAGATGGCCCGCGGAGTGGTGGAGGCCCGCTTCGAGCCCACCGACTCGCCGCACCGCGAGCTATGCGGCGACTGCCCCGGACGGGCCTCGCTGTGCAGCTGGGGACCCGAGCAAACCCTGGCCGAGCCGGCCGCCACGGGCTGAAAAGCGGCTTTCCGTCAGGAGCGAGGCCTATCTTGCGACTCGTCCAGCATGCGAACCGAAGGGGAGTCCAGGCAGATGCCCCTCTGCTTCATTGAGCCGCAGGAAGCGATCAGAGTCGTAGCCGAGAGCGTCGGCCGCGAGGCGCGTAGGCAGCTCCTAGGGGAGGTGGTCCGCGCGTGGGTCGACGAGATCCCCGACGACGAGCTCGCCGTGCACTACGCGAAGGCCGTGGAGGAGCTCGACGACGACGACCTGTCCATGCTCGCCGCCTGGCACGCCTCCCTGGAGGTCGGGCACCCGATCGCGAACAAGGACTTCCTCCTCCGGGCCTTCCGCCACCTCGGCACGCACCGGCGCGAGGCGCTGAAGATCGCCGCCGGGTTCAAGGGCGACGACGCCTTCGAGGCCGGGGTGAGCGAGGAGCAGGCGCTGGACACCGTGCTGCCCTGGCTGTCGCACGAGCGACTGGTGGAGCTGGCCGCCGAGGCGGTCGAGCTGTACTGCTGGGACAGGCTTGGTTCCGACAACTAGCCGGCTGCGCAGCGGCGCCTGAGCGGGTCGTCGGTCGCTCGCGTGCGATGCACGCGTTGCTACCTGCCTTCCCGCTCATGCTTGCTCCTCGCTCGGCTATTTGCCGGAACGGCTCTCTGGCTCGCGCTCGCCGGCTGCGGCGGCTCGGACCACGGCCAGACCGCCGCTTCCTCCGCCTTCCCCGGCCCGGGGCCGGGCGCCCGCACGGGCACGCTCGAGGCGGTCAGCGACGGCGACACCATCCGCCTGGTGGGCATCGGGCGGGTGCGCCTGATCGGGATCGACACGCCGGAGATCCACGGCCGGGTGGAGTGCTTCGGCCAAGAGGCGTCGGACTTCGTGAGCCGGTTCCTGGCGCCCGGGGCGCGGGTTAGGTACCGGACCGGGCGGGAGGAGCGCGACCGCTACGGGCGCCTGCTGGCCTACGTCTGGCTCCCTGACGACCGCTTCCTCAACGGGCTGCTGGTATCGGGTGGCTACGCGCAGCCGCTCACGATCCCGCCCAACGTGGAGTTCGCACACCGCTTCGTGGCCGCCGCCCGGCGCGCGCGCGAGCGGAAGCGCGGTCTCTGGGGTCGCCCCGGCTGCGCCTAAAAGGCATGGTCCGGTGCTCGCCCGGCCGGCGCCCGGGCTGCGCTCCTCCCTGGGCGCGCCGCCCGACTATCGGGGTGGGACCTGCTCGTTCTGGCGCACGATCTGCCAGGGCGAGTCGGTGGGGGTGATGAAGAACGGAGGTTCGCGGTTCTTCAGCCGGTAGTTGTAGTCGTATGACTTGACGTAGCCCGAGGCGACGTTTCCGCCCAAGAAGGTGCCGACGGGCCCGCGGTAGTACTGCGCGATCGCGCCGTAGACGGTGAGGGTTCCCACCGGGCTGCCGCAGAACCAGTTGTCCACGATGAAGGAGTGGTTCAGGGCCAGGAGCGCCGCCTCGATCGTGATGCTGCCGGGCCCGCCGGTGGCGTTGCCGGCGCAGTTGCCCGACGAGTAGTTCACCGGGTGGTACACGCGCACGAAGTTGTTCGCGATCAGCCCTGCCAGCACCCCCGGTGCCGAGCCGCCCCGCTTCAGGTCGTCGGTGACGATGATGTCGTTGTCGGCGCCGATGGTGATGTCCTTGTTGTAGGTCCCCGAGACCTGCACGTCGCCGCAGGTGGACTGGAGCGCGTCCGACGTGCGGAAGGTGTTGGTGCGCTGGTAGCCCTGCGAGCAGGCCACGTTGTTGACGTAGATCACTCCGTTGGCGGGCAGGGCCAGGCCCGTCTTCGAGCCTCCGGGATAGGTCACATCCATGGTGTCGCCCTTCAGCAAGATCCTCGTATTGCCATTGAACTGGTAGGCGCTGGTGGCGGTGTTCCTGAGCTCGGCGTTCGAGGTCGGCATCGGCAGCACACCCGAGGGGTAGGAGAGGGTGCCCTTGAAGTTGGGTGCCGCGCTGCAGCCGTTGGTGGCGAAGTAGCCCGGGGAATTCTGGTTCAGCTCGATGATGTCGTTCGCGTCGACTCCGAAGTCGGGCGAACCGCACACCAGGATGCTGTCGTTCGAGTGGAAGGGCCCGCGGATTTCGTCCGCGTCGATGAAGCTGATCCTCGAGCAGAAGCTGGTGCGCGACTGGCGCGGAGCATCGCACTCGCTGCTCGCCTGTGTCTGGTCGGCCGACGAGCTGTAGGTGGAGGGGTCCGAGGTCTCCCGGTTGGTGAAGTAGAGGAAGTCGATGAAGCCCTTACGGCGCAGGGTGGCGACGATGCTGCGCTTCCGCGAGCCCATGGTCCCGGTGGACCGGATCCGGAACGCGCCGGTGGCGGGGTTGATCATCGACGACTGGTCGTTCTCGATGCAGGTCGAGAAGCCCGTCGCGGGGAGCAGCTCGATCGTGTACCGCGACGTGCTGCCCGGGATGGCCCTGGACACGCGCGGGTCGGCGGTCGGCGACGTCCCGTTCCATGGCTGGTTGACCGGGCTCGTGCCGGGCCCGTCGGGCGGGGTCACGTTCGTGCAGTGCACGTAGTAGCTCGTGTCCTGGGCCAGGCGGGTCAGGTAGTAGGAGATGCCGGCCTCCGCCGCTCCGTTGGCCTGCTTGTAGTCCTCGTCCTTCTTTGAGAACCCGATGTCCGGGTCCACGACCGTGAAGCTCCCGGCCACGAGCAGCCCGCCGACGAGCAGCACGCCCATCAGGGTGACGCTGGTGAACCCCTTCTGACAGCGGTGGATCAGACGCATCGTGCTCCCGCCTCCGGCTTCGTCGGATCCGACACCCTCGAGACCACGTCGTCCTCGAGCACGGCGGAATTTCGGTCCTCGCTCAGCGGCCGGTCGGCGTACACGCGGAAGCCGACCTTGATGACCGCGACGCGGGAGACGGTCGTTGAGGTGAGGGGCACCGACATCTGCTGGAGGGTGCCGTCCGTGGTGCCGTTCTGGTACTGGAAGTAGCGGAACATGTCGCGCGGGCCGCTCGTGTCCGGGATCCGGTCCACCTTGGTCAGCATCGTCGACGTCACCGGGGTGCCCGTGAAGGTCAGGTCGGGGTAGGTGCCCACCCCGTCCGTCACGGACTCGGTGATGGTGCTCGCGGTGGAATCGAAGGTGAGCGTGCGCTTCTTCGCGTTGACGCTGCCGTCGCTGAGGTCCGCGTAGAGGCTCACGGACGAGGCGTTGCTGCCCGGCACCAGGGGAGGATTGGACACGCCGATGCAGACCCCGGACCGCAGCTGGCGGGTTATGAGCGACATGGCCTGGCGCCCGCGCTGGAGCGCATCCGTGCGGTCCGCCACCTGGCCCGAGGCCACGAAGGTCCGGTCCAGCAGCACGAAGGCGGCCATGAGCACCACCAGGCCGATGGTCATGGCCACAATCACCTCGATCAGGGTCATGCCGCGCTCGCTGGAGAGCCGCCGGCCGATCACGGGCACACCGCTCCGGTGGACGTCGTGCGGTTGAGCTGGATCTTGATCGCGCCGCTGGTGGTCTGGCTGGTGGTGTTCCCGGCGGCCGCGGTGTCGTCGATCGTGTCGTCAATCTTGTTCGCGCTGCCCTCCGTGGCCACCGACGTCGTCTGCTTGCTGTCCCAGCCGCTGCTGGTGCGCACATCGGCGCGGCCGTAGCTCGTTCCGGAATAGGCGCAGACCGTGTACTTGCCGTAGGGATGGCCGGGGAGCGGCAGCACGCCTGTGGAGCTGGTGGTCTGGGTGGGGAAGGTGTTGGTGCAGCCCGGGTCGGCCGTCTTCACGATCACGGTCGCGCCGCTCTGGACCGAGGTGCCGTTCACCTGGTAGACCACGAGGTTGATCGCCGGGAGCCGCACCGAGGGGGTGGCCGTGGTGCCGGGCGAGACCGGCACCGTGGTGGGGGTGGCGCCGTAGTCCGCGGGGTCGTTGGCATCGCAGGCCCCGCCGTAGGCGCCGTATCCGTCGGCGAACGGGAAGAGCCCGCCGATGCCCACCGTGGTCGCGTTGGCCGGGGCCGCGCTGGTCAGCGTCGTCTGCTTGACGTAGGGCGGGTTGAGCTTGGCGTTGCCCACCGTGAGCCAGCGCGTCTTCTGGCCGGTCACCACCACCCCGTTCACCATCGTGTTGAACGTGGCATTGATGGTGGCCGGGCTGTCCATCACGAGTCCGGCCGTGGTGGTCTGGCCCTGGATCGAGCTGACGCTGCTGAGGACCGGGGTCTGGCCCTGCCAGCCCACCCAGCTCAGGTAGCTGGCCGAGATGTCGTAGTCGCCGACGTCGATGAAGGGGAACACCGCACACCCGAGGTCGTTGGTGGTGGCCAGATAGGAGTTGGCGCCCGTGAGGCTCACGTTGACCCCCGGGGCCGGATCGCCGTCGCGGTCCAGGATCTGCACGCCCACCGTGCCCTCGCCGTCGGCGAAGGTGCCCGGGCCCGGCGACACCAGGCTCGACTCGACCACGTTTCCGCGAGTCAACGCGGAGCTGACGGTGGAGACGATCCGGAGGTTGGCCGCGGTCTTCGACGCGCTGGAGCAGCTGATCCCGTTGCTGCTCGCGTCCACCGCCCAGCTGGAGCTGGACCTGACCGTGTAGTCCACGCCGCGCACGTTCACCGTGCGCACGGTGGGCGTGCCGATCAGGCCCACCAGGGTCTCGGGGGCCAGGCCGCGCATGCGCTCCTGGTCCTGCTCGGCCAGGGTGGCCGCCACGGTGCGGGCCTTGTTGCGGCCGCCGGTCTTCTGCGCCCCGTCGATGCCGTTCAGCAGCGCCGTCGTGGCCATCGCCAGCAGGACCGCACCCACCAGAACCTCGACGAGGATCGAGCCGGACTCCGAGGAGAGCCGGGGGCGGGTCCGCGACGGGCGGGGGAGCTCCCGGCGCTTCGGCCGGAACACGAGCGCCGCGAGCGCGAGCAGGATCGTGGGCGCCCACGCCGGAGCGCCGTCGAGCACGTCGATAAGTGTTCCGAGGTCGTACAAGCGAGTCTTCCTGCTGCGTTTGCGACTTCAGAAGCGGTATCGGCGGCTGGGGCGGGCTACTTAACGAGTGATAGAGCACGGTGGACGTCCTTGCCGGCCTTTCCGGACCCCACCGGCCTCTTGCGGGTGGGCCCTGGGCGGTGGTTGACTACCGGCTGTAGTGACGGCGACCCTTCCCACGGAGATCCAGCAGGTATTCGACCGCTTCATCACGGCCGAATACACGACCCTGGACCGCGCCGGCCAGCCGATCACGTGGCCGATCACCCCGTACTACCGCCCGGGCGAGCCCTGCATCGACCTGACCACCGGCCTCGGCTATCCGAAGAAGGCCCACGACGCCCGCCGGAACCCCAAGGTCGCGCTCCTCTTCTCCGACCCCACCGGGAGCGGAATCGACGATGCGGTCCAGGTCCTGGTCCAGGGGACCGCCGACGTGGACGATCGCGACCTCGACGCCAACCGCGAGCGCTACATCGCGGAGGCTTCGGAGAAGCTCCCGGCCACGGTGGAGATGCTCCCGCCCAAGGCGCTGCGCCGGATGTTCAACTGGTACTTCTCGCGCATCTACGTGCACGTCCGGCCGGAGCGCGTCTACGTGTGGCGGGGGCCCCATCCCTCCCAGCCGCCCGAGCTCTTCGACGCGCGCATGGAGGAGGTGCGATCGGGCCACGACGAGGAGCCCGACGACGACCGTGCCGACACGGAGGGCGGGATGCCGGTGTGGGACCAGCGCTTGGACGAGCTGGGCGATCGCTATCCCCACGCGGTGGTGTCGCTCGCCGCGCCCGACGGATTCCCCTTCTCCGTGCGCCTTCCCATCGAGGTGGACCGCCCCGGGCACCGGCTCCGCCTCGGCGGCGCCCCGGTGGGCGTGCCCTGGCAGCCCGGCCTGGCGTGCGTGACCGCCCACGACCACGCCCCCGATTTCTCCTGGCAGCGGAACTTCCAGGTCCGCGGCGACCTCGTGGAGGAGGGCGGCTCATGGGCGCTGATCCCGCATCGCCTCGTGGGCGGGTTCGAGCTGCCCCCGGCGTCGAACCTCGAGCGCTACCGCCAGAACGCCAAGAAGGTGCTCCGGTTCCGCAAGATCGCCCGCCGCGAGCTTCGCAACCGCCGCGGGTAGACATGGCTGCGGTGCTCGCCCGATCGACGGTCGGGCTGCGCTCCTCGCCGGCTTTTTTTTCGCAAGGTGCGGGGAGCCGCTCCGGTTCCCCCTTGACCCCGCGCCGGACGAATGTTCTACTGGTTCCTGAGACGTGGACCAGCGCAAAGAGCGAGGCCGAGAGGTGTGAGGCCCGCCGCGCGACCCGCCCGCTTCGGCAGGCGTGGGCGCGCTCCTCAAGCGCAAGGTCCGCGTCTCTTTAACGTTCGGAACTATCCTCCACCGATGGAGGTCACCGCGGCGGGTACCAGGGACGGGCGCACGGTTCGTGCCGAGCGCACGCGGGATGCCGTGGTGGAGGCACTGCTCGTCCTGCTCGACGAGGGCGAGCTGAGTCCCACGGCCGAGCGGGTGGCCCAGCGGGCCGGCGTGTCCGAGCGCTCGATCTTCCAGCACTTCGGGGACCGGGAGGCGCTCTTCGAGGCTGCGGGCCGGCGCCAATACGACCGCGTGGTGCCCACGCTGCGGCCGGTGGACGCCGCGCTGCCGCTGGACGAGCGTCTCGACGCCTTCGTGGAGCAGCGCTGCCGGCTGTTCGAGCAGGTCCAGGGCGTGCGCCGGGCGGCCCTCCTCAAGGAGCACGAATCGGAGTCCATCGCGGCGTGGCTCACCGCGGCCCGCAGGGCGAAGGCGATCGAGGTCGAGCGCGTCTTCGCCCGAGAGATTGCGGCCATACCCGAGGGTGAGCGGGCCACGACGCTGGCGGCGATGGTGGCCGCCGCGGCCTGGACCTCCTTCGAGAACCTGCGGATTCACCAGCAGCTGGCTCCCGGCGAGGCGTGCGCGGCGATGCGCACGGCGCTGGGCGCCCTGATCGGCCGTTAGCCCTCCGCGAACGCCGCCTCGAGGCCGGCCACCGCCTGCGCGGTGTCCTCGAAGCGCACGGCCAGCATGCCGAGCTCTCGCGCCGCCTCGCAGTTCACGTCGAGGTCGTCGAGGAACACGCAGTCGCCGGCGGCCACGCCGAGCCGGGCCAGGGTGAGCTCGTAGATCGCGGGCTCCGGCTTGCGCATGCCCACGAAGGCCGAGTCCACCACCACCTCGAAGATCTCGTCGATCTCGGGCAGCTTGGATCGCCAAAGCGGCTCCCATTCGCGCACGTTGCTGGTCAGGAGGGCGGTCCGCTTGCCCCGGTTCCGGAGCTCACGCGCAAACGCGATCATCGGCTCGTTCGCCCCGAGGCTCTGGAAGAGCAGGTCGCGCATGCGCGCGAGATCGAACCCGTCGGGCAGCTCGCGCGCGAGCAGGCCACCGAACTCCGCCTCGGTGATCTCGCCGCGCTCGAGCGCGAAGAGGGGATGGTCGCCGTGGGCCCCGGCGGCTCGCGCCATGGCGTGGCCGAGCTCCTCGGTCGACACGCCTGACTCCTCCTGGTAGGCGAGGAATCCGTGTGACAGGGGCGCGGTGAGGACGCCCCCGAAGTCGGAGATGAAGGTGCCCCTCACGCGGCCGCGGGCGGATCGATCCGCGCGGTCAGCTCGTAGGCCCCAGTGGCCTCGCGGCCGTCCAGGCGCCAGCGGAAGATCGCCACGTGCACACCCACGCCCTCCAGATCCAGGGAGGTGCCGGCCAGGACCACCCCGGAGCCACGGCGCGGGAACTCCTCCCCGGCCACCCAGAGCTCGAGACCAGCGCTGCGCTGGCGCCCGCCGCCGTCGTACACGGTGGAGATGCGGGCGTTCTCGAGCGGAAGCAGGTTCCCGTCGTCGAGCAGCTGCGCTCGCACGTCCTCCTCGCCGTGGCCGGCGGCGCCCCGCGCGCGCCTGGCCACCGCGAGCGCGGCGTGGCCCTCGTCGGCCAGTGCTGAGAGGGTGCGGATCGCGTCGAGCTCCTCCCAGGCCGGCGCGTGGTGCGTCTCCGCCACCGTTCCCAGTCCCTCCACGCGGCTGCCTCCGGCCTCGCCTCTCACAACGCAGACCGTCGCCGACAGCATCCCCAGCTCGGCCTCGGGCGAGACGGGCTCGAACTCGAGCGAGAGGCGGCCCGGCAGGTCGGCCTTCCATCCCCCGGGCACGGGCGCGACCTGGGGACCCTCGGGCACCGCCGCGGGCCTCCGTCCCTCGAACAGCACGGTCGCCCCCGACCGCGCCGTCCCGTAGAGCTCGCGCGCGTGGTCGTAGAAGGCGACGGCGAGCGCGGGCGCGCTCACCGGTCGAGCCGCCCCGGTGGAGAGTCGTACTCGGTGGCCGAGCCGTCCACGTCGTGCGTGCGCTTTGGCCCGCGCGACGTGCGCGCTCCGGCCACCCCCTCGGTCGCCTGGCGGGTCAACCTGCGCGCCAGCATCCGCCTGATCACGGCGCGGGAGGGAGGCAGCAGCAGCAGGACGCCGACGATGTCCGAGATGAACCCGGGAGTGATGAGGAAGGCCCCGCCGAAGATCACGAGCACGCCGTCCATCACCTCGCGGTGGGGGAGCCGGCCCTCGGCCAGCGCGGCGTTGAACCTCCTCCAAGCCGTCCTTCCCTGGCTCCGGAGCAGCATGGTGCCGATCAGCGAGTCGGCCGCGAGCAGCCCCAGCGTCCACCAGACGCCGATGGAATCGCCGACCTTCAGGATCACATAGAGCTCCGCCACCGGGAGCACCAGAAAGAGCAGGAATAGCCCGAAGATCGGCACTTTCCCGGACCCTACTACCCCCGCTCCGGTGCTCGCCCGATCGCCGATCGGGCTGTGCTCCTCGCCGGCGCGTCGCGCTGATCGGAGCATGACTACCCTTGTGGACATGCCCTCCGTGGACGAAGTTCAGGATGCCCTCACCAACGTGATCGACCCCGAGCTGGGGCTCGACTTCGTGGAGCTGGGACTCATCTATGAGGTCGAGGTGGACAAGGCCGAGGTGTTCGTGACCTTCACGCTCACCTCCCCGGGATGCCCGATCGGGCCCCAGGTCTCTGAGCAGATCGAGGAGTTCGTGAGCGAGCTGGACGGCGTGGAGCGGGTCTACCCGAAGATGGTCTTCAGTCCGGCCTGGACGCCGGAGCGTATGAGCGAAGACGCGAAGTTCGCGCTCGGCTACTGAGCCGCCTCCACCTCATCGAGGAGACCGTGGCCGGGGACCCGGCGCTTGACATTGCCGTGTCGCGTGCGCTCCTGCTGCGGGTGGCGGCCGGTGAGCTGCCCGAGACGCTTCGGCTGACGCGCCCGGAGCCGATGGTGGCCTTCGGCAAGCAGGACGCGGTGGCCCCGGGCTTCGCCGCCGCGGTGAGCGCCGCCGCGGGCGCGGGGTTCGAGTCCGTGCTGCGGCTGGCGGGCGGCCGCGCGGCGGTGTTCCACGAGGACACGGTCTCGCTCGCCCACGCCGTTCCCGACGACGCTCCGCGGCTCGGCATCCGCGCGCGGTTCGAGGACACCGCGGGGCTGATCGTGCGCGCCCTCCGGCGCCTGGGCGTGGACGCGCGCGTGGGCGAGGTCACGGGCGAGTACTGCCCGGGCAGCTACAGCGTGAGCGCACGCGGAGAGCTGAAGCTGGCCGGCACCGGGCAGCGCCTGGTGGCCGGCGGCGCCCACGTGGGCGCCGTTCTCGTGGTGGCCGGTGCGGGACGGGTGCGCGCCGCTCTCGAGCCGGTGTACGAGGCACTGGGCCTCGAATGGCTCCCCGCCACCACCGGCGACGTGGCCGCCGAGCTGCCCGGCACGACCTGGGACGGAGTGAGGGACGCGCTACTCGCGGAGTACGCCCGCGGTCGCGAGATCGTGACCGCCCCGCTCGACGAGGAGACGCTCGTCCTGGCGCGGCGGCTCGCGGACGAGCACCGCGCCGGTGCCGCTGGGAGCGCCTAGCTCTCGGTCTGAGAGCGCGTGCGTGAAGGCTTGGTCGTCCGGGGCGAGGCCTTCGCCTTCCCCGAGCCGTTGCCGCCGTTCGCCTGCGCGGCCTTCACCGCCCTGCGCCGCGCCACCGCCAGTAGCTCGGCGAGGGCCTCGTCCAGGTGCTTGCCGAAGCGGTCGAGGTCGCCCATCGCGTCGTAGTCGCCCAGCAGCCCGAAGTGGACGTTCCCGTTGTAGCTCATGATCGCGATGGCCATGGCGTGGTTCTCGGGCAGGAACGCGATCGGCACGATCGACTCCATCTCCCGCCCCAGCAGGTAGAGCGGGAACTGCGGGCCGGGCACGTTGGTCACGATCAGGTTGAAGAGGCGGGTGGAGAAGTTCAGCCGCGATGCCTGCGCCAGAAGCGTGGGCGGAGCGAAGCCCTCGAGCCCGGAGATCACCTCGGCGCCCAGCGCCTGCTTCGACTCCTTCAGGTGGCCCATCGACTCGCGCACGATCTGCAGCCGCTCCACCGGATCCCCGGCGTACACGGGCAGCGGAGCACGCATGGCGGCGATGCGGTTGCCCAGCGTGCCGGTTTCGTCCGAGGCGCGGATCGAGACGGGCACCAGGGCGCGCAGCTCCAGCCCCTCGGTGCGCACGCCGCGGCCTCGCAGCCAGCGCCCGAGCGCGCCCGAGACCACGGTGAGCACCGCGTCGTTCACGGTGCCGCCGAGGGCATCCTTGATCGTCTTGAAGTCGGAGAGCCGGCTCTCCACCCACCAGATCCGCCGGTGCGGCCCGATGGGCACGTTGAGCGGCACCTCGGGCGCCGGGTTGAGGCCCGCCCACACGATCTCGCCCACGCCCTCGGCGGCCTCGCGCAGCTGGCCCAGCGAGTGCCCCGGACGCCCCAGGGCGCCCAGTGCCCGCCCTGCCACGTCGAGCGGAGTGCGCACCAGGCCCTTCACTCCCTCGGCCACGAGGTCGGCGTCGGAGGGCTCCTGCGCGGGCCGCCAGGCCTCCTCGGGCTCAATCTCCGCGGGGACCGGCGAGGTGTCGAAGAGCACGGTGGCGATGTCCACCCCACCGACGCCGTCCACCAGCGCGTGGTGGGTCTTGGAGATGAGGGCGAAGCGGTTGCGCTCGAGGCCCTGCACGATCCACAGCTCCCACAGCGGCTTCGAGCGGTCGAGGCGCTGCGAGAAGATGCGCCCGGTGAGCTGGCGCAGCTGGTCGTCGCTGCCCGGGCTCGGCAGCGCGGTGTGGCGCACGTGGTAGTCGATGTTGAAGCTGGGGTCGTCCACCCAGAAGGGACGGCCCATCTGGAAGGGCGGGAAGGCGAGCCGCTGGCGATAGCGGGGGATGAGCTTCAGCCGCGTCTGGAGCTGGTCCACGAAGTCGACCCGTGCCGGAGGCGGGCCCTCGAAGGTCACGAGCGCGCCCACGTGCATGTGCGACGACTGCTTCTCCTGGTGCAGGAAGGACGCGTCGATCGCGGTCAGCCGAGCCTGATGAGCCTGTTTCTCCACGCTCCGGAGCCTACCCGGGCGCCGCCCGGCTCGCCACAATTGCAGCATGAAGCCGATCGTTCCCGCCGCGGGAGTGGCGCTGGTCGCCGGAGCGGCGCTTCTCGCGCTGAGCTGTGACAGTGGCTCCAGCGCCGCCGCGCCGAGGGAGGCAAGAGCGGCGGACCGCTTCGACTCGGCTGCCGCGCTGAGGCTGGTGAGGGAGCAGGTGAGGCTCGGGCCACGGCCGGCGGGGTCCGCGAAGTCTCGCCGCCTCGCGCGCCGTATCCGCGGGCTCGTGCCCGGCGGTCGCTTCCAGGCGGTGCCGGGCGGCCTGCGCAACGTGGTGGGCCGAATCCCCGGCCGCGGCCGGGGCTACGTGGTGGTGGGCGCGCACTACGACACCAAGGATGTTCCCGGCTTCGTCGGTGCCGTGGACGGCGCTTCGGGCACGGCCGTCGCCCTCCAGCTCGCCCGCACGATCCGCCCGCGGACCCTTCGGCGAACGCTGGTGTTCGTCTTCTTCGACGGCGAGGAGAGCCCGCGCGGGAGCCCTGACTCGCGCTTCGAGAAGGACGGCCTGCGCGGCAGCAAGGTGGCCGCGGCCCGCTTCCGGGGCGCCCGCGCCATGGTGCTGCTCGACTATGTGGGGAACAAACGGCTGCGCATTCCCCGCGAAGGGTTCTCGAACGCGGCGCTCTGGCGCAAGCTCAGGTCCGCGGCGCGCAGAGGCGGGGCCGGGAGCGCGTTCCCGGCCACGATCGGCGCGAGCCTCCTCGACGACCACCTCCCCTTCCTCCGCCAGGGGGTCCCGTCGATCGACCTGATCGACTTCGACTTCCCCTGCTTCCACCGGCGCTGCGACGACATGTCGGCGGTTTCCGAGCTCAGCCTGGACCGGACAGGGGAAACCATGCTGGGGTTCCTCGCTAGCCTCTGAAGCGTGACCGGAGCCACTCCCGAGAAGGTCCTGCTGGCCGCTCCGCGCGGGTATTGTGCGGGCGTCGACCGGGCCGTTCAGACGGTCGAGCGTGCACTGGAGCTCTACGGGCCGCCGGTGTACGTGCGCAAGGAGATCGTTCACAACAAGCACGTCGTGGAGCAGCTTCGCGCTCGCGGAGCGGTGTTCGTGGAGGAGGAGACGGACGTTCCTGAGGGCGAGACCGTGGTGTTCTCCGCCCACGGAGTTGCACCCAGTGTGCACGCCAACGCCGAGGCCCGGAACCTGCGCTCCGTGGACGCCACCTGCCCGCTGGTCACCAAGGTGCACGTCGAGGCCAAGAAGTTCGCGGCCGAGGGGTACACGATCGTGCTCGTCGGCCACGAGGGCCACGAGGAGGTGGAGGGCACGATGGGCGAGGCGCCCGACCACTTCGTGCTCGTCGAGACCGAGGAGGACGTGGACGCGCTCGAGGTCGCAGATCCCGAGCGCATGGCCTACCTCACCCAGACCACCCTGTCGGTGGACGAGACCGACCGGATCATCCGTCGCCTCCGCGAGCGCTTCCCGGCCATCACCGGTCCCAAGACCGACGACATCTGTTACGCCACCACCAACCGCCAGCTCGCCGTGCGCCAGATGGCAGGCGAGTGCGACCTGGTGCTGGTGATCGGCTCCAGCAATTCGTCGAACTCGAACCGCCTCGTCGAGGTGGCGCGCGACCACGGGGCCGAGTCCCACCTGGTGGACAACGAGCTGCAGGTACGTGAGGAATGGCTCGTGGGAAAGCGGGTGGTGGGCATCAGCTCAGGGGCCAGCGCTCCGGAGGAGCTGGTGCAGCGGCTGGTGGCCTTCTTCCGCGATCGCGGGACCACCGACATCTCGGAGTTCGAGGTCGTCCAGGAGGACGTGCGCTTCATGCTCCCGCGCGAGATCAGGCGGGAACAGGCGGCGCGGGCGTGAACTGCACGCCGTGGAGCCGGAGGCCCGGCTCCTCGGCGGTCACCGTTCCGCCGGTCTCGTAGATCCCGGGCTCGAGGCCGCCGCCCGACATCACCGCGTGGGCCTCGCCCGCGCTGAACGTGAAGGTCGCCGCACTGCCCGCGTGGGCCGCCTCGATCCAGTCCGGTCCGTCGGTCCAGTCGCGGACCAGCTCGAGCCGTTCGCGGTCGGCCGGCAGCGCGATGTCGGCGGTCTGAGGGGAGAGCAGCACGCCCGGAGCGTCCTCCGCGCGCAGCGGCTCCATCACCGCGGGCATCTCCAGATCCTCGTCCAGCTCCCTCAGGCACTCCTGGATGGCCAATTCGGTCTCCGCGTACTCGCCCTCGCCGTAGTGGAGGTGGCGCAGCAGGCTGCGCCGGTCGAAGAGGTAGCGCCCGGGCCAGCCGCGGTTGCCGTAGAGCCGCCAGACCTCGAGGTCGGCGTCGAGCAGCACGGGGTAGGGCACCTCGAGGCGTTCGATCGCTCGCTCCACGGTCTCCGGGTCGCGCCCGAACGAGTACCCGGGTGAGTGGACGCCGATCACGGTCAGGCCCATGTCCCCGTAGCGGCGCTGCCATGCGCGGAGGTAGGGCATGGTCCGCAGGGAGTGAATTCGGGCGAAGTCCCAGAACTCGATCAGCACCGCATGGCTCCCCATCAGCCGGTCCATGCGCATGAACGGCGCGCCCACCCACTGCATGCGGGGCGGAAACTCCGGGGCGAAGATGTTGGCGTCGGCCGGCGGTCGCACGCGGGGAAGGATGACCGAACCGGGTAAGCAAGGTTCCCGGGTGTGAGCACCGCATCCAAGGGGTACCGGGTGTGTTATAGGCTGCGCCCGTCCCGCGCCGGCTCGCATGCCGAGAATCGGACGGGCGTCCGTACCTGCACCCGTCAGTTTCCAGGAGGAGGAGAATGCGAAAGATTCTCGTAATTGCGATCGCTGCCGTTGCAGCATTGTCGCTCGCAGGAGTGGCGCTTGGCGCCAATGTCTACGGCGTCGATGGCGCCACCAAGCCGTCCAAGGCCAAGGGCACGGCGAAGAAGCCGGTCCCGGTCGGGCTGAATTTCAGCTACACGGTGGCCGATGACAACCCGGCTAACCGCGGCACGCCGATCAAGGTCTACGCGATCGGATCCGAGGGTCTGCTGACCTACCCGGACGCGTTCCCGACCTGCACGTTCTCTCAGGCCAACGCGGCGAAGGTGTCCGGGAAGTGTAAGAAGGCCAAGGTCGGAACGGGTCTCGTGCAGAACGTGGTCGGTCCGGCTTCGTCGCTGACCGTGAAGCTGTTCTGCAACCTGAAGCTGGCGCTGTACAACATCAGCGGCGCCGGCAAGAACGGCGGCATGGCGATTCGTCTCGACGGCGATCCGCCCTCGCCCACGGACGTGAACTCGAAGGCGATCGGTTGTCCCACGCCGATCCATCTCGCGATCAAGGCCAAGTTCGTGCTCACCAAGTTCGGTGGGCTCCCGGCCGATGACCTCAGGTTCACGGTTCCGCCGGACCTGCTGCACCCGTCCGGTCTCGACAACTCCGTGCGCAACGTGGTGTCGAAGATCGCCAAGAGGACGGCCAAGACCAAGATCAAGGGCAAGAAGGTCAAGGTCGGCTTCTACAGCTCGATCGGATGCAAGGGTGGCAAGCGCACCATCCAGGCGACGTTCACCGACGAGCAGAACGACAAGCAGAAGGCCACGAAGCAGGGCCGCTGCTAGCTCGTTCGGACTGAGAAGTTCGCTTACGGGGCGGCCTGCGGGCCGCCCCGTTTGCTTTCCGGGTCAGCCGTGGAGCGGAGGCTGGTGCGTCGCGATCGCCTCCATGATGCGCGGTGACACCCAGACCTCGATCGCCGCCGCCATCAGGAGGGTGGGCACGGCGATGGCCACCGTCACGGCGGTGGCCGCCAGCAGGTCCTGCCAGTCGTCGCGGCGGCTGGCGATGATCCAGGCCGCCAGGGGCAGGAAGAGCGCCACCAACTCCGGGATGGCGTGAGGGATCAGGGTGAGCATGAGCTGGCCCGGGGTGATTCCCAGCTGGGCGGCGATCGTGGACGCCTGCGATCCGATCACGTAGGCCTGCGTAGCCAGCGAGAAGGTGGTGGCACAGATGACGAAGGCGATCGCGAAGGTGGCCGCCTTCTCGTGCACCCAGCGTGAGAGGCCGCTGCGCTGGGCGGCCGAGAGGGGCATCGCGCTGCCGGCGATGAAGCCCGCCACGCACGCCAGAGCGTGCAGCGCCAGTACCAGCGAGTTGCGGAAGAGCACCGCCGCGTAGTCGTCGAGCCCGGCCTCGGAGTTCACCCCCGGCAGGATGTAGCGCGAGCTGTCGGGCGTCGTGAGCTTCGCGATCACGTAGACCGCCACGAGCAGCATCACGGCGATGCAGAAGCTGAGTCGCAGCCAGGGGCGCAGGACCGTCCACGGGCGCTCGTTCCAGCGGGAGAGGGCGAGCCTCGTGTCGGCCATGCCCTGCACGAGCACGAGGTCGTTGACGCTCATCCCGCCAACCATCGGCACGGGCCGCGTTTTCTTTGAGCGAGCCGCCGTGGGCGGTTCGTCATGCGCTCGCGCGCTTGGGTTATGCTCGCCCCAGTGAGGAGACGACTGATTCGCGCTGGAGTGGTGGGCTGCGCGCTGTCCGTCCTGGCGGCCACACCCGCCGGGGCCCAGACGCTGCGGCCCTTCGACAAGCTCGACTGCGTGCCCACCCAGGGCGTGCGGTTCTGCGAGGGGTCGGTGGCCACACGCGTGCCGACCTTCGACGGCGTGCCGCTCGACGTGAACGTGACGCTGCCGGCCACGGCGTCGAAGAACCTCCCGCTTGTCGTCCAGCTCCACGGGTGGGCCGGAAGCAAGAGCGGGCTCGGCTCCTCGAAGGCATGGGCGGAGGACGGCTACGCGGTGCTCAACTACACGGCGCGCGGATTCGGCAACTCCTGCGGGTCGGTGGCCTCGCGCACCGCGGACCCGGCCGGCTGCGCCCGCGGATGGGTTCACCTCGGCGACTCGCGCTATGAGGCGCACGACACCCAGTATCTCGCCGGCCTGCTGGCCGACCAGGGCATCGTCGCGCCGCGCAAGATCGGCGTGACCGGGGGCTCGTACGGCGGCGGCCAGTCGCTCACGCTCGCGACCCTGAGGGATCGCGTGCGCTTGCGCAACGGCCGCTACGTGCCCTGGCGGAGCCCAAAGGGAAAGCCGATGGAGATCGCCGCTGCCGTGCCGGTCATCCCCTGGTCGGACCTGGTGCACTCGCTGACCCCGAACGGCGGCACGCTCGACACCCAGGTCACCAGTCCCACCGATGACCTCGCCCCGCTGGGGATCATGAAGCTCAGCTACCAGAACATCCTCTACGGATCGGGCCTGGCCACCGGGTTCTACGCGCCCAAGGGCGCCGATCCGGGCGCCGACCTGACCAGCTGGTTCGAGATCGAGTCGGCGGGCGAGCCGTACGACTCCAACCCGGCGGTGCGCGCCCTCTCGCGCGAGATCGCCCACAACCACTCGGCCTACTACCTCAAGATGAGCGTCCGCCCCGCGGCGACCCTCATCTCGAACGGCTTCACCGACGACCTGTTCCCGGCCGACGAGGCCGTGCGCTACGCCAACAAGGTCCTCTCCAAGTACCCGCGCGCGCCGATCTCTCAGTTCCACTTCGACTTCGGCCACCCCCGCGGCCAGGGCAAGGCCGCCGACACGGCACGGCTCGACATGCGCACCCACCAGTGGTTCGACCACTACGTGAAGGGCAAGCCGGTTCGGGTGCTGCGCGGTGTGGAGGCGCTGACCCAGACGTGTCCGAGCACGGCCCCCTCGGGCGGTCCCTACCGGGCGAAGACCTGGGATGCGCTCAGTCCCGGCGAGGTGCGCTACGGCTCGGCCGGCGCCCACACCGTGCTCTCCAGCTCCGGCAACCCGGTGACCTCACGGGCGATCGACCCGATCACCGGCCAGGGCGCCTGCGCCACCACCGCGGCCGGCGACGAGGCGGGCGCCGCCACCTATCGGCTGCCCGCGGCCACGGGCTCCGGGTACACCCTGCTCGGCTCCCCCGCGATCAGCGCCCGCGTCAAGGTCAGCGGCCGCGATCCGGCTCTCGCGGCCAGGCTCTGGGACGTGGCTCCGGGCGGCGCCACGCAGACGCTCGTGGCCCGCGCGCTCTACCGGCCGCGTCCGGGCAAGCACCAGGTCTTCCAGCTCCATCCGAACGGCTGGCACTTCGCCGCCGGGCACGTGGCCAAGCTCGAGCTGGTGGGCAAGGACGCCCCGTACGGCCGCCCGTCCAACTTCGTGTGGTCGATCCAGGTCTCGGACCTGAAGCTCCGCCTGCCCGTGCACGACAGGCCGGGCGGCGCCGTGAAGCAGCCGAAGCGCCCCTTCACGAGGTAGCGGCTCGCAGGAGGAACGCCGCTCTTGGCGTCAGCCCTATCCTCTCGCCGGATGACTTCAAGCGAGCGGCCCGACGGGCCCACTCAGCCGGACCAGCGGAACGACGAGAGTCCTGACGCCGACGGGCCGGATCCCACGGCGGACACCCCGGTGCCCCGCCGCGAGGCCCTCGACCAGCTGTTCAGGCGGGCCGCGAAGGCAGCCGCGGACCGGCTGGACCGCGGTCGCTGATCGGCCACAGCGAGGCTAGAGCGCGAAAACCAAGCTGCGGAAGGACGCAGGGAGCGTCGCGTGTACCCGCACGCGAGCGACCGAGGACGCCCCGCAGCGAAGGTTTGCAGCGCGACTAGCCGATGCTGTCGGTCATTTCGAGCTGAATAAGGCGGTTCAGCTCGATCGCGTATTCCATCGGCAGCTCCTTCGTGACCGGCTCGATGAAGCCGTTCACGATCATCGCCGCCGCCTCCTCCTCCGTGAGCCCACGGGAGCGGAGGTAGAACAGCTGCTCGTCCGAGATCTTGCCCACCACGGCCTCGTGCGCGACGGTGACGTGAGGGTTCTGGATCTGGATGTCGGGCCAGGTGTCCGACCGCGAGCGGTCGTCCATCATCAGGCCGTCGCACTGGACGTGCGCCTTCGACCCCTGCGAGTTGTGGCCCATCCGGACCAGCCCGCGGTAGCCCATGATCCCGCCGTCCTTGGAGATCGACTTGGCGAGGATGTTGGAGGTGGTGTTCGGCGCGAGGTGGAGCACCTTGGCGCCGGTGTCCTTCCAGACGTTCCCGGATGCCACGCCGACGTTGAGGTGGTCGGCACGGGCGCCCTCGCCCATCAGGAAGGAGCCGGGGTAGAGCATGACCTTCTTGGCTCCCATGGAGCCGCCGACCCACTCGACCGTGCCGTGAGCGTCGACGATGGCCCGCTTCGTGTTCAGGTTGAACACGTCCTTGGACCAGTTCTGCACCGTCGTGTAGCGGGCCTTGGCGCCCTCCTTCACGAAGATCTCGACGACCGCGGAGTGCATCGAGTTGACCGAGTAGGTCTGCGCGGTGCAGCCCTCGATGTAGTTCACCTCGGAGCCCTCGTCGGCGATGATCATCGTGTGCTCGAAGGTGCCCTCGCCCGAGCCCTCCATGCGGAAGTACGCCTGGAGCGGGAGGTCGACCTTCACGTCCTTGGGCACGTAGAGGAACGAGCCGCCGGACCACACAGCGCCGTGAAGCGCCGAGAACTTGTTGTCCTGCGGCGGCACGCACTTGTTCATGAAGTGCTCGCGCACGATGTCCTCGTGCTCGGTGACCGCCGTGTCCATGGCGCAGAAGAGGATCCCCATGTCGGCGTACTCCTGCTTGAGCCCCTCGTAGAAGGGCTCCTGGCGCCAGACGCCGACCACACCGGCGAGGTGCTCGCGCTCGGCCTGGGGGATGCCGAGCTTCTCGTAGGTGTCCTTCATCTCCTTCGGCACGTCGTCCCAGCTGTCGAAGCGGCCTGCCTCGGGGGGCGAGTAGAGGACGAGGGTGGAGAGGTCGAGGTCGGAGAGGTCCACGCCCCACGTGGGGATGGGCTTGCGCTCGAAGATCTCGAATGACTTGATGCGCTTCTCGCGCATCCACTGAGGCTCGCCCTTGATGTGCGAAAGCTCCTCGATCACCTCGCGCGAGATCCCCCTGCGGGCGACAAGCTGTCCCTGCTCGTTCTCCTTGATCGCGCTTGGGCGCGCGACTCTCGTCTTGTCAGTGCTCGCCATGTCGTCGCGCTCCAAATCCAATTTCCGAGGTCGGAAATAAGGATTGTACCGATGACGGAGGCCGTCAGGGCAAGCTGGCGCAGTGGCACGAGGGGTGCGCCGTGGTCCGCTGCTGGAGCCGGATTAGGGTACCCTAACGCCCCATGTCCCGCAAACGGCTCATCACTCTCGTGGCCGTGGGCACGGCGGTGCTCGTGGCCGGATTCGTCGGCGTCGTGGTGGCCACGTCCGGCTCCTCCGCCGGTCGGCTCGTGGTCTACACCGCTCGCTCCCACTACGGCGAGGAGCAGCCCTTCAAGGACTTCGCGAAGACGACGGACACGAAGCTCACCCTGTTCGGCGGGGAGGCGTCGGAGCTCTACGAGCGCATCCGCAGCGAGGGGGACAAGACGCGGGCGGACCTGCTGATCACGGTGGACGCGGCGAACCTCTGGCGCGCGACGAAGGCCGGCCTGCTCGAGCCCGTGAACGATCCCGAGATCCTGAAGAACGTGCCCGCGGACGTCCGCGACCCGGGCAACAACTGGTTCGGGCTGACCACGAGGGCGCGCACGATCATGCGCTCCACCAAGCGCGTGAGCCCGACCGCCGCCACCACCTACGAGGACCTGGGCGACCCCCGCTGGAGGGACAAGCTCTGCCTGCGCTCGGGCACGAGCGACTACAACGTCTCGTTCGTGGCCGACCGGATCGCAAAGGACGGCGGGGCGTCCACTGAGGCCATGCTCCGGCGCTGGATGGCGAACGACCCCAAGATCTTCGGATCGGACACCGACGTGCTCGACGCCATCAAGGACGGCGAATGCGACGTGGGTCTCACCAACTCCTACTACCTCGGGCGCGAGCTTCACGCGGATCCGAGCTTCCCGGTGGCTCCGGTTTGGGCCGACCAGAACGGGCGGGGGACTCACGTGAACCTCTCCGGGCTGGGGGTGGTGAAGGGCACCAAGCACCGGGCGAAGGCGATCAAGCTGATCCGCTACCTCACCGAGCCCGCCCAGCAGCGGCTGTTCGCGCGCAACAACTTCGAGTTCGCGGCGGACGCCAACGTGCAGGCGGCGAAGGAGATAGCGCAGTTCGGGTCCTTCAAGCGCGACCCGATCGACGTCAGGGGAGCCGGTGAGCACCTGGACGACGCGCTGCAGCTGATGCAGAAGGTCGGTTGGGACTGAACCCCCGCCGGCGGCGCCCGGAGGGCTCAACCGTCCTCACCGTCGCGCTCGCCGTCCTGATCGCGGGGCCCCTGATCGGGCTCCCGATCAGCTTCATCGTCGCGCCCGGGGACTTCGGCAAGTTCTCGAACTTCCTGCCGGAGGCGTTCGCGGCCACCGGCATCCTGATGGTGGGGGTGGGCATGGGCACGCTGCTGCTAGGCACGTCGCTGGCCGCGCTGGTGTCCTTCTGCGACTTCCCCGGCCGCTCCTGGATCGAGTGGGTGCTGGTGCTTCCGCTGGCCATGCCGGGTTACGTCTTCACGCTCTTCGCCCTCGGGCTCGACCTGCCGAACATCCGGTCCGCCGGCGGCGCGGTCGTGATCTTCACGCTGGTGCTCTACCCCTACGTCTACCTGCTGGCCCGCTCCGCCTTCCTGTCCCAGTCACGCACCCTGATGGAGGCCGCGCGGGGGCTTGGCCTCTCCCGCGGAGCGGCCATCGTGCGGGTGGGACTGCCGCTCGCCCGCCCGGCCATCCTCGGGGGCGTGGCCCTGGCGCTGATGGAGACGCTGGCCGACTTCGGCACCGTGAACCTGCTGGGAGTGCGCACGTTCACCGACGCCATCTACCGCGTCTGGTTCAACGCCTTCGACCGCGAGGCGGCCATGCAGTTCGCCACGATCCTGATGTCGATCACACTGCTGCTGCTCCTCCTGGAGCGGCTGGCCCGGGGCCGCGCCCGCTACCACTACAACGCCTCCCGCGGCGACGTGATCCCCCCGATTCGCCTGCGCGGGCCGGCGGCCGTGGCCGCCGTGGTTCTGCCGCTGCTTCTGGTGGGGGTGGTGCTGGCCGCGCCGGTCGCCCAGCTCTCGGTGTGGGCCGTGCAGTCGATACAGAACCACCTGCTCGCGCCCGAGTTCGCCACCGAGGCACGCAACAGCCTGTTGCTGTCCGCGATGAGCGCTGTGCTGGTGCCGCTCGTGGCGCTGGCGCTGGCGTACGGCGTCCGCACGAGCCGCTCCCGGACGGCGGGCGGGGCGGCCCGCCTGGCTACGATCGGGTACGGGCTGCCGGGATCGGTGGTGGCGGTGGCGGTGATCGTGCCGCTGGCCTGGCTCGACCACCGCCTCGGCGACGCCGCCGGGGCCCTGTTCGGAGTGGACCTCGGATTGATCTTCACCGGAACCGTGATCGGATTGTTCTGCGCCTACCTCGTCCGCTTCCTCGCGCTCGCGTGGGGCGCCGTGGAGTCCAGCCTCGCGCGCATCCCGGCGCAGCTCGACGAGGCGGCCCGGGGCCTCGGCGCGGACCGCATCGACGTGATCGCCCGCGTCCACGTTCCGCTGATGCGCACCGGGCTCATCACCGCAACGCTGCTCGTGTTCACCGAGGTGATGAAGGAGCTGCCCGCCACGCTCCTGCTGCGCCCGCTCGACGGCGACACGCTGGCGGTGGGGGTGTGGCAGGCCACCACCGAGTCGCTCTTCCAGACGGCGGCCCTGCCGGCCCTGCTGATCGTGCTGGTGGGTCTCGTGCCAGTGGCCCTGATGATCCGGCTGTCCGGGCGCCGGGGCACCGAGCTCGAGGTGGCCGGAAGCTGGACCGAGGCCGAGCGAGAGGCCGTGACCGCGTGAGCACCGTGGTGCTCGAGTCGGTGTCCAAGTCCTTCGGCGACGTGCGGGCGGTGGAGGAGGTGACGCTCGAGATCGCGAGCGGGGAGCTGATGGCGGTGCTCGGCCCGTCGGGCTGCGGCAAGACCACCCTGCTGCGGCTGATCGCCGGGTTCGAGCGGCCGGACGGCGGGCGCATCACCGTGGCCGGCCGCGAGCTGGCCGGCCCGTCCTGCTTCGTCACGCCCGAACACCGCCGTGTGGGTATCGTCTTCCAGGACTACGCCCTGTTCCCGCACCTGAGCGTGGAGGCGAACGTGGCCTTCGGCCTCTCGCGCCGGGAGCGCGAGGAGCGCGACCAGCTCACCCGCCGCACGCTCGAGCTGGTCGGGCTGCAGCACAAGACGGCCGCCCATCCGCACGAGCTCTCCGGGGGCGAGCGCCAGCGGGTGGCACTCGCGCGCGCCCTCGCCCCGGGCCCGGAGCTGATCCTGCTGGACGAGCCCTTCTCCAGCCTGGACGCCACCCTGCGCGCCGGGCTGCGGCGCGAGGTGGAGCTGATCCTCCGCGACGCCGGCGCCACCGCGCTGCTCGTGACCCACGATCAGGAGGAGGCGCTCTCGCTGGCCGACCGCCTGGCGGTGATGCGCGAGGGCAGCATCGTGCAGGTGGGGGCCCCGCAGGAGGTGTACGGGCGCCCGGCCAACCGCTGGACCGCGGGCTTCGTGGGCGAGGTGAACGTGCTCTCGGGTGTGGCGCGTGAATCCGGGGTGGAGACCGAGCTGGGCGTGTTCGACGTGGGCGGCCCGGCCAGCGGCGAGGTGCACGTGGCGGTGCGCCCGGAGCAGCTTCTGGTGCGCGCCGACGCCAGCGGCAACGCCGAGGTGGTGGCCCGCGAGTTCCGCGGCCACGACGTGCTCTACCGGCTCCGCCACGAGGGGGGGCGAACGGTTCTGGTGCAGCTGCCCTCGCTGCAGCTCCACGAGGTGGGCAGCCGCGTGTTCGTGCGTCCCGCGCCGGACGCGATCACCGCGCTCGTGGACTAGGCTCGCCGCGATGCGCGCCCGGAGCACCGCCGCCGCGCTGTTGGCCGGGATCGCCTCCACGGTCCCGTTCGCCTCCCCCGCCGCAGCGGCCCGGCCGCCCGCCATCCCGGCGCTGCGCGAGTGGCACGCCGCGCCGGGCGCGTTCACCGTGCGTGCGAGCAGCCGCATCGTGCTTCCGCTCGAGGGCGGGCCCGTGGCCGAGGCGCGGACGTTCGCGCGAGACCTGGAGCTCACCACCGGCCACCGGCCTCCGGTGCTGGCCGGGGCGGCGCCGCGGCCCGGCGACCTGGTGATGACGCTCGGGTCCCGCGACCGCGGGCTGGGGCGAGAGGGATACCGGCTGGCGGTGGGTCCGGCGCTGCGGATCGAGGCCCGCGGCCCGGCCGGCGCGTTCTACGGCACGCGCACGGTGCTCCAGCTGCTGGCGCGCCACGCGCGCATCCCGGCGGGCCGCGCCCGCGACGTTCCGCGCTATCCCGAGCGTGGCCTGATGATCGACAACGGGCGGCGCTACTACGGGCCGGGCTGGATCAGGCGGGAGATCCGCGAGATGGCCTACCTGAAGCTGAACCAGCTCCACCTGCACTTCTCCGAGAACCAGGGCTTCCGCATCGCCAGCTCCTCACACCCCGAGGTCGTCTCGGCGCGGCATCTCACGAAGGCGCAGGTGCGCGGGATCGTCGAGCTGGCCCGCAACCTCCACATACGGGTGATCCCCGAGATCGACATGCCCGGGCACATGGGGGCGGCGCTGGCCGCGCACCCGGAGCTCCAACTGGCGGACGCGGCGGGCCGGCGCCAGACCGACCGGCTCGACTTCACCCTTCCCGCGGCGCGCCGCTTCGCCCGCGATCTCATCCTCGAGTACCTGCCGATCTTCGGCGGCCGGTACTGGCACGCCGGGGCCGACGAGTACCTCGCGCCCGCGGACTACGCCGGATACCCGCAGCTCGAGCGCTACGCCCGCGCCCACTACGGCCCGCGCGCCACAGGGGCGGACGCCTATCTGGGCTTCGTCAACTGGATCGACCGCCTCGTGCGCGCGCAGGGGCGAACCCTGCGCGTGTGGCACGACGGGCTCTCCGGCGGCCGCGCGGTGAGGGTGAGGCCCGACGTGGTGGTGGAGTGGTGGTCCGACCATGCGGGCCCCAGGCCGCGCGAGCTGCTCGCGGGCGGGCACCGGATCCTCAACGCGGGCTGGTTCCCCACCTACTACGTGGTGGGCCCGCTGGGGCAGGTGCGCCCCTCGATGCGGGTGGCCTACGACTCGTGGCGCGTCGATCGCTTCAGCGGGCTGCTGCTGAACGCTCCCGCGCCCGTGCGCCCGGCTCTCTCCGTGCCCGCGGGCACGCGCCGCCTTCTCGGCTCGGAGATGCACGTGTGGAACGACAATCCGGACGCCGAGAGCGTGGCGGCCACCGCCCGCGGCATCGCCCCGCGCCTGCGGGTGCTGGCCCAGAAGACGTGGGACTCGCCCGCGCCGGCGGCGAGCTACGACGGCTTCCTGCGGGTGGCCCGGGCGATCGGCCGCGCCCCCGGCGTCCGGTAGGGAGGAGCGCAGCCCGGGCTTTGGCCGGGCGAGCACCGGACCATGACATACGCTGCCGCGCATGAAGCTCTACGTCTGCTGGGGCACGTTCAGCTCCCCCCGACCGGGTGGCCATCCGTGCAAGAACGCCCACGAGGCGCTCCGCGAGGCGGGCCACGACCCCGAGGTGACGAAGACCTACGGGCTGGGGGTCCTCGGCAGCACGCTGAACCCGACCCGGGCGAAGATCCGGGAGCTCACCGGCCAGAACCTCGTGCCGGTGCTGGTCACCGACGACGGCGAGGTGGTGCAGGACTCGGCCAACATCGTGAGATGGGCGAAGGCGCATCCGGCGAAGGCCGCCACGCCCGTCTAAGACATACGGCCGGTTACTCGGGCCAGGAGGCGTCGCCGGTGGTGGCGCCGCGCATGACCTTCAGGGACAGCAGGGCGCACTTGCGCCGGGTGGGGGAGATCTCGATCCCGAGCAGCTCGATCACCCAGTCGGCACCGAGCCGCCCGACCTCCTCCACGTCCATGCCCACCAGCTCCTCGGAGGCGATCGACGCCGCAGCCTGGGAGATGGCGCAGCCCTGCCCGTGGAAGCGGAGGTCCACGACCTTGCCGTCCTCCACCACAAGGTGCACGCCGAGCTCGTCCCCGCAGAGCGGGTTGTGGTCGTGCCACTCGAGATCGTGCGGATCGAGGGTCCCGAAGTTCCGCGGGTTCTTGTAGTGGTCGAGGATGTAGTCGCGGTAGAGGGCGTCCATCTCGAAGGCTCTAGAGGCCGAAGACCTCGCGCGCCCCGCTCAGGGCGTGCACCAGCCGGTCCACGTCGTCGCGCGTGTTGTAGACGTGGAACGACGCCCGGGCCGTGGCTCCCACGCCCAGAAGCCGCATCAGCGGCTGTGCGCAGTGGTGGCCGGCGCGGACGCACACGGCCTCGCGGTCGCAGATCTCGGCGATGTCGTGCGGGTGGATCCCTTCGATGGCGAACGCCACCACACCGCCGCGGGAGTCCACGTTCGGCGGCCCGTAGAGAGTGAGGCCATCCAGCTCGGGCAGGCGCTCGAGCGCGTACGTCGTGAGGTCGCGCTCGTGGGCGCGTACCTGCTCCATGCCGATCGCGCTCAGGTAGTCCACGGCCGCCCCGAGGCCCACGGCCTCGGCCACCGCCGAGGTGCCGGCCTCGAACTTCCAGGGCAGCTCGTTCCAGGTCGAGTGCTCGCGCTCCACACGGGAGATCATGTGGCCGCCGCCGAGGAAGGGGCGCATCTCCTTCAGGAGCTCGCGGCGGCCGTGGAGCATGCCCACGGTGGGCCCGAGTGCCTTGTGGCCGGTCCAGGCGTAGAAGTCGGCGTCGATGGCCCGCAGGTCCACGGGCATCTGCGGCACGGCCTGGGCGCCGTCCACGAGGGACACCGCGCCGGCGGCGCGAGCGCGGCGCACGATCTCCTGAACCGGGTTGACGGTGCCGAGCACGTTCGACACGTGCGTGACCGCCACCAGCCTGACCCTGCCCTCGGCCAGCACCGAATCCAGCTCGTCCAGCGAGAGCTCTCCCTCGCCGGACACCGACAGGTAGCGCAGCCGCGCGCCCGTCTCCTCGCACAGCAGCTGCCAGGGCACGATGTTCGAGTGGTGCTCCATCTCGGTGATGAGCACCTCGTCGCCGGCGGAGACGTGCTCCCGGCCCCAGGCGTAGGCCACCAGGTTGATGGCCTCCGTAGCGTTGCGGACGTAGATCGAGCAGTCGGTGTCCCAGTTCACGAACGAGGCGATGCGCTCGCGCGCGCCCTCGAACGCGTCGGTGGCCTCGCGGCCCAGCTCGTACACCCCCCGGTGCACCGTTCCGTAGGACGTCGAGTAGAAGCTCTCCATCGCCTCGATCACCTGGCGTGGCTTCTGCGAGGTGGCCGCGGAGTCGAGGTAGACCAGCGAGTGGCCGTTGATCTCCCGGCCGAGAACGGGAAAGTCCGCGCGGGCGTCCACCAGCGAGCGGTGGGCCACGACGCCCATCAGGCCGCCTCCGCCCGCTCCCCGATGAACTCGCGGACCTGCTCCTCCGCTCCCTTCAGCTTCTCGGCGATGCGGCGCCGGACGAGCTCCTCGAGACCGGGGTCGTCGAGCCGCTGGACGACCTCCTCGAAGTACCCCTCCACGAGCACGCGGACCGCCTCCGAGCGGGGCACGCCGCGGGTCATCATGTAGAAGATCTGCTCCTGGTCGAGCTCGCCGACGGTGCCGCCGTGCGAGGCCTTCACGTTGTCGGTCTCCACGATCAGGGACGGGATCGCGTCGCCCTTCGCCTTCGGCGAGAGCAGGATCTGGTGGGTCTGGAGGTAGGTGTCCGTCTCCGCCGCTCCCGGCACGATGTGGATCAGGCCCTCGTATGAGGCCCGGGAGTCGCCGGTGAGCGCGCCCTTCCACACGGTGTCGCCGGTGGTGTGGCCCGCCTCGTGCCTGTCGCTGGTGAACAGGTCCAGGTGCTCGTCGCGCTCTGTGAAGTACAGCCCCGTGTGGCGCATGTCGGAGCCCTGCTCCGCAGTGATGATGTCCAGCGTCTGCTTGGTCAGCCGCCCGCCGAGGTGGATGGGCACCCACTTCACGCGCGCGTCACGGCCGATCTCCACCCGCCGGGTGGACAGGTCGTGGACGTCGCCCGTGCCCCAGTCCTGGTAGTGCGCCAGGTTCACCTGGGCGCCCGGGCCGGCGTAGAGCTCGAAGGCGCCGGAGTGGAGCGCCTGGCCCTCGAAGTCGGGCGCGAGGAAGTACTCGCGGATCTTGCACTCGGCGTTCGCGCCCACCACCACGAGGGTGTGGGCCCACTGCACGGTGCCGGGCTCGTCGATCAGCCACACGGCCTGGATCGGCTTGTCGATCACCACGCCGTCGGGCACGTGCACGAACACACCGCCGGTCCAGAGCGCGGCGGTGCCGGCCTGGAACTTGCCCTCGTCGACGGGGAGGCGCTTGCCGAGGTAGCGCTCCACCAGCTCGGGGTGCTCCTCGGCGGCGCGCTCGAGCGGCATCACCGTGATCCGGTCGTCGCTCACGTCCGTGTGCACAACGCTCGCGCCGCGCTGGACGATCAGGGCGGAGTGCTCCTCGTCTCCGAGGTGCTCGCGCACGATCGTCGAGTCGAGGTCCTCGTAGCGGCGCGGCTCGAGCGCGTCGAGGTCCAGGTTGCGCAGGGTGGTGGTCCAGAACCCGGAGCGGCGCCAGGTGGGCACCGGCTCCGACTCGTAGACCTGGAGCGCGGCGCGGCGGCGGTCCTCCACGAAGCTAGGAGGCACTGGCGGCCACCTCCTCGCGAACCCACTCGTAGCCCTTGTCCTCGAGCTCGTCGGCCAGCTCGGCGCCGCCCTCCCGGACGATCCTGCCGTCCAGCATGATGTGCACGAAGTCAGGGCGCACGTAGCCGAGGATGCGGGTGTAGTGGGTGATGATCAGGAACCCGCGGTTCTCGTCGCGCAGCGCGTTCACGCCATCGGAGACGATCCGCAGGGCATCGATGTCGAGGCCCGAGTCGGTTTCGTCCAGCACGGCGAAGTCGGGGGCCAGCATCGCGAGCTGGAGGATCTCCGCGCGCTTCTTCTCGCCGCCCGAGAAGCCCTCGTTCAGGTAGCGGCTGGTGAAGGCGCGGTCGATCTTCAGGAGCTCCATGTTCTTCCCGAGCACCTGGCCGAACTCCTTGACCTTGATCGGCTCCTCGCGGCGCGCGTTCACGGCCATGCGGAGGAAGTTGGCCACCGACACCCCGGGGATCGTGGCCGGGTACTGGAAGGCCATGAACAGCCCGGCGCGGGCCCGCTCGTCGGGCTCGGCCTCGGTCAGGTCCTCGCCGTTCAGGAGGATCTTGCCCTCGGTCACCTCGTAGTTCGGATTGCCCATCAGCGTGTTCGCGAGGGTGGACTTCCCGGACCCGTTCGGGCCCATCAGGGCGTGGGTCTCGCCCTGGCCCACGGTCAGGTTCACGCCGTGGAGGATCTCTCGCTCCTCGATCCGGACGTGAAGGTTCTGGATCTCGAGCTTCATGCGGTGAGTGTCTCCTTGGGGGGCGAAAGTGGGGCGGGGACGCGGTGGGGCAGGGGGAGGATGAGGTCGGCGAGCGTCATCTCGCTCAGGGTGCGCACGATCGAGCCCTGAACTCGCGTCCAGAGCAGCTTCGTGGGGCAGGGCGCCTCGCCCTCGCGGGCGCACACCAGCGCGCCCTCAGAGTCGGCCGTGATGCATTCGATCGGGGCGATCTCGCCCTCGAGCGCCTCCACCACCTCGGCCATAGTGATCTGCGCGGGTGGACGGGCCAGGGAGTAGCCCCCGTGTGCTCCGCGGCGGGACTCCACCAGCTCTGCGTTGCGCAGGCGCCGCACGAGATGCTCCAGGTACGCCAGGGGCAGCCCCTCCGCGTCCGCGATCGAGCCCAGTGAGATCGGCACGGGGCCGTCGCCCGCGTCGTCGCCCGCCTCGCGCGCAAGGTGGACCATGACGCGCACGCCGTACTCGGCCTTTGTGGAGAACATCAATTCGAATACCTACCTCGGAGCTAGGATACGCACGGTTGGAGAACCGCAGCACCGAGGGAGGAGCGCAGCCCGGGCGCCGGCCGGGCGAGCACCGGACCATGTTCTCTAGGGCTCGACGAGGCCGCGCCGGATGGCGTAGCGGACGAGCTCCACGCGGTCGCGCATCCCGAGCTTGGCCAGCAGGTTCGCCCGGTGCGACTCCACGGTCTTCTCGGAGACCCTGAGCGTCTCGGCTATCTGGCGGTTGGTGAACGCCTCGGCGATCAGCTTCACCACCTCGAGCTCACGCGGGGTCAACGGGTCCTGGGGCCCCTCGCGACTGCCGTCGAGCCATTCGCTGCGGAGTGAGCGCTGCGCGTCGGAGGAGAGGAACGTGCGCCCCCCGGCCACGGTTCGCAGCGCCTCGATCAGGTCGGTGTCGGCCGCGCGCTTCAGGACGTATCCCGAGGCTCCGGCCTCCAGGCCCTGGAGGAAGTAGTGCTCGTCGTCGTGCATCGAGAGCAGGAGCACGCGCGTGCCGGGCGCGTGGGCCCGGATCTCTCGTGCGGCCTGGAGCCCGGTCATGCGCGGCATCGACACGTCCAGCACCGCGACGTCGGGATGCTCCGCCTGGGCGGACTCGAGCGCTCCCACTCCGTCCGTCGCCTCCGCCACGACCCGCATGTCGGTCTGGCGGTCGATCAGCATCCTCAGGCCCGACCGCACGATCCCGTGGTCGTCGGCGATCAGGACGCCGATCATCGGATCCTCAGGGTCACGGAGGTGCCACCGCCGGGCGCCGAGCGCACGTCGAGCTCGCCGCCCACCAGGCGGGCGCGCTCCGCCATGCCCCGCAGGCCGAGGCCGGCGGGTGGGCCGTCCGGGTCGGCGCGGCCGGCCCGGCCGGGATCGAATCCGCGGCCGTCGTCGCGGACGCGGAGCTCGGTCAGGTCGGTGGCCACCTCGAGCTCCACCTCCACGGCGGTCGCGCCGGCATGGCGCTCGGCGTTGGTGAGCGCCTCCTGGGCCACGCGGTACACGGCGGTCTGCACGTCCTCCTCGAGCGACTCGGGGTCGCCCTGGGCATCCAGGTGCACCTCCACGCCGGTGCGGGCGGCGAAGCGCTTCAGCTGGGCGTCGATGGCGGGCACCAGGCCGTGGTCGTCCAGGGCCGTGGGGCGGAGCTGGCGGGCCAGGTTCAGAAGCTCGTCCATCGCCTGGTTCACCAGTCGCTTCAGCTCGCCCACCTCCTGTGCGTGCTCGGGGGGAGCGTTCTGAGCGAGGGCCTCGAGGCGGAGCAGGATCGCGGTGAGGGCCTGGTTCACCTCGTCGTGCAGATCTCTCGCGAGTCGCCGGCGCTCCTCCTCCTGGGCGCGCATCACGAGCTGCCCCGAGCGGCGGCGCTCCTGTTCCACGCGGTCGAGGAGGCGCCGGAACGACTCGGAGAGGCGCCCGATCTCCTCCGCCGGCCGCCCCTCGGGCATCTCGAGCGATACCGGGTTCGAGGGATCGGCCTGCTCGATGCGGTCGATGAGGCGCTCGAGCGGCCGGAAGCGCCGCTGGAGCATCCACATGTTCACGCAGAGGGTGAGCATGATCGCCAGGGCGAGCACCAGGAACTGCCAGCGCTGGTGGCCGATGTTCAGGTCAAGGCCCGCCACCAGGCTCGCGGCTAGCAGTGTGAGGGCCACCAGCAGCACGTTGGCCGCCACGACCTGGCCGATGAGCGAATCGTCGCGGCGGGTCATCCTGGGTATGGATGTGGATCGGAAGCTGCCCATAGGACACAAATGGGGTCTTGACCCCATATCGGCATCGCGGCCCTGAGACGAGAATCCTCACTAGGAGCTTCGGTGGTTTAGAAGCACCTCCGTGGCTTCCGCAAAGAAATAGGTCTGGGTCTTCCAACCGGGGCGCCTTAGGGCGCCCCGGTTTGTTTTGCTCCGGTGCTCGGCCTGATCACCGATCAGGCCTGCGCTCCTCGTATGACGGCATGCTCCGGTGCTCGGCCTGATCACCGATCAGGCCTGCGCTCCTCGCTTTATGCTGCGGTTTCCCACCGGGGCGACCCGCTCCCGGGGCGCTACACTTTCTGAAGTATTGGGATTCCGACCGACTTAAGGGGTTTTTGGACCAGATGGCCACCGGCGCAGAGCTGATCCGCAAGATCAAGGACCAGATCAGCGAGGTCGATCCCCGCGACGTCCACGACGTGACCTCCAACGGGAACGGCAACGGAACCGTGATCGTCGACGTGCGGGAGCAGCACGAGTTCGAGGAGGCCCACATCCCGGGCGCCGTCCACGTGCCGCGCGGGCATCTCGAGCAGCGCATCGAGGGCGCCGCGCCCGACCGCTCCTCCCGCGTGATCCTCTACTGCGCTTCCGGCAACCGCTCCGCGCTGGCCGCGCACACGATGCACGAGCTGCTGGGCTACGAGAACGTCGAGTCCATGCGCGGCGGCATCACCCTCTGGAAGGACCGCGGCTACGACGTGGAGGTGCCCCGCTCGCTCACCTCCGAGCAGCGCGAGCGCTACTCGCGCCATCTGCTGATCCCGGAGATCGGGCTCGAGGGCCAGCTCAAGCTGCTCGACGCGAAGGTCCTGCTCCTCGGCGCCGGCGGGCTCGGCTCGCCGGCCGCCCTCTACCTGGCCGCGGCGGGAGTGGGCACGCTCGGCATCGTGGACAACGACGTGGTGGACCTGTCCAACCTCCAGCGGCAGGTGGCCCACTCGAACGACCGCGTGGGCGTGCTCAAGGTCGACTCGGCGGAGATCTCGATCCACGAGATCAACCCCGAGGTGAAGGTCGAGAAGTACCCGGTCCGCCTCGACGCCTCCAACATCATGGAGATCATCGAGGGCTACGACGTGATCGTCGACGGTCTCGACAACTTCCCCACCCGCTACCTCCTGAACGACGCATCGGTGCGGCTTCAGGTCCCGGTGGTGTCCGCGTCGATCCTGGGCTTCGAGGGCCAGCTCTCGGTCTTCCACCCGTACGAGGGGCCGTGCTACCGCTGCCTCTACCCGACGCCTCCCCCCGCCGAACTGGCTCCCAGCTGCGGCGCCGCGGGCGTGCTGGGCGTGCTGCCGGGCGTGATGGGGCTGCTCCAGTCGGTGGAGGTCATCAAGCTGGTGACCGGTGCCGGCGACACGCTCGCCGGGCGCCTGCTGCTCTACGACGCGCTGGGCACGACGTTCACCGAGCTGAAGGTCCGGCGCGACCCGGACTGCCCGATCTGCTCGCGCTCGCCCGAGGAGATCTCCGATGAGGAGATGGGGGTCTTCCCGGACTACGAAGCGTTCTGCTCGGCGGCGGGCTAGGCGCTCAGCCCACGCGGACCGAGCGCTTCGGGAGCGCGCGGTCACGCCAGCCCGCCGTGCCGTCGAGCCGCACGGTGATCGTCCAGCGCCCGCCACTCGGAAGGTGGGTCGCGTAGCGGTACAGGCGCCCGTGTCGCCCATGCCGCAGGCGCGCGTGCTCGCGTCCCCGGCGCACGCTCACGTGCAGATGGCCGCGGCCCTTCGCCAGCCGGACGGCCACCACCAGCCTGTGTCCGTGCCGGTGGAGCTTCACGCGCAGCCCGGGCCGGCGGCCCCTGGTGCCGCCGGTCTTCGGCCCGCCCGTGCCCGGGGGGTTCACGGCCTTCCCGCCGTTGCCACCACCACCGCTGCCGCCCTGAAGCGAGCCTCCCGTGCCCACCGAGCCCGCCGGCACGACCCCCGGATCCGCGTCCAGGCCACAGCGCTCCGGGGCGGTCAATCCCGCGCACAGCGCGGGCATCATGATCCAGCGATCGCCGGCCCGTGCGACGCCGACGGAGTCCAGGCTGCCGTTCATGAGCAGGGTCCAGTGGGGCGCGCTCCCCTTCCAGCCGTCGAGGGCGCTCTCCTTGGTGGGGGCGAGAGCCAGCGTCTCGCCGACGGCGTTTCCGCCCGGTGAGGGCCAGCCCTGGTCCACGGCTCGCACGCCCGGGTCGGCCAGCGCCGTGTGGCTGAACTGTCCCGTGTCCTCGAGGTAGTGCGCGTAGGCGTCGGCCGCGCGCGTGAGCGCGCTGGACAGGCGGAAGGCGGACAGCCCGCGGCTCGCGCGCTCCGCGTTCACGTGGTCGAACATCCAGCGCTCGGCCGCATCCACCGCCGGCTCGCGGACGCCGGGCAGCGCGGGGAGGGTCACGGTCACGGGGCTCGTGGGCACGGTAGCGGGCACCACGTAGGGCACACCGGCGCCCTCGGGAGCGGCCGGGCCGCGACCCACCGCGAGCTGATCCCCGGGCTGTGCCTCGAAGGTCAGCACCCCCCGGCCATCGGTGGCCAGGATCCCGCACGAGCCCCCGCAGGACGAGGCGCTGATGCCCACCAGCGACGCCTGCTCCACGCCGCGCGCATTCACCACGCGAATGCTCAGCGGCGACGCCGAGGCGGCACCGGCGGCGGCGGCGAGAACTGCGCACGACAATGTGAGGGCGGCGGCGAATCGACGGATCTGCGGCCGCCCCTCCATGGGCCTGGCCATCCGTGCGTTGTAGCAAGGATGGCCGCCGGGGGCTGGGCGGATCGTTGCGGAGGCCCCCGCAGCCGAGCGAGGAGCGCAGCCGAGCGAGGAGCGCAGCCCAGCGAGGAGCGCAGCCCGATCGTCGATCGGGCGAGCACCGCAGCTTGTAGTCGATGAGGCGAGCACCGCAGCTTGTAATCTCTCCGCCCCGTGAGCACCGTCAAGATTCCCCCCGTGCTCCGCTCATCGACCGGCGGCGCCAAGGAGGTCGAGGCCGACGGCGCGAACGTCGGCGAGGTTCTCCGCGCTCTCGCGGGAGAGCACCCGGCCACCGAGAGCCAGCTCTTCTCCGAGGAGGGCGAGCTCAACCGGTACGTGAACGTCTACCTCAACGACGAGGACGTCCGCGTGCTCGACGGCCTGGGCACCGCCGTTGGCGCGGCGGACACCATCGTGATCCTGCCGGCCATGGCCGGCGGGCGCTGAGAACCAGGCTCGCCACGGGCGATGACGCCCCGCGGATGGGGGCGCTTTTCGGCCGTGCCTGCGAGGCGGGCTTCACCGCGCTGCTCCCGGCCGGATACCCGTTGCCGGCCATGGACGACCACGACCGGACGCGCGAGCTCATCGCCGGCCCCGACGTGAGCGCGCTCCTGGCCGAGGACGGCGACCGCCTGCTCGCCTTCAGCATGTTCGGCGCCAACCGTGACGACGACGCCGCACCCGGCGTGGCCGAGATCCGGATGTTCTTCGCCGACCCCGGCGCCTGGGGCGGGGGCGCCGCGCCGCGCCTGATGGAGGAGACCCTGCGGGCGCTCGCCGAGCAGGGCTATCGCGCGATCACGCTCTGGTCGTTCGACGCCAACGGGCGGGCCAACGCCTTCTACGTGCGCCACGGCCTGGAGCGCGACGGAGCGGAGCGCACCCAGGAGGCCTGGGCCGACATCCCGCAGGTCCGCTACCGCCGCTCGCTGGCGTCCGCCTGAGTGAGATAAAGCTCGACTCTCGACAAATTCGAGCTTATTTCCCGTGAGAAGCTTGCGCGGCGGAGCAAGTTGGGGTAAGAAATTGACAGCAGTCTTATGAAAACTCTCTGAGAGCCGGACCCGCAAGGATGAGGCCGTCGCCGCCGGACCCGGAAGGCAGTCATGAGGACCGAGGGTCGGCGCCGCCAGCCGGCCGCGTGGAAGGCCGCCCCGTCGAGCCCGGGGGCCGCTATCTGGTCACGGGCTGCGCCGGTTTCATCGGCTCGCATATGACGCAGGCGCTCACGGCCCGCGGATGTTCGGTCCTCGGCGTGGACACGTTCTCGGACAACTACTCCCGCGCGATCAAGGAGAGGAACCTCGAACGCTGCCGCCGGCACGGCGAGCTCCGCTTCACGGAGATGGACCTCGCGGTGGGGCCGGTCGACGCCCTGGTGGCCGAGGTGGACGGCATCTTCCACCTGGCCGCCCGGCCCGGCGTTCGGACGAGCTGGGGGGCGAGCTTCGCCGGGTACCTCCGCGACAACCTGTGGGTCACGCAGCGACTGTTCGAGGCGGCGGTGGAGCACGACGTCCGGATCGTCTACGCCTCCTCTTCGTCCATCTACGGCACCGCGGAGGCCTTCCCGCTGCGAGAGGACGCCAGGCCCATGCCGGTGTCGCCCTACGGCGTGTCCAAGCTCGCGTGCGAGTCGCTGGCGGACGTGTACGGGCAGTCGGCCGGCCTCGATGCCGTGGGGCTGCGGTACTTCTCGGTGTACGGGCCCTGGCAACGACCCGACATGGCGTTCGCCCGCGTCTTCGAGTCCCTGGCCCGGAACCGTCCCTTCCGCCTGCTCGGGGATGGCACCCAGAGCCGCGATTTCACCTACGTCGGCGACATCGTCGAGGCTACGCTGGGGGCCATGGAACGCGGGAGGCCCGGGCGCGCCTACAACATCGGCGGCGGCTCCGAGGTCTCATTGGTGGACGCGCTGGCGCTCTGCGAGAGGATCGTCGGGCGCAGGCTCGACGTGGACCGCGGCCAGGCCGTGGCAGGCGATGCGCGTCGCACGATCGCCGATATCGCCCAGGCCTCGGCCGACCTGGGATGGACGCCCACCACGTCGCTCGAGGAGGGCCTCCGCGTCCAGGCCGAGAGCGTCGAGGGCCCGGAGTCCGCGCCGCCGCTCGAATGGGCAGAGGCCGTCTGAGCGACCGGGCGGCCGGCCGGTCCACGGCGGGCCTCGAGGCAGCACTCGCAATCCAGACCTTCCGGCCGCATGTGGGCGGTGCCGAGCTGCAGCTCGAACGGCTCGTTCCGAAGCTCGACACGCTGGGCGTGCGTACCGAGATCCTCACCCGGGCGGTGAGAGGCTGCCCGCGCACCGAGCCGATCCCCGGCTCGGTGGTGCGCCGGACACGGGTCGCCGGGGAGTCGCCGCTCGCCTCGCTGGTCTACGTGGCCTCAGCGCTCGGACATATCCTGCGGCATCGCTCCCGGATCGATCTCGTGCACGCGCACGGCGCGCTGTCCCCGGCCACCATCGCCCTGGGCGGGCGTCTTCTCGGGCTGCCCTGCCTCGTCACCGTCCTCGGCACGGGGGAGCACGGCGACCTGGCCCGTCTGGCGCGCAAGCCGCTGGGGCGGGTCAGGGAGCGGCTGCTTGCCCGATCGGCCTGGTTCGCGGCGCTGAGCGCCGAGGCCAGAGCAGAGCTGGTGGCACGCGGGGTGCCCCCCGGCCGCATCTTCGCGCTCCCCAACGGCGTGGACGTGGACGTCCACCGCCCCGCGACCACCGACGAGCGCCGGGAGCTGCGAGGGCGCGTCGGGCTCGAGGCGGACCGATTTGTGGGCACCTTCGTCGGGCGCCTGCATCCGGTCAAGGACGTGGACACGCTGCTAGCGGCCGCCGCGCGGGTGCCCGAGCTGACGCTGGTGGTGGTGGGCGACGGCCCGGAGCGGGCACGCCTCGAGGCGGAGGCGGCGCGACTCGGCATCGGGGGCCGGGTCAGGTTCCGCGGCCTCTCCTCAGATGTGGCCGACGTCCTTCGAGCCTCGGACGCCTTCCTGCTCTCCTCGCACGGGGAGGGCATGTCCAACGCCCTGCTGGAGGGCATGGCTTGCGGCCTGCCCTGCCTGGCGAGCCGGTCGGTCGGGGGCGCCGCCGAGCTCCTGGGCGGGGGGCGCGGCCAGCTGCTGGCGGACGGGGATGTGCCCGCCTGGGCGGCCGCCATCCAGGGCCTGATCGACGAGCCCGCGGTGCGACGGGAGACCGGGGCGGCCGGGGCCGCGTTCGTCGCCGGGGAGCTGTCGCTCGCAGCCGCCGCGGAGCGCCTCGCCGCGGCCTACGCGATTCTCGCGGGACGCCCGGAGCGCGCGTCGGCGGCATGACGGGCTCCACCCCCGTCGTGCTCTACATCGTCTCGCGCTTTCCCGCGGTCACCGAGACCTTCGTGGTGAACGAGTGGCTCGCGCTTTCCGGGCGCTTCCGGATGCGTCTGGTGGCCCTACGCCGAAGCCGTGAGGCGACCCTTCACCCGGAGACCCGGCGCGTGATGCCGAGCGTGCGCTTCGCCGGCGGGCTGCGACCGGGCACCGTGGCCGCGCACCTCGCCTGGATCGTCCGGCGCCCGCGCACCTATCTGTCGCTGCTGGCCGCGGTGGTGCGCGGAGGGCTTCGGTTCTCCCCCCTGGAGGCCGCGAAGGAGACCGTGGTGTTCTGGCAGGCCGTGGGCGTGGCCCGCACCGCGGCGCGCGACGGCGTGGACCACGTGCACGCGCACTTCGCGAGCCACCCAGCCACCGCGGCGTGGATCGTGCATCGCCTCACCGGCATCCCCTTCAGCTTCACGGCCCACGCCAACGACCTCTTCGTGGCCCCGGTGCTGCTCGATCGCAAGGTCGCCGACGCACGCTTCGTGGTCGCGATCTCGGAGTACAACCGCCGGATCCTGCACGAGCGCTCCCCCTCCGCCCGCCGCCTCGAGGTCGTCCATTGCGGGGTGGACGGCGAGCTCCACGCCTGGCGAGACCCGGGCGGCAGGGACCGCGACCGGGTGGTGTGCGTGGCGAGCCTCTTCCCGAAGAAGGGCCATGTGCACCTCATCGACGCGCTCGCCCTGCTGGCCGAGCGCCGGCCGGCGATCGCTCTCGAGCTCGTGGGCGACGGTCCCGAGCGCGATCGGATCCTGCGCCGCGCACGGGAGCGCGGCGTGGCCGAGCGGGTGTCCCTGCTCGGCGCGCGATCGTCCGAGGAGGTCCGGGCGACGCTCGCCGGTGCCGGGGTGTTCGTGCTTCCCTCGGTGCGGCTCCCCAGCGGGAGGATGGAGGGCATCCCCGTGGCCCTGATGGAGGCGATGGCCGGTGGCGTTCCCGTGGTGGCCACCCGTCTCTCGGGCATACCGGAGCTGGTGGAGGACCGCGTGACCGGCCTGCTGGCCGAGCCGGCCGACCCGCGGGGTCTCGCGGCGGCGATGGCGCGTGTGCTGGACGACGACGGCCTCGCCGGCGCGCTGGCGCTGGGAGCGCGTGAGCGCGTGGTGCGCTCGTTCAGCCTGACGCGCGAGGCCGACCGGCTGGGCGACCTCTTCGCCGAGTCGATCAGCGGCCGTTAGGCGGAGTCCCGGACGCGCCCCGCCCGCGCTCGCGGAGGCGGTGGCGCGCCACGAGCAGCGCCCCCGCCGGGCCGCGGGGCACGAGCCACGTGCGGTCCCACTCGTCGTGCGCGCCGAAGCGGTACTTGTACGGCTCCGTGCCGCGCAGGAAGTCGAAGCTCCGTGCCCCCTCGCGCGCGGCGAACTCGAGCGCGTGCAGGATGAGCAGGTTGCCGAGGCCGTGCCGCGCGTAGCTGCGATCCCAGCCCGACTGGTAGGCGGCGAAGGTGTGGCGCCACCAGAACCCGTAGAGCACGCCGGCGATCCGATCTCCACGGCGTGCGACCACCGCCGCCGGCCCGTGTCCCGGCTCCGCGCTCGCGACCAGCCGGCGATGAAAGGCGAGCTGCTCGACGCCGAACGATCCGTCCCCTTCCGGCCGGCCGTGGGCGTGCAGGTCGAAGAGCGCGGCGAGGAGCCGGTCGTCCACCTGCTCCGGCGGCACCCATTCGAAGCTCACCCCCTCGCGCGCCACGCGCCGCGTGAAGCGCCGGAGCTGGCGCACGAAGTCGCCTGAGGGCCCCCCCGACTCCGCGGAGACCGGCAGCGTCACGCGCGGGCACGCCGTGGCGTCGACGACCCGGGCGCCGGCGGGCAGGATCTCCGCGGGCCAGTCCGGAGCGGCGCTGCGGACGAGCAGCGCGGAGCCCGAGGTGGCCTCGGTGAGCCATGCCGAAACCTCCTCGGCTCGGTGGGTAGGCACGAGCCAGGAGCAGTGGTCGGCGGCGCCCACCCCGCTGCCGGTGTTCTCGCACACACGCACCGTGAACGGAAGCCGCCGGTGCAGGCGCTCGCGCCCGCGGCTGAGCGCAACGATCGCCTCCAGCTGGCCGCCCGGCGACCGCCAGACCGCCAATCGCGTGCGAGGCCGCGAGCCGAGCGTGTCCCACCACGCCAGAACCCAGTCGGGCGTCTGGAAGTACGAGCTGTCCTCGAGCCGCGACGCCAGCTCGAGCCATTCGTCTCTGACGGTCCCGAGCCTCGCGACTCCCTCGAGGTCCAGGACCTCGGGGGCTATGCGGGCAGCTTGCGCCGCGCCTCGCTCAGCTTTCCCCACAGCTCGAAGCCGGCCGCCTTGACGCGGTCGACGGGCTCGGACCTGCCCGGGCCGCGGGGCGAGAGGTTCATCTTGCGCAGCCTGCGGTTGATCCGGTTGACAGACTCCGCCCGCTCGCTGACCTCCGTGTAGAAGGGGATGGAGAACGACACGGAGATGCCGGCCTCGGTGTTCACCCAATGGGGCACGAACGACGGCAGGTAGACGCCCACGCCGGCATCGAGCCGGAAGTGCTCGGCCACGCTCTCCATCGCCGCGAAGTCGCATTCCTCGTCGTCGTAGTAGCGATCCAGCTGGTGCTGGCGGACCGAGTCGTCCTCGAACGCCGCGACGCTCACGTGCTTCACGCCACGGACCTGCAGAAGGAAGCTGTGCTCGGGGTCGAAGTGCATCGGCGTGGTGGCGGCCGGTGCCGAGATGAAGAGATAGCCGGTGCGGCGTCGCATGCCGCCCTGGCGGGACTGCAGCACGCCCTCCACCTCATCGAGACAGGCGTCCACCAGCTCGGCGTATTGCGGGTCCTGCTGGACGTCCCGGAGGGAGATCCGGAACCCGTTCTGCTCCACGTCGCGGATCGTGGCCGAGGGTGGCCCGTCACCCACGTCGACGTAGCCGTTGCGGTTGACCAGCGGGAGGTTTCCGCGCTCCCGCCTCACCGAGTCCGGCGGCAACCGGTCGGCCAGCTCGGCCATCGCGTCGATCGTGAAGAGCGGGTGATCGACGAGGGCGTGCCGGACCGCGACGGAGCGGTGGGCGAATGCATCACTGAGCGCCGCGGCGTCGATTCCCAGGAGGCTGTCCATCTCAGAGTCCTTTCTCGCTAGTGGCCGAAACATACCCCGGATCGGACTGGGCATGCGCCGGGATCATCCGTGGGCTCCATAGTTCCTGAAACGCCTGGGGTGGAAGCCCGAACACCCGATCGAGTCGAACCGCAGACGGCGCGGCCGCAGGTTCCCCCCGCCGTCGACGAGGGTGCCGGGGGTGCCGGTCAGGGCGATGAAGGCAGGGGCCTCGCCGCCCACGTTCTGGCGCGCCACGTTGTCCCCTCCGAGCAGCCTGAACCCGGTGATGTTCGACTCGCGGGCTCTCAACAGGATGTTGCGCTCGACGCTCACGTGCGAGGTGTCGCGTGACAGGCTCACGTTCTGGGAGCTGTCGTAGATCGTGTTGAAGCGGACCTCGACGTTCCGCGCGCCGCCCGCGGCGCCACCGGGTCCGAGCTTGATGCCGCGGCCGTTCTTGGCGCCGAAGATGATGTTGCGCGAGATCACCCCATGCGGGTCGGGGCTGGCCGTCATGTCGGCCACGTACACGTTGTGGTCCTGGTTCGTCCCGTTGGTGGGGAAGGTGTCGTGGATGCAGTTGCCGCTCACCGCCCAGCGGCCCAGGTCGTTGCGGGGGCCGTCGTCCACCTGCAGGCCCGAAGTGGAGTGGGCCCCCCAGATCTCCGAGCGAGTGAGCCTCCAGCCCGTGCCGCCGTAGAGGCGCACGAGCGGCTCGTTCGGGTTGGCGGCGGCCCACTCGACGTTGAGGCCGTGAATCGTCCAGTAGCTGGGATCGCCGATCCAGAGCTGCCCGCTCAGCACCGGTCGCTCACCGGGAAAGTTCCTCACCAGCACCCGCCCACGCTTCCGGCCCGGTGCTGCCCTGATCTTGACTCGTTCGCGGTAGGTGCCTCCGCGGACGAGGAGCCGCTGGCCGTGCCGAAGGCGTTGGAGCGCGTGTCTGAGCGTCCTGAACGGGTGCAGGGGGCTGCCCCGCCCGGAGTCCGAGCCGCCGGGCGAGACGTAGAAGGTGCGGTGTACGCCCGCGGAGGAGTCCTGCGGCCGAGCGGCCGCCTGCCGGTCCTGGGAGCCCCCGCCGCACCCCACCAGGAAGAGCGCCACCGTGAGCAGCGCCAGCCCCGCGGTCGTCATCCGGCGGCGCAGGTCGAGCAGAGGTCGAACGAGCATCTCGAACCCGTCGGGCACCACCCACCGCAGCAGTGAGAGGTAGATGGTGGCTCCGAACGGAATGCCGACCGCGACCGCGGCTGGGGGCGGAAGGACGGCGGCCAGCCCGTACAGAACACCTCCCATCACCAGGGAAAGCGCGAGCGCCGGAGCGGCGGCCACGAAGGTCGCGTACCAGCGGATTCCCAGGATGCGGGAGATGATCACGCCGAGGAGGGTGAGCGACACAGTCTTCTCGGCCACCTGCGACGCGGCCACGGCCGTGATGCCGTGGGGCGCGGCGAACCAGATGGCCGGAAACAGGATCGCGATCTGCATCACCCCGGTCCAGGTGAGCAGCCACGACCGGCCGAGTGCCTTGAACACCGCGCCGGGCATGCTGGCCAGCGATGCCAGCCCGGCCCAGATCGCGACGAACGCCATCGGCGCGGCGGCCGAGCGCCACTTCTCCCCGAAGATCGTGAGCACCAGTGGCAGCGCGAGCGCGGCAATGCCGATGGCCGCCGGCCACGCGACCATCGCGCCCAGCCGGATCGTCTGGAGATATCCCCGCCGCAGCTCGTCGTCTATGTCCGTTCCGTCGCTGCTCCGCAGGCGGGCATAGAACGGGAAGAGCACCTCATTCGCCACCCTGAAGCCGGTGAGGATCAACAGCTCAGGCAGCCGGAAGGCCAGGTAGTAGACGCCGAGCGCGGCGGCCCCGAGCTTCCCACCGACGATCAGGTAGTCGAAGTTCTTCGCCCCCTGGCCGAGCAGCCCGACGGCGACGATCCCGAGCCCGAACCGCAGCATCGAGGGCAGGTGCCGGCGCGAGATCACCAGGCTCGGGCGGAACGAGTAGACGAGCCACAGCCCCACCGACTGCGTCAGCGTGCCGGCCACCTGCCCGATCACCAGGCTCCACGCACCGGCGCCGGCCAGAGCGAGCACCACGCTCACGCCGCCCTTCATCACTCCTCCGGCGAGCGTGGGGCCGAACAGGGTGCGGAACTGCAGGGTGCGGCGCAGGCGATATTCGTGCGCCTTCCCGATGGCCCCGAACGGGAACTGCAGTGCGAGCACCCGGAACAGCGGCACGACCTTGTCTCCGGGACCGAGGTCGGCGAGCAGCGGGGCCGCGAACCACGCCGCCGCGAAGAGCACGAGCGCGCCGATGATCCCGATCCAGAACGCGGTCGACGAAACGCGCGGATCCTCGGCGTCGGAGCGGTAGACCAGTGCCGCGCCGAGCCCCAGGTCACCCGCGTACTCCATGAAGTAGATGACGGAGAGCGCAAACGCCACCAGGCCGAACTCGCTGGGCACGAGCAGGTGGGCGAGCACGATCGTGGCCATGAAGACCAGTGCCTTGCCGGCGGCATCGGCGGCGCCCGCCCACAGGAAGGCGCTGAACGCTCGCCGGCGGAGATCAGGCATTGGGCTTCACGACGCCCTGGCCGGTGAGCTCCCGGGCCAGCCGCGCGTCGTCTCTGAGCGCGTGCCTCAGCCGTGCCACGAGCCTCTCCGAGACGAACACCCTTGCCAGCAGCGCCAGCTTGCGCCGGGAGAGCGTGAAGGGATCGAGCGCGAGCGCCTCCAGGGCATAGCGCCCGGCGATCCGCCGGTGGCCCTGGATGGCGCTGCCAAGGCCCGCGTGGAGAAAGGCGGCAGAGGCGGCGCCACGCCTCAGCAGCGGCCGTTTCCAGGCGGGCCGCACTGCGCCCAGATGACGGTCGACGATCGCGAGCTGGAGCTCCACGCGCGCCCGTCCCCTCCGGAGCGTGATGCTGCTGGTGTGGCGTCTGACCACGGCCACCACCTCGTCGATGAACCCGATCGGGAAGCGCTTGGCGATCTCGAGCCAGGTGTCCCAGTCCTGGCCGATGGGAATCTCGCTGAATCCGCCCGCCGCCTCGAGCGCCGACCTGCGGACGAGCACCGAGCTGGGGTTCAGCACTACGTTGTGAATCAGAAGCTCCTCGAGCACCCTTCCGCACGCCGTGCCGCGCAGGGCGTGGACCACGCTGGTCGGCCGCATCGCCTCGTCGCACGCAAACGCGTGCGCGGCCACCAGCGCGGCCTTGGGGTGGCGCTCCAGGTGGGCCACGCCGGCGGCCACCCGGTGGGGAAGCCACGCGTCGTCGGCGTCGAGGAAGGCCACCAGCTGAGCCGACGTGGCCCGCAGGCCGGCGTTCCGTGCCTGACCGGCGCCACCCTGCGGCGATTGGATGTAACGGACGCCGCGCCCGGCGTACCCGGCGGCCACCGCGGCCGTTTCGTCGGTGGACCTGTCGTCCACCACCACGATCTCGAGGTTGGGGTGATCCTGAGCGAGGACGCTCTCGATGGCCTCGCCCAGAAAGCGGCCGTAGTTGTGGCAGGTGATGATCGCGGCGACCGGCGGCACGGGGGTCGCGACGCCCGCGTCCGGCGGCTGGGGGCTAAGCGCTTGCATCCTCGGCGAAGAGCACGCGGGCGACCGGAGTGGGCATGTGCTCGTACACGGAGGCGTGCCAGTCGATGGCGCCGGCGACCTTTGCCGCCAGCCGCTCGACCGACTCGTTCCCGACGCCCAGGCGCGCGACGCGCAACGGGTCGTCGGAATCGCGGACCGCGCGCGGCAGGGAGATCAGGCCCAGCTCGTAGCCCGTCCGCCGCGCCGCGGTGAACGTCTCGGCCGTCACGTGGCGCCCGAGCTTGCCCCACGGGTAGGCGATCACGCGCACGGGCTCGCCCAGCCGACCCTCGAGCGCACCCCTCGAGCGCCTGAGATCGTGCTCGGCATCGGCTGGCGAGAGGCGAGCAAGGTTGCGATGGCTCCAGGTGTGCGAGCCGATCGCCATCCCCGCGTCGCGCAGCTCCTCCACCTGGCCCCACGAGAGCGGGCGCAGCTGCTCGTGCCGCGTCCCCCAGACCTCGGAGAGGTGGGCCATCACCTCGGGGTCGCGCTCGAGGAAGCCGACGGCCACGAAGAAGCTCGCGGTCATGCCCCGGGCGGCCAGCAGCGGCAGGGCGTGGGTGTGATTGTCGGCGTAGCCGTCGTCGAACGTGATGGCCACGTACGGGCCGCCGGTGCTGCCCGGCCCGGCCACGAGCTCGTCCAGCGGCACCACCTGACAGTGATCCTCGAGCCAGGCGAGGTGCTCCGCGAACAGGCCGGGGCTGAGCGAGAGATAGCTCGGCGACGGGTTGACCGAGTGGTAGCAGAGCACCACCCGCCGCCCGGCCGGATCGGGCGGTGAGAGAACGCGGCGGGCGCCGGACTCGGCCACGCGGGTGAGGCGCCTGCGGGCGCTCGTCGGCAGGGCGATCGGCCGGCGTGACACCGGTCTCAGCTCCTCGCCACGCCGCTGGAGGCGCGGCCCCGCATGGCCACCGGCTCCCAGCGCTCGAAGCGCACGCCCGCGAGCAGGGAGAGCACGGCCAGTGCCGCCGCCCCGTTGGCCAGGCAGAAGAAGTAGGGGATCCAGAGCGGCTTGAGCCGGCCCCAGCGGGTGTGCGCCAAGAGGGCACCTGACAGGGCGAGCGCGTAGAACGCGAGCTGGGGTCCGAGGGCGATCCACCAGACCGGATCGGCCGCCGCCAGCACAACGCTGCTCGCGAGCGCGGTGAGGAGGAAGAAGCCCACGAAGCGCCTGAGGATCTTGTGGAAGACGACCTCGAACGCGTAGAGCCCGGTCCGCGTGGGCAGCAGCCCGCCACCGAGGGCGAGCGCGGACCGCAGCCCGCGATTCATCACGCGGACCTTCCGCCGCAGCTCGGTGCCGCCCTCCTCGGGCGTCGAGACGAGCACCGCGGCGCCCTCGTCGAAGGCCAGCCGCCCGCCCGCCATCACCACCTGGCTGGAGATCAGGAAATCATCGGTACCCGCGGTCTGGGTCGAGGGCGTGAACAAGCTCCGGCGCACCGCGTAGAGGTGCCCGCTGGCCGAGACGACGCTGCCGATCCGGTCCTCGAGCCGCTTGAGGAGGCGCTCGTAGCGCCAGTACAGCCCCTCACCACGCGCCACGCCCCGGCCGTTCTCCCGCACCACTCGGACGACGTTGGCGGCCACGCCGCCCACGCGCTCGTCGGCGAAGTTGGACACCAGCCGGCGCAGCGTGCCGGGCTCGAACAGGGAGTCGGCGTCGGTGAAGACGAGGATCTCACCCGACGCGGCCCGCTCCGCCCGGTTGAGCGCCGAGAGCTTTCCCATGCGCGGAAGGTCGAGCACGAGGGTGGCTCCCGCCCGGCGCGCGGCGTCCACGGTCCCGTCGCCCGACCCGTCGGAGGCCACGATGAGCTCCATCAGGTCGGCCGGGTAGTCCGAGGCGAGGACGTTGGCCACCTTGGCCGCGATCACGCCGGCCTCGTCGTGTGCCGCGACGATGATGGACAGCGGCAGGGTGAGCGGCGCCCGGTGCCGTGGCCGGGGACGCAGCCGCCCGAGCAGCGCCAGCGCCAGCGGGTAGCCGGCGTAAACCCAGGCCACCACGGCGGTGGACACGACCAGCACCAGCACGGCGATCACTGCGCCGGTCTCCGCGCCAGGCGGCCGGCGGCCAGGCCGAGGCCCAGGAAGATCCATTCGTAGCGCGCGTAGGCGCTGTGCAGGGTCAGGGCGCAGATGAGGAAGGCGCCGAGCGCCACGAAGAGGCCCTCGCCGAGCAGGGCATCGCCGCCGGTGCCATGGTCCGGTGCTCGCCCGATCACCGATCGGGCTCCGCTCCCGATGCCATGGTCCGGTGCTCGCCCGATCACCGATCGGGCTCCGCTCCTCCCTAGTCTCGAGCGCGCCCGCCACGCGCCGCTGAGCGCCAGCCACAGGACCCCGAGGAACGCCAGCGCGCCCAGGATGCCCGTCTCGGCGAGCGACTCCAGGTAGAGGTTGTGGGCTCCGCGCCGCTCCGGGCGCGGATCGATCCCGATCACGGCGGAGTAGCGCTGATAGTGGCCCTCGAAGTTGTCGGGTCCCACGCCGAGAAGCGGGTGATCGGCCCACATGTGCAGACCTGCGAGATTCTCGCTCTTGCGCCCCCGCAGCGAGCCGTCGTCCAGCTTGCTCCCGCCGGAGCTCGCCGCGTCGGAGAGGGCGCCGACCCGCTGCTGCAGGCTGTTGGGCAGCACGACCGAGCCGAGGGCGATCACCGCGACCACCGCGACGGCAAGCACTCGCACCCGCATTCCGTGGAGCGCGCCGATGCCGACGGCCACGATCAGCAGCGCAATCAGGGCCGCCCGTGACTGGGTGTAGGTCACGCCCAGGACGCAGGCCACCGCGATGGCGGCGGCCAGAGCGCGCGCGGGCGGGCGGGAGGAGATCCGGGCGAGGTAGAAGGCGAGTACGGCCGAGGTGGCGAGGATCTGACCGAACGGGTTGGGGTTCAGCGGTCCCGCGCTCCGCTTGGCGTCGCCCGCGGGGAGGATGCTCGCGAAGCCTCCATAGGACGATCCGTAGGTCTTGGTGACCTGCTGGACGATGGCCACCAGCGCCAGCAGGCCCACGCCGGCCACGACCGCCCACACCGCGCGCCGCAGCCACTCTGGAGTGTCGAGCAGCACCATCAGCATCGCGATGACCGCGCCGTAGCTGAGCAGGTCCAGCGTCTCGGACACGGCGGCACCGCGATCGCCGGCGAAGAGCGAGGCGCCGACGTAAACGAGCGCGAGCGCCGCAAAGGCGATGAGCTCGCGGGGGACGCCGAAGTGCTCGCGACCCACGGCCCAGCGCAGCAGCGCGCCGGCCAGAAGGATGGCGATCAGGCCGTGGGTCGCGCTCTTGCTGGCCACGACGTCGGGCACGTAGGCGATCAGGAGGAACAGGCCGGCCACCAGGGCCCACCGGATCTGGGTGACCGTCGCCGCCACGGCGAGCCCACCGATTCCCGCCAGGAGCACCAGGTGCAGGGGGTCGCTCGCGTGACCCAGCGCGATCCCCGCCGCGAACGCTGCGGCGGCCACCGCGATCCGGCCCGCCCAGAGCGCGGTCCCCGCCCAGGACACGCGCGGCGGAGCCTGCCGCCTCAGCCCGGCTTGCTGCACGTCAGCCGTCGTCCTCGGGCCGTACCGGCGCTCGACGCCTCTTCGTTGGCTGTGTTTCAGCAGCGGGCTCCGGCGGCTCGTCGGGCTTTGACGCTGTGTTGCGCTTCCACGGTCGGCGGCGCTTTGAGGCTGCGCCGCGGTCTGATGCCGCGGCAGCCTTTGACGTTGCGGTGGCCTCCGGCGGATCGTTGGGCTCTGAATCTGTGGCGCTCTCCGGCGGTGCGCCGTTCTCCGACGGCTTCTCAACCGCCGCGTCCGGCGCGACCCAGGGCCTGAGCGGCGGGTCCTGGATCGGCAGACTCGCCGGCTTGGTGGGAGTGATCCCGCGCCGCCGAACCACCGACTGGGTCTCCGAGGTCGCTCCGCCCGCGGAGCGGGGTGGGTCCCCCCGTTCTCCGGCACCCGTGGAGGCCCGGGCCGCCGGTGCTGCCGCGGGGCGCGTGAACCACGTCCGCAGCCGGGGCTCGAGACCGAGCTCCGCGGCCACCAGCGCGACCCCGAGTGCCAGGCCCACCAGCAGGGCCAGTGCCACGACCTGGGCACGGCTCGGCCCGGTGCCGTCGCCACCGGGAGCGATGCTCAGGCGCTCGAGCACGTACGCCGAGTAGCTGGCGGACACGTACGCCGGTGCCGCGCGCCCGTAACCGTCGGCGATCGTGTCCACCACGGCCCTGTCGGGTCCGGTGATGGTCGAGTTGATCAGCGTGCTGCCCGGTTCGGCAACCGACTCGATCGTGTAGTCCGGAGTGAGTGTCACGCCCGACTCGACCGCGCCCTTTCTGAGCATCGAACGGCTGCCCAGGACCCCGATGACCGTCTGAACCAGAGGGCTGTCGGACTTGAGCGCGTCGAGGGCGGCGGGCTGGTCGTGGGTCGAGACCGCCGCGTCCGGGCGCATCACGAACTTGACGGTGGTCTGGTGATCGTCGGACTGGCCGGCCGCGGCCGTGGCCCCGAGAACGGTCAGCGCGGCAAGAACCACGACGATCCACCACCTCCTCACCAGACGAGAGCGAAGGGCTGCGAGGTCCATGCTCAGTAGGCCCCTTTCGACACGAACACGGACCGTATGGTGGCGACAACGAGCTGGAGGTTCACCCAGATCGATCTTGACCGGGTCTGGTGGATGTCGAGCCGACAGCGTTCGGCGAAGTCCACGCTCCCTCGCCCCTCGGCCTGCCAGCGGCCGACCAGGCCCGGAGTTACGTCGAGGCGCTCGCTCTGCCAGAGGTCGTAGTCGGCGACCTTTACGGAGCACGGCCGGGGGCCGACGAACGTCATCTCCCCGCGCAGGATGTTGTGGAGCTGGGGAAGCTCGTCGAGCGAATACTTGCGCAGCAGGCGGCCCGCCCGGGTGACACGTGGATCCTCGGCGATCTTGAAATCGGGCCACGGCAGCGTGTTCATGTGCTTCAGCGCATCCTTCATCCGGTCGGCGTCGCGCGTCATGCTGCGCAGCTTGAACAGGTCGAAGGGCCGCCCGTCCCGCCCTAGGCGCCTGATGCGGACGAAGGCCGGGCCGGGTGAGTCGAGCTTGACCGCGATCGCCAGAAAGGCGACCAGCGGGATCACGACCGGCGCCATGAGTGCCAGGACGAGCAGGTCCGCGCCCCGGCGCAGGTGGGCGGTGAGCGGCCGCGACTCGAAGAGCACCGCCGCCTGGCCGCCCCCCTCCGCGGCCTCGCCCGCGGGGTTCGGCTTGAACCTTCGGCCGCTTCGCCCGGAGTGTCCGGGGGGCAGGCCGGTGCCCGACCCCCCTTCGCGCGGCCACGGCAGCTCGCGCGACCTGGCCACGTCCTTCAGCAGGGCGAAGGTGGGTCCGTCCTCCGGAAAGGTCGCGATTCCGAGGAGCACGTTCGGGCGATTCCCCGCCGGAGAGCGCACGAGCACGGCCGAAGCCACGTGCGCGTCGGCGCCCGGCAGCACCACCACCAGGCGCCCGGTGGTGAGCCGCACGATCGCGTCGGTCAGGCGCAGGGAGGGCACGAGCTCGCGCGCGACCTCCGCGAGCCGCCGCGATGATCCGCGGCCTGCCAGCGAAATGCTCGCAACGGAGAGGGGCGCCTCCTCGCGGCGAACACGGGCGAAGTCGCGGGCGATGGGGTCGGGCGGAGCCGCGGCGCCGTCCGTGAGTAGGAACGCGGAGAGACCGGCCGAGAGCGCCGCGAACCTGTCCACCACCAGCATCAGCACCAGGGAGAGGCCGAGGAGGAGCGCGAGGTCGGCGCCGTGGTAGCCCAGCGCGAATACGGCCAGGCAACCGATCGCAAGGGGCCAGGTGACGCGGGACGGCAGACGCGCCGCGCGGCCGGCCACCACCACAAACTGTGCGGCCACGATTGCGGCAAGGCCCAGCAGCCACGGACCGTCAGCCCTCGCTAGAGCGGCCGAAGTCAGCGCGACCAGCGAGCAGCCGGCCAGCCACATCAGGAGCAGCATTCGTCCTCTCGGGTTGAGTCTCACCCAGTCTGCGCACAGGTGGAACGCGTCGTCAAGCGCTCGGCCCGCCCAGCTCGCGGATCTCCGGCGGCAGCCGACCGATCGGAGGTACTACTCTTTATGAAGCGTGTTCGAGCCCCGCCTCGACAACCGCCCCTGCGGAGGCAAGTACGGCGACATCGTTCAGGCGATCGGCCATACGCCGCTGGTCGAGCTGAAGCGCCTTAGCCCGAAGCCCGGCGTCCGTATCTACGCCAAGCTGGAGGGCCACAACCCCACCGGCTCGGTGAAGGACCGCGTGGCGCGCGCAATGATCGAGCGCGCGGAGGAGGAGGGCCAGATCTCGCCCGGTCAGACCATCCTCGAGCCGACCTCGGGGAACACCGGGATCTCGCTCGCGATGATCTGCGGGCGCAAGGGCTACCCGCTCAAGGTCGTGATGCCCGACAACGTGACGCAGGAGCGCACGCAGCTTCTCCACATGTACGGCGCGGAGATCGTGTACTCGCCCGGTCCCCAGGGGTCCAACGGGGCGGTGGCCATGGCGCTTGACATGGCCCAGGCGGACGCCTCCTACTACATGCCCTACCAGTACGGGAACCCGGCCAACCCGGACGCCCACTACCACGGCACGGCGGTGGAGATCCTCGAGGAGCTGGAGGACGTGGCCGCCTTCGTGGGCGGACTCGGCACGGGCGGCACCCTGATGGGCAACGCCCGCCGGCTGAAGGAGGAGAACCCGGACACCCTGATCGTGGCCGCGGAGCCGCTGCAGGGCGAGCTGGTGCAGGGCCTCAGGTCACTGGAGGACGGCTACATCCCGCCGATCATCGACCTCTCTCTGCTCGACCGGAAGATCTTCGTGTCCAACCGCGACAGCGTGGTGTGGACCAAGCGGCTGCTCCACGAGGAGGGCCTGTTCGTGGGCGTCTCCAGTGGGGCCGTCGCGGCCATCGCCGTGCGCGTGGCCAAGGAGCTCGACGAGGGCAACGTGGTCTTCGTCGCACCCGACGATGGCTGGAAGTACCTCAGCTCGGGCGTCTACACCAAGCCGATCGAGGAGCTCGAAGAGCAACTCGACACCGCGTCGTTCTGGTGATTCGGAGCTGCGGTGCTCGCCCGACCGACGCTCGGGCTGCGCTCCTCGCCAGGTCCCTAGCTCTGTTTTTGGGCGGGCTCAGCTTCGTCGGCTGAGTCGTTCTCCGAGGCGTTCTTCACGGCCTCGGCCGCGGCTCCCTTCAGCTCCTCGGGGTCGGCCGTGTCGACCCCGTCCGGCTCGTCGTCGTCCTCGTCCGGCTCCTCGTCGTAGCCGTGATCGTCCCGTTCGCCCGACAGCGAGTCCCGGAACTCGCGAACCCCGGTGCCGAGCGAGCGCGCGGCGTCGGGTAGGCGCTTCGGTCCGAGGAAGATGAGCGCGACCACGAGGATCACGATGAGCTCGAGCGGGCCGGGAGCGGAGATCATGCGACGCAGGCTAGTGCACGACCTCGACCGTCCCAACCATGAACGGATGGAACCGGCAGTAGTACGGATAGCGGCCCGGCTTGGTGAACATCACGGTGGCGCTGCGGCCGTTGCGAACGCGACCGGTCTCGAAGCTCCCGGCGGCGTCCTGGTCGGCCGTGGCGGTGTGCGGCGCGCGGTCCATGTCGGTCCATCTCACGGCCTGGCCGGCGCGGATCCGAACGCGTCGCGGCAGGTAGCCGAAGCTCTTCATCGGCACGTTCACCGTGACCGGCGCCGAGGCCACGCGGCCCAGGGGCGCGGACGCAGGCCCGGGCGCGCCCTGCGCGGAGTCCTCCGGCCCGCATCCCGCGAGCACGCCCGCGGCCAGCAGTGCGAGCAGGCTGACGCCCGGTGCGGTGAACCTCGCCATATCGGGGATCCCTTCGGCCGTTAGGCCGATCCGGATCACCGCGCGATGGCATAACTAGCCGGATTGGGTACCGCCGGCGCCCCGCTCGGGGGGCTCGAAGGCACGTGTCAGGACCGTCTCACCGAGCGCCTTCCGGAGCAGCACTAGGTGCTGCGCGTGGCCCGTCATGACGCTGCCCAGCGGCTGGAGCAGGGTGGGGTCGCCAAGGCGCGTGACCGCGTCCGCGTATGCCGCCACCGCTTCGGACTCGCTGCGTAGCGCGAAGCGAAGGAAGCCCCTTTGCCCGCCCGAGAGCGCGCGGTTCAGCTCGGGCTCGGGCACGGTGGCCACCGCCCCGCCCCCGCTGCGTCGCTTGAGAACACGCGCTAGGCCGTCGGCGTGCTCGCGCTCGTGGCCGGCCAGCAGGTTCGCGAGCCCGGCGTCCACCACGCGCCTGCGCGCGGCCGTCTCGTACGCGGAGTGAAGCCGGATCTCGAGCGCTATCAGCTGCTCGAGCACCTGCTTGTCGGCGCCCGACCGGGCGGGGGCCGGAGCGGCGAGCACGAGAGCGCCCGCGGCGGTGACGCCGGCGGCCAGCGCGGCGCGGCGGTCGAGGGTCACGATGTTCCCGTCACGAAGGCGGCCGGCGCGGGTGGCGCGCCGGCCAGGTTCCGCACGAGGGCGAGGTGCTCCGCCTCGCTGGCGGCGATCGCCGCGGCCGCTCGCCGCAGGTCGCCGGCGGGAAGCTTGGCCAGCGCGTCGAGGTGCGCGCGGACGAGACGCTCCTCCAGGTCGCGGGCCAGCAGCAGGGCATCGCGCTCGTCGCGCAGGCGGGGAAGGGTGCGTGCGTACTCCGCCGCCGGGCGACCCTGCACCGGATGGCCCCCGAGACGCTCGATCAGCTTGGACAGCCGGGCCACGTGGTCCATCTCCTGGTCGGCAATCGCCCGGAGCTCAGCGCGCGTGTCCGGCCCGGAGACCCTCGCCGCTGCGGCATACGCAGCGATGCCCGAGTGCTCGAGTGCCAGCACCGAGTTCAGGAGCCCGGCGCCCGAGCCGGGCCGGGGCCCGCGCGGGGGCGGCGCGTCACCCCCGCCGCATGCGGTGACTCCGAGCGCGGCAGCGGCGAGCGCCCCACGCCTGGTGATCCGGGCGACCATTGCCGGGCACGTTAGTAGTCGCTCCGGTACTCGCCCGGCCCGCGCACCGTCCGGGGGTTGCCCAGGGCTCAGGCCGGCTGGGGGACGCCGGCCACGAGGCGCTCGAACAGGCGCTCGAGGGCGGGGCGCAGGCGGTCGCGCTCGAAGCCCGGCGCCGGTGCCGCCAGCTCCTCGAACATCAGCCCGGAGACCGCGGCCACGATGATCGGCGCGTCGGCCGAGGGGTCGTCGGATCCCACCGCGCGAGCGCCCATCTCGGCCAGGCGCAGATGCGTCGCGCGCACCTGGGCGGCCTCGGGGCGCAGCGCCGGGCGCCGGGCGGCCTCGAGCCCGAGCTCGTAGAGGGCGAGGTGACGCGTCCGGTGGGCGTCGAGCTCACCGGCCAGGGCGGCGGCCATGGCCTGCGCCCATTCGCTCACCGACAGCTCGCGTGTGGCCAGGTCCACCACGAGTCGCTCGAAGCGCTCCACCTCCTCCCGGGCGGCGAAGCGCAGGGTCTCCTCGAGCAGCTCGTCGCGCGAGGAGAACCAGTAGGTGGTGGCGGACAGCGGCACGCCGGCCAGCGCCGCCACCGCCCGGTGGGTCACGCCGTCCGTGCCGTGCGCGGCGATGACCTCGAGCGTCGCGCGCAGGATCGCGTCGCGCCGTGCCTCGCCTCTCGGAGCATCTTGGTACATTTGTGCCACTTCTAGGTACAAACGTACCATGGCGCTTCGGAGGACGAGATGATCCTGGCCACCGCTTCCCCGCTCGACAACATCACCTACGAGGATCTGTACGCGCGATGGGAGCGCGGCAACTGGCGGGCCACCGAGCTCGACTTCACCCAGGACAAGATCCAGTGGGACAACGACTTCACGGAGTTCGAGCGCAGGGCCGCGCTCTGGAACTACTCGCTCTTCTTCTGGGGTGAGGACGCGGTGACCGACGGGCTCTCCCCGTACGTGGACGCCGCCCCGCTGGAGGAGCAGAAGTACTTCCTCACCACCCAGCAGGTGGATGAGGCTCGCCACGCCGTGTTCTTCAAGCGGTTCATGTCCGAGGTGGTGGGCATCGGCGGCACCACCGGCCAGGCGCTGGAGGCGATCCGCCCGCAGCTCACCTGGGGCTTCGTGCAGGTGTTCGACCGTCTCGAGCGCATGTCGGACGAGCTCCGGCGGGACCGCTCGATCCCCAAGCTCGCGCAGGCGCTCACGCTCTACCACGTGATCATCGAGGCCACCATGGCCCAGCCGGGCCAGCACTTCATCGCCAGCTACCTCGAGGACACCCAGCGGCTGCCGGGCTTCCGCGAGGGCATGGAGAACGTGTCCCAGGACGAGCAGCGCCACATCGGATTCGGCGTGAAGATGCTGAACGACCTCCGGGTTATGGACCCCGATCAGGTGCCCGCCGCCGTGGCCGACCTTCTTCGAGAGGTGATCCCATGGACGGCCTCGGTGCTGGTGCCGCCGAACTGGGACGAGCGCTACGTGGAGTGCTTCGGAGCCACGCTCGAGGACCTGGGCGAGGCGGGCGCCACCTCGCTCGAGACCAAGATGCGGATGGCCGGCATGCCCATCGACGAGCTTCCGGGCCCGCCGGTGTTCCCGATCCCGGGCACGCCGCGGGAGCGTGCCGCGACCGGAAAGAAGATGGTGAAGGCGGGCTACCTGGGCGAGAAGACCGGGCCGCCCTCCAAGGACCCTGCGGACATGCGCCTGCTGCTCGAGGCGATGGCCGCCGGCCTCGACGCCGGCCGGGCCCATCGGCCCGGCACCATCCAGTGGGACTTCAGCGACGCGGAGCCCTGGCACGTGGTGGTGGCCAACGGCGACACCCGCGCCGAACGCGGTCCGACACCCGATCCGACGGTGCGCTTCCGCGCCCGCTTCGAGGACTTCGTGGACATCGCCGCCGGTCGCGAGGATCCGCTGCGCCTGGTCGCGCGCGGGCGCCTGCGCCCGCGCGGGGATCTGCGCTGGCTCTTCCGCTCGCGCGGCATGTTCCCGGCCTAGTCCCCCACTGGCCCTAAAAGGAGCGGAGCCCGGGCGCTGGCCGGGCGAGCACCGCGGGCGAGCACCGCACTACGCTCTCCATCTATATGAGGATCGCGCGCTCCCAGTGGGACGAGTTGGTGGCGCACGCGCGCGACGATGCGCCCAACGAGTGCTGCGGCTACATGCGCGCGAAGGACGGCGTGGTGGAGGAGGTCTTCCGGGCCGAGAACCCGCGCAAGTCGCCCTACGGCTACGAGCTCGACCACCAGAGTCTCTTCGCGGCGAACGCCCTCGACGACGAGGGCTTCGAGGTGGGCATCTACCACTCTCATCCGCGCAGCCCGGCCGAGCCGTCCCAGACCGACATCAACCTGGCCCACTACCCGGACTGGACCTACGTGATCGTGTCGCTGGCGGACGACGAGCCCTCGGTCCGCGCCTGGCGGATCGCCGACGGCAGGGTGGAGGAAGAGGATGTCGTCGTCGAAGGGTGAGCCCCTCGGATGCCCGTCGTGTGACACCGAGGAGCCGGGCGGCGGCCCCTTCTGCGCGAGCTGCGGCACCCCGCTCGTGGTCGTCGGTAGCGAGCCGATCGACGCACCGCTGAGCGAGGCCCACGGGCGCGCGCGGAAGATCGACCCCTCGTACACAGAGGGACGGCTGGTGCGCGTGGCGGGCGGGCGCAACCAGCCGGAGGCCGAGTTCATCCAGGGTCTGCTGCTGGAGGAGGGCGTGCCCAGTGTGCTGCGCCGGACCGCGGGCTTCGACGTGCCGGACTTCCTGGCCGCCGGGCCGCGCGACGTGATGGTTCCCGAGGCCGGCGCCGAGGTGGCGATCGCGCTGCTGCGCGACCTGCGCATGGGAATCGCGGAACCCGCGCCCGGCTCGGCAAAGGATCCCAACCCGCTGGTGCTGGTGGCCGCCGTGCTCGGCACGGGTGCTGTCGCGGCGCTGGTGGCGTACCTCAGCCTTTGAGCGGCGCGGCCCGAGCCCCGGAGCATGCCCGAGCGAGGAGCGCAGCCCGATCGTTGTCGGGCGAGCCCCGGAGCATGCCATTATGATGCGCCGCCGTGGACTTCGCTCCCTCTGACCGCGTGGCCGACCTGCTCGAACGGGTCCGGGCCTTCATGGAGGAGCACGTGGATCCGGTGGAGGCCGAGGCCATGACCGCGCTGGACGCCGAGGTCGGTCCCGGTGTGGCCTACCCGCGGATCCTCATCGAGCTGCGCGAGCGTGCGCGCGCCGAGGGGATCTGGAATCTCTTCCTGCCCGACGACCAGTACGGCCCCGGCCTCACCAACTGGGAGTACGGGATGCTCTGCGAGCTCATGGGCCGCAGCGGCGTCGCGCCCATGGTGTTCAACTGCTCCGCGCCAGACACCGGGAACATGGAGATCCTGGCCGAGCACGGCACCGAGGCCCAGAAGGAGCGCTGGCTCCAGCCGCTCCTCGACGGCGAGATCCGCAGCTGCTTCTCGATGACCGAGCCCGAGACCGCGGGGTCCGACCCCACCCAGCTGGCCGCTCGTGCCGAGCTGGATGGCGACGAGTGGGTCATCAACGGCCACAAGTGGTTCACCTCGGGCTACAACGGCGCCTCGGTGGCGATCGTCATGGTGGTCACCGATCCCGAGGCACCCAGCCACAAGCGGGCGAGCATGATCGTCGTGCCCATCGACACGCCCGGCTTCAAGGGCATCCGCCCCGTGCCGGTGATGGGCCACGACGAGGGTCCCGGCCACTGGGAGGTGCGCTACGAGGACGTGCGCGTGCCGGCGGACAGCGTGCTCGGGGAGCGGGGTGGCGGGTTCGCCATCGCGCAGGACCGCCTCGGCCCGGGACGCATCCACCACTGCATGCGGGCCATCGGCTCGGCCGAGCGCGCCTTCGAGATGATGTGCCGGCGCGCGCACGAGCGCACGGCGTTCGGCGGCCCGCTGGCCGAGAAGCAGTTCGTCCAGGACTTCATCGCCAAGTCGCGCATGGACATCGACTCGGCCCGGCTGATGGTGCTCCACGCCGCCTGGAAGATGGACACCGAGGGCAAGCGCGCCGCGCGTCAGGACATCTCGATGATCAAGGTCATCGCCGCGCAGATGCACCAGCGTGTGGTGGATCGCGCCATGCAGGTGCACGGTGCGCTCGGCATGTCGGACGACACTCCGCTGGCCGCCATGTGGCGCCAGGGCCGCTGGCTGCGGATCGCCGACGGGCCCGACGAGGTGCACAAGATGGTGATCGCGCTCCGCGAGCTCAACCGGTTCAAGCCGCGCGAGCCGGACCTTGGGCAAGGGGCCGGCTCGGCCGGCCGCGCGCCAGTCGGACAAGTGTGAGCACGCTCGCCGGGGCGCCCACGGCCGATCACGGCCTGGCGGACGAGCAGCGCGCGTTCGTGGAGGCGATCCGCGACTTCGCGGCTCGTGAGAAGTGGACCGTCGAGGGTGAGGACGCGCATTCCGACGAGGTGGCGGCCCGGATGGGCGAGCTCGGCTGGTACGGGCTTCAGATCCCGGAGGAGTACGGCGGCTCGGGCGGCAGCTTCTTCGACGCCACGCTGTTCCTGGAGGAGACGGCGCGCGGCCAGATCCCGGTGGCCGCCTACGGCGTCACGCTGATCGTGGTCGGTGCCCTCGGCCGCTTCGGCACCGAGGACCAGAAGCGGCGGCTGTTTCACCGCGTGGTGAAGGGCGGGACGCTCGCCATCGCGATGTCGGAGCCCGAGGCCGGCTCGGACGTGGCCAACCTGAAGACGCGGGCTCGCCTCGAGGACGGCGAGTGGGTGCTCGACGGCACGAAGATGTGGTGCTCCTACGCCCACAAGGCGAGCGAGATCCTGATCGTATGCCGCACCGGCGAGGGCGAGCGACACGAGGATCTCTCGATGATCCTGATGCCGCGCGACGCCCCCGGTCTCACCATCACGCCCATCAAGACGATGGGCGGCGAGGAGACCAACGAGCTTCACCTGGACGGCGTGCGCGTGCCCGAGGAGGCCCTGCTGGGTACCGAGGGCAGCGGCTGGATCCAGCTCATGGCCGGTCTCAACTACGAGCGCGTCATCCTGGCCGCCACCGCACTGGGCCTGGCCCAGCGGACCTTCGACGACGCCCTCTCCTACGCCCGCGAACGCAAGCAGTTCGGGCGCTCGGTGGGCAGCTTCCAGGCCATCTCCCACAAGTTCGCCGACCTGGCCACCGACCTCGCCCAGGTGCGCCTGCTCGTCCGCTGGGTGGCGCGCCTGACCGACGAGGACCCGGGGCGGATGCTGCCCCAGGAGGCCTCGATGGCGAAGCTGGCCGCCACCGAGCTGGCCAAGCGTTGCGCCCTCGAGGGCGTGCAGATCATGGGCGGTTACGGGTACGCCACGGAGTACCCGATGGAGCGCCACCTGCGGACCGCGGTCGTGACCACCATCTACGGCGGCACGTCCGAGATCCAGAAGAACATCATCGCCAAGACCCTCGGGCTTTAGGGGGGGGAGCCACCCGAGGGAGGAGCGCAGCCCGGGGGCCGGCCGGGCGAGCACCGGACCATGCGAGGGAGGAGCGCAGCCCGGGCGCCGGCCGGGCGAGCCCCGGACCATGCGATTCCCCCTAGCCGGAGGCTAGGGAATCGAGATCGTCGCGCCAGTCGCGCTCGACGGACGCCAAGGGCCGGTCGAAGGCCTCGGCGATCAGCCCACGTGCGCCGCGCTCGAGCGGGCTCGTGGCCAGGGCGGCGGCCACGTGCACGCCGCGCTCGTGCTCCAGCATCGAGAAGATCGTGCCGCCCAGCAGGAGCGCGTCGCGAGGCGCGGGCGGGAACTCGGGGCGGCCGCCCTCGCGCAGGCGGCGCACGATGGCCGCCCTCATCATCGGCGTCTGCCCGGCGAGCCAGGCGGCACCGCCCTCGCAGAGCCAGGCCCAGCGCACGTAGCGACGGAAGTGCGAGATCGAGAACGGCGGCGGGAGGTCGGGGTTGTTGGCCGCCAGAACGAGGTGGGAGTACTCGTGCCGGGGCGTGAGCAGCAGCGCCTCGCGCGATCCGGGCACCGCCGACGCCCGGCGCTCGAGCGCGGCCGGGGCCAGCACGTGTATCTCGTGCTCGGCGAACCAGCCCGCGAAGTAGCGCCGG
>JBBQHI010000020.1:0-63554 GCA_038323835.1 Solirubrobacterales bacterium
GGCCCACCTCGCCGGCCTGGTCGCCAACGCGAGCCTGCGCGCCTCGCTGCGCGCGGCCGCCGAGCCGCTGCGCGAGCGGCTCTCCTGGTCGCGCGTGGCCGACGAGCTCGAGGCGGTGCTGGGCGAGGTCGCGGGCCGGCGGCACTCCGCCGAGGGCAACGGCGCCGTGCGCAAGCGGGTCTCCGAGCGCGAGCTGATCGACGTGGACCTGCACATGCACACCGACCATTCCTACGACTGCGCCACCCCCGTCGAGGTGCTGCTCGCCACCGCTGGAGAGCGCGGCCTCGGCGCGATCGCGATCACCGACCACAACGAGATCTCCGGCGCCCACGAGGCGCGCGCGAAGGCGGACGGGGTGAAGGTGATCGTGGCCGAGGAGGTGAAGACGGCCGACCAGGGCGAGGTGATCGGGCTCTTCATCGAGGAGAAGATCCCCCGGGGGATGACCCTCCAGGAGACGATCGCCGAGATCCGCCGCCAGGGCGGGCTCGTGTACATGCCGCACCCGTTCGACCGCATGCACGCCGTGCCCGACTACGAGAACCTCCTGGCCGTGGTGGAGGACGTGGACGCAATGGAGGTCTTCAACCCGCGCGTGGCCTTCTCGGCATTCAACGAGGAGGCGGCCCGCTTCGCGGCCAAATACCGGATCGTGGCGGGAGCGGGCTCGGACAGTCACGTGGCCCAGGGGCTCGGCTCGGTGAAGATCCGGATGCGCGACTTCGACGGTCCCGAGGAGTTCCTCGAGTCGCTGCGGGACGCGGATATCGTCCGCAAGCGCCAGTCACTGCTTTACGTCCAGGCCCTCAAGTTCATCCAGACCAAGGGTCCGCGGGGGCGCAGGAGATGATGCAGGCAAGAGGAGCAAACGCCGGGCCGTCAAAACCTCTTGACCAGGTGCCGGCAACTGACGACGAGATCAAGGAGAAGTACCTCGAGCGGGCCATCCGCGAGCTGAACCAGCTCACACGGGCAGTGCAGGAGTGCGATCACTGCCCGCGCGGAAACCTCATGCCCGTGCTCGGCTCGGGCCATCCGCAGGCGGACATCTTCCTGCTCAAGTTCGCCCCGGTGAACTCGGAGGTGGAGGAGGGCGTGGCCTTCTACGGCCGCGCCGGCAGCGCGCTGATGAAGAGCTTCAAGCGCCTCGGCATCGATCCGCTCACCGTGTACGGCACGGTGTTCGTGAAGTGCCCGGTGGAGAGCACCGACCTCTCGTCCCCGGAGTGCCGGGCCCGCGTGCTGGACGAGCTGGCAGTGGTGCAGCCGCGCATCGTCGTCGTCATGGGAGAGGAGGCGCTCGAGGAGCTCAACGTGCTCGGCGTGCCGCTCGCCGCCGAGGTGGGGGCGAGCCCTGGGAAGATCCAGCGCCTGACGCCGGCATGCGATGCGCTCTACGTGCCCGACATCGACCGCTCACTGGACGACGAGCAGGTGAAGCGCGAGTTCTGGCAGGCCTTCCGGGCGCTGGGCGACTGGTACGCGGACTTCCCTCCGTACTGAGTCCGTGCGCGGAGGAGTACGCTCGGCGGTAGTCGAGAGGGAGGTTTGCGATGGCCGAGAAGGCCAGAATCCTCGTCGTGGCCAACAGGACGGCCGAATCGCCCGAGCTGCTCGATGCGCTTCAGAAGCGCGCCGTGCACGGGCCCTGCGAGTTCACCCTGCTGGTGCCCGCAACGCCGCACGGCATCGCCTGGGCGGCGGACATGCACGGAGCCGGAGGTGAGGCGACCGAGCACCGCGACGCGTTCGTGGCCGAGCTCCGTGGCGAGGGGCTCGACGTGCGCGACGCCCAGATAGGCGACAGCGATCCACTCGCCGCGGTTCAGGACGCGTGCAACTTCACCGAGTACGACGAGCTGATCGTGTCCACGCTGCCCCGGCGGGTGTCGAAGTGGCTGCGGCTGGACCTGCCGAGCAAGGCCCGCGCCGCCACCGGGCTGCACGTGCAGCACGTGGTGGGCTCCGAGCGGAAGGTGCCGGTCAGGTCGACGTAGGAGCCGGCTCGCCCGTGCGCTCCAGCAGGGCCACGCACTCGATGTGCGGCGTCTGCGGGAACATGTCCACCGGGCGCACCGTGCGGAGCTCATAGCCCGCGTCCACGATCTGGCGGGCGTTGGGGGCCAGCGTGGTGGGGTTGCAGGAGACGTAGACGATGCGCTTGGCCTGGGCCTCGAGGATGCGGCGCACGATCTTCTGCGAGAGCCCGGCGCGCGGCGGATCCACCACCACCACGTCGGGGCGCCCGGCCCTCTCCAGCAGCGGCCGCATGGCGGTGCGCACGTCGCCGGCGAAGAAGTGCGCGTTGTCCACCCCGTTCAGGCGCGCGTTGGCGATCGCGTCCGCCACCGCCTCCTCCACGAGCTCCACGCCCCAGACCTCACGCGCCTCGAGGGCCAGCACGAGCGCGATCGTCCCGATTCCGCAGAAGAGGTCCATCACGCGCTCGCGGCCCGTGGGCGCGGCCAGCTCGACGGCGATCCCGTAGAGGCGCTCGGCCATCTCCGTGTTGGTCTGGAAGAAGGCGTCGGGCGAGATCCGGAGCTTCAACCCCGAGATCTCCTCCTCGAGCTTCTCCTCGCCCTTGAGCACCCTGGTCTCGCCGTCTCGGGTGGTCTCCGCCACCCCGGAGGCCCGGGTCCACAGCACGGAGTCGGCGGCCATCTCCGCGGCCAGCGCATCGGCCTGGAAGTCGCCCGGGCTGGTGACCAGGCGTGCCTGGAGCCGGCCCGTGCGCCGGCCCTCGCGCACCACCAGGTTCCGCAGGAGGCCGCTCTGGTCGCGGCGGTTCCAGGTGGAGAGGCCCTCGGCGCGACACCAGGCCTTCACCGACTCTCGCAGGGCGTCCACGCGCTCGGAGGCCAGGACGTCGCTGGTCACGTCGTCGATGAGGTCCCAGCGGCCCGCGCGGTGGAAGCCCAGGACGAGCTCTCCGTCCGCGTCGGTGCCGAACGAGTACTCCAGCTTGTTGCGGTACCCCTGGCGCTGCTCCGCCGCCATGATCGGCTGCACCGGAGGATCGGTGAAGCCGCCGATCCGCTCCAGGGCGTCGCGCACCTGCGACTCCTTCTCGGCCAGTTGGCGCTCGTAGGAGAGCACCTGCCAGGGCGCGCCCGGATGCGGCGCGGTGGACTGGATGCGGTCGGGGCCCGAGGTGAGCAGCTCCACCGAGTCCGCCTCGGCGAACGAGCGCTTCGACTTCGTGACTCGCGCCCGGACGGTGTCTCCCGGCACGCCGCCGCGTACGAACACCACGTACCCGTCGGAGCGGGCCACGCCGGCGCCGCCGTAGGCGAGCGAGTCGACCTGAAGCTCGAGCTCGTCGCCGCGTTCCGGGCGATTCACCCGAGCTTCGACTCGATGGTGTTCAGAACCGTCTTGCGGTTCGCGTTCCGGCGCTCGTAGTCGCGCACCTTGCGCAGCTCCGCCGGAGAGAGGTCGGTCAGCCGGGCCTGGACCTGGGACGCGGTGAGGTCGTCGAAGGCCGTGATCGGAAAGCTGGGGCCGACGCTCGCCGCCCGGCGCAGGCGGTCCGCCTGGGCGAGCGCCGGGGACGCCGCCCGGGTGGCACGCGTGCGTGCGCCCGTGACCTGCTTGCGGGCGTCTCGCGCGGCGTCGGAGGCCGCACGGCGCGCATCCGTGGCGCGGTCGTCGATCCCCTTCTGTCCACGCTCGAGCAGCTGCTCCAGATCGTTGAGCACATCGTTCGTCTGCGTGCGCCCGCGCTCCACCAGGCGAGACGCGATGCCCTGTGCGCCGTCCACTGTGACCTGGCCGCGCTCCACCGCCTCGCCGAGCACCTGCTCGATGCGGTCGCGGGTGATCAGCATCATCTCCAGCGGGCGGATCAGGTTCTGTCGCAGAGCCTCGCGCAGCTCGGCCACGGTCTTGGCCGAAACGTCCGCCTGCTGGGCCGGCTTGGTGGCGGTCTTCGCCGCCGTGGCCGCCCCCTTGCGTGCCTTCTGCTGGCGCCCGCGTGCCTGGCCGCCCTTGCGGGCCGCCGCGCTCCGGGTGGAGCTCGCGCGAGCGGTGCTCGGCTTCGAGGCGGGGGCGCGCGGCGCGCTCGCCTTGGTGCCCGAGCGCGTGGCCTTACGCGGACGGCTCGTGCCGCCGCCCTTCTTCGCTGTGCTCCGTTGTTCCGCCATGCCTGCCTTCCTCTTCCTCGGAAGAGCTTCGATTGCGTGTGGGGACTATGGCACGCGGAATCGCGCCACGACGGGCGCGTGATCGGAGAGCCGGATCCGCAATCCGGCGGGTTCAATCAGCTCGCGCTCCTCTGCCGGAAGCCGACGCGGGTGCTCCTCCACGGCGAGCCCGCTGACGAGCAGGTGATCGATGGCGGAGGGCGAGGTGGGGTCGCCGAGACCGAACCGCTCGCGCACCGCCGTGAAGGGCGCGGGGGAGCGGGCGGGGCGCAGGTTGAGGTCGCCGCCGAGCACCAGCGGGTCGCCCGCGGCCCAGGCCACGGCGCGCTCGGCCGCCAGCTCGAGCTCGGCGCCCGCCGCGGCGGGGAGGCCGGCGCTCGCGTGGAGGTTGGCCACGCACACGCGTCCGGAGGGAAGCTCGAGGCGCGTCCACACCATGCGCCGCCGTTCGGGCCGTCGCGCGAGCTGGAGGTGCCGGACCTCGGTGATCCTCCCCGGCGCGCGGACCAGGATCTGGTTCGAGCCGCCGTCGCTCGACGCCACCAGGTCCGGGTTCCAGTCCGCCACCCGCCACTGCACCGCGGGCAACAGGTTGCGCGAGGTGAGTGCGATCGCGGCCGAGGATCGCGTGCGCCGGGCGAGCGACCGGTACCACCGCGGCGGTGCCTCTTGGAGAAGGGCCACGTCCCAGGTGTGGGAGTCCAGCCAGTGCGCGAACTCGGGCAGCAGGGGCCGGTTCACCTGGGCGTGCGTGGCGTTTCGCTCGGTCAGGCCGAGCACCCGCGAGCGGGTGGTGAGGAGGGCCGGATCGGGGGGAAAGTCGCGGCCGTGGTAGAGGTTCCAGCTGAGGACTCGCATTGACTAGGCACTTCCTGACCGGCGCGGAGATTACGGCTGACGAGCTCAGCCGGCTCCTGGACCGTGCGCTCGAGCTGAAGGCGGACCGGCTCGCCTCGCGTGCTCTCGAGGGACGCAGCGTGGCCCTTGTCTTCGAGCGTCCCTCCACGCGCACGCGCATCTCCTTCGAAGTGGGAGTGTCCGAGCTGGGCGGCCACCCGTTGGTCCTGCGCGGCGGAGAGCTCCAGATGTCGCGGGGCGAGTCCACTCGCGACCTCGCCCTCGTGCTGTCCCGGATGGTGCACGCCGTGGGGGTGCGCACCGACCCGCACGAGCTGGTGGAGGAGCTCGCCGAGCACTCATCGGTCCCGGTGGTGAACATGCTCACGCGAGACCATCACCCCTGCCAGGCGCTGGCCGACCTGCTCACGCTCCGCGAGCGGTTCGGCCGGCTCGAGGGCCTGAAGGTGGCTTACGTGGGGGACGGCAACAACGTGGCCCGCTCCCTGCTCGTGCTCGGCGGGCTCGCCGACATGGAGGTGGCGGTGGCCTCGCCGCCGGAACTGTCCCTGCCCGACGTGGACCCGCTCTCCCCCGAGGAGGCGGTGCGCGACGCCCACGCGGTGTACACCGACGTGTGGATCAGCATGGGAGACGACGAAGCCACGGCGGACGAGAAGCGGGCGCTGCTGCGGCCCTATCGCCTCGACGAGTCGCTGCTCGCCCGGGCGCGCGACGACGCGGTGGCACTCCACTGCCTCCCCGCCCACCCCGACGAGGAGATCACCGAGGGGCTGCTGTACGGCGACCGCTCGGCGGTGTGGGACCAAGCCGAGAACCGCCTCCACGCCCAGAAGGCGCTGCTGGAGCTGCTGCTGCGCTGAGCGGGCCGTGGCGCTGCGGACCGCATATTCTCGGTTTGCGCGCGCATCGGCCTCGCCAGTCGCCACAATAAGCCGCGGTCCACACCCGATCTGCACGTTCCGGCGTGCCCAGGCGCCCGACGGGGCCCGGAGGAGAACCTTCATGAAGACACGGCTGGCAATGCTCTGCACCTGCCTCGCTCTCGGCCTCGTGGCCGCCGGGTGCGGCAGCAGCAACAACGACTCGTCAAGTTCGAACTCCGCCAAGGCCCCGGCCTCTAAGAAGCCCGCAGACACCGGCACGAGCGGATCCGGCGGCGCCACCGCCGGCGCGAAGGGCACGTCCGTGGTCATGAAGGACATCGCCTTCAAGCCGAGCAGCGTGACCGTGGCCAAGGGCGGCACGGTGACCTGGACCAACGAGGACAGCGTGGGTCACGACGTGACCGAGGTCAGTGGACCCGGCCCGAAGTTCAAGTCCGGCACCGCCGGCGGCCTGAACGGCGGCGACACCTACAAGCAGACGTTCAAGACGCCCGGGACGATCAAGTACGTGTGCACCGTGCACCCCGGGATGGAGGGCACGGTCGTCGTCAAGTAGTTCCGGGCCGGCGCAGGCCGAAGCCTCTCAGCACCAGCAGCGCGGTCTCTCCCAGCCCCCCGCGGGCCGGGAGCAGGCCGAGCTGCGTGCTCGCGTCGTAGAGGTCGAAGAACCCGCGGGCGCGGCGCACCGCACCGTCGGAGAGCTCTATGTAGTGAAGCCCGTGAAGGGTCACGAACTGGTCGGTGGCCGGCAGCATCGCGCCGATGTCCCCCCGGTGGGTGCCGAGCACTCGCCATGGGACGCACATGAGCTCCCCGCGCGAGAGCGGCAGCGAGGTGGCCTCGATCTGCAGGTCCGGGAACGCCCTCCGCAGCTCCACGGCGTGGCGGTCGAGCCCGTCCACCCCGCGCAGGGGGTTCTGCACGACGGGATCCTCGTAGCTCACGTCGGGGGTGCAGCACGACTCGAACCCGGCGCCGGCCCAGCCGGCACGCCAGCGCTCGGCCAGCTCGTCGATGCCGCTTCGCGCGAGGTCGCTCACGGCGCGAGCTCGGGCACGCCCTCATCGGGCGAGGAGGCCCGGGCGTTCAGCCGCTTCGGTATCCGGCCCGCGCGGCGCGCCTCGTAGCCCGCCTCCACCGCCTTGCGCATGGCCCCGGCCATCGCCGGGGGATCGGCGGCGCGGGAGATGGCACTGGCGAGGAGCACGGCGTCGCAGCCCGCCTCCATCGCCTGTGCGGCGTCGGAGGCCGTGCCCACGCCGGCGTCGAGGATCACGGGCACCCGCGCCTGCTCCACGATCAGCCGCAGGTTGTATGGGTTGTTGATTCCCATGCCACTGCCGATTGGGGAGCCCAGCGGCATCACCGCGGCACACCCGGCGTCCTCCAGGCGCCGGGCCAGGATCGGGTCGTCGCTGGTGTAGGGGAGCACCGTGAAGCCCTCGCCCACCAGCGTCTCTGCCGCCTCCAGCAGCTCCGTGGGATCGGGCAGCAGCGTGCGATCGTCGCCGATCACCTCGAGCTTCACCCAGGAGGTGCCGAGTGCCTCGCGGGCGAGCCGCGCGGTGGTCACCGCCTCGCGCGCGGTGAAGCAACCGGCGGTGTTGGGGAGCACCTCGAGGCCGGCGCCCTCCAGCACCTCGAGGATCGAGCCCGGGGCCGAGGGGTCCACGCGACGCATGGCCACCGTGGCCAGCGCGGCGCCGGAGGCACGCGCGGCCGCGGCCATCACGTCCAGGTTGCGGAAGCCGCCGGTGCCGAGCACCAGGCGAGACGTGAGCTCACGGCCCGCAATTGTGAATCCCGAGCCATCCCCGCCCTGCACGGCCCGGAGCACCTCCACATGCTGACCGGCGCGCATCGGCGTCGCGGCCCAACGGCCGCGGGGCACCACCTCGCCGTCCACCGCCACGGCCACGCCGCGTCCCGCCGGCTCGGCCCCGGACTCGCGCACCGCGTGCTCCACCGTGGCGCCGTCCGGCAGCTCGTGCGGCTCGCCGTTGATCGTCACCGCCGTCACGGTGCCCCCATTGCCGCGGCCGCCGGCACGAAGCGGTCGGGGCCCAGCCCGGCCAGCTCGGGCGGCGGATCTCCGCCGGCCAGCATCCCCCCCAGCGCGTCGCCCGTGAGCGGCGCCAGCAGCACGCCGTTGCGCCAGTGGCCGGTACCCCAGAGAAGTCCCTCGCGCGCCCCGCGCCCGATCACCGGGAGGTTGTCCGGAGTGCCCGGCCGGAGACCGGCACCCACCCGCACCACCTCCAGCTCACCCGTCTCGGGAAGCACCTCCCACGCCGCCTCCAGCAGGCGGTGGATGCCCCCGGCGGTCACTGCCGTGTCGAAGCCCTGCTCCTCCACGGTGGCGCCCAGGACCACGCGGCCGTCGCCGCGGCCCACCAGGTAGCAGCGCGGGGTGCGCACGATCCGGTCGAGCGGCTCCCCGCTCCCGGCTCGCGCCCGCAGCTCGAGGATCTGGCCCTTCACCGGGCGGACCGGCGGCGCGGCCGCGCCGAGACCGCCCGACCACGCGCCGGCGGCCACCACCACCGCAGCGGTGGAGATCATGCCGGCCGCGGTGCGAACGCCGATGACCCTCCGGCCGTCGTCTTCGATGCCCAGGGCCTCGGTGCCATACGCGATCTCCTCCACCGCCGCGGCCAGCGCGCTCAGCGTGGCCTGCGGGTCGGCCTGGGCGTCCCCGGCGGCGAGCACGCCTCCCGCCACGCGGGGAGAGAGCGCGGGCTCGATCCGGCGGCAGGCCGAGGGCGAGAGCCACTCGGTGGCCAGGCCGAGCGACCCCTGAAGCTCGTGCAGGCGCCGCAGCTCCTCCGCGTCGTCGCGGTCGGCGGCCACCACCAGCGCGCCCGTCTCGCGGAAGCCGGTGGACCGGCCGGTGTGCTCCTCGAGCTCCGAAGCGAACGCCGGCCATCGCTCGCGGCCGGCCACGCACAGCCGCAGCGCGGCCTCCTCGCCGAAGTCGGCCTCGGTGACCGGCGCGAGCATCCCCGCGGCGACCCCCGACGCGCCCGCGCCGGGCTCGTCCGCGCGTTCCACCACGAGCACCGACAACCCGCGGCGGCGGGCCTGCCAGGCGGTGGCGAGGCCAACGAGGCCTGCCCCGATCACAACGGCGTCGTAGCGTGAGCTCCGCGGCGAGTTCTTCACCTTCCCTTCGCCGGCATTACCCGGTTCAGGTTCCACGGTCGGCGGCGCCGCAGCCGCCCTCTCAGCCCGGTCGTCCGAGCTCCCGTACCTACGCGGTCAATCGTACCGGCGCGTGGGGAACTCGTCCGGCGGCTGGCGGTCGTTCGAGGCGAAGAACATGGCAAGGGTGATGATCAGGCCGATGATTCCCACGATCATGAGGATGAGCCCCACCGTGTGGATCTCCACGCCCTGGACCTCTTCCGTAACGGCGTAGCGCAGGATGGCGCCCACGGCGATGAGGAATATCGATGTCCCAATTCCCATTGGCTCCTCCCGATCTGCTACCCGTATAGGTACCTCACAGGCCACGCTACCAGTCGCATCAGGCACTCCCTGACGGTCGCGTACCGCAACCGTGCGCTTCCGGTGTGTTGATGAGGATCAGGACCGCTCTGCGCCACGGACGTGCGCGCGGCCGCGGCGGCCGACGCCCCAAACCCGACCCGGTCCAGCTCCACATGCGAATCAAGACGATCACGCTCACCGCGCTGCTGTTCGCGCTCATCCCGGCCGTCGCCTCCGCCAGCACGGGCCAGCTTGCGCTGTTCCAGGACGACGACGGGCTCGTGAACGGGGGCGCGGCCCGCCGCGCGGCCACCGTCTCGGAGCTCCAGGCGCTGGGGGTGGATGCGGTGAAGATCCAGCTCAACTGGGCCGAGGTGGCCCCGCGCACCAAGAAGAAGCCGGCCGGGTTCGACGGCAGCGACCCGTCGGACTACCCGGGCTGGGCCAAGTTCGACGACGCGGTACGCGCGGCGCAGAACGGCAGCTTCCGGGTGATGATCGCGCTCAGCCCGCCCGTGCCCGGCTGGGCCACGGCGCACCGGGGTGACCGCTCCGGCGTGGACCGCCCCAGCAGCAGGGAGTTCGCCCGCTTCGCCGAGGCCGCGGGCAGGCGCTACCCATCGGTGGACCTGTGGACGCTCTGGAACGAGCCCAACCACCCGGGATTCCTCTACCCACAGGCCACGGGGGCGCGCGTGCCGTACTCGCCGCGCCTCTACCGGAGCCTGATCAAGGCCGGCACCACGGGGCTGCGGAAGGCCGGGCACAGCGGTGACCGGATCCTCTTCGGGGAGCTGCTGCCGATCGGCAAGACGCGCGTCTTCCGCAAGAACACGATCCAGCCTCTGCTCTTCCTGCGCGAGCTCTTCTGCCTCGACTCGAGATGGCACCCCTACCGCGGCCGGACCGCCAGGGCCCACGGCTGCAGGGGCTACAGGAAGATCACCGGCGTGAACGGCTTCGCCTACCACCCCTACACCCGGCCCGCCGGCCCGCGCGCCAAGGAGCCCACGAGGAACGACGCCACCATCCGCTCCATCGGGCGCATCACTCGCGCGCTCGACATCGCCCGCCGGAAGGGCCGGATCGGCGGAGGAAAGCTGAGCGTGTGGAGCACCGAGTTCGACTTCCAGTCGAACCCGCCGGACACTCTCTTCGGCGCGCGGCTCTCGCGCATCCCCGCCTTCATGTCCGAGTCCGAGTGGATCTCGTACCGCAACCCGCGCGTGGCCAGCTACTCGCAGTACACGATGCGGGACAGCCCGGTGAACAGCCGCGCCGACCTCGGTGCATGGCAGGGCGGCCTCCGGTTTGCCAGCGGCAGGGAGAAGAAGGGCGTGTACGCGGCCTACCGGCTGCCGCTGTTCGTGCGCGTGCTCGGGCCGAATGCCGTGGAGGTATGGGGCGCGGCCCGTCCCGGCGGAGCCGGGGCCTCGGTGCAGATCCAGTCGCGCCGCGGCAGGGGCGCATTCGCCAACCTCGGCGGACCGGTGCCCGTGACAAACGCCCGCGGCTACTTCAAGGTCCGCCGGAAGGTCTCGGGTGCCGCCCTGCGCACCTTCCGCGTGCAAAGCGCAGGACAAACCAGTGCATCCGCGAAGGCCGTGGTGAGATGACCCCGTCCCAGCTCAGGAGTCTCATGAACCGCTTTCTCACCTGCCTGCTCGGCGCCGCCCTGCTCGCCGGCTGCGCCCTCGGGAGCAGCCCGGAGCGATCGGACGCCGCCGTGATCGTGGGCATCGGCGACCAGACGGCCGCCACCTTCAGCGATCCGCTCTTCACGAGCTTGAAGATCAAGCGGACGCGCTTCTTCCCTCCGTGGAACGTGGCCTCCGACAAGCGAAACCGGCCGCTCTTCCAGGCCTGGCTCGACGCCGTGGAGGACGCCCGGGTGGAGCCGCTGGTGAGCTTCGGGCCGAGCTACGGCACCAAGTGCCCGGCCAAGCCGTGCAAGCTGCCCACGACCCGCCAGTACACCAAGGCGTTCAGGGCCTTCCGCAAGAAGTGGCCCGAGGTGAAGGTGATCAGCCCCTGGAACGAGGCGAACCACCGCAGCCAGCCCACCTTCAAGAACCCCAAGCGGGCGGCCCAGTACTACAACATCGTGCGCAAGTACTGCCGGGGCTGCAAGATCGTGGCGGCCGACGTGATCGATGAGCCGAACATGGAGCGCTGGATCAAGGACTTCCGCAAGACGGCCACGAAGCCGCGCCTGTGGGGGCTCCACAACTACCGCGACACGAACAAGCGCAAGGGCCAGAAGCTCGGCGGCACCAAGCGCCTGCTGAAGGCGGTGAAGGGCGACGTGTGGCTGACGGAGACGGGCGGCCTCGTGCGCTTCGTGCTTCCCGACGGCCGCACGCTCTTCAAGAAGAGCGAGAGCCGCGCCAACTCCGCCCTGAAGCGCATGTTCAGCCTGGCCAAGGAGAACCGGAAGCGCATCAAGCGCCTGTACATCTACAACTGGCGCGCGCCGGTGCCCACCAACAAGAACGGGCGCTTCGACGCCGGCCTGCTGACCGTGGACGGCAGGGCACGCCCGGGGTACAAGACGGTCAAGCGTTACCTGCGGTCGTCGACCTTCAATCCGTGAGCCGTCCTTGAGCGATGTGCGCCGCGAGCGGCTGGCCCGCTCGCGGCTGTACTTCGTGACCGACCTCCGCCCCGGTCTCGACTCGCTGCTGTCGGCCGCGCTCGAGGGCGGGGTGGACATGGTGCAGCTCCGGGACAAGAGCGCGGGGGACGAGGAGCTCGTGGCCGCGGCGCGCACCTTCCGGCGCCGCTGTGACGAGCACGGCGCGCTCTTCTGGCTGAACGACCGGCCCGACCTCGCCCTGCGCTGCGACGCGGACGGCGTGCACGTGGGCCAGGACGACGTCCAGCCCGAGCAGGTGCGCGCCCGGGTGGGCGACGATCTGCTGATCGGGCTCTCCACGCACTCCCCGGCCCAGCTCGACGCGGCGCTGGACGCGCCCGTGGACCAGTGGAGCGTGGGTCCCGTCTACGCGACGCCCACCAAGGAGGGGCGGCCCGCGGCCGGACTCTCCTACGTCACCTACGCGGCCGAGCACGCGGCCGGCCGGCCGTGGTTCGCGATCGGCGGAATCGACCCGGATACTGTGGGCGAGGTGACGGCGGCGGGAGCAGAGCGGATCGTGGTGGTGCGGGCCATCCGCGACGCCGTGGACCCCGCCGCGGCCGCCGCCGGGCTGCGCGCCCGGCTGGATCCTGCGGGCCGCGCGAATGGCTAAGCGCTCCACGCCACGCAAGCGCCGCGCACCGCGTTCCCGGACCGCGCCTCCGGCCACCGCCCCCGCGGCCACCGGCGGAGTCGTCCCGCGCGAGGGCGCGGCCGAGGACTCGCCCGCCCGCGGCTACTCGCGCTCGAGGCGGCGCGACGAGGAGGCCCGGGCGGCACTGAAGCCGCTGGCGGAGGGCGAGCGACCGGGAGCGGTCACGGTGGGCGCGGTGGCCGCCGGGGTGCTCTCACTCGCCAACCTGGTGGCGCTGATCGTGGGCTACGACTCCGGCGAGGGCCGCAAGACGGCCAGCAGCCTGCTCGGCACGGTGATCCTCGCCGTGGTGGCGGTGGGCATGTGGAAGGCGCGCTACTGGGCGGTGCTCGGCATGCAGGCGCTGCTGGCGGTGACCATGGTGCTGGGCTCCCTGGCGCTGCTCACTGCGGTGAACGTGCCCGCCGCCTTGCTCACCTGCACGATCGTGGGCCTGGCGGGCGTGCTGTTCTGGAGGCTGGTGAAGGCCATGGCCCGCATCCAGATGCCCGAACGCCCGTAAGCCCTAGCGAGCGCAGCGACCGGCGCTGGTCTTGCGGCAGCCCTCGGCCCCTCGGGCGCTCTTGACGTAGGCCCTGAGCCCGGGCTCGGGCTGGAAGGCGGACCCGTTCCAGCGCACCAGCCCGCCGTAGTCGAAGAGGTCGTTCCCGGTGTACTTCGTGCCCCACGTGTACCAGTACACGCGCCCGATGTCGTCGCGCCTGCGCACCCTCAGGGCCCGCCGGTAGAGCTCGGTCAGCCTGGCCGCCATACCCGCTGGCTTCGTCTGCCATTGGAGCTGCCAGGGAGCGCGCGTGGCGCCGGGCGCCTGCCCCTGGGCCGCGGGCCAGGTGACCTCGGTGAGCCACACCTTCTTGCGGCCCTGATGGTGGGCCCGCAGCACCTTGGAGGTGACGCGCACGCCGCGGATCACGTTCTTCGGGTTGCCGGTGAAGAAGTTGATTCCCACCGCCTCGAAGGCGCCCTTGCCGCCCGCCCTGTAGATCTTGCCCAGGTACTTCCAGGGGAAGCTGGCCAGGCCGGCCGTGACCACCGTGGCGCCCGGGTCGGCGCGCCTGATGGCCGCGTGGGCGGCGATCAGGAGCTGCGTGTAGCCCGCCGACCAGATCGAGCCGCCCTCCACGTACCAGTACTTCACCAGGTGGGGCTCGTTCCAGATCTGCCAGTGCCGGATGGGCACCCTGGGCAGCTCGGGGTGCTCGACCCAGAAGCTGCCCTTCGGCCCGTAGCGGCCCACGAGCTGGGTGAGGTAGGCCGCGTAGTCGGCCGTGCCCAGCGGAGGCGAGCCCGGGTTGCCCGGGTACTCGGCCGCCCAGTCGGGCGTGTAGATCACCACCGGCAGCAGGTCGATGCGGTGGCTGGCGGCCAGCGTGACCAGGCGGTCGGTCTCCGTGAAGCTGGTGACCCCCGGTGCGGGCTGGGCGCCCGCCCAGGAGAAGACGGTGCGCACGGTCTCCACTCCGGAGCGCGCCATCTGGGCGAACTCGGCGTCGTGCTGGGCGGGCGGCGCCTCGAACCCGGCGCGGTTCCACATCACGCCGTAGAAGCCCCTGGGCGCGTGGCGCTTGGCCGCTTCCGCCGGAAGCGCGCCGGTCAGCGCAAGCGTGACCACGAGCAGCGTGAACAGTCCCCGCCTCATCAATTCCTCCCGATCCCCAAACACCCGAGGCTATAGAGAAGAGCGGCCGCCGGGCCAAGCCTGGCGCCGTATAACCTCATCCGCCGTGCCAGAGGAGAGCTACGACTGCATAGTGATCGGCTCGGGTCCCGGCGGCTACGTGGCCGCGATCCGCGCCGCACAGCTCGGGATGAAGACCGCCGTGGTGGAGAAGGGGAACACCGGCGGGCGCTGCCTGAACGAGGCGTGCATCCCAGCCAAGGCGATCCTGCGGGTGGCCGAGGTGTTCACCGAGGTGACCCACGCCAAGGATTACGGCGTGATCGTGGAGGGCGCATCGGTGGACTATCCGGGCGCCACCAAGCACCGTGACAAGGTGATCAAGACGCTGACCAGCGGGGTGGCCGGGCTGTTCAAGAAGAACGGCATCGACCTGATCGACGGCTTCGGCTCGGTGACCGACGACGCGAACGTGAAGATCGGCGGCCAGTTCGACGGCACGGAGATCAAGGCCGGGCACGTGGTGCTCGCCACCGGCTCGGTGGCCAAGCCGATCCTGGATCTCGAGTTCGGCAAGCGCATCCTCAACACGTCGGGCATGTGGCTCCTCAACGAGCAGCCGAAGCGGCTGTGCGTGATCGGCGCGGGAGCCTCCGGCACGGAGATCGCCTCGGCCCTGGGACGGCTGGGCACCGAGGTGCTGCTGCTCGAGGCGCTGGACCAGATCCTGCCGCTCGAGGATCCCGAGATCGCCAAGGCCTGCGCCCGCGAGATCAAGAAGCAGAACGTGCGCATCGAGACCGGCGCCAAGGTGGAGAAGGTTGAGGCCTCCGACTCGGCGGTGTCCGTGACCTTCAACGGCGAGACCGAGGAGTTCGACTACCTGGTGATCGCCGCCGGCCGCGGGCCGGACGTGGAGGGACTCGGGCTCGAGGAGGCGGGCATCGAGCGCGACGAGCGCGGCCTGATCAAGGTGGACGGGCGCCTTCGCACCTCACGCGACGGCGTGTGGGCGATCGGCGACATGGTGCCCGGCCCGGCGCTGGCCCACAAAGCCTCCGACGAGGGCATCATCGCGGTGGAGGACGCCGCCGGGAACGAGGTCCACCCGATCGATTACGCGTACGTCCCCGCCGTCACCTTCTGCTACCCGCAGGTGGCCTCCTTCGGGCTCACCGAGACCGCGGCCAAGGAGGCCGGGCACGACGTGGTGGTGGGCAAGGTGCCGATGGGGGCCGTGGGAGCCCCGACCGTCTACGGAGACCGTGGCGGCATGATCAAGATCGTGGGCGACAGGAAGTACGGCGAGCTGCTGGGGGCGTCGATCATCTCGGTCAAGGCCGCCGACCTGATCCAGGAGCTGGTGAACGCCCGCGAGCTCGAGGGTGGCTATCCCGAGGTGGCGCGCATCATTCACGCCCATCCGTCATTCGCCGAGGCCGTGATGGAGGCGGCCCGGGCGACGGATGGGTGGCTCATACACGGCTAGAGAGCCGCGCGGGGCCGGCGCTCTCCGCCAACCGCCGCAGCGCAGCCCAAGGTGACATAACCTCGAACGAGTCCGGCGTATGACGCGCCGACAGGGGGGTGAGGTTTGGCATGAGGCCGGCTTCACCGGTGTGTCATGCCTGTAACAACCGAGTCGCCCATTCGCCACGCCCGGCTTGCTGCCGGGCCAAAACTTCGCCACCGCGTAACCGCCGGACTGTGTCTCGCCGTGGCACTGGCCGGGGCGGCAGCGCCGGAGACGCAGGCCCGCCCCTACACGGTGCTCTCGTGCGATGCCGCGCCCGGATTCAGCGCCGAAGCCTGGCGTGCGGCGGGAAGCACCGGCAGCGCCTACTCCACCTGCCCGACGCAGGGAGGCGAGAACGCGGGGATAAGCAACCGGATCACGGGCGTGACCGTGCCCGCGCTGGCCGACTCGTCGCACACGTTCACCGCGCCCGCGCACGCCACGATCTCATCGATCCGGTGGGGAGGCCGGCTCGCCCGGGGGGACTGCCGCTGGGGCGTGATGATGCTCGCCCAGCCGGGGAACCGATACGTCTTCGGACTGCGTCCCAACGCAACCTGCCTTACCACCGCGCTCGACGTCCGCGGCACCACGATCCCCTTCACGATGCCCGCCGGGACGGGGGCGGTGCAGCAGATCGCGGTGTGCGGAGCGGGCAGCTGCGGACCCGGCGCCGCCTTCCACACCCAGTCGGTGGCCGTCACGGTCGAGGACCCCACGCGGCCGACGATCGCCGTCAGCGGGGCCCTGGTGTCCGGGCGCTGGGTGCGGGGCGATCAGGAGATCAGGATCGCGGCGAGCGACAACAGCGGCATCTCGTCCGTGATTGCCGCGCTGGGAACCCACTCGGTGCCGAGCTCCTTCCCGTGTGACTTCACCCGGCCCGCCCCGTGCGTCTCCCATTCCGTGGCGCCACGCCTCTCGACGCTCGCGGTGGCGTCGGGACCCGCGCGCGTCGCGGTGCGGGCCGCGGACGCCGCCGGGAACATCACGGACGGGTCGTACGTCGTGAAGGTGGACAACGAGCCGCCGTCCAGGGCTCGCCCCGTGCTCGCGGGCGGCGAGGGATGGCGGCGCCGGAACACGTTCTCGCTCGCCTGGGACAACCCGCCGCAGGCGTTCGCGCCGATCACCCGGGTGCACTACCGGCTCTGCGGCACGGGCGGCTGCCGCGACGGCGCCGTGGACAGTGCCGACGTGCATTCGCTCGACTCCATCGCCGCCACCGACCAGGGTGACAACACGCTCCAGGTCTGGCTCGAGGACGAGGCGGGCAACCAGTCGTTCGCGCTGTCGGCCTCGGAGGCCGTCCACCTTCGCCTCGATCAGGACGCCCCGCACGTGGCGTTCGAGCCGCCGGACGGAGGCGATCCCCTCAGGATCTCCGTGATCGCGGGCGACGCGCTCTCCGGCCTCGACGCCGGAAGCATCGAGATGCGCCGGCGCGGAGGCGACTCGTGGCACGCGATCGCCGCGGCACGCGAGGGCAACCGGCTCGTCGGCTACGTGGACGACGAGCGGTTCCGCTCCGGAGCATTCGAGTTCCGGGCCTACGCGCGGGACCTCGCCGGCAACGAGAGCTCCACGGACCGCCGGGCGAACGGATCCCGGGCGACCATCGACCTGCCCGTGCGGTTCGCCACCCGCCTGACCGTCGGTGTGCGGAGGGTCCGCGGGCGCCGCGGGCACCGGAGGGTCACGCTCACGCCGCGCGCGCAGATCCGCGCGGGAGCCAAGCTCAGGCTCACCGGCAGCCTGGCGAATGCCGACGGGCAGCCGATCGGGGGAGCGGCGGTGGAGGTCTCGAGCGACTCTCCCGGCGACGCAATCGGACTTGTGCCCGCGGGTATTGCTCGCACGGACTCGAAGGGAGGGTTCACCTACATCGTGCGCGGCACCCGCAACAAGGTGGTCCGGTTCCGCTACCCGGGCTCGCGCCGAATCAGAGCCGCCACCCGGGACTTCGCGCTGCACGTACGGGCGTCGAGCACCATCCGGGCCAGCCCCCGGGGACTCACGAACGGCCAGACGGTGACCCTGTCGGGCCGGGTGCTCACCCTGCCGCTGCCGCTGTCCGGGAAGCTGATCGAGGTTCAGGCGTTCTTCCGAAACCGGTGGCGCACGTTCTCCACCACCCGGGCGCAGGCGCTGGGTACGTGGACGTTCGACTACCAGTTCGGCGGCACGCGGGGCCGGGTGCCGTACCGCCTGCGGGTCCGCCTGCCCGCCGAGGGTGGCTATCCGTTCGACACGGGCAGCTCGCCCACCGCGCGCGTTGTGGTCACCGGCCCGTGAAGGACATGGTCCGGTGCTCGCCCGGCCAACGCCCGGGCTGCGCGCCTCCCTAGGACATGGTCCGGTGCTCGCCCGGCCAACGCCCGGGCTGCGCGCCTCCCTAGCCTGAGCGGTGCGGCGCAACTAGCCTTCCGGAGGTGGAGCAGCCCACCTTCTACTACGACCTCGCCTCGCCCTACGCCTACCTCGCGGCGGAGCGCATCCACGACGTTCTGCCCGTCGCGCCGGTGTGGCAGCCGATCCTCCTCGGAGGCATCTGGCAGCAGAGCGGCGGGGGGTCCTGGGCGGTCACCGACGCCCGGGACGAGGGCATCGCCGAGTTGGAGCGCCGGGCGGTGGAGTACGGGCTCATGGAGATGCGCTGGCCCGACCCGTGGCCGGCCAATTCTCTCTACGCGATGCGGGCCGCGGTGTTCGCCCAGCAGATCGGCCGCACGGTCGCCTTCTCGCTCGCGGCGTTCCGCCAGGCGTTCGCTGCCGGCCGAGACCTCTCCGACCTGAACAACGTGGTGATCGCCGCGGCCGCCTGCGAGCTCCATCCCAAGGCGCTGCTGAAGGGGATCGAGACCCAATCGATCAAGGACCGCCTCAAGCAGGCCACCGCCGAGGCGTACGACCTCGGCGTACGCGGAGTGCCCACGGTACGCGTCGGGGAGGAGCTCTTCTTCGGCGACGACCACCTGGAGGAGGCCGCGGAGGTGCTCCAAAGGCATATTTAGGCCCCGGGGGGCACCGGGTACAGTCCGACTCGATGGCGACTACGGACAGGACCACGCCAGGCAACGGGGGCGGCGGAACGCTCAGCGGGGCCCAGCACTCCCTCCCCGACGCCGACACCTGCCGCCTCGTGCTGGAGAAGATGAGCCTCATCCGGCGCTTCGAGGAGCGCGCCGGCGAGATGTACGCCAAGGCCAAGATCGGCGGCTTCCTCCACCTCTGCATCGGCGAGGAGGCCACGGTGGTGGGCGCCACCCAGGCGCTGCGCGACACCGACTACCTGATGTCCACCTACCGCGAGCATGGGCAGGCCATCGCCCGGGGCACGCCGCCGAGCGCCGTGATGGCCGAGCTCTTCGGGCGCGTGGACGGCTGCTCGGGCGGGCGCGGCGGGTCCATGCACCTCTTCGACCTCGAGCGCCGCTTCCTCGGCGGGTACGGGATCGTCGGCGGAAGCCTGCCGCTCTCCGCCGGCGTGGCCCTGGCCGCCGACTACACCGAGACCGACGACGTGATCCTCTCGATGATGGGTGACGGCGCCACCAACCAGGGCACCTTCGGCGAGACCATGAACCTCGCCGCGCTGTGGAAGCTGCCCGTGGTGTTCCTGATCGTGAACAACCAGTTCGGGATGGGCACCGCCCTCCACCGTCACTCGGCGGTCACCGACCTGTCCCTCAAGTCGGAGGGCTTCGGCGTGCCCGGCACCCGCTGCGACGGCATGGACGTGCTCGACGTGCACGCGGTGGTGACCCAGGCGCTGGCCTGCGCCCGCGAGGAGCGCAAGCCTCAGCTCGTGGAGGCGGTCACCTACCGCTACCGCGGCCACTCCATGGCCGACCCGGAGGAGTACCGGACCAAGGAGGAGGTGGAGGAGTGGCGCCGGCGCGACCCGATTGTGGCCTTCGCCAAGCGCCTGGTGGACCAGGGCGTGCTGAAGGAGAAGGACGTGACGGCGATCGACGAGAAGGCCGTGTCCACCGTGGACGACGCCGTGAAGTTCGCCGACGAGTCGCCATTCCCCGACCTCGACTCCCTCTACGACGACGTGTACGTGTACTCGGGCGACGTGCCCGGCTGGTGGACCGTCGACGAGCGCTCCCCGGAGGTGCATCGCGGCGAGCGCGAGCGCGAGGCCGGCCGCGTGCCGCACGAGCTGGCCGAGCAGGGCGCGGCGTACGCGTCGGAGGGCGGCACCGATGCCCGCCGGCGCCGCGGCCCCAAGGCCGTCGAGGAGGGCGAGCCCGCCGAGGACGAGCGTGAGGACAAGGACAAGGGCGACGCCGGCTGATGGCGGTGATGCGCTACCGCGAGGCGCTCAACGAGGCGCTGCGCGAGGAGATGCAGGAGGACGAGTCCGTGTTCGTCATGGGCGAGGACGTGGGCGTGTTCAAGGGCGCGTTCAAGGTCACCGCCGGGCTGCTCGAGGAGTTCGGCGAGAAGCGCGTCCGGGACACGCCGATCTCCGAGAACACGATCGTGGGGATGGGGGTGGGCGCCGCAATGACGGGCCTGCGGCCGGTGGTGGAGATCATGACCATCAACTTCTCGCTCCTGGCGATGGACCAGATCGTGAACCACGCGGCGGCGATCCACTACATGTTCGGCGGCCAGGCGAAGGTGCCGCTGGTGGTGCGCATGCCTCAGGGCGCGGGCCACCAGCTCGGCCCCACCCACTCGCACTCCTTCGAGGCCTTCTTCCTCCACGTTCCCGGCCTGCTGGTGGCCGTGCCCTCCACCCCGGCGGACGCCAAGGGCCTGCTGAAGGCGGCCATCCGCGACGACAACCCGGTGGTGTTCATCGAGCACGAGACCCTCTACGGACAGCGCGGCGAGGTGCCCGAAAACGGGGGTCCGATGCGCTTCGGCGAGGCTGCGATCCGGCGTGAGGGCGACGATGTGACCGTGGTCGGCATCTCCCGCATGGCGCTGACGGCTCAAAAGGCCGCCGAGACCCTGGCCGAGAAGCACGAGATCGAGGCCGAGGTGATCGATCCGCGTACCCTGCGCCCGCTCGACCTGGACACGATCCTCGACTCGGTGAAGAAGACCAACCGCGCGGTGATCGTCGAGGAGGGCTGGCCCCATGGGGGCGTGGGCGCCAACCTGGCCGCCCTGATCCAGGAGCAGGCGTTCGACTGGCTGGACGCACCGGTGCAGCGCGTGACCGGCGCCGACGTGCCGATGCCGTACTCCAAGCCGCTCGAGCAGGCTGCATTCCCCCACGAGGAGCACGTGGTGCAGGCGGTCCTGGCCACGTTCCGGGACCTGTAGCCGCCATGGCCGCCGACGTGACGATGCCCCGGCTGTCCGACTCCATGGAGGAGGGCACGGTGCTGAAGTGGCTGGTGGAGGAGGGCGCCGAGGTGAAGCGCGGCGAGCCGCTCGTGGAGATCGAGACGGACAAGGCCAACATGACCTACGAGGCCGACACCGACGGCGTGCTGATCGAGATCGTGGCCCAGGAGGGCGACACGCTCCCCATCGGCGAGACGATCGCGCGCATCGGCGAGGCGGGCGAGGCCGCCGGCGGCGGCACGAAGGGCGACGACAAGCAGGCCGAGGCGGAGCCGGAGCCCGAGGGAAAGGACGAGCCGCAGGCGGAGGAGGAGCCCGCCAAGCCCGAGAGCAGCAACGGCGGGAGCGCCCCCGCCCACGAGCCCGAGCCCGCCCGCGCGGCGGCCCCGGCCGGCTCCGGCGGCGAACGCCTGAAGGCCTCCCCGGTCGCCCGCCGGGTGGCCCGCGACCTGGGCGTGGAGATCGCGCGCCTGGAGGGCACGGGCCCCGGTGGGCGGATCGTGAAGGCCGACGTGGAGGCCGCCGCCGGGGGCAGCGGCGCGACCGCCGGCACCGGGTCCAAGGAGGAGACCGCTTCCGCAGATAAGGCAAGGCCCGCGCCCGCCCGCGGCGAGGCCGGCGCCAAGGGCGCCGTGGAGATCCACGAGCTCACCCGGCTCCAGCAGACCGTGACCCGGCGGATGGCCGAGTCGAAGGCCACCGCGCCTGACTTCGCCCTCACCCTCGACGTGGACATGACGAGGGCGGTGGAGCTGCGCAGCCGTCTCAAGGAGGTGGCCGATCCGGCGCCCTCCTACAACGACATGGTGGTCAAGGCGGCCGCCACCGCGCTGCGCGAGAACCCGCGCGTGAACGCCGCCTACCGGGACGGCAAGTTCGAGCACTACGCCAACGTGAACGTGGGCCTGGCGGTGGCCGCCCAGGATGCGCTCGTGGTGCCCACCATCTTCGACGCCGACCAGAAGTCGCTTGGGGCGATCGCGAAGGAGGCCCGGCGCCTGATCGAGCGCGTGCGCGAGAAGCAGGTGACCCCGCCCGAGCTCTCCGGCGGCACGTTCACGGTGTCCAACCTCGGGATGTACGGGATCGAGCGCTTCACGGCGATCATCAACCCGCCACAGGCCGCCATCCTCACCGTGGGCGCGCTACAGAAGAAGCCCGCCGTGGACGAGCGCGACCGCGTGGTGGCGCGCGACCAAATGACCCTCACGCTGGTGTGCGACCACCGCATCCTCTACGGCGCCGAGGGGGCGGGGTTCCTCGCCCGCATCCGGCAGCTGCTCGAGCAGCCCCTTTCGCTCGCCCTCTAGGCCCAACCGGGATGGCAGATGGCCACGACCGCCGCCGCGCCCCCGACCGCCGCCGCGTGCCCGCCACCCTCGACGAGGAGATCATCGCCGCCGAGCAGGAGGAGGTGGTCTCGCAGCTCAGCGACGCCGGCCGGATCAGGCGCATCTCCGAAGAGCTGCGCACGGGCTTCGAAGCACTGGCCCATGTGGGTGCCGCGGTGTCGATCTTCGGGTCGGCTCGCACCCCGGAGGACCACCCCGAGTACGCCTCGGCTCGGGCCACCGCCCGCCTGCTGGGCGAGGCCGGGTACGCCATCATCACCGGCGGCGGCCCGGGAATCATGGAGGCGGCCAATCGTGGCGCCCGCGACGCCGGCGCCCCGTCGATCGGCCTGAACATCGAGCTCCCCTTCGAGCAGGGGATGAACCCCTACGTGGACCTGGCGCTCGAGTTCCACTACTTCTTCACTCGCAAGGTGATGTTCGTCCGCTACGCCAGCGGGTTCGTGGTGTTCCCCGGCGGCTTCGGCACGCTGGACGAGATGTTCGAGTCGCTGACGCTCATCCAGACCGGCAAGATCCGCTTCTTCCCGGTGGTGCTGGTGGGCTCCGGCTACTGGCAGGAACTGCTCGAGTGGGTCCAGGCCGGCCCCCTGGCCGAGGGCAAGATCTCGCCCGAGGACGTGGACCTTTACACGCTCACGGACGAGCCGGGGGACGTGCTCCAGGCGATGGAGTCGGCCGCGCATCGCGAGGCGAGAAATCGGGGATAGGCATCGCCTCGTAGCGCGCGTGGATCTCGTCGATGAACGAGGCCATCTGCTCCGCCGTCTCCGGGTCGTGCAGCTCCAGCACGTTCTCCGCGTTCATCTCGCCCGAGCGCGAGAGGTTGAACGAGCCGGCGAACACCACGTCGTCGGCCACCGTGACCTTCGCGTGCATGAAGTCGTGGGGGGTGTCCGGGCCGTAGGGGGTTGAGGGCTTCCCGCGCCAGTCCGAGTGGCTCAGCGTGGCCGCCACGATCGGGATCTTCCAGGCCGAGCGCCCGTTGGTGCGCCACTGGTGGAACACCTCGGCCATCTGCGTGCGGTCCACCACGCCCTGGAGGTCGATCTTCCCCTCGGCCGCCACCTGGGCCAGCGTGCCGATCACGGGGCCCGCGGTGAGCACCGGTGAGGCGATCCGGACCCGGCGCTTGGCCCCCCCGATGGCCGCGGCGATCCGGTGCGAGAGATCCTCGCCCTGCCCGGGGGTGAACCACGGCAGCACCTCGCGCCCGCCGATGCTCACCCCCGCGGGCTCCTCGCGCCCGCTGCGGCTCACGTCCCGGGTGGACCACAGCTCCTCGAAGTTGCGCGTGAACGCCCCGGCCAGATCGGCCGAGCGGGCCACCGCCACCATGTTCTCCTGCAGCGTCCAGGAGTCGGTGGTCCAGTTCGTGGACCCGGTCCACACCGCCGCGCCGTCGCGAACCACGTACTTGTGGTGCATCAGGTCGGGGATGCCGGGGATGGCCCGCGTCGGGAACGGCAGCGCCTCGATCAGCTCCGGCTTGGTGCTGGGCGGCGGCGTGATCTCGCTCTCGCGGAAGTCGCCGTTGTAGGCGATGCGCACGGCCACACCGCGCGCGGCGGCGTCGCGGAGCGCGCCCGCCACCAGGTCGCCGGCCGGACCGGGCAGGCGCACGTCGTACAGAGCCAGGTCCAGCGACGTGCGCGCCTCGCCGAGGAAGCCCTCCACCCGCTTCGCCATGTCGTCCACCGTCTGGCCCCCCGGGGCCAGCGTGAACAGCTCGAGGTCAGCCACCCGCGGCCGGAGGGGCCAAGGCGTCGTCCGACTCCGCGCCGCCGATGCCCTCGCGGGCGATGAAGTCCTCGATATCGAGCGGTCGCTCACGTGAGCGCTCGGCGGTGTGGAGGAGCGTGGACATCAGGTCGATCTCCTCCACCTGCTCCTTCAGGAACCACTGCATGAACTGCTCGCTCACGAAGTCGCGCTCCTCGCGTGCGATCGATGTGAGCTCCGAGATCTGCTCCGTGACCTTCCGCTCCTGGTCGAGCGCGATCGCGATCGGCTCCACCACGTCGGTGAACTCGGCCCGTGGCTCTCGGACGCCGGGCACCTTTGGCCGTACCTCCAGGTCGAGCAGGTACTTGGCCATCATCAGCGCGTGGCCGCGCTCCTCGACCGCCTGGTCGTAGAAGAGCTGCGCCAGGCGCGGAAGGGTCTGCTCGTCGTAGTAGATCGCGGCGGCGAGGTACTGCTGGGAGGCGCCCATCTCGCGCTCGATCTGGTCGTTCAGTGCGGCCACGAAGCGCTCAGCGGGCATTGCTTCCTCTCGTCGGGGGCATCGCTCAGGCGTCGCGGCGAAAGCCGGTGGCCGCGATGCGCGGGTCCAGCGGGCTGGTGGGCAGTCCCTCGCCCAGCTCCGGGTTGTTGTACGCCGCGGGGGCGGTGTCGTTCGGGGTGTCCGGGTGAATCACCGAGGCGAGGTACTGGATCTGGTCGCGCCCCACGCCGAGCTCTGACTGGCCGCCGCCGTATACCGACACGCCCTCGCGCTCGGCCCAGTCGTAGATGGTGAAGAGGTCCTCGATCGACCCGATCCGTGACGGCTTCACGTTGATGCTGCGCGGCTTCCAGGGCCGCTCCTCGATGTCGGTGAGCGTGTGGATCGGCGCGTCCCAGGTGAGGCGCTCCGAGTGCTCCTCCAGGATCGGGCGCGTCTCGTCGGTCACGTCGGCGTCCTCGATCCAGGCGTCCGGGAAGGCCTCCAGCACCATCCGGTACAGCTCCGGGTCGGTGACCACGTCCACCGGGGTGCCGCGGTAGAAGCCCTTGAGGTCGAGCGTGTCCACCTGGTCCGTGGCCGCCAGCACGTCCACCAGCCCCTGGGTCCACGTGTTCGTGGGGTCGAGCTTGAAGCGCGTGCCCGGATAGCGCTCGAGGAGCGCCAGCAGGCGGTCGGCCGTCTCCGGTCCCTCGGCTCCGGGCGCCGACAGCCGCATCGACACCACGAAGTTCAGTGGCCGGGCCTCGCGCCCGAGCGCATCGGCCAGCGAGCGGCCGGCCTGGCGCAGGGCCAGGTCCAGCGCGGCGGACTCCACCGCCCAGCGCCGGTAGCGGCGGGAGTCCGGGTACTGCGGGGGGGTCGTGAACAGGTCGGTCTCGCCCAGGTGGTCCGAGAACGAGCCGATCGTGTACGAGCCCGCGAGCGGAAGCCCGGCGCCCTCGGCCTGGAAAGCGATGTGATCGAGGCCGGTGTAGGTCACGTCCTCGCCCACGCCGGACTCGCCCCCTCCGTACAGCTCCACGTCGGTGGTGAGGCGGCTGAACTCGGGCGAGAAGGCCATCTCGTGGCCGTGGAGCCGGTGGCCCTTGATCTCCACCGGAAGATCGCGGACGAGGTCGTACATGGACACGCCGGGCAGCCTACAGACGTGCCCTCGCCGGGCTCAGGCGGCGGTGGGCCTGACCTGCGAGGTGCAGAAGGCGCAGCGCGAGGCCGACTCCGGAATCGAGCTCCTGCACTCCGGACACGTGCGTGTCTTCTCCTCCACGTCCTGCTCGGTCTTCATCCGGGAGAGCAGGGCATTGACCGGCTTGACCACGAAGAAGAACACCACCGCGGCGATGGACACGAAGGTGATCAGGGCGTTGAGGAAGTCCCCGTACCTGAACTCGCTCCCGTTGATGGTGAAGGTGAGTCCCGAGAAGTCCTGCTTGCCGGCGATGGCCGCGAGCAGCGGCGTGATGAGGTCCGCCACCAGGGCGGTGACCACGGCGGCGAACGCGGTGCCGATCACCACCGCCACGGCCAGGTCCACGAGGTTGCCGCGAAGGATGAACTCGCGGAATTCCTTGACCATCGGCGCCTAGATGCGCACCACCAACACGGGCCTGTGCGACAGATGCAGCAGCTTGTGCGGCGTCGACCCGAGCACGGCGGCGGCGATCGGGCGCTCGCCGTGGGACCCCACCACGATCATGTCCGCCTCACGCTCGTCAGCGAGCTCGGCGAGCGCCTCGGCCGGTCCCCGCTCGACGACGAGAGTCTCCACTTCCACACCGGCCGCCTTGGCCTCCTCGATCGCCGTGCCGAGGACGCTCTCACCGTGCTCGCGCAGCGCAGCCCAGTAGTCGAGCGCCTCTCCGCCGACCGGATTGGCCTCGAATCCGAACACCAGTGTGAGGCCGACGCCGAGGCGCTTGCTCAGGTCCGCCGCGGCATGAAACGCCGCCTCCGCGCCGTCCGACCCGTCGTAGCCAACGATCAATCCCGCCATCAGTCTCCTCCTCCGGTCGCGGGAGCCGATTCGAGCACCGCGGGGTCCACCACCGACGCCTTACGCGAGAAGTATTCCCGGTAGCGCGGGATCGAGAGCGCGAGCAGGACGCCCCCCAGCAGGAAGACGAACGCCGCGATGACGAACGGGGCCCCGACTCCCAGCCACGGGCCGGCATAGCCGGAGTCCGTGGCCCGCAGGTCGATCACGGACTTGACGAACACGTATCCGAGCGAGAGGCCTCCGAGCATGGGCAGCACCCCGATGAAGAAGAAGTTCTTCACGCTCTTGAAGACGTGACGCCGGTAGTAGATCGTGCACGCGAAGCCGGTCAGGCCGTAGTAGAAGCAGATCATCAGGCCCAGCGCGGTGAAGGCGTCGAAGACGAGGTTCTCGTCCTTGAAGATGAGGAAGAAGAAGACCAGGGCGGACACCCCGCCCATCGCGAGCGTGGACACGTCCGGGCTCAGGTAGCGAGGATGGATCCGCCCGAAGATCGCCGGCATGGCTTTGTTTCGAGCCATCGACAGCGATGTTCGTGCCGTCGGCAGGATGGTGGTTTGTGTGGACGCCGACGCTGACGTGAGCACGGCGATGATCAGCAGCTTGTCGAGCCCGGTGCCGAGCACGCTCTCGCCCAGCGGGGCGAAGATGTCGTCGGGATTGTCGATCAGCAGCTTGGGGCCCGCGAAGGCCTGGGCCGCGGTGGTGACCAGCACATAGATCCCCACGAGTATGAGGGTCGAGACGATGGCCGACTTGCCCGGGCCGGAGGCGGGATCCTCGCTCTCCTCGTTCACGGCCACGCCCGAGTCCCAGCCCCAGTAGATGAACACGCCGAGCAACACCCCGCCGGTTAGCGCGCTCAGGGAGGAGATTTCAAGTGGGTTGAACCACGAGAACTCCGGCCTGATCGAACCGGCCGGATCGTTGAAGTAGACCTTGTAGAGCGCCACCACGGCGAACAGGCAGAGCGTGAAGATCTCGATCGACAGCAGGATCTGCTGTGTGCGCGCCGACAGCTCGACCCCTACCCAGCAGATCCAGGTCATGACGATGATCCAGGCGATTCCCACCGCGAGGATCGCCCACTTGTTGCCGGCGGCGGCGTCCCAGCCGAAGAGCTGGAACGAGTACTGGCCGGCGACGAAGGCGAGGCTGGGCATGACCAGCACGTCGGCGGCGATGATCGCCCACCCGGCCGTCCAGCCGCTCTTCGGGCCCATCGCCTTGCTCACCCAGGTGAAGGTGGTGCCGCAGTCCGGGTCGGCGCGGTTGAGGTAGTAGTACGCCGCCGCGATGCACAGCATCGGGAAGAACGAGACGATCATGATCGCCGGCGATTGCAGACCGATCCCGCCGACGGCGGCGATCACGCCCAGCGTCGCGGCGAGCGAGTAGCCCGGCGCCGTGGAGGCAACGCCGATGACCACGTTGGAGATGTAGCCGATCGCGTTCTTCTTGAGGCCCTTGTCCTCCACGCCTCCTCCTCCAGGTGCCGCGATCGATGCACTCTCCATGCTCTCTCCTAGGTCCTCGGGGGGCCGGCTTCGGGCAAGCTACGTGGTGGGGTGAGGCAAATGCAATGGGCGACCTGCGCCTTGCGCATTCAAGCCTCGGTGGGCCGCACCGCCGCGAGGCGCTCGGCCCGTCGCTGCTGCCAGACGGTGAAGATCATCATTGCCACGGTGAACAGGAAGATCATGGCCGCGAGCACGTTCACCTGCGGCGGGATCGAGACCCGCGCGGCGCCCCAGATGTAGAGCGGGTAGGTGACGGTCGATCCGGCGTTGAAGTTCGTGATCACGAAGTCGTCGATCGAGAGCGCGAAGGTGAGCAGCGCGGCGGCCACCACGGCCGGGGCGATCAGCGGCAGCGTCACCCGGAAGAAGGTCTGGAGCCCGTTCGCCCCCAGGTCCTGCGCCGCCTCCTCGATCGACCGGTCGAAGCCGATCAGACGCGAGCGCACGGTGACGACGACGAACGACACGCTGAACATCACGTGGGCGATCAGGATGCTCACGAACCCGCGTGCGAAGCCGACCGAGATGAACAGCGACAGCAGCGACGCTCCCAGCACCACCTCGGGCGTGGCCAGCGGGATGAAGATGAACAGGTTCGTGGTGGACCTTCCGCGGAACTGGTACCGCACCAGAGCCAGCGCCATCAGGGTGCCCAGGAGGGTGGCCACGATCGTGGCCAGCGTGGCCACCTGGATGCTCGTGACGAGGGCGTCCGTCAGGTCCTTGAACTTGAACGGCTCCTTCCAGTGGTCGAGCGTGAAGCCCTGCCAGATGAAGTTGAAGCGGCTCTTCGTGTCATTGAAGGAGAAGAGCAGGATGATCGCCACCGGCACCAGCAGGTAGATCAGTGCCAGCGCGGCGTACAGGTTCAGCGCACCATTCATCACCCGCCGGCCGCCGCGCACCAGCGCCGGCTCCGCCGCCCGCGACCGCCGCGGTGCCGTGGCCGCCTCCATCAGCGGGCCTCATCCGCGCCGGTGAGGGACTCGGTGCCCACGAAGCGGGCGTACACGAGCACCAGCACCAGGATGATCGCCATCAGGATGAACGACAGCGCCGCCGCGGTCGGGTAGTCCGTGATCTCGAGGTAGCGGCTCTGGATCACGTTGCCGATCATCGACTGCTGCGGTGTGCCGAGCAGCTCCGCGTTCACGAAGTCCCCGGCAGCCGGGATGAAGGTGAGCAGCACGCCGGCCACGATCCCCGGAGTCGCGGCGGGCACAACCACGCGCATCACCACGTCGCGGCGCTTGGCGTAGAGGTCGTACGCCGCCTCCAGCATGCGCGGGTCCACCCGCTCCAGCGCGGCGTACACCGGCAGGATCATGAAGGGGAGGAAGTTGTAGGTGATGCCCGCCACCACCGCAGTTCTGGTGGCCAGCAGCCTGCCGTTCTCGCCCAGCAGCCCGATCGTCTTCAGGAAGTCCACGACCCAGCCGTCGTCGTCGAGGATGGTCTGCCAGGAGAGCGTCCTCACCAGGTAGGTGATGAAGAACGGCAGGATCACGAGCAGCAGCAGCGCGTTCTTGTACTTGCCACCGCGGAAGGCGATCACGTAGGCCAGGGGGAACGCGATCACCAGTGCGATCACGGTGGCGAGCCCGGCGTACCAGAACGACCGCAGGAGCTGGTCCTGGTAGTTCGAGATCGCGTCGGTGTACGTCTTGAAGTGCCAGGTGAACTGGTAGCCGGTCTCCAGCGTGCCGGTCTTCAGCGAGATCTCCGCCATGTAGTACAGCGGCACCGCGAAGAACACCACGAGCCACAGCAGCCCCGGCGACAGCAGGGCGTACGGCAGGAGCCTCCGGCGCGCCCGGCTCATCTACGCATTGGGCTCATGCGCCGATGGCACGCTGGAACGCCTCGTCGATCTCGCGCTCGTCGGCGGGTGGGAACGTCTTGAAGTTGTGGGCGTTGGTGAGGTCCGGGAAGATCAGCTTGTTGTTCGCGATCTCCGGGTTCTTCTTCAGCAGGACCTCCTTCGTGCCCTTCACCGGCGGGATGTAGTTCACGTAGGCTGTGATCAGGGCCTGGATCTCGGGGTCGTAGACGAAGTCGATGTACTTCTCCGCCGTGAAAGCGTGCGGAGCCCCCACCGGGATCTGCATCACGTCGGTGAAGATCATGAAGCCCTCGTCCGGCGGGTGGAACACGATGTTCGGGTCGTCCTTGGTGAGCTGCACGGCGTCACCCGACCACCCGAGCAGGGCGTGCGAGTCGCCCTTCAGGATGTCCTTCGTGTAGTCGTTGCCGGTGAAGCGCCGGATCTGTCCGTCCTTCGACGCCTTTGAGAGCTTGTCGATGGCCGTCATGACCTGATCGTTGGTGGCGTCCTCGGGATTGACCCCGTCCATGAGCAGTACGGAGCCCACGGAGTCCCGCATCTCCGAGAGGAAGGTGACCTTGCCCTTGAACTTCGGGTCGAAGAGGTCGCTGATGTGCGTGAGCTGCCCGCCGACCAGGTCCTTGCGGTAGATGATCCCGGTGAGGCCCGACTGCCACGGCATCGAGTACTCGCGCTTCGTGTCGTAGTCCGGGTGGGCCACGGCGTCCTCGATGTTCGCCACCGCGTTCGGCATGGAGCTCTTGTCGAACCGCTGGACGTACCCGAGACGCTTCATCCGCGCCGCCATCCAGTCGGTGACCACGTGGAGGTCCCGCCCGCCCGATTTGCCCCCGGCGTACTCCTGGCGAACCTTGCCGAAGAACTCGGTGTTGTCGTTCACCTCCTCGGTGTACTTCACCTTCGTCCCGTACTTCTTCTGGAACTGGTCCAGCGTCGGGTGGCCCTTGGTCTTGTCGTCGATGTCGATGTACAGCGGCCAGTTTGAGAAGTTGAGCGCGCCGGCGACCTTCCCCTTGGGAATGGCCTTGGTGCTGGTCTTGCCCCCGCCGCTGAGCTCGTCCCCACCGCAGGCGGCGAGATAGGCGAGCGCGCTCATGGAGAACGCGCCGGCCGCGCCGCGCCGAAGCACGTGCCGCCGTGTGATCTCATCCTGGAGCAGGCGCTCGAAGCGCCGCTCGAATCCGGTCCTGGCCTTCCTCTCCACGGTTCCCACCCCTCAGGCCACACCGGCCGTCTCGTTTTCACTTGCTCCGGGCGCCTCGGCGCCGGTCGTCTCCCGCACGATATGGATGTGCTCGGTGGCCCACGCCAGGCGCACCGGGTCACCCGCCCCCGGAAGCCGTTGGCGGGCCGCCTCGTCCGCGTTGGGTACCAATACGGTCATACCCGTCTGGTCCGGCAGCCTCACCACGAACTGCGTGGCGGTGCCGAGGTAGAGCGAGCTCTCGATCGTGCCCTCCACCGCCGGACGGTCGCCGGGCACGGGGTCGTCGGCACGGCGCAGCTCGAGCTTCTCCGGGCGCACCACCGCATGCGCACGCTCTCCGCGCGCGGCCCCGCGAGACTCGGTGGTCACGGTCACACCGGCGTCGAGCCGCAGCTCGGCCCGTGTGCCGGTGGTGTCCACCACCTCGCCGGGCATCAGGTTGGACACGCCGATGAAGCCGGCGACAAAGGTGGTGCTGGGCCGCTCGTAGACCTCCTCCGGCCCGTCCACCTGCTCGATCGCGCCGCGATTCATCACCGCGATGCGGTCGGACATGGTGAGCGCCTCCTCCTGGTCGTGGGTCACGTAGACGAACGTGATGCCCACGTCGCGCTGGATCCCCTTCAGCTCCACCTGGAGCTGCTTGCGGAGCTTCAGGTCGAGTGCGCCGAGGGGCTCGTCCAGGAGAAGCACCGCCGGGCGGTTCACCAGCGCCCGGGCGAGCGCGACCCGCTGCTGCTGCCCGCCGGAGAGCTGTCGCGGCTTGCGCTTCGCCTCGCCGGCGAGACCCACCCGCTCGAGCTCCTCGGCCACCCGCCTGCGCACCTCGTCCTTGGGGATCTTCCGCCGCTCGAGGCCGAAGGCCACGTTGCGCTCCACGCTCAGGTGGGGGAACAGGGCGTAGCTCTGGAAGACGGTGTTCGTCGGCCGCTTGAAGGCCGGGAGGCCGGTCACGTCCTCGCCGTCGAGCACCACCGATCCCTCTGTGGCCTCCTCGAAGCCGGCGATCATCCGCAGCGTCGTGGTCTTCCCGCACCCGGAGGGCCCCAGCATGGTGAAGAATTCCCCGCGCGGGATGTCCAGGTCCACGCCGCGCACCGCCTCCACGTCGCCGAAGCGCTTGGTCACGTTGCGCAGGCTCACGCTCGGGGGTACCTCCGCGGTGGACGGTCCCTCTCCTTGGCCCGGAAGGCTCATCTAGGGAGGGAACCTATGGCCGCTCCGTCCAGACGGCAAGTGGCAGAAGGGGCAAATCCGGGGCCCGCGGTTGGACGAATAGTCCAATTGACACCCCGGTCTTTCACCCGCCTCGCCCTTGTATAGCGATAGAAGCGTGGATACCTTTGTCCGAAGCGTCCAGCCCCGGTCGACGTAGAGGAGAGCACATGGCAACCACGCCCCAGACCGCGTACGAGCCGCACACCGGGGCGCCAAGCGCCCTTCAGGAGAAGGCTCGTCGCCACCTGTGGATGCATTTCACTCGCATGGGTGCGTACGACGAGGATCACGAGATCCCGATCATCGTGCGCGGCGAGGGCTGCTACGTCTATGACGAGCACGGCAACCGCTACCTCGACGGCCTGTCGGCCCTCTTCTGCGTGAACGCCGGCCACGGCCGGGCGGAGATCGGCGAGGCCGCCGCGGCCCAGGCCAAGGAGCTCGGCTTCTACACGAACTGGAGCTACGCGCATCCCCGGGCCATCGAGCTCGCGGAGCGGATCGCCAACCTGGCCCCCGGGGACCTGAACCGGGTGTTCTTCACCTCGGGCGGATCCGAGGCCGTGGAATCCGCCTGGAAGCTGGCCCGGGCGTACCACAAGCTCCGCGGCGAGCCGATGCGCACGAAGATCATCTCGCGCGAGACCGCCTACCACGGGACCACCTTCGGGGCGCTCTCGATCACGGGGATCACGCAGCTGCGGACGCCGTTCGAGCCGCTCGTGCCCGGCGCCAGCCACGTGCCGAACACCAACTCGTATCGCTGGCCGGAGGACCGGGACAACCTCTGGGCCGCCGACCAGATCGAGCACATGATCGAGTTCCAGGGCCCGGAGACCGTGGCCGCGGTGATCCTCGAGCCGGTGCAGAACTCGGGCGGCTGCTTCGTGCCCCAGGACGGGTACTGGCAGCGCGTGCGCGAGATCTGCGACCGCCACGGGGTGCTCCTGATCTCCGACGAGGTGATCTGCTCCTGGGGCCGCCTGGGCCACTACTTCGGGGCCCAGCGCTTCGGCTTCCTGCCCGACATCATCACCACCGCGAAGGGGCTGACGTCGGCGTACGCGGCCATGGGCGCCGTGATCACCACCGACCGCGTGGCCGAGCCGTTCATGGAGGGCAGCAACACCTTCACGCACGGCATCACCTTCGGCGGGCACCCGGTGTCCGCCGCGGTGGCGATGGCCAACCTCGACATCTTCGAGCGCGAGGACCTCTGCGGGCACGTGCTCGAAAAGGAGGGCGAGTTCCGCGGGATGCTCGACCGGCTCCACGAGGACCTGCCGATCGTGGGCGACGTCCGCGGCGCGGGCTTCTTCCACGCGCTGGAGCTGGTCAAGGACAAGGAGACCAAGGAGAGCTTCACCGACCAAGAGTCGGAGGACCTGCTGCGCGGGTTCATGTCCGCCGAGCTCTACAAGCGCGGCCTGATCTGCCGGGCCGATGACCGCGGCGATCCCGTGATCCAGCTCTCCCCGCCGCTGATCGCGGATACCGAGCAGTTCGAGGAGATCGACACCGTTCTCCGCTCGGTGCTCACCGAGGCCTGGGACCGGATCGTCAGGCACTGAGGACCGCGGCGCGGAAGGGCCGGGAGCGGGGAGTGCTCACCGTACGCGGCCTCGCCGGGGAGTTCGGGCTCGAGGTCGCGGCCGGGGCCGGCGGCGCGGATGCACCGCTGCGCTGGGTCCACATCTCGGAGCTGCCCGATCCCACGCCCTGGCTCTCGGGCGGAGAGCTGCTGCTCACCACGGGCTTCCAGCTGGATACCGAGGAGAGGCGCCGCGAGTTCATCCGCCGCCTCGCGTCGAGCCACCTGGCCGGCCTCGGCTTCGGGACCGGCTTCGACCACGACGGGCTGCCCCCCGACCTGGTGGACGAGGCGGAGCGCCTCGGGTTCCCGGTGTTCGAGGTGCCCTACGAGCTCCCCTTCATCGCGCTGACCGAGAGGGCCTTCACGCAACTGGTGAACGAGCAGTATGACGTGCTCCAGCGAGGCATCGCGATCCACAAGCGCCTGGAGCGGCTGGTGCTGGAGGAGCAGGGGCTGGACGAGCTGGTCCGCGCACTGGCCGCCGCCACCGGGGCGGCCGTGATGGTGCTCTCCGGCCGCGGTGACACGATCGCCTCGCGCGAGTTCCGCCGCCCGCTGCCCGAGGCCGCCGTACGGCACGTTGCCGACGAGGTGCGCCGGCGCAGCGAGGCTCTCGGCAGCGGCTCCGCCCTTCCGGCCGACCGCGCCGAGTTCGCGCCCGACCATGCGGACGTCGCCGGGCGATCGCTGGTGCTGCCGGTGGCCATCCGCGGCGGCGGGGCACCGCAGGCCTGGCTCTTCGCCGCACTCGACTCCGGCGGGCTCGGGGACTTCGATCGCCTCATCCTTCAGCAGGCGGTGACCGTGGTGGCGCTCGAGCTCATGCGCCAGCGCGCGATGCGCGACACCGAGCGGAGACTCGCGGGCGACGTGCTGGCCGAGGCGGTGGCCGGGCGGCTCACCCAGGAGGAGCTCCGCCTGCGGCTCCGGCCCTTCGGCGTGGGAACCGACGCGGCCACGCTGGTGTTCGCCGCCCCGGACGGCGGCTTGGTGCCCGACGAGGCGGACCTGGACCGCTTCCTGGTGGACTCCGGAGTGGGCGCCCTGGTGGCGACCCGCGGGCCGCTTCTGTGCGCGGTGGTGGACGGCCGTGAGGGCACCGACCCGGTCGCGCTGGCCGAGCAAGCGTGCGATGCGCTCGAGGAGAACGGGGCCCGCCTTCGCGCCGCCGCTTCGCGCGTGGCCCCCGTGGGCGCGCTCCGGAACAGCTTCCACGAGGCGCGCTGCGCTCTCGACGCCGCCGCGCTGGCCAACGGGCAGGGACCGCGGGTGGCGTCCCACCGCGATCTGGGTGCGTTCCAGCTGCTGCTCTCGCTTCAGGACGAGGACGTGCTCCGTCTCTACTGCGACAGCGTGCTCGGCCCGCTCGAGGAAGCGACCGGGGAGTACGGCGACGAGCTGATCCGCTCGCTCGAGACCTACATCGAGCAGAACGGCCAGTGGGAACGCGCCGCGCGCGAGCTCTTCTGCCACAGGCATACGCTGCGCTACCGGATCCGGCGGGTCGAGCAGCTCACGGGGCGTGACCTGTCGAACGCACGCGATCGGATCGAGTTCTGGCTCGCGCTCCGGGCGCGAGAGCTGGTCACGCCATGAGAGAACGTCCGTGTAGAGGGGGAGAGTCATGAAGGTCGGAGTGCTGACGGAGATCAAGACCGATGAGTACCGGGTCGCCCTCACGCCGGCCGGTGTGAGGGAGCTCGCCGACCGCAGCCATGAGGTGATCGTGCAGGCGGGCGCCGGCGAGGGCAGCACGATCTCGGACGCGGAGTACGAGGCTCAGGGCGCACGCATCGTCCCCACGGCCCAGGCCGTGTTCGACGAGGCCGAGCTGATGCTCGGGGTGAAGGAGCCCCAGGCCTCCGAGGTGTCGATGCTCCGCGCGGAGCACACGCTCTTCACCTATCTGCACCTGGCCCCCGACCCCGAGCTCACCAAGGGACTCACCGCCAGCGGCGCCACCTGCATCGCCTACGAGACGGTGGAGGACGCCCGCGGGCGGCTGCCGCTGCTGGCCCCGATGTCGGAGGTGGCGGGGAAGATCGCCACCCAGGCGGGCGCGTTCTTCCTGGAGAAGCCGATGGGCGGGCGCGGCGTACTGCTGGGCGGAGTGCCCGGCGTGGCCGCCGCCACGGTGCTCGTGATCGGCGGCGGGGTGGTGGGACAGAACGCCGCCTTCATCGCCATCGGCATGGAGGCCGACGTGTTCGTGTTCGACCGCAACATCGACCGCCTGCGCGAGCTGGATGTGGCCTTCGGCGGCCGCGCGTCCACCGTCTACTCGTCCACTCTGGCCATCGAGGAGATGCTTCCCCGAGCCGACCTGGTGATCGGGGCGGTGCTGGTACACGGAGCGCGCGCGCCCTACGTGATCAAGCGGGACCAGCTCGGCCTCATGAAGAACCAGGCCGTGCTGGTGGATGTATCGATCGACCAGGGCGGCTGCTTCGAGACCTCGCGCCCCACCACCCACTCCGACCCGGTATACGAGGTGGACGGCGTGACCCACTACTGCGTGACGAACATGCCCGGCGCCGTGCCGGTCACCTCCACCTTTGCGCTCACCAACGCCACGTTGCCGTACGTGCTCGCCCTGGCCGAGCACGGCGTGGCGGGAGCGATCGCCAAGGACCCGGGCCTGCGCCCAGGCGTGAACGTGGCGGGCGGCCACGTGACCCATCCCGCCGTCGCCGAAGGCGTCGGCGAGCCCCATATCCCTGTCGACGAGGCACTCGGCGTCCCCGCCGCGGCCTGAGCACTCCGGAAAGGAGACCCAGAGGCCACTGCCACCAAGACCAAGCTCCAGAACTTCATCGACGGTGAGTTCGTGGACGCCGCCGACGGCGCCAGCGATCCCGTGACCAACCCCGCCACCGGAGAGCAGATCTCCCAGATGCCGCTGTTCGGCCCCGTGATCACCGTGCAGCCGTTCGGGGACCCGGGACATCGGCCGGGCGCTGCGCGTGTCCAACGCGCTCCGCTTCGGGTGCGTGTGGATCAACAACCACATCACCATGGCCGCCTAGATGCCCCCCGGCGGGTACAAGCAGTCCGGCTACGGCAAGGACATGTCCATGTACGCGCTCGAGGACTACACCGAGGTCAAGCACGTGATGATCTCGTTGGATTAAGTACAGGGCTGCGGTGCTCGCCCGATCAACGATCGGGCTGGGCTCCTCGCCGCCGATCGGGCTGCGCTCCTCGCCTCGCGTCGCTATAGCCCTCGCCTAGGCTGACCCAATGGCGGAGTACCGCTTTCTCACCACGTGGCTGGTCGAGGCCCCCCGGGAGCGGGTGTGGGACGTGATCGAGGACGCCGCGCGCTGGCCTGAGTGGTGGCGGGGCGTGGTGCGGGTGGACGAGCACCATCCCGGCGGTGAGGGGCGGGTGGGCGCGCGGTTCGAGATCGAGTGGCGCAGCCGCCTGCCCTATCCGCTCGCGTTCGAGTTCACGGTGGACAGCGTGGACCCACCCCGGAGCATGGCCGGCACCGCGCGGGGCGAGCTCGACGGCCGCGGCCACTGGCGCCTGTTCGAGCAGGACGGGGTGACCGCAGTGGTCTACGACTGGCAGGTGGCCACCACACGGCGCTGGATGAACCTGCTGGCCCCGGTGGCCCACCCGGTGTTCCAGTACAACCACGACGTGGTGATGGGCTGGGGCGGCGAGGGCCTGGCCCGGCGCCTGGGGGTCCGCCTGCTCGCCGCGGGGTGACATGGCTGCGGTGCTCGCCCGATCACCGATCGGGCTGCGCTCCTCGCCTGGCCCCCTGGCTAATCGCCGGAGCGCTTGGCAGGCAGTGAGAACTCGGAGGGCTTGACGGGCACCACCGGGTTCTCGATGTGGCGCAGGCGGTCGAGAAGGTTGGACCACTGGCCGGGCTTGAACACCAGGGTTGTGCTGGCCGGGAAGCCAACATGGATGTGGTCGTTGTGATCGGCCATGGCCATGGTGGGCCCGCCCAGCTCGAGCAGGCTGATGATCTGGTGCGGCTGCATCGTGCCCTGGAGGCGCATCAGGCGTCGCACCGTGGTCTCGGCGATGCCGCCCGGGTCCTGATGCCCGATGATCGGGATGCCGTTGACCTTCGCGATGTCCACCGCGTTGCCCGACGAGTGCTCGGACACGTTGCCCGACGCGGTGAGGTAGCCGTGGCCGCTCTTCAATGAGGTGACGGTGGGCTTGAGGCCGGACTCGGCCAGGTACTCGAGCGTGGCCAGCACGCGCCGGTCGATCTGCCCGGAGCGGATGTCCTCACGGCCACCCGGGTAGACCTCCACCCGCTGGTCGGAGAGCACGCGGCGCTCCAGCACCGGCTTCGACATCAGCAGCACCTGCCCGATCGAGAGCGATCCGCCCCTGCCGTCGAGGGCGTTGCGCCCCGAGGCCCGGTAGATGGCCGTGGCCTCGAGCAGCTTCCAGCCGTCGAGGATCGGCTTCGGGTCGATCTTCGGGGCGCCCTTGCCCGCCGGGCGGATCGAGAAGACCAGGTGCGCGGCCCCTCCGTCGCCCGTCTGGCCGATCCGGCCGATCACCGTGCCGCCGATGACGCGTGCGCCCTCGCGCAGGCGCTTGAGCCGCACCTCCGTGGGGTTGAGGCCGAAGGGTCGCGAGAAGTAGGCGTCGAAGGTCTCGAACCCGTCCTTCTTGTGCAGCTTCGAGTCCATCACCTGCTCGAGACCGCCCGATTCGCGCGCCGCCGGGAGGCCGGGATGGGCGAACAGCCGCTCCTTCACCGGAAGCGATGCGTGAGGCGTGTCGTCGGGTGCAGACGCTGAAGTCTTATCCTCAGACTGAGCCTTAGGATCGGGCTGACTGCCCGCGGAGGCGGGAGCCGAGGGTGCCGGGTCGTCCGAGTGGGCGCCCGCCTTAACGGCCGGCACCACCCGCGGATCGTCGGCCTTCGGCACGGGGAAGAAGCTCGACACCGATCCGAGGTGCGCGTAGGTGAAGCTGTTGCCGTAGGCGTCCTCGAGCACGAGGTACTTGCCCATCCGGGCGCTCTCGCCCACCTTCTTGATCACACCGTCGTTCACCGCCACCACCGGAGCTCCCGGGCGGGAGAAGATGCCGATCCCGGCGGCGGCGTCGGCGCCCTCGGCCTGATCGTCGGCGTAGCGGGCGCGGGCGTAGACGGGGAAGCGTCCCTCGGTGAGCCCCGTGAGCGAGCCCACCAGGTCGGCGGGCACTCCGGCAATCAGCCGGGCGCGCAGCAGCACCGAGTCCACGTACCAGTCGGCGTGGTTGTAGGCGAACACCGCCCGGCGAACGTCGCTCTCGTAACCCGCGGCGGCCAGGTAGCGGGCCGAGGCGAAGATCGCGTCCACCGGGTTGTAGGGGTCCTTGCGGCCGTCGCGGTTGGCGTCAACGCCGTAGCGGCGCCACGTGGAGGGGATGAACTGCATCCATCCCACCGCCCCCGCCGAGGACACGTTCAGGTTGCGGCCGTAGTCGGTCTCGATCTCGTTGATCGCGGCCAGCACCTCCCAGCGCACCCCGTACTCGATCCCCGCCGCCTGGTAGATCGGCAGCAGGAACGGCGGGACCCTGAACTTGCGGATGATGAAGTTCGGAACGCCGGCCGACGACGACGGGCCCGGCAGCGCATCCACGAAACCGGGATTGCTGGGCGCCGGGGACCCGTCGGAGTTGCGCAGGTCGGTGGACTTGCGGTGGTGGCGATGCTTGCGTGCCTTGGCCTGGGCATCCTGCTCGGCGCACGCGGCCGCCTGTTCCTTCGCCCGCTTCTTCGCTTCCCTCTCAGCCTTCCTGCGGGCCGCCTGGTCTTCGCCGGGCGTGGGCTCGGGCGTGAACTGGGCCTGCTTGTCGCACACCACGTCGTCGGCCACCGGCGGCTCGGCCGGGGCCTCGGCCTCGGTCTGTGTCGGCGTGGTGGGGGAGGCCTCGGTCTCGGCGGAGGGCGGGGGCGCCGGGTTGTCGTCGGCGGGATGCCAGCTTCCGCCCGTGTTCGTTCCGCCCGGCGTGGTGGGGACGGGCGCCGTCTCCGTGATCGTGAGCAGCGACTCGTCGAGCCCGCCGGGCTCGGAGGCCGGCACGCCGTCGGCGGTAAGCCAGCCGACAGCCAGGAGGGCACACGAGGACACCACCACAAGCATGCGGTGGCGGACCCGGGGTGCCGACCGGCGCGATGGACGGACGGGTCTCCTGGTCACAGGTAGGTCTGCATCTCCTCCAGCCGGACAGGCACCTGAGGGCGGAATGCTCGCTGATAGCGGAACTCTGCGCAAGTCCTACCGGTGGACTGGCGCGCCGGAGCCCCCCCGCGGGGGCACCGGGCGAGGCCGTCACGCGTACGCTCATGTGCACACGAAATCAGGGTCCCCTGACCGCGGGAGTCGATGGAGGGTCGGTGGTACAGAGAACCGGACCGTATCTGGCTGGAGCCCCCGAGTGCTTCGGTTGTGTCTATCTAACCGTTCACCTGAGGTTGATACAACGGCAACATCTCCGTATCCACGGCGCCCGGTGAGTGCGCCACCCTGTCCTTCCGTGAGCCTCATCGCCCCGAGACAAATCACCGCCCTGCTCGCCGCCACGGCACTGCTGGCCGCCGCCGCGGCATGCGCCGAACCGGGCGCAGAGGGCCCCTCAGCCGCGGCCGCGCAGGCGCAGCCGGACGTGGTGCTCCTGGTGCTCGACGAGTTTCCCGGCGACTCGCTCCTCGACGCGCACCGGCGCATCGACCCCGTCCGCTATCCGAACTTCGCCGCCCTGGCCTCCGGGGCCACCTGGTTCCGCAACGCCTACTCGGTTTACGACTCCACCACAAAGGCCGTGCCGCTCATCCTCGACGGCCGGCGTCCCACGCCCGGGTCGTCCCCGGACCGCCGCTCCCATCCGCGCTCGATCTTCGACGCCCTCGCCCACCGCGGCTACCGGACGGTGAGCGGTGAGGAGGCCACCGCGCTCTGCCCGCCGAGCCTCTGCAAGGGAGCGCCCACGCGGCGGCCCGCGATCATCCCGCGCCTCAACGCGGGCCGCGAGCAGCGCTTCGACCGCTTCGTCCGGAGCATCCGGCCCGGACCCCGGCCCACCTTCTGGATGAAGCATGCCCTGCTCCCGCACGGCCCCTACATCTTCCTCCCGTCCGGCGCCCAGGCCCGCCACGGCGTGCGGGACCTCGTGCCCGGGATGAACGGCGTGCCGGGCTTCCACGATGCCTTCCTGACCCGTCACAACGAGCAGCGCTACCTGCTCCAGCTCCAGTTCGGGGACCGGCTGGTCGGCCGGCTGATCCGCCGTCTGAAGGCGCAGGGGATGTACGACCACACCCTGATCGTGCTCACGGCCGACCACGGGATCGCCTTCCAGGTGGGCGTCGAGACGCGCCGGAGCGTGAGCGCATCCAACGTGGAGGAGCTCACGCCCGTGCCCCTGATCGTGAAGGCACCGGGCCAGCGGAAGGGCCGGATCAGCGACGTGCTGGCCAGGACGCTCGACGTGACGCCCACGATCGCGGGCCTGTTGAACGTCCCGCTGGGGTACCGCGCCGACGGTCGCTCCGCCTTCTCGGCGGTGACCCGCCGGCGCCGTGTGGTGGAGCTGCCGACGCGCGACTTCCGCGCCACCGTGCGGATCTCCCGGGCCCGATGGGAGGCCCGGCGGCGACTGGTCGTCCGGAGGCGGCTACGGGACTTCGGCTCTGGAGCCTCCGGCCTCTTCACACGGATAGGCCCGCACCGCGGACTGATCGGAAGGACGCTGACCTCGCTGGCCACAGCGCGGCCCACCACCGTGCGGGCCGTGGTGGCCGACGCCCGCGACCTGCGCGGCGTCCGGCGCGCGTCGGGAGTGGTGCCCGCGCAGATCGCCGGGGAGGTGCGCGGTGGTGCCCCGGGTGCGCGGCGCAACCTCGCGGTGGCCGTGAACGGCCGCGTTGAGGCCGTGGGGCGCAGCTTCCACCTGCGCGGCGACCCTCGCGAGTACTACGCGATGATGGTCCCGGAGGCCACGCTCCGGGAGGGGGCCAACTCGGTCCAGGTGCTCGAGGTCGGCCCCGGCGGGCGCGTCCGGCCGCTGGCCCGGGTCTGAGCGCCCTTCACATCTCCCTCTCATCCGCTTTACATTCCCGCGAGTGCGTGCACGGGTACTTCTCGTGGCCGTGCTGTCCACGGCCCTCATCTCCGCATGCACCACGGCGGGGCCGAGCGCCCCGGCGCCGAACGGCCGGCCGCCGGTGGTGGTCCTCATCTTCGACGAGTTCCCGGTCGACACCCTGCTGCGCCCCGACGGCAGCCTCGACGGCGTGCGCTACCCGAACTTCGCCCGCCTTGCGGCCATCTCCACCTGGTTCCCGAACGCCCACACGGTCTACGACTCGACGTTCAAGGCGGTGCCCGCGATCCTCGACGCGAAGCTTCCGCGACGCGGCACGGCGGCCGACTTCCGCAGCCACCGGCACAACATCTACACGCTCTTCCACGGCCTGGGATACGGAGTGGAGGACGTGGAGTCCGGCGAGGCCCTCTGCCCGCTGCGGATCTGCCCCGGGGCCCGGACGCGGCGACCCGGAGTGCTGGCCCGCCTCGCGGGCGGTGGACGCCCGCCGCGGGTCCACCGCTGGATCGGGGCGATCCGGAAGCGGGAGCGCCCCACGCTCTACGTACAGCACGCGCTCCTGCCCCACGAACCCTGGATCTACCTCCCCTCGCGGCAGGCCGCGCGGCCCAAGGGGAACGACCCGATCCCCGGGATCAACCGGCCGATCGGCTTTGACGATCCCGACCTGACCAGGCACAACGAGAGCCGCCACCTGCTTCAGGTCGGCTTCGTGGACCGGCAGGTGGGACTGCTTCTCGACCGCCTGGAGCGCACCGGCCTCCTCGAGGACGCGCTTCTGGTGGTCACGGCGGACCACGGCTACGCGTTCGAGGTCGGGGCGAAGGACCGGCGCCTCGTTACCGAGTCGAACGTGGACGAGATCGCGCCCGTTCCCCTGTTCGTGAAGGCGCCCGGGCAGACCGAGGGCGAGGTGAACCGCAACGTGGTTCGCAACTTCGATCTGGTGCCCACCGTGGCCGGATTGCTGGGCACCCACGTCGGTTGGGAGCACGACGGCCGCTCCGCCTTCGGGCCGGCCGCGAGGTCGCGGCGGACGATCAGCATCGTCACGCGCGACTTCGGCCAGACCATCCGGATCGGCCTCCCCGAGATGCAGCACCGCCGGGCCGCCAACCGTGCGCGGAGGGCGCGCACGTTCCTGACCGGAGCTCAGAGCGACCTGATGTTCGGCTCGCCCTGGGCCTCGCTCTACCGCGTGGGGCCGCACCCCCAGCTGCTCGGACGCCGGCTCCAGGACCTGTCGGTGTCCCCGCCGGGACCCGTGCGGGCCGTGCTGGCCAACGCCGGCCTTCCGCGGGCGGTGGACCCGGACGACACTGGGCTCCCTACCCGGGTGACGGGCACGCTGGAGGGCGTCGGCCTGCGGGAGTTCCGCGATCTGGCCGTGGCGGTGAACGGCCGCATCCACGCCACCGGCCGCACCTTCCACCTGCACGGGCGGCGGGCAGAGTACTTCTCGATGCTCCTCCCCGAGGAAGCGCTCCACCCGGGGGACAACCGGGTCGAGATCTTCGCGGTGGACGAGCGGGACCGCCTGACCCCGCTCTATCGCTAGGGCTCGGGCCGGTTGGGTAGGGCGCTGGGGTCCCTGATCACCTCGGTGGGCTTCTTCTTGGTGTCGATGAACCAGCACCAGAAGCTGCGGCGGTCGTCGTGGGCGATGCAGGTGCGGAAATAGCCGTCGCCCAGCCGTGCCGTCTGCGCGGTGTCCCGATTGCGCTGGAGCTCGGCGTTTCCGCTCGTGTTCACCACCTCGAGGATGGCGTCGGCGGCGTGCTCCTTGGCGTCCGTCTCGGCCACCACGAGCGGGCGCGCCGCCAGGCCCGCGGCCAGCACGCCCACCACGCTGGCCACCAGGAGGCCCGTGCCCATGCGATCCACCAGCACCTCGCGCTGGGCCACGGGCGGGGCCCCGGCCGCGGCGGCCGGGCGACGGGCCCAGATCCGCCGCGCCAGCCAGGGCGCCACCGCGCCGACCAGCACCAGGTTGCCGAACACGGCCAGCAGGATGCCGGGCACGATGTCCACGCCGGTACCGATCGGGGGCAGCAGATGGAGGACCAGGCCGTCGAGCAACGTGACGACCACGAACGTGGGCCACATCCAGGCCCCGCGCAGCCGCCAGCGAACGCGGCCGGGCCAGAAGCGCTCCTCTCGGTTCACGGGGGCGCAGGGTAGCCTTCGGCCCATGGACGAGCTCTGGGTGACCCAGCTTGGCGCGTTGCCCTACCGGGAGGCCGTGGAGCTTCAGAAAGCCGCGCGCGAGCGGCGCCAGGCGGGCGCCATCCCGGACGTGCTGCTGGTGCTGGAGCACCCGCCCGTCTACACCCGCGGGAGGCGTACCCAGGCCGCCGACCTGCCCATGGGCGAGGACTGGTACCGCTCCCAGGGCATCGACGTGGCCGACAGTGACCGCGGCGGCCGGGTGACCTACCACGGGCCCGGCCAGCTGGTGGCCTACCCGATCATGGCCATCGACTCTGTGGCCGCGTTCGTGCGCACCATGGAGGGGGCGATGGTGGCCGCGCTGGCCGACGAGGGCATCGCCGCCGAGGTGCGCGAGGCGCCGCTCACCGGCGTCTGGGCCGGCGACGCCAAGATCGGGTCGATCGGCGTGCACGTGTCCCGCGGCGTCACCACCCACGGGCTGGCCGTGAACGTGGACAACGACCTTCAGCCCTTCCAGTGGATCGTGCCCTGCGGGCTCGATTCTGTGCGCATGACGTCGGTGGCGCGCGAGACCGGCCGGACCGGCGGGCTGCCCTGCTTCCGCAGGCGGATGGCGCACCGCCTCGCCGAGGCGTTTGGGCGGCGCCAGCGCCTGGTGTCGCGGCGGCGACTGCTCGAACTCGAGCGCGCACCGGAGCCGGTGGCGGCATGAGCACCCGATCGCGAGCGAATCCCGGCGGCGCCCGCGTGCTCGACCTGGGCGAGGTGCTGCCCTTCGGCGAGCGCAAGCCGGCGTGGTTCAAGCGTCCCGCGCCCGGCAGCGCCCGCTACCGGGAGCTCCGCGGGATGATCGAGGACCAGGGCCTCCATACGGTCTGCCAGGAGGCCGCCTGCCCGAACATCGGCGAGTGCTGGGAGCGCGGCACGGCCACCTTCATGATCCTCGGGGACACCTGCACCCGCCGGTGCGGCTTCTGCAACGTGAAGACGGGCAAGCCCACCCACAATGACCCGCTCGAGCCGCTGCGCGTGGCTCAGTCGGTCAAGAAGATGGGCCTGCGACACGCCGTGGTGACGAGCGTGGACCGGGACGACCTCCCGGACCTCGGAGCGTCCGCCTTCGTCGGCGTGATCCGCTCGATCAGGCGCCTGGCCCCGGGCTGCAAGGTCGAGGTGCTGACCCCGGACTTCCGCGGCGAGGAGATGCCGCTGGCCCGCGTGATCGCCGAGCGTCCCGACGTGTTCAACCACAACGTTGAGACCGTGCCCCGCCTCTACCGGCTGGCCCGCCGCGGCTCGCGCTTCCTGCGCTCGTGCCGTGTGCTCGCCACGGCCAAGGAGATGGGCGGCGACGAGGTGGTCACGAAGTCGGGGCTCATGACCGGCCTGGGCGAGACCCGGGAGGAGATGCTGGACACGTTCGCGACGCTCCTTGAGCACCACGTGCAGGTGCTCACCGTGGGGCAGTACCTCCGCCCCACGCGCGACCACCTGCCGGTGGTTCGCTACTGGCACCCGGACGAGTTCGCCGACCTGGAGCGCGAGGCCTACGCGATGGGGTTCGAGTCCGTGGCCGCAGGTCCCCTGGTGCGCTCGAGCTACCACGCCGAGCAGACACTCGAGCGGGCCGCCGCTAGGTGACCGCTCAGGCGGGGGGCGGGAATTGCTCCCGCTGAAGGACGACATACCCACGCGCCGGTTCCCGGTGCTGACCGTGGCCATCATCGTGATCTGCACGCTCGTGTACTTCGGGTTCGAGCACGGCGGCCTGCAGCTTGGCGACCGGGGCAACGAGCGCGTGGTGGAGTACGGCGCGATCCCCTACGAGCTCACCCACCCGGGCGACGAGTGCGGGGTCACCTCCTCCGCCAACATCGCCTGCCAGGGCCAGGAGGGCGTGTCGGGCAGCCCGCCCGACCAGGCCCCCTGGTACGTGACCGTGTTCAGCTCGATGTTCATGCACGGCAGCCTGCTGCACCTGGCGGGGAACATGCTCTTCCTGTGGATCTTCGGGAACAACATCGAGGACTCGATGGGGCGGCCGAGATTCGCGGCCTTCTACCTCCTAGGGGGCCTGGCGGCCGTGATCGCGCAGACGCTGATCGGCCCCGACTCCACCGCGCCCACCGTGGGCGCGAGCGGCGCCATCGCCGCGGTGCTCGGGGGCTACGCGGTGCTCTATCCGCGCGCCCGGGTGCTGACCGTGCTGTTCATCATCATCTTCTTCACCATCGTGCGACTGCCCGCACTGCTCGTACTGGGACTGTGGATCCTGATTCAGGTGGCCTACGGTGCCGCGGGGCTCGCCCAACCGGTCGGCGGGAGCGGCGGCGTGGCCTACTTCGCGCACATCGGCGGGTTCCTCTTCGGCCTGCTGGCGATCCGGTTGTTCGCCGACCGCGCGATCGACGACTACGACGTTCAGCGGCGCATACCCGTGTACTGATGGCCCGCACCGCGGTGCTGGGCGCCAGCCTGGCGATAATCGGGCTGCTGGCTGTGCTCACCACGAGCGTGGCCATCCGGCAGGGAGTGGACATCCTGGTGGTGGTCTCGCTCGTCGTGCTGATCGTGCTCGGCATCGGCGTGGTGGGCGCCCTCTCGACCCCGCCGCGGGATGAGTAGGTCCGGGCCGCCGCCCGTGCCACCGCGCGGCGTGCTCACGCAGGGCCGGCGCCGGGGCCGGCGCGGACGCGTGCTCGCCCTTCTCCTCGTGCTCGTGGCGGCGCTGCTGGGCGCCGGCGCCTACCTGGCCCTCGGCTCGGATACGAGTTCCGGCGGCGGGAGCGCCTCGGCCACGCCCGTGGCCGCGCGCCGCGCGCCGGTCACCCCGGCCCCGAAAAAGCGGAGCGAGCCCGCGCCGCTGGTGCCGGCCGAGCCGGTGCCCGACGTGCCTCTGGCCGGCGACGACACGGTCCACGTGAACCTCAGACGCCCACCGCGCGGCGGGCTGATGTTCGACCTGAATGACGGCGAGGTGCTGTGGCGCCGGCGTCCGCTGAAGGTGCTGCCGATGGCCAGCCTCACCAAGATCATGACCGCGATTCTTGTGACCGAGCGGGCGCGGCCGCGCGACCGCGCGAAGATCACGCGGGCGGCGCTCCACTACCAGGGCTCCGGCGTGGGCGTGCTGCCGCGCGGGAAGCGGGTCTCGGTGGAGTCGCTCCTCAACGGGCTGCTGCTGGTGTCCGGCAACGACGCCGCCATCGCGCTGGCCGACCACGTGTCCGGGAACGAGCGGCGCTTCGTGGGGCTGATGAACCGGAGAGCCCGGTCGCTCGGGCTCGACTGCACCCATCTCGTGTCCTCGCACGGGCTCGAGTCCGGCAATCGCTCGTGTGCGAGGGACCTGGCCGTGCTCGCGCGCGTGGCCATGGAGCGGCGGCGGATCCGGCGCATCGTGCGGCGCCGGCAGGCGGCGTTCCGGTTCCCGATCAAGGGCGGGCGGCTGTTCCTGAGCGGGCACAACCCGCTCATGCGCGCGGACTACCCGGGGACCATCGGGTTGAAGACCGGCTACACCGACGACGCCGGGCTCTGCTTCGTGGGCGTCGTCCGGCGGAGCGGCCGCACCCTGGGCGTGGTCCTGCTCCACTCTCCCAACCCGGCGCTCCAGGCCGGGAAGCTCCTGGACGCGGGATTCGCCGGTAGGTAGGCCGTACCATCCTCCCTTGGGGGCCATAGCTCAGCTGGAAGAGCACCTGGTTTGCAACCAGGAGGTCGCCGGTTCGAGCCCGGCTGGCTCCATGGGCGCAGATCGGCTCTGGTAAACGGGATATGGGGGCCACCACCCCCCACCCTTTTCCTCTCGGGGGCCTATGGAAGCGGTGTGGAAGCCGCTGTTCCGCTGTCTACGTCGGATAGGACGGGTTCTGGCGTCTGACGCTGGGGCCTAGCGGAACGATGCGGACGACCGCTACCCGGTGTCGCGCGTGATCGTGGCCCTGACCAGTTCACGTTGTCGAGCGGGCGGTCGGGAGCTCTTTCCAGATCGTCTCATGCAGGTCGGGTTCAATGCTGCGCCGGAAAACCTCCTGCTGCGGTTTGAGTGACGCCTGCCCTTGCCGCGGAGCAAAGCTCGCCGGGTCGTGCAGACCAGCGTCAAGCCTCGAACCGCAGGCTCCAGCTCACCCACATGGTCCCCTGACGGAAAGCTGATCGCTTACTACCGCGAGCGGCCTGAGTCTGGAAACGTCGAACAATTCATCTACACCAACAACTGGAAAACTCTCCGCAAGCGGCAGCGAAGCACGGCCGCGTCGAGCCGCGAGTCCGGGGAATCATCGAGCCCCTTCGCCTGACAGGCGCTCCCCCGCTAAGTTCGCTTCGGGAAGAGGCTCAGGGTGGCGATGACCACCACGGAATGCTTCATCGACCCGCGCGCGCGAGATCCTTACGCCGCGATTAGGGATCGGCTGCCAGACGAAGGCCCCTCCGACGGGGCCTGAACCAAAGAGGTCGTTAAAGATCGCCGAACTCACTCGTCGGACGCGCCGCGACTTCCAAGTGACCGTATAAGTGGCCTCTGCGAGCCCGTCGGGGCGATCACTGCGAGCCCGACCGCTGGATGGACACCACGGAAGCGGCCCACCACCTGGGGATCAGCGTCGCCGCATCATCTTCGCGGAAGTCCGGCGCGGCCCGGACTCGAAGATTTGATCGCGGGGTTCCCGACCGACCACAACGCCCGCCCCGGCTCGACTAGGCCCGCTGGAGCGAACGGGCCCGATGCCCCGGCCCACCCCGGGCACTCAGACATGCCCGTCCGGCAGGCTGCAGACCACTACAGAGCCGGCGGTGGCTATCCGCACGTGCCAGCGCCCGCTTGCATCGGCGGACGGGACCCGGAGCCGCCCCACGCCGCCGGCCGGCAGATCGAGCACGGCGGGCGGCAGCATTCCAACGCCGAAGACCGTGAGAGCGGCGAGCTCGGGAAACACACCCGGCGCCTCGTCGTCGGGCCCGTACCCGCCGGCAAAGCGCCTGAGACGAATCCTTACGGGTGCGCCGGGGCCGGCGCGAACCCCAACGCCGGCTCTCGGCAGGGGAAGTTCGGCCGAGCCGGTCCCTCCGCGGGCCTCAAAGGCCGCGCAGCCCGCCCTGCGCGTCGGCATTCCCCCCACAACGTTGACGAGTACCGGGACCGGCCCCGTGCGAATTGGGAGCCGAGCGGGCTCCAAGTGCAGCGCGAACGCACGCTCAAGCACCGCATCACTCGCCCGTTTCACCTCTTCGGAGCGCCCGCCGATCTTCTCAGGTGAAAGCGCGGGTGACCCGAACTGCCGGACCGCGGAAAGATATTCACTGGCAACGATGGCGGGCGCAAGCAGCGGCTCGGGTCGGAAATCAGGCGCCACGTCCTGCGAGGCCAGTTCGAGCGCCCCGGCACCTGAGCCCACGAAGTCGGAGTACCGGCGAAGCCTGTCAGCTCCGCTCTCCAGCTCGGTGATATTGGATACCACCGCCAGCAGCGTAACTCCGTAAACCAGGATGAGCGCCGGCCAGCGGAGTCGCACTCCGCGACCCAGCTCTATCGCCACCAGACACAAGAAGACCGTCCCTGGATAGAGGTATCGACTCGGGGGCGGGAACGAGTAGGGGCGAAAAAGCCCCGTCAGCCCCCAATGGCAGATCATCATCACCACGATGGCCAGGAGCCACCTGGAGTGAGCGGGTGCCAGGACGAACCTCGCCAGGATTACGAGCCCGAGGGCGAGGGCCAACGCCCAGCCCAGCGACTCGTCGAGCGAGAACACCGAAGCCAGGTTGGCGCCCACGGAGTCGAACACGAACCGGGGGGCGGAGCGTAGGTTGTCCAGCGGGTCGACCGCACGCCCGTGGTATCCCACGAACCAGAGTGCGTACACGGCTGCGGGCCAGGCGACGATTCGAGCCAATCGCCGCCAGCGATGGTCGTCAAAGAGAAGGAAGACGGTGGCGCCGGCGGCTACGGGTATCCCCAGGCTTCCGCTTGCCAGAGCGAGGGCGAGAAGCGCCCCGGCGAGCAGGTCGTGCCTCGGGGTGTCCTCGTCAATGGCGAGCAACACGCCGAGGCCCGCGGCAAGGGGGATCAGGAAGCTGATCTCGAAGGGCCAGAGAATAACCTCGAACCCCGGCCCCAGGAAGAGCAGCAGCACGGCCGGAACGAGCGCAAGCTCCGCTCCGACTCGCTTACGAGCGACCAGAAAAAGCATCAGTGCGCAGAGCAGGTGAAGCGCCAAGACGAGCGTCTGGTAGGGCCAGTAGTGCTCCAAGCCGAAAAGATGAAAGAACGCCTTGTACACCAGCACTGGCACCAAGGCGATGTGCTCGTTGTGCGGCTGCAGGAAGGCGTCTAGATCGTTCGCCTGCCGCTGAACGATGAAATTCCACTCATCCCTGAAGAAGTTCAGGTCTCTACCCGAAATCGCGACTGACCTGGCCGCGGCGACGGCGGACAGCAACAGCGCCGCAAGTGTCCAGCCCGGCGCGGGGGAGGTTGCGTCTGTCGTACTTCGCCTAGGGCGGTCACTGCCACTCATCGGGCGCGCCCGCAGCGCGCACCATCTCCGGCCGCGGACGCACTTGTACACGGTAGCGCAGCCGAACGGGCGGGCCCGGGCCAGCAGCGGCCCAAGCACGGGCCGGAGGTCGGCGGAGGGACGACAGCTCGCGAACAGGAAGGCGGCGTAGGGGCCGCGCATCTACAGGAAGGCGTGGCAAGACGTTCGCGCTGCGGTTCCGCGCCACGGCGTCCGCCGCTACGTGACCCTCGGGGCAGGCTGAGGAGGGCTGGGATCGTCGGCGAGCGGAGGTCGAACTAGACAACGTGCTGGCCGACGTGCGTCACGGTATCTGGCGGTCGCCCGCCCCGCTCGGGCGCGAAGCCCACGTCGTGCATCAGCCGGAACGCGACGACGAACATCGCCGCCAGAACCACTCCCCGCAGGAGATCAAGAGCGAGGAAAGGCGCGCGATGCTTCGAGCTAAAGAGCGAGGCGCGTTACGGCTCCATCCTTGGAAGCCCCGTGGAAGCAACGGACCGCAGCACCCGGCAGCAGCCCGCATCCTCCGAAGACGCCAAAGCCGTTCCGCTACAACAGGTGGCAGCAGACGGCGGTAGCTGACCGCAGCGCTCGCCGAGTTTGCAACCAGGAGGTCGCCGGTTCGAGCCCGGCTGGCTCCATCTCACGGCGGGAGGACCGATGCGCAGGCTGATCTACTCGATGGGTGTGTCCCTGGACGGCTTCATCGCCGGGCCGGACGGCGGGATCGACTGGTCGGCGCCGGACGAGGAGCTGCACCGGTTCCACAACGAGCAGACGCGGGAGCTCGGCGCGCATCTGCTCGGACGCGGGCTCTACGAGGTGATGGCGTACTGGGAGACCGCCCATGAGGATCGGTCGGCCGCGGACCACGAGCTCGAGTTCGCGCGCGTCTGGCAGGCGCTCCCGAAGATCGTGTTCTCGAAGACCCTCCAGCAGGTGGAGGGCAACTCCCGGCTGGCCACGGACGGTCTTGCCGAGGAGGTGGCGAGGCTGAAGGGACAACCGGGCAAGGACCTGGCCGTGGGCGGCGCGGGGCTGGCCGGCGCCGCGATCAGGCTCGGCCTGGTGGACGAGTACCGGCTCTTCGTCAGTCCCGTCGTGCTGGGCGGGGGCACGCCGTTCTTCCCGCTGCTTGACGAGCAGATCAACCTGGAGCTGCTCGAGACGCGGCCGTTCGGGTCTCGCGTGGTCTACGTCCGCTACCGGCACGTTTAGGGCCGGGCGCTTCAGCTTTCAAGCCGTCGGCTCCGGCTGCCGAGACAGGGTCCTCAGGCGCTCGGTCCGGGATGCCTCACGAGGTCGCTCCCAATCGGTGGAGCGCCGCGGTGAAGCGTGGAGCACGCAAGTGTTTCGCGGGGAGCCGTGGGTGCTCTGCCGGGAAGGAGAGGCCGAGTGGGGCTCCCCGGGCCGAGCCGCCTACCCGTGTCGAGCGCAACGCGAAAGGACTCTGTGCCCCATCCGATGTCACGCAGGGACGCGTTGCTGCGCGCCGGAGCCGTCCTGGCGGGGGCCGGGGCGGCGCTGGGCCCCCAGGCGGCCCATGCGTCGCGCCGTCGCTCGGTCGGCGTGGTGTACCGCCTTCGGGCCACCGGCCGCTGCTCGTGCCGGGCCTGCCATCGCCACGCGGCGAACAAGCTGTTCGCGACCCGCGCCGCCGCCCACCACGGCCGCGCGCATCGCGGATGCCGGTGCGAGGTCGTGCGCGCCTCGATCGGTGCCGAGGCGTGGCGCAAGCTCTTCGGCTCGCCGGCCGAGCTGCACCGCACGAGCGTCGACCGGCGCAGGCGCTCCACCCGCCGGGTGCTCGGACGCGCCCGGCGCCGGGCGATCGCGCGACGGAAGCACAGGGCGACTCGCGGCCCGGCGAGATGAGGGACGATGCCCTCCACCGCGTCATGCGCCGCGGACTGCCGGCGCTGATATCGGCGTTGGTCCTGCTCGGAGCCGTGGCCGGCTCGGCATCGGCCCAGGCGGTCTTCATCAACGAGATCCACTACGACAACGTCGGGGTGGACCAGGACGAGGGCGTCGAGCTGGCCGGGCCCGCCGGCACGAACCTGTCCGCGTACTCGCTCGAGCTCTACAACGGATACGACAGCAGGCGCTACGCCACCGTTGCCCTGTCCGGGGCGCTGCCGGACCAGGAGAACGGCTACGGCACACACTTCTTCGCCATCCCCGGGCTCCAGAACGGGGCCCCCGACGGAATCGCCCTGATCGGGCCGCTCGGCGTGGAGCAGGCGTTCGCCTACGAGGGCACCTTCACGGCCGTGGACGGCGCCGCCGCCGGCATGTCCCTGCACGACATCGGGCAGTTCGAACCGCCGTCGACCCCCGTCGGACGCTCGATTCAGCTCCAGGGAACCGGCAGCACTTCGACCGACTTCCAGAACTCCGGTCCCGTGGAGGCGACCCCGGGCGAGATCAACGTCAGGCAGTACTTCCGGGCACCTCCTCCCGGAGCGGACCCGCCGGGCACCGCCGGACTTCCGAGTGGCTGCGTCGCCACCCGCTACAACGCGTTCTTCATCCGCGCCGCCGGCGCGAGGATCAACGGCGGCGCGGCCTACTTCCACGCCACGAACCGGGGCGGCCACGCGATTGGGCTGCGCACGATCGCCGGAAGGGACGCCGTCCAGAACGTGTCCTATCGGCTCGACGGCCGCGTACTGAGCCACTCACCGCGCGCCACGCTCGACACGGCCGGGCTCAGCCGTACCGCCACCCACACCCTCGCGGTCAGGATCGCCGGGCACCACCGGGCCGTGACCATCACCCGCACGTTCCGCTTCCGCCGGTACAGCACCCTCTGCCAGGTCCGCCGGGTGGTGGGCACGATCGGGCGCGCACACGCGAACGTCGATGGCGCCGGGGTGACCGTTCAGGCCATTGTGCCGCCCACGATCAAGGGCGGGGCAAAGCTGCGCTTCGTGGTGAGCGCGACGCACGCGAGCCGGCTCCGGGGCACACGCTTCTTCCTCGGCCATCACGCGCTCCGCGGCCAGCACTCGATGAACGCCGGGCTCACCGCCCCGCAGCTCGAGCGCGACGGCCGTCAGACGGTGAGCGTCCGGATCACGCCTCGCCATGGGCACCCGGTGACGCTGCACCTCCGCTTCAAGACCCGCGCGATGACCCTCGAGCCGATCGCCGGCGGCGCCTGAGCCGGCGTCAACCGGGGTTGGAGATCACCAGCCGGAGCGCCCCGTCGAAGCTGTCCCGGGTGCGAAGGTGGCCGCCGTGCTGCGCATCCCACTCGCCCGGCTCGAGCGCCGCCGCGAGCCTGTTCACGATGCGCTGCTCGACGCCGGCCGGGAGCACGGCCCACATCGACTGGGCTCCGAGGACCGCGGGGTCGAGCAGAGCCTCGGGGCGCCGCCAGAACGCCTCGAAGAAGCCGTCGGCGCAATCGCCCGGGGTGGGAATACGCTCGACGGTGATGCGTCCACCGAGCGCCGTCGCAACGTCGTCAATGCTCGAAATCGCGGCCGCTCGAGCACGAGGCCCTCGTGCAGGACGTCCCGCTGCCAGGAGGGGAGTGCGTCGAGGTCGAAGCTGAACACCACGACCGGGCCCCTCGCCACGCGCCGGAGCTCCGCCAATCCGGTGGCGGGCGGCTCCCAGTGGTGGACGGTGACGCAAGCCATCGCCGCGTCCACCGAATCGTCGTCGAAAGGCAGCGACTCGGCGCGGGCGGAGATCGCAGGAGCCGCCCCCGGCGGGCGCTGCGCCCGCATCGTCGCGCTCGGCTCCACCGCCAGCACCGAGCGGTCGGTCGGCTCACAGGAGCCCGCGCGGGCGCCCACGTTCAGCACGGTGCGGGCGTCGCCGAGCGCCGCGTGGATCCGAGCGGCGATGCGGGGATCGGAGCGGCGATGCCGTGCGTAGGTGCGTCCGTGCTGCTCGTAGTCCACGCGCGGTGACACCCGCCGAACGATAAGGACCCTCGTGGGCTCAGCGGTAGCCCGCGGAGTCCGCGTTACCGCGGCCGCTCCCCGCGTCGCGCCCGCCACGAGCGCGACCCTTCCCTCCAGCGGCCAGGTCACGTGACCATCCCCGGGCGGCGGCGGGTCAGGGTCATGCGCACCGGCGCCCTGAGCGCAAGCACCGCGAGGAGCACCAGACCTCCCCCGGCCAGCTGGGCGGGTCCCAGCGACTCTCCGAAGACGGCGAACGCCAGCCCCACCGTGACCACCGGCTCGAGGGTGGACAGAATCGATGCGGCGGTGGGGCCCACCCGCCGCAGCCCGGCGAAGAACAGGGCGATGGCGCCGACGGTGGACACCACGCTGAGGGCGCCCAGCCAGGCGAAGCCGCCGGCGCTCACGCTGCCCGGATCCAGATCGTCGGCGGCGAACGCGGCGAGCGTGAGCGTCGTGGCCGCACCGGTGCACACAAGCGTGCTCATGGCGAGCGGCCCGACGCGACCGGCCACCCCCTCCGACACGAGGATGTACACGCAGTACACGAGGGCGGCGGTGAGCCCGAGCGCCGCTCCGAGCCCATCCAGCTCGCCCGCCGCCCCCGCCAGGACGAGCACGAGGCCCGCCGAACCGAGCGCCAGGGCCACGGCCTTTCGCCGGCTCGCCCGCTCGCGGCCGAGTGCGATGGCGGCCACCGTCACCATCGCCGGATACGTGTAGAGGACGAGCGAGAGCAGCGAGGCGTCGACACGCTCCAGCGCGGCGAAGTAGGCGCCCGCCTGGGCGCCGTACCCGATGGCCCCGAGGGCGACGCACATGCCGGCATCGCGGCGCGAGAGCGCCCGCAGCTCCCGGGTCCGCCCCGAGGCGAGCACGAACAGCCAGAGAAGCGCGGCGGCCACCACGAACCGGGTGGCGAGAAGAGTTCCCACGGTGGCGCCTTCGTCATAGGCGAGCTTGCCGAAGATCCCCATCGCGCCGAAACCGGCGGCGGAGGCGAGGCAGTAGAGGACGCCGGTGGTGGGCACGATCGCATCGTGCTGCGTAAATCACTTAGAAGCGACTCTGGTTTCTAACGGTAACTCATTAGAGTTGCCTTTGAATGCTCGACCTCCACCGGCTGCGCCTCCTGCACGAGCTGCACGCCCGCGGCACGATCGCCGCCGTGGCCGAGGCGCTGCGGTTCACGCCGTCGGCGGTGTCGCAGCAGCTTGCGGTGCTGGAGCGCGAGGCGGGGTTGCCCCTGCTCGAGCCGGCCGGGCGAGGGGTCCGGCTCACGGACGCCGCGCTCATCCTGGTCGGCCACGCCGGCGCGCTGCTCCGGCGGGCGGAGGTCGCAGAGGCGGATCTGGCCGCCGCCGCCGGCCGAGTTGCGGGCCGGGGCAGGATCGCCTGCTTCCAGTCCGCCGCCCTGCGCCTCGCCGTGCCGGCGATACGGGCACTCGCCCGAGAGGCGCCCGATCTCCGCTGCGAGCTGGTCGAGGCCGAGCCCGAGCCGGCGCTGCCCGCGCTCGTGCTCGGGGACGTGGATCTCGTCTTGGCCGACGAGTGGCAGCACCACCCACGCCCGCGTCACGCCGGCGTGGACCGCGAGGACCTGTTCCAGGACCCGGTGCATCTCGTACTGCCCGCGGGCCACCCGGCGGCGCGGCGCCGGCGCCGGGCGGTTCCGCTGGCCGAGCTGGCCGGCGACGCCTGGACCACAGGGCACCCTGAGGCCGGCTGGGACGAGGTCACGAACCGCACCTGCCGCGAGCTCGGCGGGTTCGACCCCGAAATCCGCCACCGGACCAACGACAGCGTCACCAGCCTGGCGCTCGTGGCCCAGGGCCAGGCAGTGGCGCTGCTCCCCCGGCTGGTGCGCCCCGAGACTCATCGGGGAGTCACGGTGAGGCCGATCGTGGAGGGCTCCGTTCACCGGACGATCTTCATGGCAAGCCGGGCAGCCGATGCCGAGCGGCCCTCCGTCCGGGCCCTCCGGGCAGCCGTACGCGGCGCCGCCGCCGCCCTGCCCACCTGACCTCCGAGCAAGGTTTGCCTTGCCTCGGGGCGTCGCTATTGACCACCTGAGGCCCATTACCGGGGCCCTCCCCGAGCGGCACGATCGACGTAGTCAATCCACGCCCCTCAAGGAGGCTCGCAATGCGCCAGATCGCCCAGGCAACCAGCTTCACCGGCCCGACCAGAGCTCACCGCACGATCGTGCTCGCGGCTCTGCTCGCCTTCGTGACCACCGCCGCGGTGGTGTTCGCGCTGGCGGTGGGTGGCGACTCCTCAACCAGCTCCCTGGCCAACCAGCCCGTGTCCGCGCTGCGCGGCGACGGAGGTCCCGAGGAGAGCGCCGCCGCCGCGGCGGTCGGAGCGCACACCGGGCTGATCCAGCCCGACGAGAGCGGGATCGCCTCCGCGGTGAGCGCCGGCACCGAGACCATCCCCGTCGCGGGCCGCCAGTTCGGCGGCGCCATCGCCGCCCCGTAGGCGAAGCTCAGCCGGACTCGGGACCGCGAAGGTCCGCGAGGGAGACCGCCCCTCGCCGCAGCGCCTCGTTCGCGAGGCGCACGCGGCGGTTTGAGCCGTCGTCGGGCACGCCGAACTTGTCGAACAGGTTCGCGAGGTGCTGCTTGACGGCGGCCTGGGTGATCACGAGCTCTTCGGCGATCGTCCGGGTGGCGGCCGGCTCGGTGAACACGTCGCGGGAGAGGAGCGGCCGGCACAGCGCCACCAGCACGTCGCCCTCGCGCGCCGTGATCAGCGGCGGGGCGCCACCGGCCACGGTCTGGTCGCCGGACGCCGCCTCCTGGTCGCGGAACACGACCCGCGACTGGCCGACGCGTATCTCGTCGCCGTGGCGCAGCCGCTGGGCCGCCCAGATCCGCTCGCCGTTCAGCCAGGTGCCGTTGGACGAGCCCAGGTCGGCCACGCACCAGCCCGCGGGAAACCGTTCCAGCACGGCATGCAGATGGCTGGCGGTGGGATCGTCGGGAAGGGCCACGTCGTTCTCGGCCGACTTCCCGATCGTCATCTGGTCGGCCTCGAGCGGAAGTCTCCAGTCGCGCGTGGCCGACATCACCTCGATCTGCGGGCCCACGCGCGCAAGCTTAAGACCAGGTGGGACGGGGCAGTCCGCGCTCACTCCATACTCCACCGGGATGAAGCGAGCTGTCGTCGTCCTCGGGCGAACCCTGCGCTCCTTCTACGACGACCAGATGACCCAGCACGCGGCGGCGCTGACCTACTACGTGCTCATGTCGCTCTTCCCGACGCTCCTGCTCGCCGTCGCGCTGCTCGGCCTCCTGGGCCAGTACCCCGAGACCTACAACGCGATCATCGGCTACCTCAAGGACGTGGTGCCGCCGTCGGTGCTCGAACCGATCGACCGCTCTTTGCGCCGCGCGCTCCAGAGCAAGGAGACGGCCGCCACGGCGCTGGCGCTCAGCACCCTGGTGGCGCTCTACGGGACCACCGGTGCGCTCGAGGCCGCCCGCCGTGCCCTCAACGTGGTGTTCGAGGTGGAGGGCGGCCGGAGCTTCCTGCACCGCAAGGCACTCGACATCGTGTCCACGTTCGTTCTCATGGCACTGGTGCTCGTGAGCCTCGTGATGGTGTTCGTGGGCGGGCGCTTCGCCGAGGACCTGCTGGGCTTCATCGGGCTGGGCTCCACGGTCGCCGACATCTGGAACATCGGCCGCTGGCCCGGGGCGGTGCTGGTGGCGATGCTCGTGTTCGCCTACATCTACTACGTGACCCCGGACGTGCACCAGCGCTCATTCCGCGCGGTCACGCCGGGCGCCGCCGTGGGTGTGCTGCTCTGGCTGGCGGCCTCGTTCGGGTTCTCGGCATACGTGTCGCGGATCTCCGACGTGGGCGCCATCTACGGCGCCTTCGCGGGCGCGATTCTCCTCGTGGCTTGGCTCTGGCTGACGAACGTCGCGCTCCTGCTGGGAGCGGAGCTGAACGCGGAGATCGAGCGCGAGAGGGAGCTGGCCGACGGCGTGCCCCGGGGCGAGACGCTGAACCGGCCAGCCCGCGGGCGGCCGGCCACATGATCGCCTAGGGCGCCAGCCCCGGCGCCGGGGCGGCCGTGCCCGCCCGGCCGCGCAGGTACCCGATCATCTCGAGCAGCAGCGGCCGCTCGCGGATCCAGGTGGTGAGCGCGAACGCACCGGTGAAGAGCACGACCTCGGCGATGGCCACGCCCAGCGAGCGCTCGCCCTCGGCCAGGCGGGCCAGGAGCACGACGCCCGACGCGACCACGGTGGGGATGAGCGCGCGCACCGCGAGAGCGGTGAGCCGAACGTCGGGGAGCAGCTTCTTTATGTAATAGGCGCGGGTGCCCCAGGCGGCCACCATCACCGCGAACATGCCCCAGGCGAATCCGTCGATGCCCGAGATGAAGAGCAGGGGCAGCGGCACGGCCACGAAGGCCAGTGCGGCGGCCAGGGCGTACACCGCCTGCGGGGTCGACACGCCCACGGCGCGGTAGAAAGCGGTCCAGTTGAACCCAAGCTGGTGAACGGCGCCGGTGATGCCCATGATCTGGAGCAGGATCACCGCCGGCTCCCACTTGTCGCCGAGCACGTAGTGCACGAGGTCGGGGGCGAACAGCGCGAGGCCCGCGCCGAAGGGCAGCGCCCACATCGCCGTAACGCGGTTCGACTTCATGAACAGCTCGGTCATCACCTCCTTGCGGCCGGTGACCGCGCAGATGGCGGGGTAGATGGTGGTGGTCACGATCTGGTCGGCCCGGTCCACGTAGCGCGTGAGCGTCACGGCCAGCGTGATGAAGCCCGCGCCCGCCAGACCTAGGTGGGCGTCGAACGCGAACACCTGCCCCTGCCGGATCACCAGCCCCGCAACCGCGGCCAGCATGATCGGCCAGGAGAAGCGGGCGTAGACCTTCGCGCTGGCCCCGTGGAAGCGCAGCTTGAGCGGATAGGGGGAGATGCGGGCGGCCACGGCGGCGGACACCACGTTCCCCAGCAGGGCGCCGAGCACCAGGGCCCACACCTCCAGTCCCGCGAGCAGGAGGGCCAGGGTGGCCACAAAGGTGGCGATCGGCGCGGCGCTCTGCACGATCCGCTGCCGCACGAAGTCCATCCGCCGCAGGAAGATCCACGACGGCGCCTGCAGGGCGAAGGCGATCGGCAGGTAGGCCAGTGCCAGCATCAGCGGGGCGAGCGCCCAGTCCCCGTAGGCCACGGCCACGACCGGCGCCAGAATCACAAGCAGCACAGCGAAGATGCCGCCGAGCACGAGGTCGATCGTGAAGGCGCGCTGGAAGGCCAGCTCCTGGTCGTGCTCGTCCTGCTGGACGTACTGCTCGTCGATCCCGACCTGCTTCAGCGTGAGCAGCGTGATCACCGTGACCGAGACGATCCCGTAGAGGCCGACCTGCGCGGTGGTGAGCAGCCGGGCCACCACGACCTGCTGGATCACCACGATCCCCTCGGCCAGCATCAGGAAGCTCCCGTTGACGATCGCCCCGCGGGCCATGCGGCCACGGAGCTCGGCGCGCGGGAAGCTGAAGCGCTCGGAAGCCACGTGCCGAGACTAGACCCGGGGGCCGCTGGCCGGTCCAGCCCGGGGCGCCCGGGGTTATCCTCGGCTTTCCCTTACCATTCTGGGGTTTATCGGCCGAGCACCGCTCCCACCCCGGCCCGCGAGTGACGAGCCGCGGTCCCTGACCGCACGCACGCGAGAGGCGCTCCTGGAGGCCATCCGGGCCGAGCGGTTCGAGGACGGCCGGCTTCCCCCCGAGGCGAAGCTCGCCGAGACCCTGGGCGTGAGCCGTGCCACTCTCCGGGGAGCCCTCCAGAGCCTCGAGGCCGATGGGCTGATCTCGCGGCGCCGGCGCCACGGCACGCGCGTGAACGAGCGCGTGCTCCGCGCCGGAATGCGACTCGAGCGGCTGGTGCCGTTCACCGAACTGATCGAGCAGAGCGGGCTCACGCCCTCCGTGGATCCCCAGACTCAAACCGTGGCGGGGGCCACCGCGGAGGAGGCCGAGGGTCTGGCGATCGAGCCGGAGAGGCCGTGCCTGACGGCGCGGCGGGTGCTGCGTGGAGGCGGGAGGCCGGCAATCCTGGTGGAGGACGTGGTGACCCTCGACCAGCTGCCCGTCGAGCCGGACGCGGTGATCCACGGCGACAGCACGTTCGCCTTCCTGTGGGCGAACGGACTCCAGCCCGTGAGCTACGCCACCGCTCGGTTCAGGCCGATGGTGGCCACGCGCGAGCGCCCCGCGGGCCTCGAGATCGAGCCGGGAACGGCCTACATGGAGCTGTCGGGCGTGCATCACGACCGTGAGCACCATCCGATCGCGCTGTCGCGCAACAGCGTGGACGACGCAGTGATGCAGCTGACGATGCTTCGCCGCGCGCTCTAGGAGGCGCGGCGGGCCATGGTGCGCAGGTACTCAGCCCGGGGACGAAAGCCCTCCGGGGTCTCGTAGCCGGCGTGGAGCGCCACCACCCGCTCGCGCATCGCGGCCCACTGGCCGCTGGACTCCAGCATCGATTTCGCCATGATCGTGGGACCGAGGTTCTCCTCGTTGAACGAGACCCAGTCGTCCGCCGACGCCCATTCCCAGGTCACGGCGTCGGGCTCCAGCGTGAGCTCCACGTCCGAGCCCTGGAACAGATCCCGAACGTGGTCCTCGTCGCCCCAGAGGATCGGCGGCTTCATCTCCGGCGGCGGGGGCGGCATCACCGATGCCAGGGTCTTCAGCAGCTGCCCGTACAGTCCGTCCGGCGTCCACGCGCACACGCCGATGGTGCCGCCAGGCCGGCACACCCGGACAAGCTCGGCGGCGGCCGCACGGTGATCGGGCGCGAACATGCAGCCGAAGACCGAGAGCACGACGTCGAACGACTCGCGGCGAACGGCAGCGCTCCGGCGTCGCCCTCGACCCACTCCACCTCGACTCCCTCGCCCGCGGCACGGGCGCGGCCCATCTCCATCAGCTCCGGGGTGATGTCCGCCGCGGTGACCCGGGCTCCGCGGCCGGCGGCGGGCACGGCCACGTTGCCGCTGCCGGCGCCCACGTCGAGCACGTCCTGCCCCTCGCCAACGCCGGCGCGCTCGATCAGCGCGTCGGCCACCGGCTGGATCGTCTCCGCGATCCGCGGCCAGTCGCCGGTGGACCACATCTTGCGCTGGCCCGCCCGGACCTGCTCCGCGTCGATCGTCATCTGCCTGGCTCCTGGGTCGTGGACGCCGCGACTCTATTCCCGCGGTGCGCCTGTCCGCAATGCCGCTTTCCAGGCGGGATGGCCGCCCTCCACCGAACGTCCGTTTAGGCGCGCGGACATCGCTTCAGGTTTTCCGGGACACCGCCGAGTACAGACGCACGACGGCATGGAGGGTTCCGTCGATCAAAGCGGCACGGGACGCCGCTGAGTTGCATCAGTGCGGGGGTCGCCGGGGCGGGCGGCCCCCGCCGCAACTCCGCCCCGCCTCTGAATAGGACCTTCGTCCACAGGGCGCCCATTCGTCCATAGGGCGTCAAGGGAGGAGCACAGCCCGGGCGTTGGCCGGGCGAGCACCGGACCATGCCGTTTTTAATCGAAGTCGAAGTCCCGCGGAGGCCGCTGCTCGAACCAGAGCCTGTCGTGCTCCGGGGTCTCCTCGAGAAAGTCCGGTGTGTCCTCCAGCAGGTCAGCATCCCCGGGCCCCGGCTCGGCGTCCTCGCCGGGCGGCGCGGCCGGCGGCTCCGGCGGCTCGTCGGCAAACGGGTCGTCGTCCTCGGACAGCGCGTCGAAGCCCTGCGTTGGGGTGTCGCTGTGCCTCCGCGGCGGGGGCTCGACCTCCTCACGAGGCTCGGCCGCCACCTCGATCGGCTCGACCTCCGCCCCGGGCTCGAACACCGGCTCCTCGGCCGCCAGCTCGCCGGGATCGAAGCCCAGCGATGCCCCCTCCTCCGGCTCGGGCACAGGCTCGGGCAAGGGGGCGTCCTCCAGCTCAGGATCCTGTCCGCCTCCCGCCGCGCGGGTCGCATCCACGTCCTCGTCCTCCCGAATGGCCTCATCGTGCGCGATCCCGAGGGCCTCCACCTCCTGGCGGCGGAGTTCCTCCTCGGGCGCGCCGTGCGACCTCTTGAGCTCGAGGTGCTCGCGGATGGCATCGTCGAGAATGCCCATCGCGCCGAAGCCTATAGACCCGGGGCGGCTGGATTGGGTCCGCGGGGGGCTCGCGGCTATCCTTGGCCGGTCCCGGCTTACGCCGGTTCACCCACGGGGCTATAGCTCAGCTGGAAGAGCGCCTGGATCGCACCCAGGAGGTCGTCGGTTCGAGTCCGACTAGCTCCATATCCCGTTGCGATTATTACAACGTGCTAGCCATTGGCTGTTCAGCTAGCGCGCGCGGCAGTGCGGCCGGCCGCACGCCAGCCAGTATCCGGTAAAGGAGGTCAAAATGACTCACATATCAACCACCACCGCGGCCGTCGGTACACAATGAACGCTCCCGCCTCAATCACCATCACGCCAGTCCGCGTTGCCGACCTGCTCGCCGAGGGCGAGCGGATGCCGGTCTACGTTCACGTCATCGACCATCCCGATGCGCGCGTTCTGGTCGACACTGGCATGACGGAGCTGCACCCGGCGGTGGCCGACCTCGATCCCCGCCTCCTTCCACTGAGCAAGCAGGACTTCGACCTCGCCGGCATCGACATCGTCGTCAACACACACCTGCACTTCGACCACTGCGGCGGCAACCACCTCTTCGCCGGCAGGCCGATCTACGTCCAGCGTCGGGAGCTCGACGACGCGCGC
>JBBQHI010000021.1:0-63073 GCA_038323835.1 Solirubrobacterales bacterium
GGCCGCGGCGCGGATATCCGCGCCGCGGCTTTCAGGCGGCCGGCACCCGTCTCAAGCGAACGTGCGCGTGGTGCTCGAGCGTCTCCGCCAGCGCGCGATCGGCCTGAGCCAGGGCGCGATCGTCCGCCTCCGGGGCATCGGCCAGCGGCCGCCCCACCGCCTCCACCAGAAAGGCGTGAGCCTCCTGGGAGAGCGGGAACGACCCGGCCTCGCAGCCGGCACAAACCACTCCGCCCGCGCTCGGGGAGAACGCACCCAGATGCTCGCTCTCGCCGCAGGCCGCGCAGGCGGACAGCTCGGGCGCGAAGCCGGCGGCCAGCAGCAGCTTCGCCCGGAACGCCAGCGCCTGCGCGCGCGTGGCCGAGAGAGGATGGGCGTCCAGCAGTGCCAGCTCGTTGCAGAGCAGGTTGTACGCCGGGCGGTTGGGCTCGGACGAGTCCATCAGCCGCAGCACCGCCTCGCAGGCCTGGGTGCCGCGCTCGAGCGAGGAGCGCCGTTCGCGCAGGGCCGAATGGGCGTGGACGGTGTCCACCTGACTGACAGTGGACAGCTCGCCGCGCCCTTCGTAGAGCACGAGCTTCACCCGGCTCAGCGGCTCGAGGCGCCCACCGAGGCGCGATCGCACCCGCCTGACCCCCTTGGCCACCGCCCCCACGCGGCCCCGGTCCTCGGTGTAAAGGTGAAGCACCCGATCGGCCTCTCCGTAACGGATGGAGCGCAGCACGACACCCTCTGTCTTGTACGTGCCGGGCACTTCCTAGACTTTGAAGCGCATGCCGGACACGTCGCACGTCACGCTGTACACCACCGAGCCCTGCGGCTTCTGCCGCCAGGCCAAGGCCCTGCTGGCCGCTCGGGGGGTGACCTACGTGGAGGTGAACCTGGTGAAGGACCCCGAGGGCCGCGCCGCGCTCGTGGCGCTCACCGGGCAGATGACCTTTCCCCAGATCCTCGTGGGCGAGCGGGCCGTGGGCGGGTTTCGCGAGCTGCTCGAGGCCGATCGCGCCGGGGTGCTCGAGGAGCTGCTCGAGCCGGGCACGAACGGCGCCGACAGACCCTGACGTGGCCGGCCGTCCGCGTCAGGCCCGCCTGACGCGCGGCCGCGGCTGGCAGCGCTCGCACACGTAGGTGCTGCGGCCCGCGGCCCGCAGCTTGCGGATCGGCCCTCCGCAGCGGGGGCAGGGCTCGCCCTCACGCGTGTGCACCAGGAAGCGGTCCTGGAACGAGCCGTAGGCGCCGTCGGCGTGGCGGAAGTCGTCGATGGTCGCTCCCTTGGCGTCGATCCCGTCCTCGAGGGTGGCCACCACCGCGGCGCGCAGGGCCTCTATCTGCCTGCGCTTCAGCGTGCCCACGGGGCGCAGCGGATGGATGCGGGCTCGGAACAGGGCCTCGTCGGCGTAGATGTTGCCCACGCCCGCGATCCGCTCCTGGGAGAGCAGAAAGGCCTTGACGGGCGCCCGGCGCCCGCGCGCCTGGGCCCGCAGGGCTTCGGCGGTGAAGTCCGGGCTCAGAGGCTCGACCCCGAGACGGACATCGAAGTATTCGCGGAGCGCGTCCGAGCCCGGCAACACCACGCCGGTGCCGAAGCGGCGCACGTCGGCGAAGAGGAGACGCTCCCCTGAGTCGAGGGTGATTCGCACCCGGAGATGGGTGGCCTCCTCCCCACCCGGCGGCACCAGCAGCAGGTTTCCGGTCATGCGCAGATGCATAACCAGATGCACGTCGTCCTCGAGCGACGCGATCAGGTACTTCCCCCGGCGGCCCAGCGAGTCCACCACTCGCCCGCGCACCGCATCCTCCACGGACGAGGGCGACGCGGGGTCGCACCAGCGCGCGTCCAGCACCTCGATCGCCTCGATCCGCCGGCCCTCGACGGCAGGGGCGAGTTGGCGGCGAATCGTCTCGACTTCGGGCAGCTCGGGCATGCCCGATCGGTTCTAGCAGGCGCTCGCCGGGCCGGTCAGGCGAGCGTGGCCCGCGGGTGCGCGCTGAAGTACGCGTCCTTCAGGCGCTCGGAGGAGAGGTGCGTGTAGAGCTGGGTGGTGGACACGTCGGCGTGTCCGAGCATCTCCTGGACCGAGCGCAGGTCGCACCCGCCGGCGAGCAGGTGGGTGGCGAAGCTGTGGCGCAGTGTGTGCGGGCTCATGCGATCCGCGAGGCCGGCGGTCACGGCGTGCCGGCGAACGATCTTGTAGAGCCCCTGGCGGGTGAGGGTCGCGCCTCTGAAGTTCACGAACAGGTGGGTCTCGGGACGGCCCTTCACCAGCATGGGACGTCCCCGCTGGAGGTACGCGGACACCGCTCCCGCCGCGGCGTGGCCTACGGGCACGACACGCTCCTTGGAGCCCTTGCCGCGGGCCCGGAGGACGCGATCCTCGAGATCCACGTCGCGCACCTCGAGCCCGGTGGCCTCCGAGGCCCGAAGCCCACAGGCGTACAACAGCTCGAGCAGCGCACGGTCGCGCAGCGCGGCCGGCGTGGACCCGCGCGGCTGTGAGAGCAAGCGCTCCACGTCCCCACGGGTCAGCACCGCGGGCAGCTTCCGGCTTCTCCGGGGCGCGCTCAGCGCCGCGGTGGGATCGGAGTCGCGCAGGCCGTCGCGCCGCAGGTGGCGGTAGAAGGAACGCAGGCAGGCGCTCTTCCGGTGAATCGTGGCCGGGGAGGCGGGCCGGGGGGTGGCCGCGCCGGAGGCCAGGGCGGTGAGGAAGTCGGCCACGTCGGAGGCCTGGGCGTCGAGGGCCGACGTGCCGCGGCCGGCCAGAAAGCGCCCGTACTGAAACAGGTCGGAGCGGTAGGCCTCGAGCGTGTTGCGCGACAGCCCGCGCTCGAACTCGAGGTAGGCCAGGAAGTCGAGCACCAGCCGCTCGAAGCGCTCGGTCGGGGCTCCCGGCGGCTCCGCCGCCGGCTCGTCCTTGCGCAGCAGCGAATTGTCGAGAGTGGCCATCACAGGACGGGTTCGGCCGGGTGGCCCCCATCCCTTGACCTGCAACGCCGTGGTCAGGACAAACCGGCGCGAAACCAGAGCAGGCCGACGAGCGTCTTCGAGTCCCGGCAGGCCCGGATCGTGTCGTCCAGCCGGTCGACCGGAATGCGCTCGATCTCGATGCGCTCGTCCTCGCCCGAGTCCAGGTGCTCCTCGTAGAGGTCTTCGGCGAGGTACACGTGGCACTCCTCGTCGGTGAAGCCGGGTGAGGTGTAGAAGGTGGTGAGGTGGCGCCAGCTTCGGGCGCCGCGGCCGATCTCCTCGGCCAGCTCGCGCTTCGCCGTTGTGAGCGGGTCCTCGCCGGAGTCGAGCTTTCCCGCAGGGAGCTCGAGCAGGGCGTCCTCGCCCACGGCCTCCCGTGGCTGGCGCACCAGGTACAGGGCGTCCCCGTCCAGCGCCACCACGGCCACCGCGCCCGGGTGAGCGACCATCTCCCGCTCCGCCTCCGCGCCGTCCTCGTAGCGATATCGATCGACCCGCACGGTGGCCAGCTTGCCCTCGAAGACCACCTTCCCGCCGATTCGCTCGAAGCGTGCCATCGCGACCCCCTACCCCGCCGCGGACGCGACAAGCGCGAGCGTCACGTCCAGCATCTGCTCGAGCGCCTCGACAGTCACGCTCTCGTCGGGCTGGTGATTGCGCTCCGTTCCGTTGGCCAGGTTCACCACGGGGAGGCCGCCGCCCACGAGGGCGTTGGCGTCGCTCCCGCCGCCGGTGGAGATGAAGGACGGCTCGAATCCACACGCGGTGAGCGCGGCGGACGCCACCTCCACCGCGGGCGCCGTCCGCGAGAGCCGAAAGCCGCGGAAGAGGCGCTCCACCTGGGTCTCCACGTCGCATTCCGTGCTGCTCGCGGCCTCCGTGGCCGCGTCCACCATCGCGCCGATCACGTCGGCGGCCCGGGACTCGTCGAGGCTCCGGGCCTCCAGCGACACCGTGCACCGCTCGGCCACGACGTTCGCCGACGTGCCCCCCTCGATGAGCCCGACGTTCGCCGTGGTGTCGGCGTCGAGGCGCCCGAGCTGCATCGCCGCTATCGCCCGCCCGGCGGCGGTGATCGCGTTGTGGCCGTCCTCGGGACGGATCCCGGCGTGCGCCGCCCGGCCCAGGAATCGCGCCTCGAGCGCGTAATAGGTGGGTGAGGCCACCACCACCTCGCCGATCGGAGATGCGTGGTCGAAGACGTACCCGAACTCCGAACGCAGGGTGTCGGCGGCAAAGGCCTTGGCGCCGCGGAGGGCGAGCTCCTCGGAGGTGGTGAAGAGGATCTCCACGCCCACGGGCGAGCCCTGATCCACCAGCCGCCGGGCCGTGGCCAGGATGGTGGCCACAGCTGCCTTGTTGTCGGCGCCGAGGATGGCCTCGTGACGGTTTCGCAGAAGCCCGTTCTCACGGACCACCTCAACAGCGGCCGCGAGCGGCACCGTGTCGATGTGCGCGCAGAGCAGGATCGTGCGCGCGCCGTCGGGCCCCGGGATCCGCGCCAGCACATTGCCGGCGTCCGAGCCGGTCTCCTCCGCGGTGTCGTCCTCGAGCACCTCCAGACCCAGTGCGCGCAGATCGGCGGTCACCGCGTGGGCCATCTCGCGCTCACGGCCCGACGGACTCTCGATCTCGCAGAGCCGGATGAAGTCAGCCACCAGCCGTTCACGCTCCGGAGGCGCGGTGCGAATTGGCACGGTCACGTGCCCGTCAGGCGGTGGACTCGGCGCGGATCTCGGGCTCCACCTCGGGAGCCCGCCGCCCGGCACGCTCGAGAGCGGCGCCGACGAAGTCCCGGAACAGCGGCTGGGCGCGGAGCGGCCGGGACTTGAACTCGGGGTGGTACTGAGAGGCCACGAAGAACGGGTGATCGGGCAGTTCCACGATCTCCACCAGGCGGTCGTCCGGTGAGGTGCCGCTGAACACCAGCCCGGCGTGCTCCAGGCGCTTGCGAAGGTGGTTGTTCACCTCGTAGCGGTGGCGGTGGCGCTCGTAGATCACGGCCTCGCCGTAGATCTCCCGCGCCCGCGTGCCCTCGTGGAGCTTCACCGGATCGGCGCCGAGCCGCATCGTGCCGCCCATGTCCCGGACCTCCTTCTGCTCGGGCAGAAGGTCGATCACCGGATAGGGGGTCTCGGGGTCGAACTCGGTGGAGTTCGCGCCCTCCATGCCCGCCACATGTCGGGCGAACTCGGCCACGGCAATCTGCATCCCCAGGCAGATGCCGAGGTAGGGAACCCCGTGCTCGCGGGCAACTCGGGCGGCGTGGATCTTGCCCTCGATGCCGCGCACTCCGAAGCCGCCGGGCACGAGGATCCCGTCGCAGGCCTCGAGCTCGCGCTCGGCCTCCTCGTCGGTCAGCCGCTCGGAGTCGACCCAGCGGACCTCGACGCGGCCGCCGTGGTGGGCTCCCGCGTGGTTCAGCGCCTCGATCACCGACATATAGGCGTCGGCGAGCTGGTTGTACTTGCCCACGAGGCCGATCCGAACCGGCTCGGAGGCCTCCTCGGTGCGCTTCACGAGCGACTCCCAGTCCGAGAGGTCGGGCGCGGGGGCCTCCATCCCGAAGTGGGCCAATACGCTGTCGGCCACGCCCTCGCGCTCGAACTCGAGCGGCACCTTGTAGATCGAGTCCACATCTTGGGCGGACACCACCGAGCGCACCGGCAGGTTCGCGAACAGCGCGATCTTCTCCCGGATCTCCCGCCCGAGGGGCTCCTCGCTGCGGCACATGACCATGTCCGGCTGGATGCCGATGCGCCTCAGCTCCTGCACCGAGTGCTGGGTGGGCTTGGTCTTGAGCTCCCCGGCGTGCCCGAGGTACGGGACGAGCGTCAGGTGGATGAACATGCAGCGGTCCCGCCCCAGGTCGGAGTGGAACTGGCGCAGGGCCTCGAGGAACGGAAGCGACTCGATGTCCCCCACCGTGCCGCCGATCTCCGTGATCACCACGTCCACGTCCGCCGACTCGGCCACGAGCCGGATGCGGTTCTTGATCTCGTCCGTGATGTGGGGAATCACCTGGACGGTGCCGCCCAGGTAGTCCCCGCGGCGCTCACGCCTGATCACCGAGTTGTAGATCGCGCCCGCGGTGGCGTTGGAGGAGCGCGAGGTGTTGGTGCCGGTGAAGCGCTCGTAGTGGCCCAGGTCCAGGTCCGTCTCGGCGCCGTCCTCGGTGACGAACACCTCGCCGTGCTGGAACGGGCTCATCGTGCCCGGGTCCACGTTGATGTACGGGTCGAACTTCTGGATCGTGACCGAGAGTCCACGGGCCACGAGCAGGCGTCCCAGCGATGCGGCGGCGATCCCCTTGCCGAGGGCCGAAACGACCCCGCCGGTGACGAAGATGAAGCGTGTCTCTGGACTACTCGGCGGCATCAAGCTCTGGGAACGCCAGTCTACTTGGCGGGACGGGTGGAAGCCGTGGCGGCTCTGGCCGAGCCTCATGCCGCGGCCAGCAGCTCGCGGGCGTGCTTACGGGCGGCGGTGTCGGAGGACTCGGCGCCGAGCATCCGGCACAGCTCCTCCACCACCGCGTCCCCCTCGAGCGCATCCACCGTGGTGACCGCCGGGTCGCAGCCGATCGTCTTCTCGATGCGGAAGTGGGCCCCGGCCTGGGCCGCGACCTGGGGCAGGTGGGTGATGCAGAGCACCTGGTGGGCCTCGCCGAGCGCCCGCAGTCGCTCCCCGACGGCGCGCGCGGTCTGGCCCCCCACCCCGGCATCCACTTCGTCGAACACGAGTGTGCGGGACTCGCCGCCGCCGGCCACGGTCATCAGGGCGAGCATGACACGGGACAGCTCTCCGCCCGAAGCGGACTCGCGCAGGGGCGCCGCCGGAACGCCGGGATTCGGTGCCAGCATCAGCTCCACGCGCTCAGCCCCGGTGGCCGCGATCTCCGTCCGCGGCTCCAGCTCGACCTGGAACTCGGCACCCTCCATCGCCAGGTTCTGGAGCTCGGCCCGGACATGCTCGGCCAGGCGCGGGGCGGCGTCCCGGCGGGCCGCGGTGAGCTCGTCGGCGAGTCGCGAGCATTCCGCGGTGGCCGCCTCCAGCTTCACCTGCGACTCCTCCAGCTCGATCTCGGCCCGCTCCAGTGCATCCCTGCGCTCGCGGCAGTGCTCGGCGTGCGCCAGCACCGCCGGGACGCTCCCGCCGTGCTTGCGCTCGAGGCGGTCGTAGAGCTCGAGCCGGCCCTCCACCTGCTCGAGCTGGCCCGGGTCGCCCTCCAGACCCTCCAGGTAGCGCCGAAGCTCTCCGCCGAGGTCGTCGGCCTCGATCCGCAGGGAGGCGATACGGCCGGCCAGGGCATCCAGCTCCGGGTCCACGCCCGGGACGCCACCGACGATGTTCTCGGCCTCGGCGAGCAGCCCGGCCACCCCCGCCTCGCCGCTGTCCGGGGCCATCGCCTCGGCCCCGCCGCCGGCGGCGGCCACGAGCGCATCGAGCCCGCGGAGGCGCTCGCGCCGGGCGGACAGCTCCTCGCGGTCGGCCTCGCTCGGGTCCACCACCTCGATCTCGTCGATCTCGAAGCGGAGCAGGTCGAGATCCCGGTCGCGGCTGCCCGCGCGCTCGTGGAGCTCCGCCAGGCGGCGCTCCAGCTCCCGAACGCGTCCGTGCGCATGCCCGACACGGGCTCGCAGCTCGCGGTGGCGCTCGTCCCCGAAGGCGTCGAGCAGCTCGAGCTGGGCCGATGCCAGGGTGAGCCGGCGATGCTCGTGCTGGCCGAAGAACGCCACGAGCCGTCCTCCCAGCACCTTCAGGTCGGCCGCCGACGCGGTGCGCCCCTGCACGAAGGCACGCGTGCGGCCGTCCTCCCCCACGCGCCGCGCCAGGACGATCTCGTCCCCCTCGTCCCCGATGCGCTCACGCAGGTCGCCGAGGTCGGCGCCGTCCAGGAGCCCCGGCGGCGTCGCGAACACACCCTCCACATAGGCCTCGCTCGCCCCCGGGCGCACGATGCCCGAGCGCGGCTTGCCACCGAGCAGAAGGTCCAGCGCGTGGGCCAGGATGGTCTTCCCCGCCCCCGTCTCACCGGTGATCACGGCGAGACCGGGGCCCGGGCGCAGCTCGGCTCTCTCTATCAGGAGGAGATTCTGGATCCGCAGCTCGAGAAGCACGGGGCCAGGTCTACCAACGAGGTCCGACGGAGCGGGCTGGGGAGGAGCGCAGCCCGGGCGGTGAGGAGCGGAGCCCGATCGGTGATCGGGCGAGCACCGCAGCCATGTCATCCGGGCGAGCACCGGACCATGCGCTAGTAGGCGAGGCGGCCGAACTTCTCGCGCAGGCGCCCGTAGAAGGTGGCTCCCGGGCCCTGGGCGAGCAGCACGCTGTCCCGGCGCAGGCTCACGGTCACGCTCTCGCCCGGGGCCACCTCGCCCCCGGGCCGGCCGTCGGTGGTGAGCTCCACCGCCTCCGCGCCGGAGCGGTTGGTGACCTCGATCAGATCGTCGGGGCCCACCACCAGCGACCGCGCGGTGAGGGTGTGCGGGGCGATGAACGAGACCACGAAGCCCTCCACGCCCCAGGCGAGCACCGGCCCCCCGTTGGCCAGGTTGTAGCCGGTGGAGCCCGCCGGGGTGGAGACCACGAGGCCGTCGCAGCGGACCTCCCCGAGGTCCTGTCCGTGAACCGTGTACGCCAGCTCGGCCACACGGCCGCTCTGGAGCCGGTGGAAGGACACGTCGTTCACCGCGATCCGCTCGCCGGCCGCCGTGTGCGCCACGAGCGTCGGGAGCCTGATCAGGTCGAAGTCGCCGGCCAGCGCGCGCCGGATGCCGTCCTCCAGCTCGGTGGGCTCCACCGTGGCCAGAAAGCCGATCGCCCCGTAGTTCACGGCGAACACGGGCACCTCGCGCCCGGCGAACACCCGCAGCGTGGACAGGATGGTGCCGTCTCCGCCGAGCACGATGGCCAGATCCGTGGGGCCGTCCCGATCCACGCCCAGCACCACACCCTCTCGCGGGGTGAGCGAGTGCTTGTCCACCTCCACGCTCGGGACCCTGACCTCCACCCCCGCTTCACGCGCCAGCGCGAGCACGCGCTCGACTGCGTCCGAGGTCTGGGCGGTCCGGCTGTGGGTGAACAGCGTGAGCGACTCGGGGCGGTCGCTCACGGCTCCGCCCTCCGCGCCGCCGCCTCCAGGTCGGAGAGCGCTCCCGTGCGGCCCGACTCGGCCAGCCACACGAAGCTCTCGCGGTTCCCCGCCGGGCCGGGAAGCCCGGATGAGACGTATCCGAGCACCGATGCGCCGAGCGATTCGCGCGCCGTGCGGCCCACCTCCACGAGGGTCCGGCGGCGCTCGTCCGCGGAGCGCACCACGCCGCCGCGGCCCACCGCCTCGCGCCCGGCCTCGAACTGCGGCTTGACCAGGGCGAGCACGTCGTGAAGCGGTGCCGCGGCCGCCACCACGGCGGGAAGCACCTTGGCCAGCGAGATGAAGGAGACGTCCACCACCACCAGGTCGGGCGCATAGGGAAGCTCGTCCTGCCGCAGCTCCCTGGCGTTGCGGCGCTCGATCACGGTCACCCGGGCGTCCTGGCGGACACGCCAGTGCAGCTCCCCGTAGGCCACGTCGAGCGCAATCACGGATCGGGCACCGCGCTGGAGCAGGCAATCGGTGAAGCCGCCGGTGGAGGCCCCCACGTCGAGGCAGGCGCGCCCGCGGGGATCAACACCGAAGCCCTCCAGCGCGTTCTCGAGCTTGATTCCCCCGCGCGAGACGTGGCGCTGGGGCACGGTCACCGACACCGGCGCGTCCTCGGGGACCATCTGCCCCGGCTTGGCCGCGGGCCGGTCCCCGATCCTCACGTCGCCGGCCATCACCGCCGCGGCCGCGCGCGAGCGGGTCTCGTACAGCCCGCGCTCGGCGAGCAGAGTGTCCAGCCGGCGCTTCGGCACGTCGCGGCAGGGTACCCCCCGGGGGAGTGTGATCGACCTCACACTTTTCGAGTCGCATCCACGTAGCCTCGAATGCGTGACCCTTATAAGGCTCATCTCTCCCGCCGCCCGAGCATTCCTGCTGATGCTCGTGGGCTTCGGGCTGATCGCCGCTCCGCTTGCCCTCGGGCTCGGAGCGGCCCCGCTCGTCACCGGCGTCCTGGTCGGCGCGGTCTGCGTGTCACTCGCCCTCGCGGGTACCGACACGTCGGGGCGGGGCACCATCCCCCTCGCCGCGCACGCGGTGTATGACCGGGCGATCGGCGTGGGACTCGTGCTCGCCGCCGCGATCTTCGCGATCGCGGGCGAGCCGGTGGCCACGGCCCTCTTCGGAGGCCTCGGGCTGGTCGCCCTCCTGGTGACCTCGATCACCAGCTACAGCGCACGCGCCGCTTAAGGAAAAACTTCCTCTAACCGATACATATCGCATCACTCCTCCCTCAGGAAACGGCCCCGCTTGCGGGGTCGTTTCCATTTCTGGGACTCTCCCGAGCGGGCTTCAGTGCGCGGGCGCGGGCGGGCGACCGCGCAGGACCTGCATGAGGCTCCAGGCGGATACGAGCGCCCACACGCCCTCCAGCAGCAGGAACCCCCAGTCGCGGCCGTCGAGGGCCACCCAGGCCAGCACGGCCGAGCCCACGAGGTTCAAGACGAGGTACGAACGGGCATGAGCGCCCAGCGCACCGCGCTGGTTCGCCGCGAACGCCACCAGGATGAGAATCGCCCCAAAGATCTGCAGCACGTCGGACATGCCAGGCATTGTGACCGCCCGGCCTAGACTCGCTGCGATGCCGGACCCGCACCGCTACCGCGCCGCGCTTCGCTGGATCGGCTCCACCGGCGCGGGCTGGGATGCCTACGCCCGTGAGCACGTGGCCAGCGCCCCGCCCGCGGCCCAGGAGGTGGGCCTCACCACCGGCGAGGCCCAGGGCGATCCCTCCGTGCTCAACCCCGAGCAGCTCCTGGTGATGGCCGCCTCCTCGTGCCAGATGCTCTGGTTCCTGCACCTTGCGGCCAAGGCCCGCGTGGACGTCGTGCAGTACGAGGACGATGCCGAGGGCGTGATGCCGGCCGGCCGGGAGCCGACCCGGGTCACCGAGATCGCCCTGCGTCCCCGGATCGTGGTGGCCTCCGACACCGGCGAGGATCGGGTGCGCAAGCTCCTGGCCACCGCCCACGATCACTGCTACATCGCCAACAGCCTCAACGCCTCGATCACCATCGAACCCGCGATAGAGCTGCGGGCCGCGGCGTCCTGAGCTCTTGAGCGCCGTACGCATCAGGGAGTTCACGGACCCGGGTTGCCCCTGGGCCTACAGCGCCGAGCCCTTCCGGCGCCGGCTCGAGTGGCTCTACGGCGACATGATCGAGTGGCGCGTGTGCGTGGTCGGTCTCTCCGAGTCCCCCGAGGACTACGACCGGTCCGGGTTCGACCCCCCGCGCCAGGCGAAGGCCTTCACGAGCATTGCCGAGAGCCACGGCATGCCGATCGACACACGGGAGCGCCCGCGGATGGCGGCGACGGTGCCGGCGTGCCGGGCGGTTGTGGCCGCCCGCCGCCACGCCCCCGACCGCATGCGGGCAGTGCTGCGGCGGCTCCGGGTGCGCCATTTCTCGGGTCAGCTCCTCGACGAGCCGGACACCCTCCGCGACGCCGCGCGCGACGCCGGTCTCGACCCCGCCGACCTCGACGCCTGGATGGGCGAGCCCGAGACGGAGGCCGAGCTGCGCGAGGACATGGATTTCGCCCGGCAGCCGATGCCCGCGGCCGAGATACTTGACCACAAGCTCGCCAACTGGTCCGGCGGGCGGCGCTATACCTGCCCCTCGTACGAGATCACGCGCCTGTCCGACGGCGTGCGCATCGCGGTGCCCGGGTTCCAGCCCTTCCCGGTCTACGACGTGGTCACGGCCAACCTGGTGCCCCGGGTGGATCGCCGCGACGCGCCCGAGTCGGTGGAGGAGGTGCTCCACTGGGCCTCCACGCCGCTGGCCACCAAGGAGGTGGCGGTGGTGTGCGACGTTCCGCAGGAACGGGCACGTGAGCAGCTCGGCCGCGTGGCGGACGAGCACCACGTGGGCTTCGACGGGTTCTGGTCTCTGTCGTAGCTCAAGCGGCCGGCTCGGCCGGCTGCGCCGCGACGTTTACCTAGGCCAGGGCGCCGGTCGGCTCGAGCACGGCCTCGGCCACGCGGCCGGCCACTGCCTCGGGCGTGAGGCCCACCTCTTCGCGCAGGAGCGCGGGCTTGCCGTGAGTCACGTAGCGGTCGGGCAGCCCGAGGCGGATGACCCGCGCGCGGCCCGCGAGGTCGCGGTCGGCCAGCTCCTCCACCACCGCCGAGCCGAAACCTCCGGCCAGCACGTTCTCCTCGACGGTCACGAGCACGTCGTGGTCCGACACCAGCCGCTCGATCAGGTCGCTGTCGAGCGGCTTGGCGAAGCGGGCGTCGGCCACCGTCGGCTCGAGGCCGTGCTCGGAGGCCAGCAGGTCGCCCGCGCCGAGGGCCAGCGGCACCCCGTAGCCGTAGCCGAGCAGCGCGACGCGCTCCCCCTCCCGCAGCACCTCGCCGGTGCCGATGTCCAGCGCCCGGGGGGTCTCCGGGATGGGCACGCCCTCCGCCTCGCCGCGCGGATAGCGAATCCCCACGGGTCCGTCGTCGTATTGGAGCGACGTGTGGAGCATGTCGGCCAGAAGGGCCTCGTCGCGCGGGGCCATGAGCACCATGTGCGGTAGGCAGCGCAGGTAGGAGATGTCGAAGGCGCCGTGGTGGGTGGGACCGTCGTCGCCGACCAGGCCGGCGCGGTCCATCGCGAACACCACGTTGAGGCGCTGGAGGCAGACGTCGTGGACGATCTGGTCGTAGCCGCGCTGGAGGAAGGTGGAGTAGATCGCGGCCACGGGCTTCGCGCCCTGGAGCGCCAGGCCGGCGGCGAACAGGACCGCGTGCTGCTCGGCAATGCCCACGTCGTAGTAGCAGTCCGGCATCTCCTTCTGGAGGATGTTCAGGCCGGTGCCCGAGTTCATGGCGGCGGTGATGCCCACGATGCGCTCGTCGCGACGGCACTCGCGCACTAGGGCGTCTCCGAACACGGTGGTGTACTGGGGCGGCGCCGGCGCCTTCGCCTTGTGCTTGAACAGCCGCCCGGGCGCCGCCTCGCCGTTCACGATCGAGCCCGGCTTGGCCGCGTGCCAGTGCTCCATGCCCTCCAGGCCGCCGTCCTCGGCGGGGGCGAAGCCCTTGCCCTTCACGGTCTTGCAGTGAACGACCACGGGCCGTTCCGCTTCCAGCGCCTCTCCGATGGCCTCGCGCAGGGCCTTCACGTCGTGGCCGTCGATCACGCCCACGTAGGCCAGGTCGAGCTCCTCGAAGAAGAGTCCCGGCGCCCAGTAGGCCTTCAGCGACTCCTTCAGGATCGGCCCCAGGCGCTCGATGCGCCTGCCGATCCCCGCCGGCAGCCGCGTGAGCGCCGTCTCGGCGTCCTCACGTGCGTGGTACAGCTTGGGATTCAGGCGCATGCGGTTGAAGTACCGCGACAGCGACCCGACGTTCGGGGCGATCGACATCCCATTGTCGTTCACCACGATGACCATGGGCATGTCGAGCCCGCCGGCGTTCAGGAGGGCCTCGAAGGCCACACCCCCCGTGAGCGCGCCGTCCCCGATCACGGCCACCACGCGGCCGTCGTCCCCGAGGCCGCGCCGCATCGCCTCCTTGATGCCCACCGCGTAGGACACCGACGTGGAGGCGTGGCCGGCGCCCATGGCGTCGTGCTCCGACTCCTCGATCGAGCAGAACGGAGCCAGGCCGCCGTAGGTGCGGATGGTGTGGAGGCTGTCGCGGCGACCGGTGAGGACCTTGTGCGGGTAGGCCTGGTGGCCCACGTCCCACAGCACCTTGTCGCGCGGGGAGTCGAGCAGCGAGTGGATGGCCACGGCGATCTCGCAGGCGCCGAGGTTCGCCCCGAAGTGGCCGCCGATCTCGCCGATCGTGTCGATGATCAGCGCGCGGACCTCCTGCGCGACCTCTTGGAGCTGGGCGTCGTCCAGCTCTTTGAGGTCGTTCGGGCCGTCGATCTGGTCCAGGAGCTTGGTCATGTGGTGCGAGTGAGTATGTAGTCCGCTATCTGTCCCAGGCGCCGGGTGTCCCCGGTGGCCTCGGCCAGCGCGGCCCGAGCCTCGGCGTGCGACTCCCTGGCCAGTTCCCGGGCTCGTTCGAGTCCGAACACGCTCACGTAGGTCGCCTTTCCATGGCGTTCGTCGGAGCCCTGCGGCTTCCCAAGCTCAGCCTCGTCCCCGGTCACGTCGAGAATGTCGTCGACGATCTGGAACACGACTCCGAGCTCGGCCGCAAAGCGCCGGTACGGGATTGTGGCAGGTCCGTCCAGTCCTTCGAGCGCCAGGATCGATCCCACCGAGGCGGCGATCAGCGCACCCGTCTTGAGCTCGTGGAGGCGCCGGAGGTCGGGATGCTCGTCGCCGGCCACGTCGAGGAACTGTCCCCCGACCATCCCCGACACCGCGGCCGCGCCCACGAGCTCGCGGACCGCGGCCAGCACCGCGGCCGGATCCCCGTCCTGCTCGGTGAGCGCCAGGCGCAGCGCCTCGGCGAACAGGCCGTCGCCGGCGAGGATGGCCACGTCCTCGCCGAAGGCCACGTGGCACGTGGGCTTGCCCCGGCGCAGCGCGTCGTCGTCCATCGCCGGAAGGTCGTCATGGATCAGCGAGTAGGTGTGGACCATCTCGATCGCCGCGGCCAGCGGCAGGACCTGTGCCGGCTCGCGGCCGAGCGCCTCGGCCGTGGCCAGGGCCAGCACCGGGCGGATGCGCTTGCCGCCGGCCAGCAGCGAATAGCGCATGGCCTCCTCGAGGCGGGCCGTGCCCGGGTCATCGCCGAAGCGCAGGCCCTCGAGGTAGGCGTCCACGCTCTGCTGGAGCTCGGCCGGGTAGGCCGGGGCATCCACCGTCAGAGGAGGCGCTCCTGGCCCTCCAGCTGATTGGCGGCGCGGTTCTGCACGTCGAGCTCGGAGGCCAGGCGGGCGGCCAGCTCGGCACAGCGCTGAACCAGCTCGGCGGCCTGCCCGGGATCCAGGTTCCCCGCGCGGAGCTGCCCGGCCACGGCGGTCAGCTCGTCGGCGAGCCCGTCGAGGGAGTCGGGATCCGTCATGCCGATGCCACGCTCTCGCGATGCACGGCCGCGAGTATGCCGTTTACGAAGCCCGGAGCCTCGGCCGAGCACAGCGCCTTGGCCGCCTCCACCGCCTCGTCGATGGCCACCTCGGCCGGAACGTCGGGCTGGTGGAGGATCTCCTCGAGCGCCACGCGCAGGATGTTGCGCTCCAGCGGAGCGATGCGGTCGAGCGACCATCCGGTGGCGTGTCGCTCGATCAACGCGTCGAGCTCGGGCCGGTCCCGGTTCACGGCATCCACGAGCTCCCGAGTGAACTCTGAGGCGGCCCGGTCGAGCAGGTCCTCGGCCGCGCGGTCGGTCACGTCCGCCTGGTACAGCGCCACCATCGCCGCTCGTCGCTGGTCGGAGCGGCGCATCCTGCTACGCCCGCGAGACGTACTCGCCGGAGCGGGTGTCCACGCGGACGCGGTCACCCACGTTCACGAACAGCGGGACCCGGACGATCACTCCCGATTCGAGCGTGGCCGGCTTGTCGCCCCCGCCCGAGGCCGTGTCCCCGCGGAGGCCGGGCTCGGTCTCGGTCACCGCGAGCTCCACGGCGCTCGGCAGCTGGATGTCCTGGGGCACGTCGTCGATGTAGAGAACGTCCACCGCCTCGTTGGGCAAGACCCACTTGAGCGACTCGCGCAGCTGGTCCTCGGGCACCGCGATCTGGTCGTAGCTCTCGGTGTCCATCAGATGAGCGTCGGTCCCGTCGGCGTAGAGGAACTGCATCGCGCGGTTCTCGGTGCGCACCTGGCGGAACTTCTCCCCGGCGCGGAAGGTCCGGTCGATTACTGCGCCGTCGGCGCTCCGCTTGAGCTTGGTGCGCACGAAGGCGCCGCCCTTGCCCGGCTTCACGTGCTGGAACTCGACGATCTTGAAGATCGTGCCGTCCACCTCGACGTGCATGCCGTTCTTGAACTGGTTGGTCGAGACCTGCACCTCAGCCCCCTACGCTGGCGCTGTGGCTAGCGGACCGAAGACGATGAGCGGTTACGTTCGGGTGCCGCGCCGGATGGGACGTCAGGGGCCTGGCTACATCTCGCCCGATGTGCAGAAGGACGCCATTCGCAGGTGGACCGAGTTCCGTGGTGTGGAGATCGTGTCGTGACATGGAGACGAGGATGAGAGGGGGGCACGCACAACCGGCTGGCCTTCGAGAGGCGATACGTGAAGTGCTCGACGGAGGATCTGAGGGTACCGCCCGAATAAAACGCCCATCCAACTCCACCCACGGAGCGAGCGGCCATGCCCAGGTCTGCCCACCGCAAGCATAGGTCGGGAGGTGCTTGAGTCGGAACGTGGATGGCGAAAAGCAGCGCGAGCGACCATCATGGTCGGACGAAGCTTGGCTGTAGGGGGTAGCTAAGCGTTTAGGTTTGGGGGCTCAAGACGTCACTGGTGGACAACCTCCGGGAGATAGAGCGAACGCGCGAGGCGTACTGGCTTCGCCACGCGTCGACTTCTCCGACCAAGCTCCACTGGCGAGCCGTCACGGTCCGGCATTGTTTCCACGTCCTTCCCGGGGAGTCGATTCTCGAAATCGGTGCCGGGAGTGGCCTCTGGACCGAGCACCTCACGTCCGTGCTTCGTGGTGAGAACCGTGTGACGGCCGTCGTCTTCAACCCCGACCTCGCGCGGCAAGCAGCGGACCACCGGCTCCCCAATACCGACGTTGCCCTGGTCACCGATCTCGACTCGCTGCCTGATGACGCGTTCGACTACGTCGTCGGAACGGCGATCCTGTGCCACGACCGGTACTCGGAGAACCTGAGGCACATCCACCGGCTCCTCAAGCCTGAGGGCCAGATGTTGTTCTTCGAGGCGAACTACTGGAATCCTCAGGTTTTCAGCAAGACCCTTGTGCCGGCGCTCGGCCGTCGTGCGGGGAACGCGCGCTGTCAGGTCGGCATGCGCAAGTACAGGCTGATGAAGGCGGCTTCCCACCAAGGATTCACCGAGGTGGAGATCGTCCCATACGACATCGTGCACGCGCGCACACCGCGGCGCCTGATTCCGGCCATCCAGCAGACCGCGTTCATCCTGGAGCATGTCCCCGGGCTGCGCGAGGCGTGCGGAACCCTATACATCTGGGGCAAGAAGCCGGGTACTGGGCGAAAACGCCGACAAGTGGTCAACCTCGCACGCCATCCGGAACTCCGGGGATCGACCTCCGTGGTCGTCCCGTGCCGCAACGAAGAAATGAACGTTACCCGTCTCGTGACGGGCTTGCGCGAAGCCTACGGAGACTACATCTTGGAGATCATCATCGTATGCGACGGCGGTGAGGATGCCACGGCTGCGGTCGCGCGACGCTTGGGGGCAGAGGACCCGAGGGTTCGTCTCATCGAACGGGCTTCTGCGGGAGGCGTCGGACGAGCACTCAGGGAGGGCTACGGAGCGGCCCGCGGGAGGTACATCCTGTCCATGGACTGCGACTTTGAGTTGATCATTCCGGAGCTTCGCGATCTCTTCGACGTCGTGGCCGCGGGACACGACGGCGCCATCGGTAGTCGCTTCTCGCACGAGTCCGTGCTCATCAACTACCCGTTCGCCAAGATCGTCGCGAACCGCGCCTTCCACCTGCTCGTCCGGCTCGTTCTGCATCGACCGGTTCGTGACATTTCGAACAACCTCAAGCTCTATCGGGCGGAGATTTTCAAGCGGCTCGACATAAGGCGGCCCGATTTCGGCGCCAATGCGGAGACCGGGCTCCAGCCCATTGCCGCCGGGCTCGACATCCATGAGGTTCCGATCTCCTGGATCAACAGAACTGATGACATGGGCGCTTCCGACTTCCGAGTCTTCAAGTTCGCCCCGAGCTATGTTCGTGCTCTGCTCGACCTGGCGCGCTTCCTTCGGCGAAATGATGAGCAGTGCGACCGACCGTGAATTTGGCGCGCGGCGCCGCATGAGCGCCCGGTTGACATCGACGGTGCGGACCGTGGGCGGGGCAATCGACCGGGTGGCGGGGGCGCTGTTGCTCGCCATTTTGGCCTTGCTCGTGGCGATGACGGCAGTCCTGGCGTCGCGCAAGCCACTCTGGAACGACGAGCTGTTCACCTACTACATCAGCGGGCTGCCCAACGCAGGTGACATGTGGTCGACGCTCGCGACCGGAGTTGAGCAGACTCCGATCTCCTTCTACATCGTCACACGAGCGTGTTTGGAGGTGTTCGGCAATGGCTTGGTTGCCATCCGCTTGCCTGAGATGCTCGGCTACTTGCTCATGTGCGTCTGCGTCTACAGCTTTGTAGTGCGGCGAGCCAGGCCGCTCTACGCGCTTGTCGCGGTGCTGTTCCCGATCACCACGATCGCTCAAGGCTATGCATACGAGGCACGGGCCTACGGCCTGGTGTTGGGTTTCTCAGCGGCCGCGCTTTTTTGCTGGCAGCTCACAACCGAAGCGGGTCCCCAGCGGCGGCTTTACGCGCTCGGCACGTTCGCGAGTCTCGCGGCCGCCGTCGGCAGCCATTACTACGCCGTGCTCGTGGTGGTTCCGCTGTTGGCCGGCGAAGCCGCTCGTTCTCTTGGACGACGGCGCGTCGACTGGCTCGTGCTCGCTTCCTTCTTCGGCGCCATGGTGCCATTGGTTCTGTCCGCTCCACTAATCAAAGAAGCCCAGGAATATTCGACGACATTCTGGTCACTCCCGACTTGGACGTCTGCGGTGCGGTTCTATCCGGACTCGCTGCTGGATCGTCAACTGCCCCTGGTTCTTGCGCTTGTCCTCTCCGTCTCCGGCCTCGCCGCCTGGCGATCCTCGACCCAACGCGCGGAACGGACGACATGGCTCCGCGGGCTTCCCAAGCACGAACTCGTGGCGCTTCTCGCCTTGCTGCTGGTTCCTTTTTTCGCGGTGACACTCGGCAAGCTCGCCACCGGTGCGTTCACCGAGAGGTCCGCGCTGCCTGCGCTCGTTGGTGCGACAATCCTCATCGCTCTCGCCGCATCGTGGTTGGACGGTGGCGTCCCGATCGCGGGCGTCCTCCTGCTGGTCGTGTTGACAGTCTTTGCCGGCTCTCGGCTGGCCGCGCGCTATCACCAAGCCACCTCAGATGCGCAGGAGCAGACGCAGGCGTTGCGCTTCCTTCAACGGCACAGCAAGCCCCGTCTACCCATCGTCATCGCCAGCCCGCACGACTTCTTCGAGTTGAGTCACCGGGCCGCCCATGGTCGCGGACCTCGGCTGACCTATCTCGCCGATCCGCCAGCGGCGCTCAACTTTCTCGGCACCGATGCCGTCGAGTTCGGCGTGGTCGGAATGCGTCACATCGCTCCGCTCACCGTCCAGTCGTACCGGCCTTTCACCGCTGCCCATCGCCACTTCCTGGTGTACGGCCGCGACCGCCCGTGGGATTGGCTCACCCAGGCGCTGGACGCCCAGAGCGCCCGTGAGCAAGTCGTCGCGCGAGATCCCGAAAACGGAGCGGAACTCGTGGACGTGAGGGTAGACGGCTAGCGCGCTGCGCGTGAGCCCGCGGCTGGGACGCGGAGGCCCTGCAGCCGCGAGAAGATCTGTCGCAACCGAGGGCGACCCGGTGGCCCGTAGGTGACGGCTCCTTCGGGCCACATCTCCTCGAGGTGGTTCGCGGCCGGCGACGTGGAAAGCTCGACCTTGTGACCCTTGCTGGCCGCGAACGTGCACCGATTCGTGTGGGGCCCTCGGCGTCCACGAGCCGCAGGAAAGGGGCCTGGGGGGGTCGGGCGGTGCCCGCGACGCTCCTATACTCGCCCGCATGGACGGGCGGTGGGTCGATGCCGACTAGGCCCGCGGTTGGACGGGGATATTCGCACGCTGGCTATGCCGCGTCCCTGTCGGAATTCGGCGTCCCGAGGCGGCTCCCGCAGAGCGAGGGCTGGCTACTCGAACGGCCGATTGCCGGCCACTCCACCGGAGACCTCATGGGCCCCTATCCCCTGTTTGCCTGCGATACCTGGCCCGAGCTCAGGAACGACCTGGACGACCTCGGAGATTCGGCGGTCAGCGTCGTCCTCGTTGCGGACCCGCTGGCGGGGCTCGGCGAGCCGGAGCTGAGGGCCACCTTTCCTGATCATCTCTCCGCGTTCAAGCAGCACCACGTCCGCGACCTCGACGCTCCCGCGAGGCTCCCGGCTCATCACCGCCGCCACGTCAAGCGCGCGGCGCGTGCGGTGGAGGTCGACATCTGCACCGAGCCCCTGAGTCACCTGGACGAGTGGATGCGGCTGTACGAAGGTCTGGCCTCGCGGCACGGCCTCGTCGGGATCAGAGCCTTTTCCGCAAAGGCCTTTCGTGAACAGCTGTCGCTCCCGGGCATGCTCATGCTGCGCGCTGAGCGAAACGATGTGACGGTGGGCATGGCGCTTTGGCTCGAAGATGCCCCCAACGCCTACTACCACCTGGCGGCGTACTCGCCGGAGGGGTATGAGGTCAGCGCCTCTTACGCGCTCTTCGCCGCCGCCTTCGATCATCTACGCGAGCAAGGCGTGCGCTGGGTAGACCTCGGCGGCGCCGCTGGCTCCGGAGTGATGGATGATGGACTGGTGCGTTTCAAGAGCGGCTGGGCGAATGGCGAGAGGACCGCCTACCTCTGCGGACGCGTCTTGGACCGGCGGGCATACGAACGCCTGGCAGGCGGCTCCCGCGCGACGGATGGATGGTTCCCCGCGTACCGGGCAGGGGACCGGGACCTGGGCGGAAGCCGAAGGTGACGAACCATCCGGACCCCCGGGGGACCGGAGATCTCGCGATCTTCGGCGCGGAGCCGGCATTCGAGGAGCCCCTGCACGTGGGCCGCCCGAACATCGGCGACCGGACCCGTCTCATGGAACGGATCGAGGGAGTCCTCGACCGCCGCTGGCTCACCAACGACGGGCCAATGGTGCGCGAACTCGAGCGCGCGCTCGCGGAGATGGCGGGCGTCCGGCACTGCGTCGCGATGTGCAATGGGACCGTCGCGCTCGAGATCGCCATCCGGGCCGCGGGGCTAAAAGGCGAGGTGATCGTCTCTCCCTTCACGTTCGTGGCCACCGCTCACGCGCTCCAGTGGCAGGAGATCACGCCCGTGTTCTGCGACGTGGATGCGACGACGCACAACCTCGACCCGGGCCTCGTGGAGAGCATGATCACTCCCAACACGACGGGCATCCTGGCGGTGCATCTATGGGGCCGCCCCTGCGCGGTGGACGAGCTGACCGAGATCGCGGAGCGCCGGGGCCTCACCCTCATCTTCGATGCGGCGCACGCTTTGGGCTGCTCGCATCGCGGCCGCATGATCGGCTCGTTCGGCACGGCCGAGGTGTACAGCTTCCATGCCACGAAGGTGGTGAACGCCTTCGAGGGCGGGGCGATCCTCACGGCTGACGACGACTTCGCCGAGACGGCCAGGCTGATGCGAAACCACGGCTTCGCCGACTATGACCAGGTCAGCTACGTGGGCACGAACGGCAAGATGTCGGAGGTCTCGGCGGCCATGGGGCTCACCTCGCTCGAGTCGCGAGAGGATTTTTTCGAGGTCAACCGGCGCAACTACGACGCCTATCGCGTCGGACTTGAGGGCCTGACGGGCGTTCGCCTGCTCGACTACGACGAGGCCGAGCGATGCAACCGCCAGTACGTGGTGCTCGAGATCAACGACTCCGCGAGCTTGTCCCGAGATGACCTTCAGCGTGTGCTGTGGGCGGAGAACGTTCTGGCGCGCCGCTACTTCTACCCCGGTTGCCACCGCATGGAGCCGTACCGGTCGTTCTTCCCCAACGCCGGGGTGATGCTCCCTGAGGCAGAAAGGCTGGCGCTACGCGTGCTCACGCTTCCGACCGGCACATCGGTGGACGTGGAGGCGATCTCGATCGTCACAGGAATCATCCGGCGCGCCCTGGCGGAGGGTCCGCGGCTCGGTGTCCAGCTGGCCGCCATGGGGGCGCACGCCCCAGAGGTGTCGAAGCCCGTCGGCGGCGGACGCTAGACGCGTGACGTCCCCTGCCGGAGGTCCGGTGCGGGTGAGTGTGCTCGTCACCGCCTACGAGCACGAGCGCTACATCGCACAGGCACTCGACGGCATCCTCGAGCAGGACGTCGATTTCTCCTTCGAGGTGCTCGTCGGTGACGACGCCTCCACCGACGGCACCCGCGCCGTGATCGCCGAGTACGCGCGCGCTCACCCACAGACGATCCGCACCTTCCTGCCCGACACGAACCTGGGTCTGGGGGGAAAGGCGATCTTCGCTGAGTTGGTCGAGCGTGCCCGGGGCGACTTCCTCGCCGTGCTCGACGGCGATGACTTCTGGATTGAGGCCGGGAAGCTCCGCCGGCAGGTGAGCTACCTGGAGGAGCATCCGGAGTGCTCCATGTGCTTTCACGAAGTGCTCTGCCGGTACGAGGACGGGTCTCGTCCGGACGTGCCCTTCACCGGCGTCCACGATCCGGCGGAAGTCGACATGCACCAACTGCTCGATGGCTTCCAGATGGGGTCATGCTCACCCGTCTTCCGGCGAGCGGCGATCAGCCCGCTGCCCTCCTGGTACTTCGGTGTCCCGTGGGGTGACGGCCCGCTCTACCTCCTCGCGGCCGAGCGGGGCGCGATCCGGTACCTGCCCGACGTGATGGCGGTGTACCGGATTCACGATCACGGCATGTACAGGGGACTGTCGAGGCGCCGCGCGCTCGAGCTCCGCGCCCGTTACTACGAGGGCATCCGGGTCCCTCCTTCCTTCGAGGCTCACCGGCGAAGGCGGCTTGCGGAGAGCTGGGTCAAGCTCGGCCTGGAACACGAGCGCCTGGACGACCGTCCGGCGGCGCGCGACTGCTTGAGCAAGAGCCTGGCGGTCCAGTCATTTGATCCACGGGACGTGCGCCGAGGTCCCGGCGAGCGGCGACGCATGCTGCTGTGGCTCCTGCTGAGGTTGCCGCGGGTCGTCGTTCACCATCCGCGCCTGAGGGTGTGGCGACAGAGCCGGGCCGGGAATCAGCCACGGTAGGCCGGGAAGTAGTCGGATCGATGACCGGCGGCCGCGCCGGCTTGGCGACAGAGAGCCGCGTAGACGTCGGCGCGATAGACCTGGCGCAGACTGGCCAGCGGAAGTTCAGCCGCCCCGAAGCGTCTCTTGAATTCCGCCAGGTCATCCCCTTCCCGGATCCCGCCGCCGAGGTTCAGACTCGGCACGCCGAGTGCTCGCAGCTGCTCGACGCCGGACCAGAGGAGACGGACGCTGTGACCCTCGCCGCCGGAGAGCGACACGTTGAACAGGTAGTCGCCCCCATGACGGGTGTGGCCGAACACGGCCGCCGCCTTCAGCTCGCCGGCGCCCGCGCCCACCATGATCACGTCGTCGAGCTCGGAGATGGCCTTCATCGTCTCGGGGTTGAAGCGTGTCGCGCTCCCGGCGCCCCTCCGCTCGAAGAAATCCTGGTAGTGAGCCACGAGGAAGTCGGCGAGCTTCGGGCGGTCGTGTTCGAGGCCGGCGGCCGCGGCGGGCCAATCGCGGAGCTGTCGCCGCCGATTCTCAGACAGCCGCCGAAAGAGCTCCCCAGCAGGCGGTCGAAGATCCATGACGTAGAGATGGTTCTGGATGCGCACGTCGGACGTCGCGAAACCCGCGGCGTCACAGAAGAGCGGGTTCAAGGCGAGATAGCCGCAGACCCAGCCGCGGGAGCGCGCGAACTCCGCCCAGTCGTTCGGCAGGCGCTCGCAGGGTCCGCGAAGAGCGAAGCCACCGAAGCCGTACGGCGTGAACACGTCGGACTCGTCCAGCATCATGCGCTCGGCGAGTGGACATACGGCGCGGCTGCCGTTCCGCTCGTAGCTGTAGAGGTACGTTGGTGCCCCTGACGTGAGCTGAGCCGCCCTGCAGAATCCCCACGTGTGAGCGTGGCCGTGGGGCAAGTCCTCGAGGGCGGCCTCCCAGGCGCCGCGGTCCGCCAGCGGAACCAGCTCGTGTCGTGCCCGGATCACGGGCGCCGCGTCAGCCGGACCCGGCCGCGTCGCGGGCCACGTACAGGCCGCGCGCAAAGGGACCGCCGTCCTCGTAGCCGGCCTCCAGGCCGGCGTCGCGAAACGCGTCCATGTGCTCGTCGCGCGTGAAGAGCCCGATCTCGTGCCGTTCGCGGAATGTCTCGATGCCGTCGGGCCGGCCCACTAGGTAGTGGATGTCCAACACCGACACCGACCCTTCCCGCTCACTCGTGTACATCCACGAGATCTTGAGATCGGACTGGTCCACGTGATTGGCGGTGATGGTCCCGGTCCAGAAAGACTCTGGCGTGAACCACGGCTCGACCAGCAGGACGCCGCCCGGTGTCAGGTGGCGGCGCATGCTCAGGATCGCGCTGCGCATGCGTTCGACCGTACGGACATACCCGATCGAGCTGAAGAGGCAGGTGACCACATCGAAGCGGTCGTCGAGCGAGAAGTCGGCCATATCCGCCTGGTGAAAGGGCACGTCGGGACACCGCGTGCGCGCCACGTCGAGCATGGCGGGATTGAGGTCTACGCCCTGGACCTCGTAGCGCTCTCGTAGGAGCTCCACGTGGCGTCCCGTCCCGCATCCCACGTCGAGCAGGGTCGTGGCTTGGGGAGCTTTGGCGTCGAGCACCGCACCCAGCTCGCGGACCGCGGCGGCGTAGTTCTTGAAGCCGTAGAGAGCGTCATAGAAGGAGGCGGAGTGAACGAACATGATCAGCCTCCCGATCCGGATCCGTCGCGGCCTCGCGCCCGCCTCGGCATGAGTCTGGCCAGGCGGTCCACTCCGTGCAGGAGAAGGTCGAGTCGCCGCAGGACGCGGTCGTCTTCGCGTGTCCGGTGCGCTCCCGACAGCTGCCAGAAGGCTGCCCAGACGTAGAAGTGAAACGCGACAAGAACTCCTCCACGCATCAGGCCCGGCGTCCCGTCCCGCAGGGCGCGGGCTTGAACCACGTGCCTGGAGAGCTTGCCCCCCAGGGTCAGCAGCATCTTCCGTGCGGTGAAGACCTCGCCCGCGTCGATCATCGCCTGGGCCTGGGCGGGGGCGTACCGCAGCACGCGTTCCACCGCTTCGGGGACGGTCCTGTTCCGGTCGTGGACCAGAGCGAGTGCGTCGTCGCACGGCAGCCGGAGCAGACGCCCGGCCGCCACCTCGGGGTGAGCGTTCGGGAAGGTGGGCCAGCGGACCCGGTCACGGCGATAGAAACGCGGTTTGGGGTCATAGCGGTGCACCGGGTGGCTGGCGGGATACCCGAAGTCGAAGTTGAGTGACCGGACCTCCACCGCGTCGAGGTCGTCGCGGTGGCTCAGCCGGCCGAGCTCGGCCGCGAGTCCGGGGGAGACCCTCTCGTCTGGATCGAGCGCGAGCACCCAGACCCCGGAGGCGTGGTCCGCGACCACGTTGCGCACCGCCTCCACCACCGGCACCACCGAGTGGGTGAAGACCCGGGCGCCGGCGGCCCGTGCCACCTCGGCCGATCCATCCGTGCTCTCGAGATCCAACACGACCACCTCGTCCGCCCATGTCACGGACCCGAGGCACTCTGGCAGCTTGTCCGCCTCGTTGCGGCAGACAACGCAGACCGAGATCGCGTGATCGTGTGGTGAGTGGCTATGGCCCGACATCGGCTCTATTTTCGTCGTCACGGGCTCCACGGCGCCAGTCGGGGTGGGTCGGCCGGCCAGCGGGTTGTCGCGCACCGTGAACGATCCCGGAAAACGTACCTCCGAGGACCAGGGCTTCTTCGCGCAGGCCGCCGGCCTGTCCTCGGGCCAGAGAGGCGCCGAGTAGGCGGATTCTGAGGAGGACCCAGTCGCCCAGCAGCTTGGCCCCGAAGAGGTCTCCCTCTCGCAGGCGGAGCGCACAGGCAGCGCCCATACCGTGCCCGTATGTCCAACGCCGCTCCAGGCGTCCGCGGCGGGTGGTGCGCTCGTGTTCGACGACGGCGTCGGGCACGTACAGAGCGCGGCCGCCGGCCCGGAGCACGCGGTAGAACAGATCCATGTCCAGAGCCCCGAGTCCGGGTGTGCCTGGACCCAAACGCTCGTCGCACCCGCCCACCCGGGCGAACCACTCCCGGCGTATCGCGAAGTTGTTGCCGCTGCCGACGTTCCAAGGCGCAGACCTCCCCTCGAAGGCCCGGCGTTCCATCCCGCCCCGCAACGCCACCGGAAACCTGTTCATTCCCGCCGGCTCGAGGGGGGTCACGCGGCCGCCGACGAGCGCCAGGCGCGGATCGGAAGCGAACTCGCTCTCAATAATCGTCACCCAGTCGGGAGCCGGGATGCAGTCGTCGTCGGTGACCGCCACGAGGGGCATCTTGACCTGGCGGAAGGCTGCGTTCTGTGCCTCGGCCAGTCCACGCGTCCCGCCCGGCACCCAGTGGATGGGAAGGTCCGGTGACGTGTGTGCGCTCACCACTTCCCGCGTGGCGGGGCCCGTGCTCTGGTCGGCGACCACAACCTCTGCCGGCAGGGTCCGGCAGCGCCGCAGCGCCTCAAGGCAGCGGGCCAGCGCCTCGGGACGGTCACGGGTGGAGATCGCCACGCTCAGCCCGGCATGCCGGCGTGGCTCGGGGCCCTTCGAGGTCTCGGTCACCCGGCTCGCCGGGCCTTCAGCCGCACTTGGCGCCGGCCTCTGCCCTTGGCCGTATTGTGGCCGGGATGCCGCAGCACACGTCTGCCCCTCTCGAGAGCGGCGCGCCGGTGGGGCGAGGGGCGTCGGGCGCCGACCGGTCGCTCCGGCAGCGGAGCCGCCGCTGGACGGACGTGCTCGTATCGCTCACGGTTACCGACCTCAAGGTGCGATACGGGCGCGGTGGCTGGCAGCTCGTCAAGTGGATCGTGGATCCGTTCGCCCTCGTCGGCGTATACCTCGCCCTGGTCACGCTCGTGCTCGACCGGCCCGGAGAAGCCCCTGGGCTGAGTCTCGCCTGCGCGGTAGTCCCGTTTCAATTGATCACTACGACAGTGGTAAACGCCATGAGCGCCGTGTCAGCGCGGCGCTCGATCGTGCTCAACATGGGTTTCAATCGGACGCTGATTCCGCTCTCCGGCGCGCTCACCGAAACCGTCGCCTTCGGCGCAAGCCTGTTTCTGCTGGTGGTGTTGATGGCGGTATACACGGTGGCGCCCACGCCGGCGATGCTCTGGCTGCCGGTTGCGGTCGCCGTGACCCTTATCTTCGCTGTCGGAGTGGCATACCCGGCCGCGCTGCTCGGGGTATGGATGCCGGACATCGGCAACTTCGTGATGAGCTTCGTGCGCGTGCTGTTCTTCATCGCTCCGGGTCTCATACCCCTGTCCCAGATCTCGGGAACTGCGCATGACCTACTGCTCATCAATCCGATGACCGGCATATTCGAGTCTTACCGGGATGCCCTCCTGTACGGCGATGCCCCCGGGGCGTTCGAGCTTCTCTATCCCGCTGCTCTCGGGGCGGTGCTGCTCGCGGTGTTCGTCCCGATCTTCCGGGCCGAGCAGCGCCAGTTCGCCAAGATCCTCGAGCCGTGATGGGGGCGCCAGGGTCACGCGAGCGTACACCGGCGTGGGTTCACGCCGAGGGTGTGGGCGTGCGGTTCCACTTCGACCGGCACGCGCACGCTGTCACCCCAGCGCTGGCCCGACTCCGCCGGAGCGGAACCCAGACCTGGGGGCTTCACGAGCTGAGCTTCCGTGTTCGGCCCGGTGAGGGCGTGGCTCTGATCGGACCGAGTGGGTCTGGGAAGACCACGCTGCTGCGTCTCATCGCGGGCGTGATGAGTCCCGACATCGGTCGCCTCGATGTCCGCGGTCGGGTGGGCTCGCTCCTTTCCGTGGAGGCGGGGCTACACGGTCTCCTCACCGGTCGAGAGAACGCCGTGCTGCTCGGAGTTCTCGCGGGAATGTCGCGAGCGGAGTCGAAGGCTGCGCTCGACGAAATAAAGGTGGCGACGAAGCTCGACGATGCCTTCGACAGGCCCGTCCTGAGTTACTCGGAGGGCATGCGCGCGCGGCTGGGTTTCGCCGTGGCCGACTACACCGATCCCGACGTGCTGGTGCTGGACGAGGTCCACGAGGCACTCGACCACGAGTTCCGGAGCATCGTGGCGGTACGCGCCCAGCACGCGCTCCGCACGGGGGGGATCGTGCTCGCTGCTGGTCACGACCATCCGCTGCTGGCGACGATCTGCGACAGAGCGTTGCTGCTCTCGGAGGGCCGCGTCGTGGCGGACGGGCCCTTCGAGGAGGTCAGGCGCGCCTACCTCGGCGCGGAAGCGTAAGGCCAGGCCCCCGTCTCCGTTCGGCCCGCGCAGCGCCGAGCAGCGACTCGTGCAGGCTGATGATCTCGGAGGCCACCGCGTCCTGGTCGAAGCCGAGCACGCGACTCCGTCCCACCGCGCCCATGCGGGCTCGCAGATCCCGATCGCGCGCCAGCGCCCCGAGAGCGCGCGCGAGGTCGGCCGCATCGCGGCGCGCGATCATTCCTGCCTCGTTGTCGCCCACCAGCTCCCTGATGCCGTTGACCGGCGGAGCCACCACCGGCAGCTCGCATGCGGCGGCCTCGTGTGCCGCTCGGCAAAAAGCCTCATAGACCGTGGGGAGAACGAAAATGTCTGCTGCCCGGTAGACATCCTCCATGCGGGAGACCCGGCCCATGAACTTGACCCTCGCCCCGACACCGAGCTCGCGGGCGACCGAGGCGTGGGCCTCGTTTCCCTCGCCCACAACCCAGAGCAGGTCAGGCGCGGTGCCCGCAGATCTCGCCGCGGCGAAGCCCTCGATGGCCAAACGAAGGCCCTTGATGGGCCGGTGCTGTTGGTCCACGAACAACGCCACCACGTCGTCGTCACCCACAGAATGCTTCTCCCGGATGCGCCTCCGGCCCGAGTCGTCGGGGCGAAAGCGCCCCACATCTATGCCGCGGGGGATCGTGGCCACCTTAACGCCCGGGTAGTGAACCCGGAGATCGTCGGCGCTCCCCGGCGAGATCGCTATGAGGACCCGGACACGCCGCCGGAACCACCACCTCTCGAGCGCGAGGGTGAACTTCTGCCCCTGCCTCCAGGCCACCGTGCTCGCGCTGGCCTTGAGTGGGTTGCCCGCCGTGGCCTCGTCGAACGCCGCGTGACAGAAGGTGACGGTGTTCACGTCCACCCGGTTGGGCACGACGGGCACCGGGCCCACCGCGTGGATCAGGTCCACGTCCAGACGAGACAGGCGCAGGCCGCCGAACGCGAAGAACGCCACCCAGCCGAGGCGAAACGAGTCCAGCTTCGGGGTCCCCATCCGGTGCCATTCGACCAGCGGCCGCAAGGCTTCGTCGAGATCCATCGATACGACGACGTACTCGTAGGTCTCGCTGCCCTTCCGAATGGCCCGCTCGAGCTCGGCGCCGAGCTTCCAGCCCACGATCGCCACTCGCGGGCGGTGGCGGGTCAAGCGTGGCCCCCCGCATCCAGCAGGGACTCGTAAAGACTCTCGTACGCGGCCACCACCGGACTCCAGCCAAGGTTCTGCTCGGCCCACGCGCGGCCCGCGCGGGCCAGGCGGGCGCGCGCGTCTGGATCCGCCAGCAGGTAAACCAGGGCATCGCGGAACTCCGCGTCGTTCTCGCGCACGAGCGCGTGATGGCCAGGGGTGAGGTCGATACCGGCAAGTGCTCGCGGGGTGGCCACGAGTGCCTTGCCCGCGGCGAGCGTCTCGAGCACTTTCACCCTCATCCCTCCCCCCAGGCGCAACGGCGCGGCCACCACGGCCGTCCGGTTCAGGTACGGGCTCACGTCGTCAACGCGTCCCGTCACGGCTACGCCCTTCCCGGCCAGGCGCCGGACCTCGGGTGGCGGGGCGTCACCGACGATGTCCAGGCTGGCCGTGGGCAGCCGGTCGCGCACGCCCGGGAAGATGTCGCGTCCCAGGCGGACGGCGGCTTCGACGTTCGGAGGATGGACGAAGCTTCCGAGGAACAGGACTCGAGGGGGATCTGAGCCCAGCGCATCCAGCGGTTGCGTGGGCAGCGCGATCCCGGGCGAGATGCGCACCACTCGGGCGTGAGGGCAGCGCTCGAGGAGCGCGCTCCGGTCGGTCTCGGTGAACACCACGGCAACGTCCACGTCGCCAAGGAGGTGGCGCTCGTAGCGACGCCACGCGACGCCGTCCGCATGCCGGCCCAGCCGACGCCACCCCCGCTCCCAGCCTGCCAGGTCAACGGTGGCGGCGGCTCCGGGGTCATGGTCGACAAGGACCCGGGGGGTTGCGAGTGCCCCCAGCTCGGCCAGGTACTGACCCATTACGTGGAGCTCGGCCTGAATCACATGCGGTTGCCACGCCGATGCCACCGCCCCCGCCCTGACGCCGAAAGCGGGCACGGCCCAGTCCGTGACCCAGACGGGCCTGCCGGCCATGAGGCCGGCCGAGCGCCGGATCAGCTCCGCTGCGCGGCCCGCGACCGTCGACGGCGAAGCGGGCCTGGGAACCTCCTCCGCGAAGATCAGTGCGTCGCGCAGCGACTCACTGATGTCCGGCTCGCCTCGCGCCCGGAGATAGAGCGCGCCGACGTCGTGGCGCAGCGCCAGTTCGGCCAACAGCTGTCCCGTCATTCGGCTGGCGCCGTGTCCCCCGTCCGGGCGCGGGGGAAACGGAAGAAACAGGAGCAGCCGCCGCCGCTGGAAGGAAGCGCTCACCTCCGCCCGGACTCCGTTGTCCGCCGCGCAATATCGCGAAGGATGCCGAGAAACGGGCCCTCGGGTACCCCGGACCGGTACTCGTTGGTCGCGTGCCGGAGCCAGCACGCGTGGAAGCAGAGTTCAACGGCCACGGCCGACAGGCCGAGCCCGGAGACCAGCAACTGCTGGTTACGCGCGACCCCCGCGGCACGGGCACCGCCGGGCGAGTAACAGCTGCGTACGGCTTCGAGCCGCCGTTCGTAGCGCCCGCAGGCCGCAGCGGCGTCGGCGATCGCGTAGAAGAAGTCGGTGAGCGGAAGCCCGGACTCCTCAGCCTCGCCCCAGTCGAGAACGCCGAGATTGTCCCGGTCGTCGAGCACCACGTTCCACATCGACAGATCGTTGTGTCTCGCCACGAGCGGAACCTTCGCGCCGCCGAGCACCTCGCACCGCCTCGCGAGCCGGTCGTGGTAGGCGGTTCCCCCAGGCAGGAGATCGCCCAACGACCGAGCGGGAGCCAGGATGTCCTCCTCGAGCCGGCGTGTCGTCTCCTCGGCCGGCGCGGGCGTGGCGGTCGTGCGGTTCCAGCGCCCCAGCCATTGCGCCACCAGTGCCGCCACGCGAGCGAATTGAGCCGGAGCGCGCATCAGGAGATCGGCCGCCGGTTGCCCCGCCACCACGGTCTCCGCGACCGCACTCCGCCCGGGGAGCAGGCCGCTCGCGAGCGGACGAGGCACACGGGCGCCGGCCGCGCGCGCGGGTGCCCCGAGCGTGCTCAGGAGCTCGGCCTCTCTTGAGCGCCCAAGACTGACCTTGACCACACCCCACGGGCGGCGTTCGCCCGGCGCGAAGCAGTGCATCAGAGCCGCGCCGGCGGGCCCGCGCCAGCTCGCGCCCACCACGACATCCGAGACCGGCCGGGCTCCATCGCCCATCCCGGACACCCACGATGCGAGCGGATCGGCGTGCGGTCGCCGCGCCACGATTCCCGTCCCGGGCAGCAAGGCGGCGAGGAGTGAAGCACCTCCGGGCAGCGTCTGCACGGTCAAGAGACCGCGCCGAGCTCGTGGCCGAGCCACGATGAGGCAGGCAAATGCGTATCTCCACGGCTGGGTGCGCAGTGGGACGAGGTAGCGGAGCGTCTCGTCCTCCTGAAGCTGGGCCAGGGGCGTGCTCAACCTAAGTCCGGCGCGCACGAGCTCCCTTCGCGCCGCGGGCCGGGCACGGCGAGGCATGACGGCGTAGGCGATGCCCTGGTCAGCGAGCGCCGAGGCCGCCGTGGTTGCCGCGTGCGCCAGCCAGCCCTCCCTTCGGAGCTCGCGCCGTGACGGTGCGAGCAGGGCAAGGTCCACTTCGTAGCGGGCGCGCGTGGCCGCGTGCGGCACCACCGCCGGAGGAAGGCCCTCCCCGAGCAGAAGGACGCGCCCGATCGTTCCCGCCGGGTGGAGGAGGTCGAGGACCGAATAGGAGCTCATGGAGAGGTGTCCAGAAGCTGAGGCATGTCAGCCCCGGCGAGCCACCCGGCGGTTCTCCGCGCCCTGCCGTCCCGGAAGAACCTTCCGCGCAACGCCAGCGCACGGACAAGCGCCCGGCGGGAACGTTCGGCACGGGGCATGCCGTCGCGCTTGGCAATCAGGCGCAGCCACGAGCGCAGGAGCTCGCGGTACATCCGCTCCGGGTCGGACCCGGTGGATCCGGAGCCCACATGGACGAAGCGGGCGTTTGGACAGAGCTCCACGCTCCAGCCCGCCCGGCGCAGCCTGTCGCACAGGTCCGTGTCCTCCCCGAACATGAAGAAGCTCTCGTCAAATCCCCCCATGGCGTCGAAAGCCTTCCGGCGGAGGAGGAGAGCGGACCCCTGGAGGAACTCGCCCGGGCGGACGTTGGCTTCCACCCGCGGGCCGGCGAGCCGCCGGACGAGCGAGTAGACACCGCTCACGGGTTCGGGAAGGGCGGCCCATAGAGCGAGCGCCATCGGACTGAGGGGGGCCCTGAGAACCGAGCGCTGACGGCTCCCGTCCGGGCGAGAGAGGAGCGGCCCGGCAGCTGCCACCCGCGGCCGACTTTCGGCAAAATCGGCCAGACGGGTCAGTGCGTCGCCCACCGGCCAGGCATCGGGATTCAGTACCAAGACCCAGTCGGTCGATGTGACCGCGATGCCGGCGTTCGCCCCTGACCCGAATCCGGCGTTGTCCCGCCGCTCGACCAGTTCCACGTGGGGGAACTCCCGTCGCACAAGGCCGGCCTCGTCCGCGGGGGAGGCACTGTTCACCACCACCACGGGGAACCTGGTTCCCACCTCCACCAGACACCGGCGCAGGAGCTCGCTCGCGTTGTACGTCACCACCACAACCGCGACCGACACTTCCAGATGTGGGTTACGGTCCGGTCCCGTCAAAGCTTGCGGTGGCCTCCATCGATACTTCTCATCGTCCCGGATCGAACCAGTCCACATAGCGACCGCAGGCAGTTCGCAGGGGCACCACCCGACCTGGCCGGTCGACGCGGGTGGCGACCACCGTGCCCAGTACGACCGTTCTCTCGATGTCAATCCGCCGTCGCTCGGGAACGGCCACCTCGACGGTCACGGACCCGCCGCGCGTCCTCGTGATGTGTCCCGCGGTGAAAAAGCTGGAGTCGTCCTCGATGTTCGGCTCTAGAGATCGCACCAGTGTCCCGGCTCTCAGCTGCAGCGGCACGTCGCTGAGATAGCGCATCGACAGGTCCCAGATGCCGGCTCCCAGCCGCAGCCGCTGCACCAGCGAGCCTCCGCTGCTCGTGACTCCGGGCGCGGGAGGGCGACCACCGCCGGGTGTTCGCCACCCGCCGACGGGTCCTGTGACCGGGCGTGGCCGTACGAACGCGCTGCCCGTGCCTCGCCTGTTTCCGCGCTCGCAATCGAGCACGGCGCCCGGCGCCTCGCCCTCGTCCAGGATGAGGCGCTGCTGGACCAAGCCTCTGCGCTCCCAAAGGAGATGCCAGGGGGTGCTTCGCAGGAGCCGGTAGTTGACCGGGAGGCTGGACGCGAAAGCCGTCCGCGGCGTAACCACGTACCGAAAGGCGTTGAGGCGTCGATAGCCGACTGAATCAATGTCCACGGCGGCCCTCGTTCTGTCCGTTCGTGACTTCGCCGGGCGCTCCGTGAGTCGTTCGATGAGTCCGGTGCTGTACCCCTGGTACCCGAACAACTTAGCCCCGCGGAGGTCCCACGCCGCGAAGTTGTCCCGTCCGAGGTAGAGGGTGCGCGCGCCCTGGACGATGGTTCGGAACGCGGCCAGATCCGGGCCCGGACCGGACGGACGGACGTGGGAGGCGCGAAGAGCGAGGGCGCTCGAGTAGCCGGCGAGAGCCAGGTACATGATCAGTCCCCCGGTCACCACCCGGCGGCGCCCGGAGTTCAGTCCGGACGCGGCTGCCAACCCGGCCATCACGCCGGTGAGCGTCAGAATCGGGGCCGCTACCACCAGTGCCTTGCCGCTGAAGTACGCCAGCGTGACCGGCCGCGCCACCAGGTAGACCGTTACCGCGGCGATCGCGCCAGCGAGCAGTGCCGACTCGCGGTGGCGCCTGCACCACATCACTCCGCCCAGTACGACCGCGACGGCGACCAGTACGACCGGGCCGAGAACGAGGTTGTGCGCGACGCCGTATCTGAAATCGCTATATGGCCAGATGCCGAGCGCCTCAAATGGATTGAGCTGCCCGGCGTAGTTGCCGCCGGTGCCCTTCGTGGCCACGAACTGCCCGGGTCCGGAGTCGAAGAACTCCCTCGAACGCAGGGACAGCGCGAAAACCGCGGCCGCGAGCAGTCCGGCGCCCAGGACCACACGAGCCACCACGGCTTTCCGTCTGACCCGTTCACGGCGCCGGTCGAAGAGCTCGATCGAGCCCAGAATGGCCACCCCCAGCGCGGGCCAGATGAGCGCTGCGATCCCGAACGCGGCCGCTCCGCCTCCCCCGGTGAGCACCAGAACGGCTCCGCGCCGCGGGTCCAGACGCCGAGACCGGTGGACATCACGCAGTCCGAGGATGAAGGCGAGAAAGAACAGAGCCAGGAGCGGCTCCTTGAAGGCGCCTTCGGCGACGTAGGCGCTCACCAGGTAGGGCGTGCCGCAAACCACGGCACCGAGTGATCGAAGCACAGGATTGCCTCTGTCAAGAACGGTGAGCGCCGTCAGCGCCGTCAGCACCGGTATGGAAAGGAGCAGGGCGGTGAATCCGTCCCCCACCCCGATCCCGGTGCCCTCGGCGAGAGCCGCCACCAACGCGTGGGGACCCAGCGGATATCCGGAGCTCGTGACATGCGCGTCCAGGCCCAGCGTTCTCATCGCGTCGGCCTGTCCCATGTGGAAGGACAGGTCGTCGAGCATGCTCACCCCGAGCACGCCGATGCGTCCGTTGGCGAGGAACGGAAGCGAACAAAACGCGAGCACCATGGCCGCGATCGGCAGGCCTTCGGCCAACGGCCCGCCCGAAGCGAAATCGGGCGCGACTCGCTGTCGCCAGAGGACGACGGCGGAGATCACGAGTGCAACGCCCACTGCCGCCGCCGCAGTAGTGCCTTCGCCCGGCAACGCCATGGCCGAGAGGGATATGAGCATCGCCGCCGCCAGTCCCACGGGCGGGGCCAGCCATGACCAGCCACCGGAAGGGCAGCACACGGCCGCGCCAAGCACCAGCGAGATCAGGCAAATCATCAGCGTGCCGAGGTACACGGTCATGGCGACACGCCAGCCTCGGCTGCCGGAGGCCCGACGAGCGCTCGGGACATGTGCGCTGCGATGGCAGCCTTGATCCACATGGTCTGGTGGAACTCTTGCGGAAAGGAATCGCTCAGGTGAGGGTCGGCAGACCCTCAGCCGACGCGCTCCCGCCGGACACCACTCGGAAGGCGGGAGGGCCGTTCGGCCCCAATCCGTACCGTCCCTCGAGCTGGCTGCGGCGACCACGGCGACCCGCGTGATCGATCTTCTCCAGGTCGATCGGAACGGCGGGCCACCGGAAGGGTCGCGTCGAGGCCCGTTCAATACCGAAAGCCATCAATCCGAGCGGGGTGGAGCCCAGGGCAGCCACATTGTGGATCGCGAGCAGCCCAACGCCGGCCGCCGCGCTACGCGGTCCGGCGGACGCTAGAAGCAGACGGTAGAAGCGCGTGTTAAGGAGCAGGTAGCAGGCCCAGAGTTGTGCCGCCAGGCGCGGACGGCGCAGGGCGGCCGATCCCACACCCGCGGTGAAAGCGACCGCGGCCACGAAATGTCTTCCCCGGAGGTTGAGGCGAGCCGCGGGCGCGCCTCGGTCGAGCACGAGCGCAGTCCATGGCGCGCCCCGCCGGAGTAGGTCGGTCCTCAACATGTCGCCGAGGGCCCAATGCTTGAGATGGGTGCCCTGAATCTTCGGGTCCAGCTCGATGTGACCGCCGGCCGCAGCCAGCCGCAGGCCGAAATCGATGTCCTCCACGGACGGAGCGCGAAACCGCCAGTCGTCGAACCCATCCACCGCCACGAAGGAGTCGCGACGAACGGCGCCGAGCCCGGCCCAGAATGTCGTGGCTCGACCCGGGGATTGGTGGTGGATGTAGTGGTGCAGCAGGTTTCTGAAGGTCGACACCGTGCCGTGGGGGGAGGGTGCGTTGTCGTACGAGCCAAACACGGCGGCGATGGAAGGCTTTTCCGCGAATGCGGCCCGGATACGGGTGAACGCATCGGGGTGCACGACCACGTCCGAATCTACGAATACGAGGATCGAGCCGTTGGCCCGCGCCGCGCCCGCATTGCGGGCGGCTGCAGGACCATCGACCGCCGGGCCGTCCACGACGATCAGCTCGTCGGGTGGGTCGGCCGATCGCCGGATGGCGGTTATGCACCGCTCGAGGGTCCCCGGGTCATCGGTGGCAGGGATGATCGCGCTGTACACATGGCCGGGCGTATCCGTCCGGCCAGCGCGACGCCCTCGATCCTCCGATCGAAGCGCCACGCGCGAAAATCTTGCGGCCCCCGCCACTGAGCCACCATAGCCCCGAACCGCCCATACCGCCAGTTGGCTTGCCGAACGTGCAGCCTTTGTCATCCAAACCGGCGCGGCCGTGGTGGGTCGACGGAACCCTCGGGGTGGTCGCTCCTCAGCGTCGAATTCCGCCCAGGATGGTCAGGGCGGCGAAGCTCGCCGAGCTGGAGGTCCATGACCTCCACCGCCTGATCGCACCGACGTTGCCGTGCACGACCCGGGCCTGGCCCAGCGCACCAGAACCCGGTCGCCGAGGTCGCTGAAGCCGCTGATCGGCTCGGCGGCGTCGGCCCGCCAGGTGTCGCGGGCCTGCTCGAACTCGCGCAGCGCCGCGCGCGACCCACGAACGGGCCGGGCTCAGGCCAGTCCCGGGGCGGTCGCAGAACGAACTCCGGGTCGAGCAGCTCGCGATGGGCGTCCATGTCGCCCGCGTTCCACACCTCGAAGCTGGCCCGCACGAGGTCCACGTTCTCTTGGGACATCGCCGGTCCAGTATCGCTCAGGCAGCCGGGGAGGCTGACCGCGAGTCTCCCACGCGTGTTGCGCCACGGACCCCCGGGGTGCGAGAGTCGCCTCGACTCGCACACGATTTGAGGAGGGCCATGCCCAAGTACCTGATCGAGGCCTCGTACAACGCCGACGGTGTCCGTGGCATCCAGAGCGGCGGCGGGTCGGCCCGCCGCGACGCCGTGTCGAAGGCGCTGCAGGGCGCCGGCGGCTCGGTGGAGAGCTTCCATTTCGGCTTCGGCGACTCTGATGCCTACGTGATCGTCGAGGCGCCGGACAACGTGACCGCCGCGGCGGTCACGCTCGCGGTGAACGCCACCGGCGTGGTGCGGGCCAAGACCGTCGTGCTTCTCACTCCCGAGGAGGTCGACGCCGCGGCCAAGCAGTCGGTGAGCTACACCCCGCCGGGAGGCTGATCCGGGGGCGCTGCCGTTAGGGACGGTAGGACGAGAAGAAGGCGCTTCACGAAGCTCCAGACTCTTGGGGGCCGCTCGAAGTGCGCGATCCTTTCAGGAGTATTTGGGCAAGGCAAGCCGTGCTCAGCCCTCGCGGGTGGCCTCCGTCCGCCGCGTACCACCACCCGCCCGCGTATCTCCCGATGCGTCGGGGTCGAAGCAGCCCGCGAAGCCATCACGTCACCGGGCTGCAGGGCCGACAGGCGCGATGAGCCAGCTCCACGTTCGCTCAGCGGATGGCTGCCAGGGCCTCGTCTCGTCGCTGGTAGAGGGTCGCCGACGCGACGGCGCCATCCCGGAAGCTCCACACGAGGACCGACCCCCGCCCCTCGACCGCGGCGCCGCTGCCCCGGCCTCGCAGGCGACCGTGAAAGACGACGACCACGTGATCGCCGGCGTCAATCAGCTCGTCGAGGACGATCGCGGACTCCTCGAACGCCTCCAGCCATGAGCGAACGAATCGGGCCACCTCGTCCCTCCCCCGGAAGACCCCCCGTTCGGGCCCCACGGCGCGCGACCAGTCCGTGACGAGATCGGGATGGGTGTCGGCGAGGAAACCGTCCACGTCCCGCCGGTTGAAGGCCTCGTAGGCCCGCCGCACGCGCTCCACGTTCTCCTGGGACATCGCTACTCCGCCAACCCGACGGCCTCGAGCGCCTCGGCGGGGTCGTTGAACCAGCGGAAGCGCACGGCCCGCCTTTCCCGGATCGTCCAGACGTAGCCCTGGCGCCATTGGATCTCCACACCGCTGGCGCTCGTGCCGCGAGCCGTGCCGATCACCACCACCTCATCCCCCGCGGCGATGTAGCGCTCCGGTTCGACGCGGAAGTCGGGGTACACCTCCCTGATCTTGCCCAGCGTGCGGCGATCGCCACCCGTGCCCGTCTCCATGGCGTAGGGCGGGTTCACGTACTCCATGTCGTCGGCGATCAGGGCCCCCGCCGAGAGCCCGTCCGTCCACGCGTCGTAGATCGCCCTCACCACCTGCACGTTCTGCTCGGACATCCAGGCGAGTATCCCGCCCCTCCGGCGCGTACGTTTGGCGGATGCCCCCAGCGCTACGACCCCCGCCCCTCGGCCGCCTCGGCTGGGAGGCACTGGCCGGGTTCGAGCTTGCGCGGCTGCTGGCGGCGAGCCCGGGGCTCGCGCGCGCGCCGCGGGGAGGGCGCGACGTGGTGGTGCTGCCGGGATTTGCCGCGGACGACGCCTCGACGTTTCCGCTGAGGATGTTCCTGCGGGCGCTCGGGCACTCGGTGACGGGCTGGGGCTTCGGCCGCAACCGGGGCGACGTGGGGGCGCTCGTGCCCCAGGTGAGTGCGGCCGTGCTCGAGGTGTCCGGCCGCACCGCCGAGCCCGTTCACCTGATCGGCCAGAGCCTGGGCGGGGTGCTCGCGCGCGAGGTGGCCCGTGAGCACCCGGACGCCGTGGCCCAGGTGCTGACGCTGGGCACTCCCGTTGTGGGCGGCCCGGCGTACACGGCGCTGCACCGCCGCTATGGCGCTCGGGAGATCGCGGCGATCGACGCGACGGTGCGGGAGCGCAACCGGGTGCCCATCAGAGCGCCGGTCACGGCCATCTACAGCAAGCGAGACGGGATCGTGAGCTGGGAGGCCTGCCTCGACAAGGTCAGCCCGCGGGCCACGAACGTCGAGGTCGGGAGCTCGCACCTCGGGATGGGGATCGATCCGGCGGTGTGGCGCCTGGCGGCGCGCCTACTGGCTTCATGAGCCGGTCGCGGCCAGGGCCCGGTCGTGGTCGAGGAACTCGGCGACGCGCGTGACGGTGCCGTCGACGGTGGAGATCACCAGCGCCAGGGGCCCCTCCAGATCCATCCCGCTCGTTCTCGCCCTGCCGCTCACCACGCCCAGAGCCACCACGGCGCCGGGGCGCGCCTCGTAGCGCTCGGGGGTGAACGTCAGATCCTCGAAGTTGGTGGTCCAGTCGTCGAGATAGGCAAGGATCGACGGCAGGTCGGTGAGCGTGCGGCTGTCCGGGTGCTCCTCCGCGATCACCCACTCGGCCTCGCCGAGCATGAGCTCCACGGTCCGGGTCTCGCCCTCGGCGAGGGCGTCCACGAGCAGGCGCGCCTGCGCGAGGCGGTTCGAGTCGCTCACGTTTCCGCGCCGAGGGGCAGGCCGCGGCGCGGGACCGGGGACGACTGGACGATCGAGGTCGTGGTCTGCCCGTAGATCACGAAGTGATCGATGACCTCCTCCAGGTGCTCCACGTCCCGCACGTGCGCACGCATGATGAAGCAGTCCTCGCCCGTGATGCGGGTGCACTCGGTGACCTCGGGGGTCCGCTGCGCCAGTGCGGCCACCTTGGCCATTTCGCGTGGCGCGGGCCGGATCCTGATCACGGCACCCAGCGAGAAGCCCACCGCGCGCGGGTCAACCTCGGCCCGGTAGCCCGTGATCACTCCCTCTCGCTCGAGGCGCTGGACACGCTCGGCCACCGCGGGCGCGGACAGGCCCACACGCCGGCCGAGCTCGGCGAAGGTCATACGGCCGTCGGCCTGGAGCTCGCCGAGAATGCGCCTTGTCACAGGATCATCGGCATCGGAGCCGTTCAAGCTGTGATTCGAAGCCACGGACGACAGGATAGCTGCGAATGTGCCTTTCCGAAGGCTCGGTGACCGACGATCCTGTGATGGTGGTCACCAAGCAGCGCACCCCGCCCCATCTCTACTTCGTGGTCAGCGCGGTGTTCCACTACCTGGGGCCGGCCTTCGCGGTCCTCCTGTTCGTGCGGGTGGATGTGCTGGGAGTGGCCTGGCTGCGGATCGCCTCCGCGGCCGTGGTATTCGCCGTCTGGCGTCGTCCCTGGCGCTCGACACGCGCGCTCGCCCCCGAGGCGAAGCGGGTGCTGGCCGCCTGGGGTGCCGTGCTGGCGCTCATGAACTGCTGCTTCTACCTCGCCATCGACCGGCTCCCCCTGGGCACCGTGGCCGCCATCGAGTTCCTTCCCGTGATCGTGCTCGCCGCCGCGGGAGCGCGCACCCGCCGAAATATCGCCGCCCTGCTGATCGCCGTCCCGGGCGTGTACCTGCTCACGGACGTCCAGCTCGGGGGACAGCCGCTCGGGGTGGCCCTGGCCTTCGCCAACGCGGTGCTCTTCGCGCTGTACATCGTGCTCGCTCACCGCGTGGCGCAGCACGAGGAGGTGAGCGGCATCGACGGGCTCGGCATGTCCATGCTGATCGCCGCGCTGGTGGTGGGGCCGCTGGGCGGCTGGGCGGTGCTCCCCGCGCTCACGGATCCGGTGGCGCTCCTGGCGGGGATCGGGGTGGGCGTGTCCTCCAGCGTCATCCCCTACGTGTCCGACCAGCTGGCGATGGCCCGGCTCCCGCGCGCCACATACGCGCTGATGGTGTCCCTGCTCCCCGCCACTGCCACGGTCATCGGGGTGGTGGTGCTCGCCCAGGTTCCGTCCGCGGCCGAGGCGGCAGGGGTGGCGCTAGTGATCGCCGGGGTGGCCCTCCACCGCGAGCCGGCCGATCCCTGAGGCCGACACGCCGTCCGGGAGCCGACCCTCCTCCTCCAGCTTCTCCAGGTGCGCCTGGAGGGAGAGTGCCGCGGCGGGGCGCAGGTGAGCGGGAGCGTCCGCCCACGCCGCGTCGAGCAGCTCGCCCGGTGAGCGCAGCCCGGCGTCCAGCGCCGAGACGAGCTTCCGTTCGCGCTCGAGGCGGTGGGCGATGTACTCGTCGAGCTTGCCCGGCGGATCCCAGACGTAGGGGCCGTGACCTGGGCACAGCACCTCGAGGCCCAGCTCGCGCAATCGCCGCAGCGATTCGAGGTAGGCCCCGAGCGACCCCTCGCCCGGGGAGATGAAGACGCTCCCGGTGCCGAGCACGGTGTCCCCGGTGAAGCAGGCCCGGTCCATCAGGAGGCACACGCTGTCCGCCGAATGACCCGGGGTGGCGAGCGCCCGGAACGGGCCCGCCTCCTCCCCCTCCCCCGGCGTGTGCACCGGGACGCCGAAGGAGTCCGCGGACTCGGAGTGGTCGGCGTGCCCATGCGTAAGCACCACTGCCTCGACCTCTCCCGCGGCCGCCCGAACGGCGGAAAGGTGGGCGGGGTCAGCCGGGCCCGGATCCACCACCCAGTGGCCGACCACGTAGGTGTTGGTCCCGTCCAGGGTGAGCGGCGACGGATTGTCCGCACGCACCCTGACCACCCCGGCGGGCTCTCTTTCCCAGACCTCCACCACACGATTGTCGCCGGAGTAAGCTCGGAGCGGGTTGGACGCGTTCTTTTCGAGGTGGTCTTCGCCGGACGCGCGGAGCACCTTCGTGCCCGCGCTGCTGGTGATCGCCCCGATCGCGGTCCTGGACGCCCTCCTGAGCACCCACACGGTCCTGGTCGAGCTGCTGGCCGCCGGCCCGCTGGTGGCCGCCGCCCGCTCGACCCCCAGGGAGACGGCGGTGGTGGGCGCGGTCGCTCTCGCCGTGTCCGTAACGCTCGGCATCGCCAATGACATGTTCACCTCCCTCCAGCACCTGGTGGGCACGCTCACCGTGGCCGTGGGATCGGTGCTCGCGGTGGCCCTCGCGCGCCTGCACACCAACCGCGAGGAGCTTCTGAGCCTCGAGCGGACCGCGCGGATGGAGGCCACACGTACCCGGGACGAGCTCCAGGCGATGCTGAGCGGGATCGCGGACGCCGTGACCGGCCAGGCGCCGGACGGCAGCCTCGTCTACGCCAACGATGCCGCGCTCGAGCTGCTCGGGTACTCGACGCTGGACGAGCTCCTGGCGGTGCCGCCAACGGACATCATGGCCCGGTACGAGATCTTCGAGGAGAGCGGCAACGAGTTCCCGGTCGAGCGCCTGCCCGGCCGCCTGGCCCTGATGGGCGAGGGTCAGAGCGAGGCGCTGATCCGCTTCCGCGCGCGCGGGACTGGCGACGAGCGCTGGTGCGCGGTGAAGGCCACCCCCGTGGTGGACCACGACGGATTCCTGGTCATGGCCATCAACGTGATGGAGGACATGACGGAGCACAAGCGCCGCGAGCTGGCCGAGCGCTTCCTCTCCGACTGCAGCCGGGTGCTGGGCTCATCGCTGGACATGGACGAGCTGCTCCAGGGCGTGGCCCGGCTGGCCGTGCCCGAGGTGGCCGACTGGTGCACGATGGACGTGCTTCGCCCCGATGGCGAGGTGGCGCGCGTGGCGCTCGAGCACGCCGACCCGGACCTGCTCGCCCGGTCGCGGGAGCTGGATCGCCTCTACCCGGTCGATCACGACGGGCCGACGGGGATCGCGAGGGTGATCGCCACGGGACGCGCGGAGCTATACCCGGAGATCACGCCGGAGATGATCCGGGCGAGCACTCGGGACGAGGAGCATTTCGCCGCCGTCCGGGAGCTGCAACCGCGATCGGCCATCGCGGTGCCGATGGTGTCCCGCGGGCGCACCCTGGGCGTGCTCAGCCTGGTGACCGGCCGCTCCGGACGGCGCTTCGACGCCCGCGACCTGGAGCTGGCCGAGGACCTGGCGCGCCGCTGCGGAACCGCGATGGACAACGCCCGTCTCTACCGCGAGCGGGCCTACATCGCCCGGACCCTCCAGGAGAGCCTCCTCCCCTCCGAGCTGCCCGACATCCCGGGCATCGAGGCCGCGGCGCGGTTCCGCCCCACCGGCGAGGCCAACGAGATGGGGGGCGACTTCTACGACCTGTTCGCCACCGGCGACCGGGGCTGGACCGTGGTGGTGGGCGACGTGTGCGGCAAGGGGCCGGACGCCGCGGCGGTGACCGCCTTGGCCCGCTACACGCTGCGCGCGGCGGCGATGCGTGACCGCCTGCCCAGTCGCGGCCTCCAGATGCTGAACGAGGCCCTTCTGCGCCAGCGCTCCGATCGCCGCTTCTGCACCGTCGCCTATGCCTATCTGGAGCCGGTGGACGGCCACGCCCGGGTCGGGTTTGCCAGCGGCGGACACCCGCTTCCGCTGCTGCTTCGCCGCGACGGCACCGTCGAGACCGTGGGCGCGGCGGGCACGCTGCTCGGGGTGGTGCCGGACCCCACCTTCGTGGACAGGTCGCTCGAGCTGAGCCGCGGGGACGCGCTCGTCTTCTTCACCGACGGGGTGATCGAGGATCGCGGCAACGGAGCCCTGGAGGAGAGCCGCCTCGCGCTGCTGCTCGGCGAATGCGCGGGAGCGGGCGCGGACGCCATAGCCGCCCGGGTGGAGAACGAGGCGATTCGCTCCCAGGGCGGGGTGCCCCGCGACGACATCGCGGTGCTCGTGTTGAAGATGGCAGGCGGCCTGCAGAGCTGAGTCGGACGTTTCGGATGCGCGTGACCCGAAACACTCAACACAGGCAGGCAATCCTGGAAACACGAGCAAAGACGGGAGAGGTCGTATCAACCTGGGTCCCCCCACCACGGGCCGCTTCGCCACTTTCCGCGGTCTGGCGTTCGATGCCATGAGTCGCGCACACGGTCCCCGCGCCGCGGGGGACGACTCGCTCGCTCTCCGTCTCGGAGGCGGCCCCGACGCCGCGGCCACCGCCCGCGGGGCTCTGGCGCGGCTGCGCGCCGATCTCGATCCCCCACTTATGGAGACCCTGCGCCTGCTCGTTACCGAGCTGGTGACCAACAGCGTGAAGCACGCCGGCGCCACCACGGTGAACCTCCGCGTGACGGTGAAGCCCGCCTCGGTATGGACCGAGGTGCGGGACGAGGGACCGGGCTTCGACCCGTCCACCACCGCCACGCCCGGCAACGATCGCGGCGGCTGGGGCCTGTTCCTGGTGGAGCGCCTCGCCGACCGCTGGGGCACCGTCCGTGACACCGACGGCACGCGCGTCTGGTTCGAGCTGCGCCGCGGCTAGCCGTAGCGACCGGGCGTTAGCGGCGTTTCTTCTTCTTCTTGGCCGGCTTCGGCCGCGTCAGGGATAGCTTGCCGCCGGCCTTCTGGCCGTCGGCGGCCCGGATGGTCACCGCCACGCGGATCCGGTGGCTCTTGATGCGGCGAAGCGTGCGACTGGAAACCTTCGTCACGACGCGGGCGTAACCGCCCTTCTTGCTCAGCCGGAAGCGGGCGGTGGCGAAGGTGACCCTGCGCGCAGCCGATCCGCGCCCGATCACGATCGTGAACCGGGCGTTGCCCCGCATCCCCTTCGGGCCCCTGACCTTGAAGGCGAAGGCCCTGTGCTTGCCGATCTTGCCCTTGTGGGTGAGCAGCTTCAGCTTCGCCACCGCGGGCGGCGGAGGACAGTCGCAGGGGGGCTGCGGCGGAGGCACCGGAGCCTTCGCGTACACCTGCAGCTCGGCTACGTCCATGTAGGGCGAGGAGCTCTGCTGCGTGCTGAGCCCGCGCAACCTCACGAAGCGCACGCCGGCCGGCTGAGACCTGAGCGCCAGGCTGTTCGCCCGGCCGTTGTTCGCGCTTGTGAAGGTACCCTGAGCCACGGTGGACCACGAGCTGCCGTTCGCGGACACCTGGACCACGTAGCCGCTCAGCCCGGCGGTCGAGGGATCGCCGCACCCCGACGTGGGGTCGATGCGCACCTCGCCCAGCGTGATCGCCTGCGGGAGGGTTACGTCCAGCTCTCTGGGGTCCTGGAGGCTGGCGGGGGTGAGCGTGCTCCAGACCGTGCGCGACGTGCCGTCGATGGCCGCCGAGGGCCCGCACCCGTAGCTGCTGAAATCCGCGCCGGTGTGGTGGGTGACCGCGGCGCCGCCCGAGGCCAGGGCCCAGTTTCGCCGCACCGTGAAGTTCCGGCCGAGCACGCGCCCGGCGGTGATGGGCACGTCCTCCGACAGGGCGCGGTCGTAGCCCGTCCGCGGCGCCACCGATACGTAGTCCCATGTGCGCGCAGGGATCCCGTTGATCTGGTAGGTGCCGTTGGCCGCGGTGCGCGTGGAGAGGTCCTCGCCCAGGCCGCTGTCGTGGCCGGAGAACGCCACCAGGGCACCGCTCAGGGGCGCGCCGGTGTCCCTGTCGCGCACCGTCCCACTCATGCTGCCCGTGGGGGTGGACACGCCGGGAGGACCGGTGATGTCCGGCACGGGCGTCACGTCATCGGTGCCGCGCGTGGACGCCGCATAGCCCATCCCGCGCTGGCTGAAGACCTCCCAGATCCGGGCATGGTCGCCGAGCCCCTTCAGAGTGTCCGCGAGCAGGATGGCGTTGCGCAGGTCAAGGAAGGAGGGGTTCGGCGGCGCGAGCCGGAGGCCGTCGGTGAGGAGCTCCCGCGCGCGGTCCACGCCGTCGGTCTGCACGTTGGGGTCGCTGGGGCCGTGCACCTGGATCAGCCGCTGCCGCAGCTGCCACATGGTCTGGGCCCAGATCTCGCCGTCGGCGTGCTCCTCCGCCCCACCCAGCACCTTCGCGAAGTCCCCGTAGGTGTACCCCCCACCCCCGGCGCCGCCGCCCGCGTCGGGGCACTGCGGGTCCGTGGAGCCGATCGTGCAGTCGATCGCCTGGCTGCGGAGGCCCGTGGGCCCCACCACCTCGTAGGGCGCCGTCGTCACGTTGGGGCCGGCGGTGTCGGGGAAGAGCCCCTGCTCCACCAGGTAGTCGAGCGCGTACCAGTCGGCCGTGCCCTCGTCGATGGCCCCGGCCTGCGCGCCGTTCAGAGCGCCGTAGCCCTGCGCGTCCGTGACCAGGCGACCGGTGAGGCCGTGCGTGTACTCGTGGAACACGAGCGACGGGTCGTCGGCGCCGTCCACGGCCCGGTAGTTCGGGAGGGCGTTCAGGTCTCCGTCCTTCCAGGGGGCCCAGAGGTACATCTGCATCAGGCCGTCCTGACCGTCGGGAGGCACGAGCATGTTCCCGTTGTTGGCGTGGCTCGGGTCGGGCAGGCCGTCCGGGTCCAGGTTGGCCCCGTCCTGGGCCTGGGCCACGACCACGTCGTCGTGCGCCGGAACCGTCCCGTTCTGCTCGAAGTTGCCCGAGGCCGCGTCGAATCCGATGGGCGCCGCCTTGAGGTGATCGTGGAACAGGTTCACGTACCAGAACAGCTGCGTGGCGGAGTGATTGCTGTTCGCGGCCCAGTCCTGGTAGGCCTTCGGATCCCAGCTGCACCTGAACTGAGCGCTCTGGCAGTCACCGCCGTACTGGGTGCCCGGACTCGGGTTCCACGACGTGAACGGGTAGTTGAAGTCGTTCCCCGAGGTGGGCGGTGTCTCGTCCTGCGAGGGCGGGTTGAGGACCGGGTTGTTCAGGTCGGTGCCGGGCACCACGTCGTCGGGATCGACGAAGGCATGCGCGTAGGGCCCGATGAGAGCGTTCGCGCCGGGCGTGTGGTAGCCGCTGAGATCGTGCGAGCTGGCCGTGCCGCCGCTCGCCGCGCCGGGATAGTTGTCGAACAGCGGCGACGCGAACTTCACGAGGTTGCTTCGCCGGACCACATTGCCGGTGTCGGCGTCCACGAGCGTGTCGTACTGAGCCGTGGAGGACGCCTTGACGAGCACCCGCCAGGCCAGTCGCAGCTCGTCCCCGGCGGTGTAGGCCACCAGCCTGGCCGTGCCGGCGTCGTCGCCGGTGGCCACACCCTCCGTGGCCGTGGCCGCGGCATCGTCCGGGGAGACGGAGGGGTTGGTGTCCAGGCCGGCATCGGGAGTGGGACCGCCGGAGATCGCGACCAGGCGGCCCGAATCGTCGAGGTGGGCCTGGACCGAGGAGTCCACGACCGGCACCCCGTCCACCATCTGCGTGAACTCGAGGCTCTGGACACCGCCCGCGCTCGTGCGGTTGGAGAGCTTCAGTCCGGATACGTCGGCGGCTGAGACCCCGAAGGCATCGGCGTTGTCGCGCAGATAATCCTTGACCGTGGCGGCCGGGCTGTTGCTCGGCGTGCTGTCGAGGTAGCCGTCGAGCCGGGCCAGGAAACGCACGCCGCCGGTGTCCTTGTCCACAGTGAGCAGCCCCTGGTCGCCGAGGTCGTCGCGCAGGACGTCGCGCGCCGCGGTGACCTCCGAGGGCACGGCGGGCGTGGTGGCAGGCGCGGCCTCGAACGTGTCGCGTTCGGGGTCGGCCGCACGCGCCGGCGCTGCGCAAGCAGCTAACGCCAGCGTTCCGGCGGCGAGCCGCAGAAAGCCTCTTTTTGTGAGTCCCGGGGTCAGGTTGCGTCCCCCAACCTCACCATCGACGGTACGTCTGGGGGACTGTAGTCCCCCAGGGGCGGTTTCAGTCAAGGCGAAGCTGTTCCTCGCCCCTCGGCTCCTGCCCGAGGAGCGCCCGAAACCGCTGCGCCGCGGTGGGGGCGTCGTCCCCGCGGTTGTTGTTGAACATCACGTGCACGTCGCCGGCGCTCTCGGCCAGCGCCCTCACCCGCTCGCCGATCTCCTCCAGCTCCTCGTCCTGGTAGCGCCAGCCGAAGCGCTCGGCCACGGTCTTGCCGGTCATGTATCCCTCGGTGTCGCGGCCATGGATGCGGACGTAGGCCAGGTCGTCGCGGGTGGCGGCTGTGATCGGCGGCATGATCGGCACGTGGTCTCCGGGAGGCGCGTCTACGCACACGAAGGCCGCCCCCCTCTCGGAGAACCAGCCGAGCGTCTGATCGATGCGCTTTTCCGACACCCATGCGCGGTGGCGCAGCTCCACCGCCACCGGGCGCGAGGAGAGGGCGCGGACCAGGTCGTCGAGCTCGTCCAGCTCGCGCTTGCCCGGCGAGAACGCCGGCGTGAGCTGCACGAGGAACGCGCCGAGCTTGCCTGCCTCCGCCAGCGGCGCCGTCTCCTCCACCAAGCGGGCGGCCAGCGCCTCCTCGAGCTCGGGAGTGAGCAGCACCCGGCCGCGCTGGTTCGTCTTGACCTGCTCGCGCATGTCCGGGGGGAGGGAGTCGAGCGGTGCGGAGTGACGTGAGAGGGCGCGGTGCACCTTCACGTCGAACACGAAATCGTCGGGGGTGGCCTCCACCCAGCCGTGAACGGTGTTGCGGTCGGGGATCGCGTAGAAGCTCGAGTTGAGCTCCACCGCCGGAAAGCGCTGCGCGTACCAGGGCAGCCGCTCCTTGGCGGCCATCCGGGGCGGATACCACTCCTTTACGAAGCCGGGATCGGCCCAGCTGGAGGTGCCCACGAGGATTCGGCCCGGCATTCGGCTGATGTTGACGGGTCGCCCGACAACTGGGAGCCAGGGAGGAGCGCAGCCGGATCGATGATCCGGCGAGCACCGCACCACTCAATCCGCCACCGGGCCGGGGTTGTCGAGCACCATGAGACTGATCACCATCCCGTCGGGGGTGAGGATCACCGCGCCGGGCTGGCCGTTGACCTCCTCCCGGCGTACGGTCACCTCCCCCATGCAGAAGCGGTCGGCCAGTCGCTCCCGCTCCTCGTGCGAGGTCTCGAAGCGCGGCCCGCCTCGTCCACCTTCCTGCGGGCGCGCACTGCTCGCCCATGACTTCCCTTTCTGTGTGACTTCAAGCCGTTACCAATGGAGACGAGATGGCAGCTCGTCCTGTGACACCCCATTCGCCCTTAGCGGCCCCTCCGCCCAAAGGCGTGGCCTGCGGGCGCCACCGCTCGGAGGTCCGCCTCCTCCTGAGCCTCCGTGCTCCACACCCGGCGCGGCTCGATGTGCTTCACCTCGGCGCGCGGCAGGTCGGGGCGCTCCAGGCGCTCGATGTGGTCCACGAGCACGTTCACCGTGCCCTCACGGCGCTCCAGGCGCCCCGCCGCCACCACCAGCGGCTCGGCTCGCACGGCCAGCCGGAAACGCTCTTGGACGGGGGGCGGCACGATCAGGTTGAGGGTGCCGTGCTCGTCCTCCAAGAGCATGAAGGTGATGCCATGGGCGGTGGCCGGCCGCTGCCGCGCCACCACGAGACCCGCCACCCGAACGCGGATGCCGTCCCGGTCCCGCTCCAGGTCCCGGCTCGTGCGCAGGTCCGGCGGCAGGCCCGGCCGCATCAGCTCGAGCGGGTGCTCGCGAAGGGTCACGCCGGTGGACCCATAGTCGGCCAGCATCCGCTCCCAGGCAGAGAGCGTCCGCAGCTCGGGGCCCGCGTGCGGCTCCAGCGGCAGGGCCAGCTGGGTGCCCTCGGGCACGGCCATGCCGGGAACGGCCACCCCCAACCCCCACAGCGCCTGGCGGCGCCGCGACTCCACAGGCCCCTCCACCAGCTCGTCGCACGCCCCCGCCCATGCGAGGCGCGAGAGCGTCTCGGCGAAGGCCCCCGACCTGCCCGCCAGATCCCCCAGCGAGCGCCACCCCCCGCCCCGCTCCCGCTCGGCCACAAGCCCCCGGACCTCCACCTCCCGAACCCCGTTCACATAGCCGAGCCCCAGCCGCACCCCGAGCTCTCCACCCGCTGCGTCGGTTGAGTGGGACGGAGACAGGACCCGCGAACTCAAGCGCTCAACCCGGCACTCGGAAGCACCCGAGACAACGCAGGGAGGCAGCACCTCGATCCCCCTTCTCTGAGCCTCATGAACCAGGCTGTCCGGCGGGTAGAACCCCATCGGCTGCTCGTTCAGAAGCGCGCACAGGAACTCCGGCCCGAAGTGCACCCGCAGCCAGGTGGACTGGTAGGCCAGCAGCCCGAACGCGGCCGAGTGGGCCTTGGGGAACCCGAAGCCCGAGAAGCCCACGATCTGGGACCACACCCGCTCGGCCGTCTCCCGGCTGGCGCCGCTGGCCATGCCTCCGAGCACGAACTTCTCCTCGTACGCGCGGATGGCGGCCTCGGAGCGCTTGCGGCTCATCGCCCGGCGCAGACCCTCCGCCTCCCCCGCCCGGAAGCCGGCGAAGGCCATTGCCACCTCGATCACCTGGTCCTGGAAGACGATCGCCCCGAGGGTGTCCTTCAACGCCGGCTCGAGCGCCGGATGCTCGTAGGGCACCCGGTAGCCGGGGTCGGCCCGCAGCCGCTTGCGCCGCTCGATGTAGGGATGCACCGCGCCGCCCTGAATCGGCCCGGGCCGCACCAGCGCCACCTGGACGGTGAGGTCGTCCAGGTTCTCGGGGAGGGTGCGCTTCAGCATCTGCATCTGCGCCCGGCTCTCGATCTGGAAGACGCCCATCGTCTCCGCCGCCTGGATCTGCCGGTAGACCTCCCCGTCGTCATAGGGAATCCGGGAGAGGTCGATCGGCCGGCCGCGCACGCGGGCGATCTCGTCCACGCAACGCTCCACGGCCGAGAGCATCCCCAGGCCCAGCAGGTCGATCTTGAGGAAGCCCGCGTCCCCGCAGGAGTCCTTGTCCCACTGGACCATCTGGCGCCCCTCCATCGACGCCGGCTGCACCGGGCAGAGGTCGATCAGCGGCTGGGTGGAGATGACCATGCCCCCGGGGTGCTGGGTCTGGTGGCGCGGGAGCCCCCAGGCATCGCGGGCGATCCGGACCAGCGCGTCCCAGCGGGGTGAGCCGCCGGTGGGCACCTCGTCCTGGATGTCGTTGCGCGTCTTCCACGGATCGACCGCGCGGGCCAACCGCTCGATCTCGCCCGGGGGCAGGCCCAGCGTCTTGGCGAAGTCCCGCACCGCCGAGCGCACCTGGAAGGTGGCGAAGGCGGCCACCAGCGCGCAGCGGTCGCGTCCGTAGCGATCGTGCACGCGCGGGATCAGGACGTCGCGTATGTCGCGCGGGAAGTCGAGGTCGATGTCGGGAAGGGCGGTGAGCTCCTCGTTCAGGAAGCGCCCCAGGAACAGCTCGTTCTCCACCGGGTCGACGTGCGACAGGCCCGTCAGGTAGCAGACGATCGAGGACACGCTGGACCCACGGCCCCGCCCCGGGGGCAGCAGCCGCCGCACCGACTCGGGCCCGCGCACCTCGGCCGCCACCTCCCGGGCCAGCTCGAGCAGGTCGCGGTGGAGCAGGAAGAAGCCGGACAGGCCGAGGTGGCGGATGACTCGCAGCTCCTCCTCGAGCCGGCCCTCCGCCTCGGCCAGGGTGCGCCGTCCTGCGTAGCGGTCATCGATGCGCGAGCGGCACAGCTCCGCCAGCCGCCGGTCCGCGGTGTCGTCCTCCGCGCCCGGATAGCGGTAGCCCAGGTCCTCGGTGAGGTCGAACTCCAGCCGCTCGGCCAGCCTCAGCGTCTCGGTCACGGCGTCCGGGTGCTCGCGGAAGCGCTCGGCCATCCGCTCCGGTGAGGCCAGCACGTGCGAGGAGTTGCCCCGGCGCCGGGGCTCGGTCTCGTCGAGGGTCGCCCCCAGCCTCACTGCCACCATCGCGTCCTGGAGCGCCACCCGCCGGTGCGAATGGGCGTGCACGTTGCCGGTGGCCACGCACGGCACCCCGAGCCGGCCGGCCAGCTCGGCCAGCAGGCGATTGCGGCGACGGTCGTTGCGGGCGAAGGGACGCTGGAGCTCCACCCGGAAGCGCTCCGGCCCGAAGGCCCGCAGCAGCCGCCGCGCCACCGCCGCGGCTCCGGGATGGTCGCCCGCCTCGATCCGGCCCGCCACCGCGCCGTCGCGCGCGCAGCCGGACAGGCAGACGAGCCCCTCGGCCCGGCTCTCGATCTCCTCCAGGGAGATGCTCGGCTCGCCGTCGAGCGGATCCTGCCCCGGGCGCCGGCCGTCGCGCGCGCCCGGCGCCGGCTCGGTCCAGCCCTCGCGTGCCCAGCGGCGGGTGCGCCAGTGGGACGCCGTTATCAGCCGGCACAGGTTGGTGTACCCCACTCGGCTTTCGCAGAGCAGGGTCAGGTGAGAGCCGTCCTCCAGCGTCAGCTCGGCGCCGGTGATCGGCCGCACTCCCAGCGGCCGCAGCGCCTGCGCCATCTCCATGGCGCCGTGGAGACCGTCGTGATCGGTGAGCGCCAGGGCCCTGTGGCCCTGCTCAGCGGCCGCCCCGGCCAGCTCCACCGGATGCGACGCCCCGTCCAGGAACGAGTAGGCCGAATGGCAGTGCAGCTCGACGTATGACACGAACACATGTTCGCATCGCCGTCAACCCGGTGCCTAGGGAGAAGCGCAGCCCGATCGGTGATCGGGCGAGCACCGGACCATACCTTCCCTATGCGACCGACTCGCGGCCGCGCTTGTCCCGGTAGAGCGCCTCGTCGGCACGTGCGATCAGGCGGTCGGGAGACTCCCCGCTCTCGTACACGGCGATGCCGAAGCTGGCCTCCACGTTGTGCACCGGCGCCTCCGAGCAGGCGGCGGTGGCCTCGCGCAACCGCCGCGACACGCGCTCGGCGTCCAGCCGGGCGGCGCCCGGGAGCACCACCGCGAACTCGTCTCCGCCCAGCCGGTAGGCCTCGTCGCCGCGCCGGAGGCCGGCTCGCAGCGCTCCGGCGAGCAGCTTCAGGGCGAGGTCTCCAGCCTCGTGGCCGAGCGTGTCGTTCACCACCTTCAGGTTGTCCATGTCGCAGAGGATCAGCGCGAACATGCCCTCGGCACCCCCGGCCGCCTCCACCTCCTGCGGCAGGCGTGCCAGCAGGGCGCGCCGGTTGGGCAGCGAGGTGAGCGGATCGTGCGTGGCGTCGTGGCGGAGCCGGACCACCTGGTCGGCGGAGTGGAGCGCGGACATGGCCTGGTTCGCGAACAGCCGCAGGGCCTGCATGCGAGCGCGCGAGGGGAGCAGGCGGTCGCGAGGGTCGTCCACCCAGATCAGCCCTATCCGGCGGCCGTCCGGCTCGGACAGGGGCACGAGCAGCCAGTGGCGGTGCCAGGCGTGCGGGCCCCGGCCGTTCCACTCGGACTCGTGCTCTATACGCTGAGGGCCGAGGCGGACCTCCGCCACGTCGTTGGGCACGAGGTAGCAGCCCGCCACCTCGAACTCGGGAGTGAACAGGGGCGCGAAGGACTCGAGGCTCACGCCGGGGTTCACCGCGGGGGCATCGACCGTCCAGCCGCTGACCGCGACCGGCACGAGCGGAGCGCGCGGCTCGTTTGCCAGCTCGATCACCACCTTGTCGAAGGCGAGGGCGTCCCGGATACCGTCGCACACGGCCTGGAGCAGGGCGTCCACGTCGCCGGCCTCGGCCAGGCGGGCGGACACCTCGAGCACGTGCTCCAGCATGCGCTGGTGCTGGGAGGCGGCGGCCACGTCCTGGGCGATGCGGATGGCCAGCGCCGCGTGGCGAGCGCTGGCCACGAGGGCGTCGATCTCCTCGTCGGAGGGCCGGCGCCCGGTCTCGGGCTCGTCCACGGACACCACCCCGAGGAGCTTGCCCGCCGCGCCGCGGAGCGGCACGAAGAGCGCGTCGTCGGCCTGCCAGGCGTCCGGATGGGCGCTCGGCTCGATGTCGGGTACGTAGGTGCGGCCGGGGACCTGCTCCCAGTCGAAGCTCTCGGCGGGCACGAAGTAGGCGCCCCGGTGCTCGAAGTGAGGCGCCAGGAGCGGCATCCAGGTCTCGCGCAGGGAGGTCTGGCCGAGGAGCGTCTGGATCGAGGCGTCGTTCCCCACGGCGGCCGCGGTGAACATGTCGTCGAAGGCCGGGCGGTAGATGTTCACCACTACGGCGCGGTAGCCGAGCGCCTCGCCGATCGTGCGCGCCACCTGCCAGAGCACGTGCTGCAGGTCCTCGTCACCCCGCACAGAGGCGGTGCGCTCGAACATCGCGCCGAGCCGGCCGATGACCGTGAGCGATTGGGTGTTCACCATGAGGAGGAGTCACCCCCGGTGGCCGCAGAGGCATGCGGTGGCCGACCCCTGGGCGCGTGCGGGATCGATGAAGTGAGCGGCGAGCGTGACCACCTCGACATGCCTTCTTGTTATCGGCCCTCCGAGGGCCCCCCTGTAGCCGGGCGCGGGGTCGCAGCCGTTTGGTCGGCCGAGGCAGTGCGGAGGCGTTTCAGGCGCGCTGTGAGAGCCAGCCTCCGTCCACCAGGTCGCGGTAGACCACGGCGTTGCGCCCGTCGGTGAGGACCAGCTCGAAATAGCGGCGCCGCAACGGCCGGGACGTCCACCAGCGGTCCTCCACCACCCATTCCTCCCGGACGCTCTCCACGCCGACCTCGCCGACCGCCGTGGGCACCCCCCGATCGTCGGCCCGGACCGACACCGGCCGCGGCGTGCCCAGCCGGCGCGCGCCGGACGGGTTCACGGCGCCGGCCAGTCGGGGAAGGGCGCGAGCATCGTCCGCCGCTCAGGGATCCGCGAGCCGGGATCGACGTCGAGGATCCGCAGCGCGGCGTCCGCCCCGGCCGCCTGGCGGGCCTGGCGAACCGCCTCGCCCAGGCGGGCCCGGCGCACCGCCCCCTCCTCGTCGAGCAACTGCCCCTGGTCCTGCGCGGGCGGGCCGAAGGCCTCGACCTCGAGCGCCAGCGAGTCCGCCGGCGCGGGCAGCTCGGCCAGCCGCGGGGCGAGCGACAGCAGAATCCGGGCGGGGTCGGCGCTGGCCCGGCGGAGAGTGACAGCGAGCCGCCAGGTGCCGCCGGTCACGAAGCGGGCCGAGATGGCCAGCGACCGCAGGGAGCGACCTCGCCGCTCGCGCCGCGCGAGCACGCGGCCCACGAGCAGGTCGAGGCCCCGCTCGAGCTGCTGGCCCGATGCGGCCTCGGGCAGGTCGAGCCGCTCCAGGACCGGCTCCGGGGGACGGCGCGGGTCGAGCGGCGTGTCGCGCCCGCGGGCCAGGTCGAGCGCCAGCAGGCCGGGGTGCCCAAAGCGCTCCGCCAGCGCCCGCGAGGGCAGGCCGGCCAGCTCGCCCAGGGTCCTGATCCCCAGCTGCTCGAGGATCTCGGGCAGTGCCCGGAGCTCCGGCCGGGTGCGCAGGAGGGCCACCGGCAGCGGGGCGAGGAACTCCCGCGACGCGCGCTCCTCCACCACAACTGCGCCGGAAGGCATGGTGCGGTGCTCAGCCCGATCACCGATCGGGCCTCCGCTCCTCCCTCCGGCGCGGCTGCGCCGTCGCGGCCGGGCCCGCAGTGCCGCGGCATGGGCGCCGAAGCGGCTCGGCGCCGCCCCCAGCCGCGCTCCCGCCCCGAGCGCCGGGCGCGAGGCGAAGAGCACGCCGGCGAGGTCGCCGCCGTGGATGCCCTCGATCGGCTTCGACTCGAAGAAGGCCACCCCGGCACGATCGGATTCCACCGCCGCTCCGAGCCCCTCGAGCCGGTCGAGCACGCGGCCCCACAGGGAGCGCGAGCCCTCGGGGTCGGGCGGGACCAGGTTGAGGGCCGGGCAGCGGGACAGCGCCTCCCCCATGGCCATCCCGCGAACCACCCCGAAGGCCTCCGCCGGGGCCGAGACCTCGCCCACCACCTGCTCGCGACCGGCCTCCGGAGCTAGGGCGGCGGGCTCCGAGAGGAGGGCCCTGCGGTCCCCCAGCGCCGCCAGGAGCTCGAAGCGCGGGTAGAGGACACAGACGACCATCGACACGAACGCATGTTCGCATCGCGAGGGGCGTCACGCAAGTGCGCTTGCGCCGAGGTGGGCGATCTCTCCCGGCGAACGGCGGCTGGGTGGGGTGGGCACGTCCCCTACGGCGCCGGGAGGCTTGGCGCTTTATGCATGGATGACGTGCAAGAGGAACCAAGCCCCGGCGAGTGCGGCACCTACCCCACCACCCCCGCCACCAAACTCGCCACTCCCGCGCAGAACACCAGTCCAAGGGCCACCAGGGAGAACGCGGGCCCCGCGATGCGCCGGAACGCGACCACGCCCAGCGCGTGGCCCGCCAGCACAAGCACGAGGAGGGCCGCGACCACGTCCGGCCGCACCGCCCCGACCCCGCCCGCGGCCACCACCACGATCCCCCCGGCCACGTTCATGAACAGGAACGAGGCGGCCAGCGACGCCCGGAGCTCACCCGGGCGCAGGCCGAGGGCCTCGAGCCAGAGCACGATCGGCGGACCGCTCACGCTGATCGAGGTGGTGAGCACTCCGCTGAGCACCCCGGCCACCCCCGCCCCCCGCGTCGTGCCCGGCACGGGGCCGGGACGGGTCATGCCGCGGCGGCGCAGCTGCCAGCCCGCGACCCCGACCACCCCGGCGCCCACCAGCACCTGGAGAGCGGCCTTGGAGAACAGCTCGAGCGCCACAGCGCCCAGGAGCAGGCCGGGCACGGCGGCGGCGAGCATCGGTGCGAGCACGCGCCACTGCGCGCGGTCCCGGCCCGAGTCGGCCAGCACCAGCAGGTTCAGGGGCGGCCCCAGCAGAAGCATGGTGGTGACCGCCTCGTAGGGGTCGAGCACCGCGAACAGCGCCGGGCTGAGCACGAGCGCGAACCCGAAGCCCGTGGCCGACTGGACCAGGGCGCCCAGGAGCGCCGCGGCCCCGGCGAGGAAAATCAATCGGTGGTCACGAGGTCCTTGGGAAACCCGGTGAGCACCTGGGGCTCACCGTCGGTGACCACCACGAGGTCCTCGATCCGGATCCCGAACTCGCCCGGGAGGTACACCCCGGGCTCGACGGTGACCACGTTCCCGGCCGCGAGCTCGCCGCTGGCCGTCTGGCCCAGCCGCGGCGCCTCGTGCACCTCCAGCCCCACCCCATGCCCGAGGCCGTGACCGAACCGCTCGCCGTGGCCGGCGGCCTCGATGATGTCCCGCGCCACCGCGTCGACCGCGGACACATCGGCGCCCGCGCGCACCGCGGCCAGCGCGGCCTCCTGCGCGCGCAGCACCAGCTCGTAGGCCTCGGCCGCGGCGCCGTCCAGCGGACCGGTGGCCAGTGTCCGGGTGCAGTCCGAGCAGTAGCCGTCGAGCCGCGCACCCATGTCGATCACCACCAGCGTGGCGCCCGTGATCTCCACGTCGCGGGGCTCGGCGTGGGGCAGCGCCCCGTGGCCGGCGGCGGCCACGATCGGCGGGAAGGAGGGCTCCGCGGCACCGAGGTCCTCCATCAGCCGCACCGCGGCCACGGCCACCTCTCGCTCCGTCCTGCCCACGAGACCGCGTTCGCGAATGTCCCGGTAGGCGGCGTCGGCAAGCTCCGTGGCCGCGAGCATGACGGCGATCTCGCCACTGTCCTTCACTGCGCGCAGCTTCTCCACGAGGCCGCCCGCCGGGACCAGCTCAGCCCCCGTCCCGGCCTTGTCCTCCAGCTTTCCGTACTGAGCCACGGACATGTGCTCGTCGTCGAACCCGGCTCGTCCCCGAAGGCGCCCGGCCAGGTCGCCCAGCATGTCCGTTCCCGCCTTCACCCGCTCGTACCCGCGCACCTGGGCCTCGGCCTGCTCCACGTAGCGGAAGTCTGTGAGGAACAGGCGCTCGTCGCGGGTCACGACGCAGGCGCCGCTGGTGCCGGTGAAGCCGGTCAGGTAGCGGACGTTCAGGAGGTCGGTGACGAGCAGCGAGTCGAGCTCGCGCTCCTCGAGCTCCGCCACCACCCGGTCCCCTCGCGCCTCCAGCGTCGTCTCGGCGATTGCGGAGGTCATGTGTCGAGTGCGTCGTTGAGCATGGTCAGGGCCTCACGGTACCCATCCACCCCCTTGCCCTGAACACTGCCGACACAGAGGTCTCGGATCACCGACAGGCGGCGCCACTCCTCACGCTCGTCGATCGCCGAGAGGTGCACCTCGACCGCCGGAAGCCCCGCCACCTCGAGCGCGTCGCGGATGGCGTACGAGTAGTGCGTCCACGCGCCCGGGTTCAGGATCAGCCCGTCCGCGTTCTCGCCGGCGCGGTGGAGAAGCTCGCAGTACTCCCCCTCGTGGTTCGTCTGGGAGAAGGAGGCATCGAGTCCGAGGTCGCGGGCGAACTGGAGCACCTCCACCTCGAGCTCGGTGAGCGTGATGCCCCCGTAGTGCTCGCGTGCCCGCCGCCCCAGCACGTCGAGGTTCACGCCGTGGAGCACCTCGACCCGCCCGGTCATGCTGCGTGCGCCTCCGCCACCGCGGCGCGCAGCTCGGCCTCGCCCACCTCGTGCCCGGGCGTGACTTTCCCCGGGGCTTCGAGCAGCACGAAGGGCACCCGCCCCCCGGCCCGCTTCTTGTCGCGCGCCACCAGGGCCACCACCTCGTCGACGCTCGCGCCCTCGAAGGTCCCGGGCAGCCCACGCGAGCCGAGCAGCTCGGCCACCTCCGCGCGCAGGGCATCGCGCCCGGAGAGGCGCAGCGCCACCAGCAGCCCGATCGCCACCGCCTCGCCGTGGCGGTAGCGGGAGTAGCCGGTGGCCGACTCGATGGCGTGGCCCACCGTGTGGCCCAGGTTCAGCACCTGGCGGCGGCCGCCGTCGCGCTCGTCCTCGGCCACCGCCGCGAGCTTGGTGCGCGCGCAGCCCATCACCAAGTCCAGGTCGACGGGCCCGCCCTGGCGCACGCGCGCCCACAGCGGGCCGCCGGCGATGAGCGCCGTCTTCACCACCTCGGCGTAGCCCGCGGCCAGCTCCTCGGGCGGCAGCGTCTCGAGCGCGGTGGGGTCGCAGATCACGGCCGAGGGCTGGTGGTAGGAGCCGGCGTAGTTCTTGCCCTCGGGGAGGTCCACCCCGGTCTTCCCGCCATAGGCCGAGTCGACCTGAGACACGAGCGTGGTGGGCACCTGCACATGCCGCATCCCCCGCTGGTACACCGCGGCGCAGAAGCCGGCGAGGTCGCCCACCACGCCGCCGCCCACGGCCAGCACGCGATCGCCGCGCTCGGCCCCGGCCCGGGCCAGCCCGCGCAGCACATCCTCCGCGGCCGCCAGCGTCTTCGCCTGCTCGCCCGGCTCCACCACCAGCCGCTCCACCCCGTCCACCGGATGGAGGCGGGCCACGTTCGAGTCCGTGACCACGAACCGCCGTCCCTCGGCGGGATGGTCGAACCCGGAGCGGATCAGGCCCGCCCCGAAGTAGGCCGGGTAGGACCCCGACTCCGATCGTGCCCACACCATCCGCGTGCCCGCGGGAGCGGCGGCCAGCGCCCGCAGCGAGGGGAGAGCGGCGCGGACCGCGTCACGCGGCCCAGGGGGAATCACGGCGTGCGCCACGGCGGCATAGAGGGGCTCGCGGTCGCCCTGGAGCTGTTCGAAGCGACCGGAGTCCCGGGCCAGCGGCCGCCCGCTGCCCGAGGAGCGGCGCCAGGCGTCCTCGCTGCGCACCTCGAGCTGCACCACCGTGTGCTCGGCCAGGGCCTCCCGAACGCGCTCGGACAGCACCGAGCCACCGCCCAGCGCCACCACCCTCCCGGCGGCACGGTCGAGCAGCTCGAGCACCACCTCCTCCTCACGCGCGCGAAAGGCGCCCTCGCCCTCCCGGTCGAAGAAGGAGTCGATCGGCTCCCCCAGGCGGCGCTCAAGCTCGCGATCGGTGTCGAGCGGCTCCACCCCCATCTCGGCCGCGACCGTCCGCGCGGCCGTGGACTTGCCCGCGCCCATGAAGCCCACGAGCACGATCGCCCGGCCCATGGCCGGCCCGGGCGGAGCGGGGTCCTGCGCTATCCGCGCCTCCATCCGATCCGCTCCTCGTAGGCCGAGAGCGCGGCGCGCACGTCGTCGATGTGGTCGCCGCCGAACTTCTCCCGGTACGCGGCGCCGAGAACCAGGGCCACCATGGACTCGCCCACCACGCCCGCCGCAGGAACGGTGCAGGAGTCGGTGCGCTCGCGCAGCGCCTGGGCGGGCTCCTTCGTGGCGATGTCCACGGAGCGCAGCGGCTTGGTGAGCGTCGGAAGCGGCTTCATGGCCCCACGCACGATCAGCGGGTCGCCGGTGGTCATGCCGCCCTCGACCCCGCCGGCGCGGTTCGTGTCGCGGAAGAAGCCCCGCTCCTCGGACCAGAAGATCTCGTCGTGGGCGAGCGAGCCGACCCGGCCCGCCAGGTCGAAGCCGTCCCCGATGCCCACGCCCTTAAGTGCCTGGATCGACATGATCGCCTGCGCCAGGCGCCCGTCCAGGCGCTCCTCCCAGGAGATGTGGGATCCGAGGCCGGGCACGAGCCCGAAGGCCCTGACCTCGAACACGCCGCCGAGCGACTCGTTGGCCTTCCGAGCAGTGTTGATCTCGGCCACCATCGCGTCGCCGGCATCGGCGTCGAGGGAGCGCACCGGCGACTCGTCCACGCCCTCGAAGTCGGCCGGATCCAGGTGCTCGGGCTGCGGCGCCGTGACCCCGCCGATGCGCGTCACGTGGCTGAACACCGTCACGCCCAGGGCGCGCAGGAAGGCCTTGGCCAGGCCACCCGCGGCCACGCGGGCCGCCGTCTCGCGGGCACTCGCCCGCTCCAGCACGTTGCGCACGTCGGTGAATCCGTACTTCTGGACCCCGGCGAGGTCGGCGTGTCCCGGGCGCGGAAGGTGCACCTCGGCCACGTCTGCGTCCACGGGCCACGGGTTCATCCGGTCCTCCCAGTTGGCGTAGTCGCGGTTCTCGATCCGCAGGGCCACCGGGCTCCCGAGCGTGCGTCCATGACGCACTCCCGATGTGACGAACGCGCGGTCCTTCTCGATCTTCATGCGCCCGCCGCGGCCGTGACCGAGCTGACGCCGGGCCATGTCCTCGTCGAGGTCCTCGGGGTGTAGCTCGAGGCCGGCCGGGAGCCCCTCGACTATCGCCGTAAGGCCCGGGCCGTGCGACTCGCCGGCTGTGATGAAGCGCAGAGACATGGGCCCGACACCCTACTTACGCAGGGTGCCCGCGCCGGTCTGGAAGGTGCCTAGAAGGGCAGGTAGTCGGGGCAGGTGCGCGAGGCCTGGTTCGGCGCACAGGGGTTGAAGGCGTTCACTCCGACCGATCCGCCGCCATCGTCCAGTGAGGGATACGAGTCGGGCCCGCAGACCAGCTGTCCGTCGCCGTCGAGGTCGTACACGGCCTCGTAGAGCTCACGAATGTTGCTGTAGCCATCGTTGTCTTGATCGTCCTCGCCGTCCAGGAGCGTGTCCCCGTCCACGTCGGCATCGGTCAGGTCGAGATTCGTGAAGGGACGCTCGGTGAAGGCCCCGAAGCGCTGCGTGCCGCAGGCCGCATCGGTGCTCGCATGGTCCGGCCATGCGGCCGCAGTGTGCCCCTCGCTACCGAAGAACCCTGACCACCAGGACTGCTGCCCGGGCCCGCGCGAGGACTCGACCCAGTTGGCGAGTCCATCGGCATCGGCGTCGCGCTCGTCGTCGTGCCACGCCGCGTCGCCGTGGAGGTTGTAGATGGCGGGGAAGGACTGCGTCGGCGGGGTCAGGCCGAAGGAGGCGCTGCGCCAAGCCGGCACGACGGGCGCCTCATTGGGGCGGCTGAGCTTCGTGCCGTCGCTGTATCCGAGCGGTGAGGCGCTGTCGAGCCCTCCGATCGCCGCAGAGTCGAACGAGCTGCCGGTCCGGCGCCACGCGCGGTACTCCTCGTAGGTCTTGAGCCCGTCGCCGTCGAAGTCCCAGGCGCTCGTGCCGGAGTTGCCGGACTGGCCGTCGGACGGGTCGAGGGCGTTCGGGTAGGGCCGGTGGCCCGGGTAGGGCACGGCCTTTATGTTGAGGTCCTTGGCGGCGTAGTACTCCCAGCCGTCGATCATGCCGTCAGCGTCGGTGTCGGCCAGGCACGGGTCGGTGCCCAGCTGCTTCTCGAGCGAGTTCGGGAGCAGGTCGTGGTCGTAATCGGAAGGGCTGTTGCAGACCGCGGCCGTGTTGCCCCCGCCGCCACCGCCACCGCCACCACCGCCGCCGGCGCTCACGCCGAGCACCACCGGGGAGAGCCGCCGCGAGGTGAACTTGCTGAACCTGCCCGCGAGCACGCGCAGCTTGAGGCGCGTCGGGCGCTGGGCACTGTTCTTCACCGTGAGGAGTCGTGCGACCGGCGCAGTGACCTTCAGCACGAGCTTCGTGCTCGAGGCCCTGCGGGGCTTGACGAACGCCGAGCGTCCGTTCGACGCACGGAAGATGATGGTGTTGCCCTTGGCCTTCGAGCGGAAGTGGCGGCCCCTGATCGTGAGCGTGCCGCCCACGGTGATCCGCATCGGGGTGACCTTGGTCACCACGGGCGCAGGAGCCTTCTTCGCCGCGGACGCACCGGGTGCGCCCACGAGGGTGGCCAGTGCGGCCACCGCGAGCATGCAAATGCTGAAGATCCTGCGCGACATCACGTACCCCCTATCGACCGGTCTGGTCGCCGTCTGAAGATTTGCTCTGTTCGGTGGACTGGGTGACCAGGTCACCGATCAGCTGAGGCACGAACCGGCGCACGGCCGTGTCGTCTCCCACCGCGGCGTCCGCCGTGTGCTTCGTTGTGGAGCTCTTGGAAGTGGTGGCCTTCGAGGCCTTCTCCGGCGTCACCTTCTCCTTGCGAATGGCGTCTATGCGCAGGGTGTAGGAGTTGCCGTCCTGGTCCACGAACTCCTCCTCGGAGCCCGGACCGAGGTACAGGAACCCGCACTGCGCCTTGCTCGGCTTGCACTTGCCCTCGCCCTCCGCCGTGAGGGTGGAGTCCACGAGGAACACCGCGTTGCCGCCGTTCTTGCTCGCCCCCAGGAAGATCAGCAGCGGAGCGCTCTCGTTCGGCAGGATCTCGAGGCGCTCGAGGCTCTTGATCTTGCGCTTCTTGCCGTTAGCGCCAATGAAGGTCACGTCGGCCACATAGCGGTACTCCACGGTCTTCGTCTGGCCGTCGGACGGCGTGCTTCCGCCGCCGGTGCCGGTCCCGCCGCCCGTGCCGGTCCCCCCGGTGGTTCCGGTGTCCGTGCCGGTGGTGGCCCCGGTGTCCGTGGTGGCGCCCGTATCACTGGTCG
>JBBQHI010000022.1:0-62888 GCA_038323835.1 Solirubrobacterales bacterium
CGACATTGGGGGGAACGTGACGCTCGCAGCCGCGTGCATTAGTGGCCACGGCGCGGGTAGCGACAGCCCGGTCGAGGAGGCGTTCTGGCAGGTGGCCCGCTGGCGGCGCGGGAGGTGCTTCTGGTGGGCCCACTTCGGCACGCGGACCGAAGCCCTCGCAGCCGTGGGGCTGTCGGAGTAGAAGATGTCGCAGGAGAACGTGGAGAACTCGGAGCGCGTCTGGGCGATGTTTCTCGCGGGAGAGATCGAGAGCGTGCTCGCCTGCGTCGATCAGAAGGCTGAGATCCACGACGTGCCGGAGGTGCCTGGCGCCCGTGTTTTTCACGGTCCTGAGGGATGGCGGCACCAGATCGACGGCTTTTCCGAGGCGTTCACGGACCTCAGTTACGAACGGCTCGAATCGATCGACCGCGGCGACACGGTCATCGCCATAATCCACGCGACCGGTGTAGCCACGTCCAGCGGCATCCCGGGCGAGGTCACCTACGCGCAAGCGGAGACCTGGCGCAACGGCAAGATCGTGCTGCTCAGGTACTTCATCGGCAGGGAGGCCGCCCTCGCAGCTGTGGGGCTGTCGGAGTAAGCGGCCAGCTCTCGCCAGGCTGCCCCGGTTTAACCCCTTTCGATCTCCCGGCCCGCGCCACTCGTGCCCTGTCCCGTCCTGTAGGTGAGGGCGAGGGAGGGGGTGCCATGGTCATGCGGCCCTCGTGTCCTCGGCCCTGCGCTCCCCGGTCCTGGCCTTGAGGATCCCGCCGCGTGCACGGACGCAACGGATGCATCGCTCGCTGAAGGTCACATCGACCCAGGTGCCGTAAGGGCATTCGTCACCGTCCGGTCGGCAGCAGCGGGCGGCGGGGTGCGGGAGGGATGGGTAGGGCTCATGCCGCCTCCCCACCGTTTAACGGCTGTCGAACTGAGCGGAGCCAGGCCTCGAGGTCGTGTTCGGGGATGCGGACCGCACCGCCGGGCAGGGTGGAGAGCCTGACTACGGGGATCTCGCCGGCCTTGATCTTCCTGCGGATCGAGATCTCGGAGAGCTGGAGCCGGTCAGCAACCTGGGCGACGGTCAGATACGTGGCGTGAGTGCTCCCTGCACAGCAGTCCCGAGCGGTCCGGAGCGGTTCTATTTCGCTCTAACAAGCGGTCGTCCGCTCTCGGTTCACCCGGTGCTCAGATGTACTACATCTGGCGAGCGCCGCTCACTAGAGCTGTCTTCCGCTTTCTGCGCCGACGGCTCCTCAGGCTGCGCGTCCGCGCATGGCTCGTCGGACCGTAGATCTTGTCGAGCACCGTTTTCTCCCCGGGGTCCTGGACGACGTCGCCGTTGGGGTTCAGCCAGATCAGCACGTGCGCCCTGAACGGCTGGGTGAGGGCGATGCTCCCTATGCCTGAGTTCCCGGCCTCGTCGGTGGTGAACGGTGTGTTGGCGACGCCGGTCGCGCCCTCGAGGAACTCCGCGGAACGCGTAGGTCGTGTTCGGCTGGAAGTTGACCACGTAGGCCCCCTGGGAGACGTCGTTCGGCCCAGCGCATTCTCTGTTCTCGGCGCGGAACGTCGGGGCCACGGGACCCAGGGTTCTGAAGGTCTGCGTCGGGCTGCACCCGTTGCCTCCACCCGGGTTCTCGCTGTCGGAGACGCACAGCCGATAGCGGGACCTCGCTCCGGGCACGAGCCGTTCGACGGCGACGAAGCGGGCCGCGTGTTGTCTGGGCCGAACTCGACGTTCCGGACCGCGGTCGGCAGGCCCCAGTTCTCGGCAGGACCCCAATCCAAGTAGTAGCTCCCCGAGCCGCCGATCGCCGAGACCGCCTTGCCGTTCAAGCACGGCGCTCGTCTCGGTAATGAGGCTCGCCGGCTGGCGAACACGGACCCCGCAGCTCGAGGCTGCCGCGGCGACAACCACGAGCAGGGCACCGACGAGCCGTGTCACTCCGGCGATACGCATGTCCGAGACGACCTAAGTAGCCCAAGCAGGCAGTGCAACCCCCTCAGGTGCGGTCGATGATGGGCAGGTTGAAGTCCGTTGTGTGGTCATCGAGGTTCCCGGCGGTGGGGTTGCAGACCTTGATTACGGGGTTGAGGGCCTCCCACTCCACCGTGTGGCTCAACGAGGTGGTGGTACCCCGGCGAGTTCGCGCAGCTGGGCGAACGACGCTACGGCACGTCGTGAGCCACGAGCGGGTCCTCATAGACCTGCGTCAGCGAGTCGTACGCCTCGGGGTCGGGTGGCGGCCCCGAGTACTGGACGGAACAGTCGGTGTCGGGGCGATTGCCGACGCTCTCGATCTGGTAGCCCGATTCGCCGCCCGTCTGCGGCACCGCGAAGAACCAGAAGGTCCTCTGGCTCCCGTCGAGCGAGCGCACTCCCACCGTCACCTGCTGACCCTGCAGGCGCAGGCAGGTCACGTCGTGGTCCGTCTCGCCCCCGTACCGGTTTCGAATGTGGATCCGTCCACCGCCGTTCTCGCTGTGGGGGCCGCTGTACGCGTCAAAGGTGATGATCTCGTTGGTGACGCCACTTCCGCCGAAATTGGCGTGCTCGAACACCGAGCCGCGGAGGGTGTCGCCGATCGTGCCGAACGTGTGGTCCTTGGAGCACACCACCCGCGGCTGGTCCCCCTCCTGGTCCCGGACGCACAGCTGGGAGTGGTAGGTCGTGTCCGGGGAAAGCCCGGTGAGCCCCTCCGAGACGGAGTGGAAATCCCGGTCGCTGACGGTGAGTGAGCGGTGTGGCGTCTCCATCCCGTAGCCGACTGTCTTGCCGTACCTGAACCAGTACGTGAGCGTGCCGTCCGAGGTGCCGGCCACCCGGCCGTTCAGCGTCGCCGCGGTGGCGGAGATGTTCGTCGCCGCCTCCGGGAGGCCGACCGCGCAGCCCGAGAGGAGGGAGGCGCCAACCGCTGCGAGCACGATCCCAAGGATCCGCATCGGAGCGAACATACCCCTCGGCGGGCGGCTTAGCCACCCGGAGCCGCAGCGGCCAGCGCCTGATAAGGCTCCCCTTCGGTCAGAGGGGCACCAGCGTGAAGGAGAGCGCCACTTGCGGTGCGTCCGCGAGCGCTCGCTCGAGCTCGCTCCGGGTTATGTGCCTTCCCGTTAGGCGGCGGCCCTCGCAGCGCACGGGCAGCTCGCTCGCGGAGAACGGCCACGGATCGACTGCCCAGCGCTCGCCCGGCTCCCCGCCGGACGACTCGAGCCGGACGGCTGCGAGCGCATCGCCGCTCGCGGGCACTTCGTCCGCCACGTAGGGGTCCCACCGCAGGCAGAGCGCGAGCGAGAGGGCGTCCCAGGCCGAGAGCAATCGCCGGTTGCGGCAGAGCTCGCGCCGATCGGCGCCGAGGAGGTCGATCAGCTTCTCCTGGAGCGCACGCTGGGCCGCAAGGTAGGCGGCCACCGCCGCGGCGCCCTCGGGCGGAAGGCGGGAGGCGTCGCGGTGCTCGTACAGCGCGGCGCCGTGCATCGATACGAGCAGTGCGGCATAGCGGCTCTGGCTGAGGAGCTTTCGCGGTGCGGCCGACCACAGCCGCAGGTGGTCCTCCAGTGCCATCTCCATGAAGGACCGCGGCCGTCCGGTCTCCGGGTCGGGCTCCGGGGCGAGGTCCCATTCGGCCATGCCCACGTCGTGCTGCTCGGCCGCGAGACACACCTCCTCGCGGGGCTCGGGCGGGTCGAAGCGCTCGTTTCCCCACGCGCGCGCGAGCTGGCCGGAGAGCCACGCGTGCGATGCCTGGCCGATCGCCACCACGTCCGCATCCTCGGGCCGGATCAGCATCCCGCCATTGTGCCGTCCGCCGGGCGACGCGGACCGCCCGCCGACCCGGGCCGGGCGCGACGGTACCCTCGGGGCATGTCCGTGTCCTCCTCGACCGGGGCGATACCCGACAACCTGAGCGACATCGTGGGCGGCACGCCCATGGTGCGCCTCGCCCGTGTGGCGCCCGACTGCGGCGCGGAGATCGTGGCCAAGCTCGAGGCTTACAACCCGGCTGGCAGCGTGAAGGACCGCATCGGTGTGGCCATGATCGACGCGGCCGAGGCGGAGGGCGCGATCGTGCCCGGTCGCACCACCATCGTCGAGCCCACCTCGGGTAACACCGGCATCGCGCTGGCCTTCGTGTGCGCCGCGCGCGGGTACGACCTCGTGCTCACCATGCCCCAGGGGATGAGCCGCGAACGCGGCAACATCGTGCGCCTGTACGGCGCCGAGGTGGAGCTCGTGGAGTCAATGGGGGGCATGAACGAGGCGGTGGAGGCCGCCCGTCGCATCGCCGCCGAGCGCGGGGACAGCTTCATCCCGGACCAGTTCTCGAACCCGGCCAACCCCGAGATCCACCGGCGCACGACCGCCGAGGAGATCTGGCGCGACATGGAGGGCCGGGTGGACGTGCTCGTGGCCGGGGTGGGCACCGGCGGCACCATCACCGGATGCGGCGAGCGGCTCAAGGAGCGCAATCCGGACCTATACGTGGTGGCCGTGGAGCCGATGGCCTCCGCGGTGCTCTCGGGGCGCTCCGCGGGTCCGCACAAGATCCAGGGCATCGGCGCCGGGTTCGTGCCCGCCGTCCTGAACCGTGCAGTTATCGACGAGGTGGTGCCCGTGGACGACGAGGACGCCATCGACACCGCACGGCTCTGCGCCCGGCGCGAGGGCGTGCTGGCCGGCATCTCCTGCGGCGCCGCCCTGTGGGGAGCGATCCACGTGGGCTCGCGCCCCGAGATGCGCGGCAAGCGCGTCGTGGTGATCATGCCCGACTCGGGCGAGCGCTACGCGAGCACTCCCTTCTTCGCCCCCTGATGATCGGCATCGGCACCTTCACCCAGGTGGCGCGCGAGCTGCGCGAGGACCTGACGGCCGCAGCCGAGCGCGACCCGGCAGCACGCAGCGTCGGGCGGCTGGAGATGCTGCTCACCTACGGCGGCGTTCAGGCCCTGCTGGCCCACCGGGTGTCGCATGCGCTCTACGAGGCGGGCGTGCCCGTGGTGCCCAGGGCGCTGGCCAACGCCACCAAGGTGGTCACGGGGATCGAGATCCATCCCGCCGCGCGGATCGGCGAGGGGCTCTTCATCGACCACGGATCGGGCGTGGTGATCGGCGAGACGGCCGAGCTCGGGGACTCGGTGACGCTCTACCAGGGCGTGACGCTCGGCGGCACCGGATTCGAGCGGGGCAAGCGCCACCCGACCGTGGGGAGCGGGGCGATCATCGGCGCGGGCGCCAAGCTGCTCGGCCCGATAAGTGTGGGCGAGCGCGCCCGGGTGGGCGCCAACTCGGTGGTGATTCATGACGTCCCGCCCGACGCCACCGTGGTGGGCAACCCGGGGCACCCCGTGCGGGTGAACGGGCGCAAGCCCCAGGGCCCGGACGCCGACTGGGCCCACCTGCCCGACCCCGTGGCGGACGCGATGCGGGGCATGGCCAACCGGCTGAACGGCCTCGAGGAGATCGTGGCCGAGCTCACGGGGCGCAAGCCCGAGGGTGCCGGGGTGCAGCCGCTGCGCCCGCGGCGCGGTCCCGACTCCACCGGGGGGTAGCGGGTCTCAGTAGTGCACCGTCCGCGTGCGGTGGCGCGGACGCGCCTTGTAGAGCGGATCCCGACCGCGGTTCCACAGCCATCCGTCGAGCGTCCGGGGCGGCACGCCGGACCGGTGCGCGATCTGCTCACAGGCGTGAACCGCGCAGGCCCTGATCTCCGTCTCGTCCTCTCCCGGCGGCAGGAGCTTTCCGGCGTCGATGCGGGCGGCCAGGTCCGCGTCATAGCGGAGCACCCCGTCCACCCGCAGCACGTGCGGCACGAGGTTGTCGGCGAAGATCGTGAGGCGGTCCAGGTCGTGGAACTCCGCCACGCCCGCCAGCGCTAGGTCCGAGGAGACGATCTGGGCGCGCTTGTAGAAGCCGGTGTCCCGGAAGAACGGCATCCCCTCGGCCAGTGACACTGCCAGCCGCTCGGCCGAGCCCCTGGCGGCGGCCACCGCGGCCCGCACCTCGCGGTCGCCGAGGAACCGCCCGAGCTGGCGCAGCGCCTCGGCGTAGAGGGCCATCAGCTCGTGACCGGGGTCCTGTCCGAGCACACGCGCGACCTGGGGAGGCGTGGCCGATCGAAGCTCGGCGTTAGACCATGGGCCGTCCTCGCGGAACCGGTCGGCCAGGGCCCAGGCGACGGTGAAGTAGCCGGAGCACCCGGGACGCTTGCGCAGGGTGGGGAACCATCCCGAGCCGAAGTTGATGGCATCGAGGGTGAGCAGGTAGCGGGCCACGTCCTCGGGCGAGCCCTCCAGGTAGTGGCGCTCCGGGTCGAGCTCGGGTGAGGGCGCCGGCTGCACCGCCGCGATGCGCTCGGGGTCGATCCCCACGTGGCGGGCTCCGGCGGCCACCGCGGCGCACCGCTCGCGGACCTGTTCGAGGAGGTCGCCCACGGAGATGGGTTTACACCACCGGATAGCGTGCCCGCCCGTGCCCGCCCCCTTCGTCCACCGTGAGCGAGTCCGCTTCGGCGACCTCGATGCCATGCGGCATCTGAACAACGTGGTGTACCTGCGCTACTTCGAGAGTGCGCGGATCGCCTACATGTCGGAGCTCTCGCCCGGCCACAGCCCGGCCAACCCGGAGCGCGGGGCGTTCGGGATGATCTTCGCCGAGGCTCACATCAACTACCGCTCACCGGTCGAGTACGACGAGGAGGTGGCGATCGCTTGCTCGGTGGGCGAGGTGCGCCGGTCCGCCTTCCGCGTGGACTTCGCGATGCACGTGGGCGAGCGCCTGGTGGCCGAGGGCTATGGCTGGCTCGTGGGCTTCGACTACGAGGAGCAGACGGCGAGGCGGCTTCCGCCCGAGCTGCGGGAGGCGCTGGAGGCAGCCCTGGCGGGCCCGCCGGGGCCGCAACTATCCTCGGCTGAGTGAGCTCGCCCGCCGCCGTCGACAGCCTTCTGGAGGGTCTGAACGACCCTCAGCGCGAGGCCGTCCTGCACGGTGAGGGCCCGCTTCTGATCCTGGCCGGGGCCGGATCGGGCAAGACCCGCGTGCTCACCCATCGCATCGCTCACCTGGTGGGAACGGGACAGGCCCGCCCGAGCGAGATCCTGGCCATCACCTTCACCAACAAGGCCGCGCAGGAGATGCGCGAGCGGGTGGAGGGCCTGGTCGGGCGCAAGGCGCGCGCCATGTGGGTCATGACCTTCCACTCGGCGTGCGCGCGGATCCTGCGCGCCGACGCGGAGCGGCTCGGCTACACGCGCGGCTTCACGATCTACGACGAGCAGGACACGCTCCGGCAGGTGAAGGCCTGTGCCGAGGAGCTCGACGTGGACCCCAAGCGCTTCGCGCCCCGCGGCATTCGCCGCCAGATCTCGGACGCCAAGAACCAGCTGCTGGACGCGGAGGCCTACCACCTCAAGGTGTCCTCGTTCTTCGAGCAGACCACGGCCGACGTGTATGCGCTCTACGAGCAGCGGATGCACAGCTCGAACGCGATGGACTTCGACGACCTGCTCTTCCGTAGTGTGAACCTCTTCGAGCTCTTCCCCGAGGTGCGCGAGCGCTACCGGCGGGCCTTCCGCTTCGTGCTCGTGGACGAGTACCAAGACACCAACCACGCCCAGTACCGCTGGCTCCAGCTGCTCACCGAGGAGCACCGCAACCTCTGCGTTGTTGGCGACGACGACCAGTCGATCTATTCCTTCAGGGGTGCCGACATCCGCAACATCCTGGACTTCGAGGGCGACTTTCCCGACACGGGCGTGATCAAGCTCGAGCAGAACTACCGCTCGACCCAGACCATCCTCAGCGCGGCCAACGGGGTGATCTCGAACAACCGGGCCCGCAAGGCCAAGTCGCTCTGGAGCGACGTGGGGGAGGGCGACCCGGTGCACGTCCGGGAGCTCGAGGACGAGCACGCGGAGGCGCGCTTCGTGGTGTCGGAGATCGAGTCGCTGGTGGACGCGGGCGGCTCGCGCGACGAGATCGCCGTCTTCTACCGGACGAACGCCCAATCGCGGGTGCTCGAGGACATGCTGGTGCGCTACGGCGTGGGATACCAGATCATCGGCGGCACCCGCTTCTACGAGCGGGCCGAGGTGAAGGACGCGCTGGCCTACCTGACCCTGCTCGTGAACCCCTCGGACACCGTGGCCTTCGGGCGGGTGGTGAACGCGCCCCGGCGTGGCATCGGCCAGACCTCGCAGGGGCGCCTCGTGGCGCAGGCCAACACGTTGGGCGAGCCCATCTGGGACGTGGCCGCCGCGCCCGAGCGGGTGCCCGGCCTGGCCTCCGCGGCGGTGAAGGCCGTAGGCCGCTTCATGTCGGTCATGGAGCGCCTGCGCGAGCGCGCCGAGGGTGGGGCGGGGGTCGGCGACCTGCTCCACGAGACGCTGGAGGAGACCGGCTACGTGGAGGCGCTTCAGGCCGAGCGCACGATCGAGTCCCAGGGCCGGCTCGAGAACCTCGAGGAGCTGGTGGGGGTGGGGCGAGAGTACGACGCCGCTGCGGGCGGCCCCGCGACCGCGGAGAGTGACGACGAGCCCGGCGTCGAGCAGTTCCTCCAGCAGGTGGCCCTCTTCAACGAGCAGGACGGCCTGAGCGATGACGACGGCATCGTGACCCTGATGACCCTGCACAACGCCAAGGGCCTCGAGTACGACACCGTGTTCGTGATCGGCATGGAGGACGGCGTGTTCCCGCACCTGCGCGCGATCGAGGCGGGCGACGTGGAGGAGGAGCGACGCCTCGCCTACGTCGGGATGACCCGCGCTCGACGCGAGCTCTACCTCACCCACGCCCGCTCCCGGAGTCTCTTCGGCGGTCGTGACTGGAACGTGCGCAGCCGCTTCATCGACGAGGTGCCGTCCGACCTCACCGACCTTGACGAGAGCGCCCCGACGGGGATGGCCGCGGCCTCCACCTGGAGCGGCAGCGCGGCGGCGCCCACGCCGGGTCCAGCCCCGGGTAGTGGTGCCACCTTCTCCCTGGGCGAAGATGTGGTGCATGCGAACTTCGGTCCGGGCGTGGTGATCGGCCTCGAGCCCGGCGGCCTGGTGGTGGTGCGATTCCAGGGCACCGACGAGTCGCCGCCGTCCGAGCGCAAGCTGATGGCGGACTACGCGCCGCTCAAGAAGCGTGGCTGACGCCCAGATCATCGACGGGAACGCACTGGCCGCGCGGATGCGCGGGCGGGTGGCCGCGCTGGTCAAGGAGCTGGAGGCCGGCCACGGCGTCACGCCGGGCCTGGCCACGATCCTGGTGGGCGACGACCCGGCGTCCGAGGTCTACGTGCGGATGAAGCGGGAGGACAGCGCGCAGGTGGGCATCAGGTCGTTCCACCACGAGCCGGCGGCCGACGTGTCCGAGGCCGAGCTGGCGGCGCTGATCGACTCCCTGAACGCCGACGATCAGGTGCACGGCATCCTCCTCCAGCTTCCCCTGCCCCCCCATCTGGACCAGGCCGTGCTCGTGCCGCGGATCGCTCCCGCGAAGGACGTGGACGGCCTCACCCCGGTGAACGCCGGCCTGCTCGTCCAGGACCAGATCGGGGCCATGGTGCCGTGCACTCCCGCCGGGGTGATGGAGCTGCTGTCCGAGGCCGGGGTGGATCTCGACGGCGCGCACGCCGTGGTGGTCGGGCGCTCGATCCTGGTGGGCAAGCCGCTCACCGTTCTGCTGCTGGCGGCGAACGCCACGGTCACGCACTGTCACTCCCATACGCGCGACCTGGGCGCGGTGTGCCGCGGGGCGGATGTGATCGTGGCGGCGGCGGGGCGGCCGGGCCTGATCACGGCGGACATGGTGCGCGAGGGCGCCGTGGTGATCGACGTGGGCACCAACCGCACCGAGGCCGGGCTCACGGGCGACGTGGACTTCGAGGGCGTGAGGGCGAAGGCCCGGGCCATCACCCCGGTACCCGGCGGAGTGGGGCCGATGACCCGCGCGATGCTTCTGGTGAACACGGTGGCCGCCGCGCAGGCACAGCTCGTCACGGGTAACTCGGGCTAGGGCCGCGGGTACCCTCAGCCGATGGACCTTCGGAGACTGCGCGCCGGCGAGATCCTGCTCGCCGCATCGGGGCTGCTGGTGCTGGTGGCGCTGTTCCTGCCCTGGTACGGCACGGACGGCTCCGATCTGAGCGGCTGGGAGGCCCTCGACATCGCGGACGTGCTGCTGGCCCTCGTGGCCCTGAGCGCGCTCTCCGTGCTCGCCGTCACCGCGTGGATGCGGGTCGCGGCGGTGCCGATTGCGCTGGATGCCCTGGTCACGCTGTTCGGGCTGTTCGGGCTCGTGCTGATGGTCTTCCGCGTGCTGTCCCTGCCCGGCGCGGCCACGGGCCGCGAGTCCGGCCTGTGGCTGGCGCTGGCCGGGGTGCTCGGCATCGTCGTCAGCGCCACCATCTCGATGCGCGACGAGCGCCTCTCGCCCTCGGGCCGCCACACCGACGCCACCGGCCGGCCGATCGCGGCGCCGCCCGAGATCGAGCTTCTTCCCGCCCCTCCGCCCGGCGGCACCGGGTGAGCGACGCCGGAACGCTCGCGCCGGGCATCGAGCGCCGCGAGGAGTTCATCGTGGAGGACCGGCTGCTCACCGACGTGGGGGGCACGCTCCCGGTGAAGGTCCTCTCGACTCCGGGGATGATCGCGATGATGGAGCGCTGCGCCTCCGTGCTGGCCTTCGAGCACCTGCCCGAAGGCCACGCCACGGTGGGCTTCGAGGTGTGCATCAAGCACGTCGGAGCGGCCGCGGAAGGGGCGGTCTGCGTCGTCACCGCCCGCCTGAACGAGGTGGCGGACGGGCGCAAGCTGCGCTTCGCGGTGGAGGTTGCGGAGGGCGAGCGCACCCTCGGCGTGGGCACGCACGAGCGGCGCATGATCGACCGCTCGGGCTTCGGCGGCTGACCGGCCGTCCCCGGCCCACACCTACAATCGCCGCGATGATCGACCGCCAGCAGGTGAAGCACGTGGCCCGCCTGGCCCGGCTGCGCCTCACCGACGAGGAGATCGACGCGATGGTGGAGGAGCTGCCCGCCATCCTCGGCCACATCGAGCGGATGGAGTCGCTCGACCTGGAGGACGTGGAGCCCACGACCCACGTGGTGCAGATCGAGAACGTGCTGCGCGAGGACGTGCCCCGGCCGAGCCTGCCCGTGGAGCGCGCCCTGGAGCCGGCGCCGGACCCGCGCCCGAACGGCTTCGGCGTTCCCAGCCCGGGGCGCTCGTGAGCTCGGACCTCCTCGGCCTGAGCGGTGCCGAGGCCGCCGCGCGGGTACGCGATGGCGAGCTCTCGGCCGGGGAGCTGTTCGAGTTCTGGCGTGCGCGGGCGGCGGCCGACGACCTCGGCTCCTACCTGTGGGTGGCCGAACAGACGCCGTCCGATCCCGAGCCCGGCTCCGCCCTGGGCGGCGTGCCGGTGGCCGTCAAGGACCTCTTCTGCGTGGAGGGCGTGCCCAGCATGGCCGCCTCCCGGATCCTCGAGGGGTACCGCCCGCCCTACACGGCGACCGCGGTGGAGCGCCTGGCCCGTGCCGGGGCGCCCGTGCTCGGCAAGACGAACCAGGACGAGTTCGCGATGGGCTCGTCCACCGAGAACTCCGCCTTCGGTCCCGTGCGCAACCCGTGGGACCGCGAGCGCGTGCCCGGCGGGTCCTCCGGGGGATCGGCCGCCGCCGTGGCCGGCGGGACCGCGCCCTGGGCGATCGGCACCGACACGGGCGGCTCGATCCGCCAGCCCGCGGCGCTGTGCGGGATCGTGGGCCTGAAGCCCACCTACGGGGCGGTGTCGAGGTACGGGATGATCGCCTTTGCCTCCTCGCTCGACCAGTGCGGGCCGCTGACCCGCACCGTGACCGACGCCGCCCTGCTGCTGAGGGCGCTGCTCGGCCGTGACCCCAACGACTCCACCTCGCTGGAGCACCCCGGCGGCATCGACCTGCCCTCGGCCGAGCGGCTGGACGGCAAGCGCGTGGGGGTGTGGGGGCTGGAGGAGGAGGGCCTCACGCCCGGCGTGGCCGAGCAGGTGCGGCGCGCGGTGGCGCTGGTCGAGGAGCTGGGCGGATCGGTGGAGCCGGTGGACCTGCCGCACGCCGAGCATGGCCTGTCCGCGTACTACGTGATCGCCCCCGCCGAGGCCAGCGCGAACCTGGCTCGCTACGACGGCGTCCGCTACGGCCATCGCACCCCGAGCGACGACCTGCTGGAGATGTACGAGCGCACCCGCCACGACGGCTTCGGCGAGGAGGTCCGGCGCCGGATCATGATCGGCACCTACGCCCTCTCGTCGGGCTACTACGAGGCCTACTACGGCACGGCCCAGAAGGTGCGCACTCGGATCGTGGAGGACTTCCGGGCGGCGTTCGAGCGCGTGGACCTCGTGGTCACGCCCACCTCGCCCACCGTGGCCTTCAGGCTCGGCGAGCGCACCGCGGACCCGCTTGCGATGTACCTCTCGGACTACTACACGGTGCCCGCGTCGCTGGCCGGGCTGCCCGCCATCTCCATCCCGATCGGGCTCTCCGAGGGCCTGCCCGTGGGCCTCCAGATCATCGGCCCGCCCTTCGCCGAGAGCAGCATCCTCGACGCGGCGCACGCGCTCGAGGGCGCGCTCGGCTTCGAGGGGGTGCCGCGCGGATGAACGGCACTCGCCGGTACGAGCCGGTGATCGGCATCGAGATCCACGTGCAGCTGCGCACGCGGACAAAGATGTTCTGCGGCTGCGGGCTGTCGTTCGGCGCGCCCCCGAACACGCTCACGTGCCCGCTGTGCCTCGGTCATCCGGGCACGCTCCCGGTGACCAACGCCGAGGCCGTGCACCTGGCGCTGATGATCGCGATGGCCTTCGACTGCGAGATCGCCGAGCGCTCGATCTTCCACCGCAAGAACTACTTCTATCCGGACAACCCGAAGGGCTACCAGATCAGCCAGTACGACATTCCGCTGGCCACGGCGGGGCGCCTGGGGGACGTGCGGATCCACCGCGTGCATCTCGAGGAGGACGCGGCCAAGCTCGTGCACGCGGGGGCCTCCGGGCGAATCGACGGCGCGGAGGGCAGCGTCGTGGACTTCAACCGGGCCGGCACGCCGCTGGTGGAGATCGTGACCGAGCCCGACCTGCGCTCGGCCGAGGAGGCCGCGGAGTTCGGGCGCATCCTCCAGGCCACGCTGCGCCGCATGGGCGTGTCCGACGTGAACATGGAGGAGGGCTCGCTGCGCATGGACGCGAACGTGTCCATCCGCCCGGCGGGTGAGACCACGCTCGGCACCAAGACCGAGCTGAAGAACATGAACTCCTTCCGCTTCCTGGAGCGCGGGATCCTGGCCGAGATCGAGCGCCAGGAGCGCATCCTGGCCGACGACGGGCAGGTGGAGCAGGAGACGCTCCACTACGACCCGCGCAGCGGCAGCATCAGCTCGCTGCGCTCGAAGGAGGAGGCGCACGACTACCGCTACTTCCCCGAGCCCGATCTCGTGCCGATCGCGCCGACGCCCGAGATGCTGGAGCGAGCCCGCTCGGCTCTGCCCGAGTTGCCTCAGGCCCGGGCCGAGCGCCTCGAGCGCGAGCTGGGCCTGCCCGCCGACTCGGCCCGGCTGCTGGCCTTCCGTGCCGAGCTGGGCGACTTCCTGGAGGAGACCCTGGCCGCGGGCAGCTCGGACCCGCAGCAGGTGGTGAACTGGGTGGTGAACGACCTGGCCGCCCGGCTCGGGGACCGCAGCCCGGAGCAGACGAAGATCGAGCCCGCGGCGCTCGCGCGCCTGGTGGAGATGGTGGAGGGCGGAGAGGTGGCCGGCTCGGCGGCGAAGGAGGTGCTGGGGGAGCTGGTGGAACACGGCGGGGAGCCCAGCGCCGTGGTGGAGTCCATGGGCCTGGCCCGCGCGGGCGGCGACGAGCTCGAGCAGATAGTGGACCGCGCCCTGGCCGAGCAGGCCGAGGCGGTGGAGAAGATCCGGGCGGGCAACGACCGCGCCATCGGCGCCGTGGTCGGGGCGGTGATGCGCCAGACCAAGGGTCGCGCGGACGGCGGCGAGGTGCAGCGCATGATCCGCGAGCGAATTGGCGTCTGACGCCGCGGAGCGGCGCGTATCCTCACTGGGCACACCGTCGAGAGGAGACCGTCATGGCGCGACTGATCCGGATGGACCGAACTGGGCACAGCACCCTGGCCGAGTGGACGGCGCACGACGAGCCGGCATTCGACGCCGCTCTCGGCGAGTTCCGCAAGCAGATCGAGCTCGGGTACATCGGCACCATGCCCGACGGCCCCGGCAAGGCCACGCACGTGCGCGAGCTTCCGCGTGACGCAGATCTGGTGATCATGCGCCGCCCGATCGCCGGCGGCTAGGCGTGGAGGCCGGCCAGGCCCTTCCCGAGCTGGCGAGTGTTCCCTGGCGCCGGCCCACGGACGCCGCCTGGCTGCGGCGCTACGGGCACATCTGGCAGGCCTGGACCGTGGCCTACACCGTGCCCTTCGTGATTGCGGGGTTCGTGCTCCTGGCGCTGAACCCGGTGACCGTGCCTGTGGCCCTCGTGGCCTTCGCCCACGGCTGGATCATCCCCGAGCTCTACGCCTTCCGCGGCGCGAGCGTGGTGCGGCCGAAGGGGCCGCGCAACGAGGAGGGCGAGGCGGTGGCTCTGGGACTCCTCGGAGACCTGCTGGACCACAAGCAGCGCGACCTACACCGCGGCACGGGCCTCGCGCTCGAGCCCGGGTCGCTGGGAACGTGGCTGGTGGGGGAGGGCGGGGCGCTGCTGGTGGTGCCCGGCGGGCGCCGCGTGCACTGCTTCTGCGTTCGCACCACGGACCGCGAGCTGCCGCCCTCCGACCGGGTCGCGCACCTGCTGCTTGCGTTGCGCGAGGATGAGGTCGGCTTCGCCACGGTGGCCAACCACGCCTTCGCCGGTGCGGGCTGGCGGGTGGGCCGCCGGTTGCCGGTGGCGATGAGACCCGCCCTCCGCGCCGCCCGCTCGGCCGCCAGTCAGTAGCCTCGGCGGCCGTGGCCAACGAGGTGGTGATCGCCGGTGGCGGCTTCGGCGGCCTCTATGCGGCCCGCCGCCTGGAGAGGCGCCTTCCACGCCACAGCGCGCGCATCACGCTCGTCTCCGCGGAGAACTTCATGCTCTACTCGCCGCTGCTTCCCGGGGCGGCGTCGGGCTCGCTCGAGCCCCGCCACGTCGTGGTGCCGCTCCGCGAGGAGCTGGAGTGGACGGAGCTTCGGCTGGGGCGCGTGAGCGGCGCAGAGCCGGCCCGCAACGAGCTGGCCATCCAGACGGTGGACGGCCGCGACGAGCGGCTCCACTACGACCAGCTGATCGTGGCGCTCGGATCGGTCTCGCGCGTGCTGCCCGTGCCCGGGCTGGCCGAGTACGGCGTGGGCTTCCACTCGCTGGCCGACGCCATCGCCTTGCGCAACCGCGCCATCTGGAACCTCGAGGTGGCGGAGTCGCTGCCCGACCCCGAGCTGCGCAGGGCCTACCTCACCTTCGTCTTCGTCGGCGCGGGATACGCCGGCGTGGAGGGCATCGCCGAGATGCAGGACTTCGTGGCCGACGTGATCGACCGCTACCCCCGCTGCCGCATCGAGGGCGCTCGCTTCGTGCTGGTGGAGGACCGGGACCGGATCATGCCGGAGATTCCGCCCAGCCTGGCCGAATTCGCCACGCGCGAGCTGCGCCGCCGGGGCATGGAGATCCGCACCGGCATGCGGCTCGCCTCGATCAACGAGAGCTCGGCCACGCTCAGCGACGGCGAGCGCATTCCCGCCCGCACCGTCTGCTGGACCACCGGCGTGGCTCCGTCGCCCGTGATCGCCCGTCTGGGGCTGCCGCTCCACGAGTCCACGGGCCGGCTTCACGTGGATGCGACCACCAGGGTGGAGGGCCACGACAACATCTGGGCGGTGGGTGACTCCGCCGCCGTGCCCGACCCGGCCAAGCGCCGGCGCTCGCCCTCTCCGCCCACCGCCCAGCACGCGCTGCGCCAGGGCAAGGTGGCAGCCGACAATGTGGCCGCGGCGCTGGCCGGCGGGCGTCCGCGGCCCTTCCGCTACCGCACCCTCGGGGTGTTCGTGGACATGGGCCAGCACAAGGCCGTGGCCACGATGCTCGGCGTGCGGCTGCGCGGCTTTCCGGCATGGTTCGCTGCCCGGACCTATCACGTGGCCCTCATGCCCGGCACCGCCCGGAAGCTGCGCCTGGTCACGGACTGGACGGTGGGACTGTTCTTCGGCCGCGCCTCGGCCGAGCTGGCCCAGCTCGGCCACCCGCCCCGCCTGGGCGCGCTGATGGACGACGCCGACGAGCCGGGGCCGCCCCGGTGACGGTGGAGCGCATCTTCCGCGAGGGGCGGACGGCCGACCTGCGCGCGACCTTCGAGCTCACCGCCGTGTCGCTGAGGGAGGCCGTTCGCGTCAGGGGCGTCCCGCCGCTCGGCGAGGGCTCCGAGGCCGAGTTCCTGGAGGAGGAGTGGAAGCGCCAGCGCCCCCTGCTCGAGTTCATCGCCGGCCAGCCCGACGGTGCGTTCTGGGTCTGCGAGGAGGAGGGCACGATCGTGGGCTACGTGAGGATGGCCCGCTTCGATCCCATGGACGAGCTGAGCGAGCTGGCCGTGCATCCGGATCGGATCGGCACGGGCATCGGCACGGGTCTCCTCGAGCGATGCTGGCCGGAGCGGCCGACCCGGGAGCGGGGGCGCGTAGTGGTGACCCTGGGCACCTCGCCCGACCTGACGCTCTACACCCGCTTCGGGGTCATGCCGGTGGCCGGCCACTGGCACCTGCGCCTGGCCACGGACAGGTACATGGAGCGCCGCTCGCTGGAGGCCACGGACGCCACGGAGCCCGCGGTGCACGTGCTCACCCCGGATCGGGCGGTGGAGGAGTGGAAGCTCCTCGAGCCGCTGGCCATCGGCCACAAGCGGCCGGCGCTGCACGAGTTCTTCGGCCGCTCCCGCAGCTGTCTCGCCGTGATGAACGGGGAGGAGGCCAGGGGGCTGTGCTGGGTCAGCCCGATCGGCGAGATCGGGCCCGCCGTCGGGGCCACGCCCGAGGATCTGCTGCCGGTGGTGCTGGCCGCCCTCGACCGGGTGGCCAAGTCGCAACAGCCGGACTCCCTGGGGGTGTACTGCACCACGGACTCCTGGTGGCTGCTGGACCGGCTCCGGCGCCTGGGCTTCAAGGTGCGCTGGCCGAGCTGGGTGATGTCGTCCGTTCCGCTGCCCGGACTGGACCGCTACCTGCCCACCCGTCCCGCGCGGCTGCTCTGACACACTTGGATCATGGGACAGGTGGTTTCAGATCTCGGTCGCAAGGCGCTCGCTCTGGTGGTGCTCCTGGTCGCGGCCTGGATCCTGTTCAAGCTGGTGCTCGGCTTCGTGGCAGCCGTGGCCTGGATCGTTATCGCGGTGATCGCCGTCGTGGCAGTTATCTGGGCCATCAGAGTGCTCTGAGCGCGGAGCCGTGGAGTACGTAGTCCTGGCCTTCTTCTGCGGTCTCTCCGCGGGAGTCGTGGGAAAAATCAAGGGCGGGTCGTTCGTGCTGTGGTTCCTCGTCGGGCTGTGCCTGCCGCTGATCGGCACGCTCGCGGCGATCTTCTCCCGCTGGGAGCGCAACGAGCCGCTGCGCCGCTGCCCCGAGTGCGGCACGATCCTCCACCTGTACGACCAGGTCTGCCGGCGCTGCGGCCGGGATCTCGAGTTCCCGTCCGACCCGGCCGAGATCGGCCGCCCGCACGCCCCGGCCTGACCGGGAAGGGCGAACAGGGCCCGGAAATCCGCTGGTAGAGTGCGTCGTCCCGTCACCCCGCTACACCAGTGAGGTGGAGGACAACCGCCCCCAGAAAGGAGCGCTGGCCGCATGCGAGCTGTCGACGCCATCATGGAGTGCCTCAAGGCCGAGGGCGTCGAGCACGTCTTCGGCATCCCGGGCGGGGCCAACCTGCCCACCTACGACGCTCTCTACGACGCCGGCATCCGGCACGTGCACTGCCGTCACGAGCAGGGCGCCGGACACGCCGCCGAGGGCTACGCGAAGGCGTCCGGCCGGGTGGGCGTGGCACTGGCCACCTCGGGCCCGGGGGCCACGAACCTGGTCACGGCGATCGCCGACGCGCAGATGGACAGCGTGCCCACCGTCTTCATCACCGGCCAGGTGCGTACCGAGCTGATCGGCACCGACGGCTTCCAAGAGGCCGACATCAGCGGCATCACGATGCCGATCGTGAAGCACTCGGTGCTGATCCAGGACCCGCGGGACATTCCCCGCGCAATGCACGAGGCGTTCCACATTGCCCGCAGCGGGCGGCCCGGCGCGGTGCTGGTGGACGTGCCCCAGGACCTCTCCCGCGCCGACATCCCCTACGAGCCGGTGTCCAAGCTGAACCTCCCGGGCTACCAGCCCACGAAGGAGGGCAACGCCAAGCAGATCCGCCTGGCAGCCAAGGCGCTGGCCAACTCGATCCGCCCCGTGATCTACGGAGGCGGCGGGATCGTCAACGCCGAGGCGGCACGCGAGTTCACCGAGTTCTGCCTGTCGGACAAGCTGCCCGTGACCTGCACCCTGATGGGCCTGGGCGCGTTCCCGGCGGACCAGGACCAGTGGCTCGGGATGCTGGGCATGCACGGCACCCGCACGGCGAACTACGCCATGGACGAGGCCGACCTGATCGTGGCCATCGGAGCGCGCTTCGACGACCGCATCACCGGCAAGCTGTCCGAGTTCGCGCCGCGGGCGAAGTTCATCCACATCGACGTGGACCCGGCCGAGATCTCGAAGAACGTGCCCGCCCACATCCCGATCGTGGGCGACGCGAAGGACATCCTTCCCCGCTTCACCGCCGAGTACCGCGCACTGGCCGCGGACCCCGCCCGGCTCGAGGGCTGGTGGCAGCGCCTCCACGGCTGGCAGGACAAGCACCCGCTGCACTACGAGGACAGCGAGGACTCGGAGATCAAGCCGCAGTTCATGGTGGAGGCGATGTACGAGGCCACCGGCGGCGATGCCGTGATCACCTCGGACGTGGGGCAGCACCAGATGTGGGCCGCCCAGTACTACGGCTTCACCCGCCCGCGCCAGTGGATCAACTCCGGCGGCGCCGGCACGATGGGCTTCGGCCTCCCCTCGGCCATGGGCGCCAAGGTGGCCCGGCCCGACGATGACGTGGTGTGCCTGGCCGGTGACGGCTCGCTGATCATGAACGTCCAGGAGCTGGCCACATGCGTTACCGAGCAGATCCCGGTGAAGATCTTCCTGATGAACAACGGCTACTACGGCATGGTCCGCCAGTGGCAGGAGCTGTTCTGGGACCGCCGCTACTCGTCCGTCGAGATGGGCGCCAGCCCCGACTGGGTGAAGCTCGCCGAGGCCTTCGGCGCCAAGGGTGTCCTGGTCTCCGACAAGGCGGTGCTCGTGGACACCTTCAAGGAGGCGCTGGCCGAGGACGGGCCGGTGCTCGTGGACGTGCGCGTGACCAAGGAGGAGAACTGCTACCCGATGATCCCGGCCGGTCAGGCCGCCCGGGACATGGTGGGCTGAGCGATGGGCGAGCCCGGCACCAAGGAAGTTCTGAGCCTCGAGGATCTTCAGGCCACGGTGGGCGGCCGTACCGGCCGCAAGCACGTGCTCTCGATCCTGGCCGAGAACCGGCCCGGTGTGCTGGCCCGCATCGCGGGCCTGTTCGCCCGGCGAGGGTTCAACATCGACTCACTGGCCGTGGGTCCCACGGACGACACCAGCCTGTCGCGCTTCACACTCACCGTGGACGGCGCGGCACATCCGATCGACCAGGTCACGAAGCAGCTGCACAAGCTCGTGAACGTGATCAAGATCCGCGACCTCGAGCCGGGCGAGACGGTGGCCCGGGAGCTGGCGCTGTTCAAGATCTCGTGCCAGGACGGCGAGACGCGGGCCCAGGTGATGCAGTTCACGGACATCTTCCGCGGCAACGTCGTGGACGTTCACAAGCGCTCGGTCACGGTGGAGATCACCGGCACCGACGACAAGATCGAGTCGTTCGAGGACATGGTGCGCCCGTTCGGCCTGATCGAGATGGTCCGCACCGGCGAGATCGCCGTGTCGCGCGGGCGCGGCACCACCTGAGCGCCCGCTCGCGGAGCGCCACGCCCGGGGCCCACTCGCGACAAGCGTTACAACTTGCATGTGGCGCACGAGGGCCAGCCCACGCCGGACGAGCCTGAGGGCTCCCGGCAGCGACTCCTCGCGGGCGCCGCCCTCGCCGTCGCAGTAGCCGCCATCCTGGCCGTTCTCCTCCTGGGCGGGTCGAGCTACCGGGTCACAGCGGAGTTCCAGAACGCCGGCCAGCTCGTGCGCGGCAACGATGTGCGGGTGGCCGGCGCGAAGGTCGGGACCGTCAGGGACATCGACGTGTCCCAGGACGGCATGGCGGAGGTCACCTTCGAGGTCAGCGACCACGACTACGTGCCGCTCCGGACCGGCACCGAGGCGGTGGTGAGGCTCGGCTCGCTGTCGGGCATCGCCAACCGCTACGTCGATCTTCAGCTCGGGCCCGACGACGGCCACGCCATCGACGACGGCGGCCGGATCGCCGTCGACCACACCCGCGCGGCGGTGGAGATCGACCAGGTGTTCAACATCTTCGACAGGCGCACGCGGCGGGGGCTTCAGGACGTGGTGGCCGGGTCGGCCGCCTCGCTGAGGGGCCGCGGCACAGAGCTGCGTCACGGGATCCACTATCTGAACCCGGCGCTCTCCACCGGCGCCCGCCTGTTCGGTGAGCTGTCCCGCGACGACCGCCGCCTCCAGCGCTTCCTGGTCCAGTCGTCCGACCTCGTCACCGCGCTCGCGCAGCGCCGGGGCCACCTCCAGGGCGCGGTCACGAACCTGGCCACCACCTTCTCGGCGCTCGGGCGGCAGAAGGAGGCCCTGGCCGAGTCGGTGGACCGCCTGCCGCCGTTCCTGCGGCGCGCGAACTCGACCTTCGTGGACCTGAGAGCCACCCTGGACGACGTGGACCCGCTGGTGGACGCCGCGAAGCCCGTGGCCGTGCGCCTCCAGCCGTTCCTCGCCCAGGCACGCGGCTTCGCTCGCGACGGCGCGCCCACCATCCGCGACCTGTCCCGCACGATCCGCGCACCGGGCGCGAGCAACGACCTGATCGAGGCGCTGGGGAGCTTCCCGGCGCTCGCGAGCTCCGCGCTGGACGCCACCCGGGCCCACGGCGCGGTGCGCCGCGGGGCGTTCCCGGAGACGGCCGCCGCGCTGCGTGCGGCGGCGCCCACGATCGCCCTCGGCCGCCCCTACACACCGGACTTCGTGGGCTGGCTCGACGACTTCTCCACGACGGGGGCCTACGACGCGCTGGGCGAGTACTCGAGGGCGTGGATCAACCTGTCCGAGTTCCTCTACGGACCGGGACCGAAGCTGAACCAGTTCCGGCGCTGCCCGGGGGCCAACGAGCAGCCGGCCCCCGACGGCTCGAACGTGCTCCCGGCATCCGAGCGGAACACGCTCCAGTGCGACGACTCCCAGCGCTCGGTGGGACCGTGAGGCGGCCCGCCCTGATCGCGCTCCTGCTGCTCGTGCTCGCCGCGGGCGTGGGCGGCACGGCCCTCGCCCTCGGCGCCACCGGCGACGACGACGCGCAGGGCAAGACCTACGAGATCGAGTTCGACAACGCCTTCGGGGTCACCGACGGGGGCGACTTCAAGGTTGCCGGAGTTCGCGCCGGCACCACGGACGGCCTCGAGGTGGAGGGCCAGGCCCGGCCGGTGGCCGTGGTGAAGGTGAAGATCACGGAGCCCGGGTTCGGCGACCTGCGCCGGGACGCGCACTGCGAGATCCGGCCTCAGTCGTTCATCGGCGAGTACTTCGTGCAGTGCCAGCCGGGCACCTCGGGCGAGCGGATTCCCGACGGCGGCCGCGTGCCCGTGGCGCAGACCACCTCCACGATCCCGCTCGACCTGGTGAACAACATCGTCCGGCGGCCCTACGTGGATCGCCTGCGGATCATCATCAACGAGCTGGGCGCGGGCCTGGCCGGCCGCCCGGGCGACCTGAGTGCCGTGCTGCGGCGGGCACACCCCGGGCTGCGCGAGACCAACCAGACCCTGCGCGTGCTGGCACGCCAGACCAAGACGATCGAGCGCTTCGTGACCGACGCCGACACGGTGGTGGGTGCCCTTGCCCGCCGCCGCAAGGACGTGTCCCGGTTCGTGCGCGAGGCCGGAAGCACGGCTGCCGTGGCCGCCACCCGGCGCGACGAGCTGGCCGGCGCCTTCCACCGGCTGCCGGAGTTCCTGGGGGAGCTCAATCCCTACATGCTCCGGTTGGGCGAGCTCGCGACGGCTCAGCAGCCCGTGCTGCGCGACCTCCGCGGCTCCGCGGACCAGCTCAACACGTTCATGACACGGCTGCCCCCGTTCGCCGACGCGGGCGGGCCGGCGTTCACCTCTCTCGGCCGGGCGTCGGACTCGGGTCGCCGGGCCGTGCGGGCCACCACCCAGGAGCTCGACGAGCTGGGCCGCTTGGCCCGCGGGGCGCCGGCGCTCGCCAAGCCGCTGCGGCAGCTCCTCGACAGCATCGACGACCGCAAGCGCGCGGTGGACGTGGACCCGCGCGCCGCCGCCACCGACCCGCCCGCGCCCGACAGGACCCACATCTCGGGCCAGGGCGGCTTCACCGGGATGGAGGCCGTCTGGAACTACTTCTACTGGCAGGCCCTCTCCACCAACGCGCTGGACGACACCGGGCACGTGCTGCGGCTGAACGTGCTGGTGGACCCCGAGTGCTCCAGCTACTTCAATCACCGCACCGGTCAGGAGGCGGCGCTCGCTCGCTGCAAGCAGTGGCTCGGCCCGGATCAGCCGGGCATCAACCGGCCCGACCCCACCGCCGCGGCGACCCCGGCCACGGCGCCGGACGCACAGGCCACCGCATCGCCACGCGCTCCGTCGAGCCTGACCCAGGCCCAGCCCGTCCTCGACTACCTCCTGGGGCCATGAGGGGACGCCGGGGAGCCCTCACCGCGAGCCCGCTCCTGGTGGGGGCCGTGACCGTGCTGGTGACCCTCGTGGCCGTCTTCATCTCGTACAGCGCGAACGAGGGGCTGCCGTTCGTCCCCACGTACCGGATCAAGGTCGAGCTGCCGGACGCGGCCAAGCTGGTGGAGGGCAACGACGTGCGCGCCGGGGGATTCCGGGTCGGCCAGGTGGGAGCCATTCACAGCGCGCGGAAGCGTGTGAACGGCCACGTGCGCGCCATCGCGGTGCTCGACCTGCAGCTCGATAAGGAGCTCGAGCCGCTCCCCGTGGACACCCGCGTCACGGTCCGCTCGCGCTCCGCCCTCGGCCTGAAGTTCGTGGAGCTGGTGCCCGGGCGCTCCCAGCGCACCTACCTGGCCGGGGACACGATTCCGCTCGCGCCGGGGGCGTCCACCCCGCCGGACCTCGAGGACGTGCTGTCCACCTTCCAGCCACAGACCCGGGTGGATGCCCGGCAGGCTCTCCAGGGCTTCGGCGACGGGCTGGTGGGGCGCGGACCGGCCCTGAACAGCACGATCGAGGAGCTGAGGCCTTTCCTCGACCGGCTCGAGATCGTGATGCGCGCGGTGTCGGCTCCCAAGAGTGAGCTGCCCGGCCTGATCCCCGCGCTCGCGCGGACCGTGCGGCAGGCCGCGCCGGTGGCCGCGGTCCAGGTCTCCTGGATCGCCGACATGGCGGACACGTTCGCCGCCGTGGGACGCGACCCCCGGGCCCTTCAGGACACGATCGCCGAGACTCCGCCGACGCTGGACGCCGCCACCGCGTCGTTCCGCATCCAGACCCCGTTCCTCATGCGCTTCGCCGACCTCTCCCGGCGCCTCCAGCCGGGCGCCGCGGAGCTGCGGCGCGCATTGCCCCCGCTCAACGGCGCGCTGCAGGCCGGGGTGCCCGCCTTCCGGCAAACGCCCGAGCTCGCCGACAGCCTCGTGCAGCTCTTCCGCGCGACCCAGGACCTGGGCGACAACCCGGTGACGCTGCTCGCCCTGCGCGACCTGGACACCACCGTCCGCGTGGCCAAGCCGGGCGTCGAGTTCGTGGCGCCCTACCAGACGGTCTGCAACTACCTCAACTACTTCTTCACCCCGCTCGGCACCCACCAGTCGGAGGCGGTGCCCGGCGGCACGGCCCAGCGCATCCTGGCCAAGCTCCTGTTCGGGGGGCAGCCCAACAACCTGGGGACCACGGAGTCGAGTCGCCCGGTGGACACGCCCGGGGATCCGCACGAGGGGTCGGTGCAGGCCCTGCACAAGCAGCCGAACGGCCCGGCGGTGGACTCCAGCGGCCGGGCGGACTGCCAGGCCGGCCAGACGGGCTACCCCAACCGCCTGGTGACCGACGGCCGCTACCCGCCCAGCACCGACGAGGAGAACTTCCTCGGCGGCGGCACCCACGTGGTGTTCGACCCGGACAGCCCGGGCCGCAGGGGCGGCACGTACAAGTCGCGCCAGCTCGGCATCGGCGGCATCGGGGATCTGCCGTGAGAGCGCGACGTCTATCCGAGCTCCATGTGGGGCTCCTGGCGATCGCGCTGATCGTCGTGCTCATCTACTTCGCCTTCACCAAGTCCAACCCGTTCGCCAACCCGTACGAGCTGCGCGCCTCGTTCCGCGACGCCCGGAGCATCGGCACCGGCGCGCCGGTGCGGATCGCCGGGGTGGAGGTGGGCAAGGTCACGAAGCTCGAGTCGAACGGCAGCGGCGCCGCCACGGTGACGATGGAGCTGCACGACGACGCGCTCCCGCTCCACCGGGACGCGCGGGTGAAGATCCGGCCACGGATACTGCTCGAGGGGAACTACTTCGTGGACATCTCCCCGGGCACGCCCTCCACCCCCGAGCTGAAGGACGGCTCGACCGTCCCCGTGACCCAGACGGCCACCGCGGTCTCGCTCCCGGAGGTGCTCGCGGTGCTGACGAAGGACACCCGGTCCGACCTCCAGACGCTGCTGGAGGAGTACGGGACCAAGGGGCTCGGCCACGGCGGGGCGGAGGCCGTGAACCGGACGATCCCGTACCTCAGCCCGGCCTACCGGCGCACGGCCATCACCAACCAGGCCCTGCTGGGCGTGGAGCCGCACCGCGACGTCCAGCGGCTGCTGCGGGGCCAGTCGCGGACAGCGGCGGCGCTCGTGGCGCAGCCGGAGACGCTGAAGCAGCTGGTCACGGACCTCGACACGGTGGCCGGGGCGCTGGCGAGCCAGGACAGCGCGCTGGAGGCGTCGGTGCCGGCCCTGCGCGACACGCTGCGAGCCGGGTACCCGGCGCTCGCCGACCTGGACGCGACCCTGCCCGCCCTGCGCGCCTTCTCCATCGAGGCGCTGCCCGGGGTGCGCTCCACCGCTCCCACGCTCGACGTGGGAATCCCGTGGATCGCCCAAGCGCGCGCGCTGGTGAGCCCGGCCGAGCTGAGGGGGCTGGCCGCCGACCTGCGCCGGGCCGTGCCCAGCCTCGTGAAGCTCAACCGGCGCCTGGTGCCGCTGAACCGTCAGCTCCGGCCGCTGTCCTCGTGCACCAACAGCGTTCTCGTCCCGTTCGCCGAGTCCAGCATTCCCAGCATCGAGGCGGGGAACTCGGGCCAGGAGGTGCGCCGCCAGATCCTCCGGAGCTTCGTGGGCCTGGCCGGTGAGAGCCGCGTCCAGGACGCGAACTCGCAGGTGTTCCACGTCCAGGGCGTGATTCCGTCGAACCTCGGCCTCGGACGCATCGAGCCCGCCGCCCCGCTCGACCCGAACACACCGCCCACGCACCGTCCCGACGTGGCCTGCGAGACCCAGGACCCGCCGTCGCTGGCGGCACCGGGCGGCGCGGCCGCCGCCTACTCGGCTCCGGGGAGCACGGGGCCATGAGGCACGCGATCCGCGTCCACCGGTGGGAGATCCTGGCCATCATCGCCCTGTTCGTGGTGGGGACCACCACCGTGGTGGTGATCCTCTCCAAGCAGGGGTTCCGCTTCCCGCTGGTCGAGAGCTCACCCAAGCGGATCGAGGTGGCCCTCTCGGATGCGCAGGCCGTGGAGCCCGGGCGCGGCCAGACGGTGCGTGTGGCGGGCGTGCAGATCGGGAAGATCGCCGGAGTCCACCTCGACAGCGGCGTGGCCGTGGTGCAGCTGGACATCGACAGGCCCTACGAGGACATGGTGCGCCGGGACGCCACCGCCCTCCTGCGGCCGCGCACCGCCCTCAAGGACATGTTCATCGAGATCAACCCCGGCCACGGCCGGGTGCTCCCGGTGAACGGGCGCATCGGGGTGGAGGGCACGGCCCCGGACGTGGACCCCGACGAGATCCTGGCCGCTCTCGACGGCGACACCCGCCCGTACCTGAAGCTGCTGGTGGCCGGGGCCGGGAAGGGCCTGCGGGGGAGGGGAGAGGACCTGAACGCGACCCTGCGGCGGCTCGAGCCTCTCCACCGCGACCTCGCCCGCGTGACGCGCGCGACCGCGCGCCGGCGCCACGCGCTCAGGCGCTTGGTGCACAGCTACGGCCGGCTCACCGACGAGCTGGGCCGTCACCCGGCCGAGCTCGAGCGCGTGGTGAGCGCGTCGGGCGCAGTGTTCGGGGCGCTCGCCGGTGAGGACCAGAACATCTCGACCGCCACGGCGGAGCTCCCGGGAGCGCTGCGGCGCTCGGCGCACACGCTGGGCGAGGTCGGCGCCCTCGCACGCGAGCTGAAGCCCACGCTCACGGCCCTGCGCCCCCCGATCCGCCGGCTCGACGAGACGAACGCCGCGGTGCGGCCCTTCTTCCGCGACACGCTCTCGCCCGTCCGGGACCAGATACGGCCCTTCGTGCGCGCGGCGCGCCCCTGGACGGCCGACCTGCGGACCGCCACGGTGTACGGGGCGCGGGCGGTTCCCGACCTCACGGAATCGGTCGGCAAGCTCAACCGCTTCTTCAACATCGGCGCCTTCAACCCGGGCGGGGCCGAGGGGCTGGCCGGGAAGAGCGTGACCGAGCAGCGCGCGCGCCAGGAGGGGTTCCTCTACTGGCTCGCGTGGACCGCGCAGAACGGCGTGTCACTGTTCAGCACGGCTGACGCCCAGGGGCCGTGGCGCCGGGTGAGCATCTGCGGGCTCGACCTGGCCCAGCTCCAGCCGCTGCTGATCTTCACGCTGAGGGGACTCTCGGACTCCAGCCCGACTCTGCTCCAGCAGGTCACGGGTGCCACCGACGGCAGCGTGCTGCCCGGAAGCCCGGTGCAGAACCTGCTCGACTCCGGGTTCGGCACCTGCGACTACAACAACCTTCCCACCGCCCCGTGATCAAGCGCCCCCCCAGCATCGGCGGACTGGCGGCGATAGCGGGCTTCTCGCTGTCGGTGGTGCTGCTGCTCACCTTCCTGTGGATCGCGTTCGGCGGCGCGGTGCCCCTCGCGCCGCAGGGCTACCGCTTCCAGGCGGCCTTCCCGGAAGCGTCGCTGCTCGTGGCGGAGGCGGACGTGCGGATGGCGGGCGTGGACGTGGGGCGGGTCAAGTCCAAGCAGCTCGGGCCCGACGGCGGGCGGACGATCGCGGAGATCGAGGTCGACCACCGCTTCGCCCCGATAAAGCGCGACGCCCGCGTGATCCTGCGGCAGAAGAGCCTTCTGGGCGAGACCTACGTCGAGATCGCCCCGGGCAGCCGCGACAGCGCCGATCTCCCCGACGGCGGGATGCTCGCCAACTCCCACGTGAGCCAGACCGTTCAGCTCGACGAGATCTTCAGCGCCTTCGACGAGCGCACCCGGCGCAACTTCCAGGACTGGCTGCACGAGTCGGGAATCGCCACCTCCGGCACCTACGCCCGGGACGTGAACGACTCGCTGGGCAACGCGGCCCCGTTCTTCAAGAACGGGGCCGACGTGCTCAGCCCGCTGGCGGACCAGGAGGTGGCCCTCCGGCGGCTCGTGCGCAACACGGGACGGGTGTTCCGTGCCGTCTCCGCGGACGACCACAGCCTGAGGGACCTGATCACCGGCGGCGAGTCCACGTTCGGGGCCCTGGCCTCGCGCGACGAGGCGCTGAGCCAGACCTTCGAGGTGCTCCCGACGTTCCTCCGGGAGACCCGGGCCACGGTGAGGCGGCTGGAGAGCTTCGCCCGCAACACCGATCCGCTCGTGCGCGACCTCCGTGGCCCGGCCGACGACCTCGCCCCGACGCTGCGGGACGTGAGCAGGCTCTCGCCGGACCTCGAGCAGCTCTTCCGGGCGGTGGGCCCCCTGGTGGCGGCCTCCCGGGCCGGGGTGCCCGCCGCGCAGCGCGTGCTCGAGGGCGTGCAGCCGCTGCTCGAGTCCGCGCACGTGTTCCTCCCGGAGCTCAACCCTGTGCTCTCCTACCTCTCCTTCTCGCGTGCGCAGGTGGCGACATTCCTGGCCCCGGGCGGGTCCGCGCTCGGCGGGAACGGGGCCGGCGGCTACGGCTCAGGCAAGTTCGCCGAGCACTACCTGCCGCAGTCGGCCATCATCGACTCGCGTTCGCTCCAGCGCCGCACCGCCCGCCCGTTCTGGGAGCGCGCGAACTCCTACCTCGCGCCGAATGCGTGGGAGCGGTCGATCGGCCTGGGCGCGATCGAGGCCTTCGACTGCGGCCCCGCGGGCGGCGAGCGGCCCAACCCCTCCGGAACCAACGGCACGTCGGCGCCGCCGTGCTTCGTGGCCCCGCCGCTCCTCTTCCAGCACCAGCAGTACCCGCGGCTGCGGAGCGGGCACGCGCCGCTCGTGCCCGCGCCGCGCGGCCGCGCAGGCAACTCGCCCGCCCGGCCCTGACCGGCGCCGCGCCCGTCTCCGACCGCGCGTTCGTCATCCTTTGATGCCGTGACCCAGGTGGCCCACAGCGAATCGCCCTTCGCGCTTGGCCCGGAGGCCGAGCGGCTGCTGCTCGAACGTGCGAAGCGTGCGGTGGCGCTGGCCCGGCGCACCGACGCTACGGCGGTGGCTGCGGTCACGGTGCCGCTGCCCGCCGGCGTGGACCTCTCCGCCTCCGTCCTGGCCGCCCGCCGCGAGGGGGACCGCTACTTCTGCCTCGAGCAGCCGGACCGTCGCGGCTTCGCGCTGGCCGGGCTGGGAGCCGCGTCGGTGGTGGAGGAGCGTGGCCGGGGGCGCTTCGGCGAGAGCGCCCGCCGCGTCCGCGCGCTCGCCTCGCGCACGATCGCCGACGACCCGGGCCGCGACCCCGGGCGCCCGCCGGCCGCGGGTCCGGTGTTCGTGGGCGGCTTCGCCTTCGCCCCCGATGGCGGCGGCTCGCCGGAGTGGTCGTCGCTCGCGCCCGCCGCGCTGGTGCTTCCCGAGGTGTCGCTGGCGCGCTACGGGGACGAGGCCCGCCTGACCCTCGCCCTGGCCGCCGGCGGAGACGAGGACCCGCGCGCCCTGGCAGAGCGCGGGCTGAAGCGCCTGGCGGAGCTAGCGCCGGCCACCATGCCGCTGCTCGACCCCGATCCGCTCGACCGGGCCCGGGTGGCCGGCGCGGCCGCGCCGTCCCACTACGAGGGCGCCGTCGCCCGGGCGGTGGAGCGCATCGCGGCGGGTGAGCTCAGCAAGCTCGTCCTCGCCCGCGAGGTGCGCGTGCACGGCACCCGCGACCATGAGCCGGGGGCCATTCTCGACGCCCTGCGCGTGGCCTTTCCGGCGTGTTACTGCTGGTGCGTCGGCACGCCGGAGCTCGCCTTCGTGGGCGCCAGCCCCGAGCTGCTGGTGCGCCGCGACGGCGCCCGCGCCCAGACCGTGGCGCTCGCCGGCACCACGCGCCGCAGCGCGGATCCCTCCGTGGACGACCACCTCGGCGAGCAGCTTCTGCAGAGCGCGAAGGACCGGGAGGAGCAGGCGATCGTGGCCCGGCGGATCGAGCGCACCCTCGCCCCGGTGAGCCTCTGGGTGGCCGCCGCCGACGAGCCTGCGTTGGCCAAGGTGCAGAACGTGCAGCACCTGGCCACGCCGATCCGGGCCCAGCTCGCCCGCCCGATGCATGCGCTGGAGCTGGCCGGGCTGCTCCACCCGACCCCCGCGGTGGGAGGGGAGCCGCGCGAGGTGGCCGAGCCGCTGATACCGGAGCTCGAGGGCCTCGATCGCGGCTGGTACGCGGGCGGAGTGGGGTGGACCGACCTGGCCGAGGACGGGGAGTTCTGCGTGGCCCTGCGCTGCGCCCTGCTGCGCGGACCCATGGCGCACCTCTACGCCGGGTGCGGAATCGTGCGCGACTCAGTGCCGGCGGAAGAGCTCGCCGAGACCGAGGTCAAGCTTCAGGCGCTGCTCCCGCTTCTGACCTGAGCGCCTCCGCCAGCGCCGTCACGGCCTGGCGGTGGAGCTCCACGTTGTGGCGGCGCTCCGTGCGCACCTCCACCAGGCCCGGGCCGGACAGCGCTGATCCCACCTCCTCCGCGCTCACTATCCGGTGCTCGAGCCCGCCGAGTGCCGCAAGCGCCGACATGTCGAGGCCGTGCGAGGTGGCGACGTGGCGCTCGTAGGCCTCCGGCTCGGCGTGCTCGGCCACCGGAAGGAAGTCGAAGATCCCGCCGCCGTCGTTGTTCACGCACACGATGGTGAGCTTTACGCCCGCGCGGCGGGCGGTGAGCAGGCCGCCGGCGTCGTGGAGCAGCGCCACGTCGCCGATCAGCACATACCCGGGGCGGCCGGTGGCCAGCGCGGCGCCGGCGGCCGAGGACACCACTCCGTCGATGCCGTTCGCCCCGCGTCCCGAGAGGAAGCGAACCGGCCGTTCGCCCGCCGGGAAGAACGCCTCGACGTCACGAACGGGCATGGAGTAGCTGAGCCACACCAGGGCGTCGTCCGGGAGGGCGGGGGCCAGCGCCGCGGCCACCGCGCCCTCGAAGCCCTGTGAGCAGGCATCCAGAACGCCGGGGACGAGAGAGTCGGCGCGGCGCCAGGACTCGATCCACTTGGGGTCGGCCACGCAGTCCGTCACGCCGGCTCCGAGTGCCAGCGCCTCCAGCGTGGCCGCCGGGGGCGCGGCCAGGAGCAGCTCGGCCGCGCGCGCCGGGTCGTGCCAGGTGCCGTACGGGTCCAGCACGACCTGCGGGCAGCCGGCGATCCATGCCCGCAGCGACTGCGAAACGGGCAACTCGCCCACGCGCAACACGATGCCCGGGTCGTGCCCGCGCACGAAGTCCTCGGCCCGAAGGAGCAGGTCGTAGTGGGCCACCACGCTCTCCCGTTCGTGCGGGCCGCATCGCACGCCGGACGGCGGGTCGGCCAGCAGCGGCCAGCCCAGTGCTGCCGCCAGGCCGGCCGCGGCCTCCGCGTAGGGGGAGGGGGCCTCGCCGCATACGATCACCCCGTGAGGCTCGGCCCCGAGCCGCCTGCCCACGCGCGTCAGGTCGTCGGCGTCGAGCGTCCCCGCGGCGCGGCGCACCTCGGTCCAGGGGCGGTTGTCGGGGCGGCCGGTCCAGATCGCGGGGTCCAGGTCCTCGGGCTCGGGCGCGAGCGGGGGACGGAGGGGAAAGTTGAGATGCACCGGCCCCGGGCGCCCGCTCGCCGCGGTGTCCACCGCGCGACACGCGAGCGCACGGTGGTGCACGGCGGTGGCGCGGGAGGGCTCGTGTGTGCCGACCTCCACGAACCACTTGGCCGCGGTTCCGAAGAGACCCAGCTGGTCGATGGACTGGCCGGCGCCCACGTCGCGCAGCTCGGGTGGGCGGTCGGCCGTGAGCACCAAAAGCGGGGTGGAGGACTCGCGCGCCTCGGCAACCGCGGGATGGAGGTTGGCCGCCGCCGTGCCCGAGGTGCAGGTCACGGCCACCGGCCGGCCCGTGGCCCGCGCCATGCCGAGCGCGAAGAAGCCCGCCGAGCGCTCGTCGATCACAGAGACGCACTCGACGTCCCTTCGCGCGGCCAGAGCCAGGACGATCGGCGCGTTGCGCGAGCCCGGACAGGTCACCGCGTGGCGTACTCCGCACCGGGCCAGCTCCTCCACGAACGCCTCTAGCGGAGCGAAGGTCCTGTTCAGGGGCGACACGGCGGGGCACGGTACTCCACCGGCCGACCACCCTGGGCATGATTGGGCGCGCGATGCGAATCCTGTTGATACCCGGCTTCATGCAGGGCGCCGGCGCGTGGGCGCCGGTGGCCGCCCTGCTGGAAGCCGAGCACGAGGTGACCGCGCTCGAGCACCGCGAGCACACCTACGAGGGCCGCCTGGGCGAGATCGCCGACGCGGGCGCGGGCGCGGTGCTCGGCGGGTACTCGCTGGGCGGGCGCCTGGCGCTCAGGGCCGCGCTGCGCGCTCCGGAGCGCCACGCCGCCGTGATAACGGTGGGCTCCTCGCCTGGGATCGAGGAGCCGGAGGCGCGAAGCGCCCGCGCCTCGGCCGACGATCGCCTGGCGGGCTGGATGGAGACGAGCCGGATCGAGGACATCGTGAGCGTGTGGGAGCGCCAGCCCCTGTTCGCGGATCAGACGGACGCCCTGGTGGATGATCAGCGGGCCGGCCGGCTGGCTCAAGACCCACGCTCCCTCGCTCTCCTGCTCCGCACGGCCGGTCAGGGGGTGCTGGCGCCGGTGTGGCACGAGCTGGAGACGCTGCGCCCGCCCCTGCTGGCCCTGGCCGGGGCCCGGGACGAGATGTACGCGCGCGTGGCGGAGCGCATGGCGGGGACCGCTCCCGCTGGCCGGATGGCCTTGGTGGAGGACGCCGGCCATGCCGCCCACCTGCAGCAGCCGGAGGCGTTTGCGCGCCAGGTTTCCAGCTTTCTTGCGGGCTGAACCGGTCCCTGTTGCGAGGGAGGCCCGCGTGCCCGTAAGGTAGGCGCACCGGGTGACCACGCAGGAAGCGGGCCATCCCGGTGCATCGAATGCGCATCACCCTGACTCCGCGGCAGCCGCCACCGCGGATCCCTCCGGGATCCATGCTCCAGCCACGTGTATTGCGTGCGGTCGCCCTCGCCCTGGCCCTGTCAGCCGGACTCGCGGTCCCCGCGGCGGCGCTCGGACAATCCGGGAGCGGCGATTCGCCCAAGCTCCACAAGCTCTGGCGCCAGTATCCGCTGAAGCCCGACTCCGGCCCGACCGCGGGGGCACGCGCCGCCAACACACAGATCGCCCTCGACCCCTCCAAGGTCCGTCCCGCGCTGAACGGACCCCCGTCCAAGGAGGCCGTGGAAGCGGCCCGGTCCCCGGACCGCGGCCAGCCGGGTCACCCCTCATCCACCACCGGGGCCCCGCCCGCCGCGTCCACCGCTCCGTCCACGGCCCGCGACTCCGCCCCGGGCCTCAAGGTCGACACGACGAGCGACAGGACAGGCGCAAGCAGCTCCGATTCCTCCGGCGGCCCGGCGGCTGCCGTGGTGGCGGAGATCGCCGTCCTTATCCTTGCTCTCATCGCGGGACTTTCGGTCATCGTGCTCTGGTTCAAGGAGCGTCGTAAGTCGCCGGCGGCGAGCGGGCAGCCGCCCGCGCCGGCTCAGACCCCTGCGACGAACGGAGCGAGCGCGGCGGCTGCGACGACCGGGAAGCCCGCGGCGGCGCCTCCAAAGTCCAAGGCCGGCCCGCGCCCTCCGGTGGCGACTCCGACCCCTGCCGCCGTCGCCAAGGCGCCCGAGGAGCCCACTGGCCCCTGGTGGAACCACCTGGCAGCGGCGCTGGAGCTGCCTGCGTCACGAGCAAAGACCGCGGAGAAGGCCCTGAAGCCGGTGGTTCCGACCCCGACCCCGGTGGCGGCGAGCTCTAAACCGCGGAGGCGCTTCCGCAAGGCCGCCCCGGACCACCAGCGCGCGGCGAGCTGGGCCGGGCCCCCTCCCACGCGGCGCCGTCCTCCGGTGGCGATCGCGCCCCGCGAGGAGGAGCCGCTCCACGTACCGCCGCGCGAGCTGCTCGAGCGCGCCGCCAAGTCCAGGCGCCCCACGCGGGCCGTGGCAAAGGCGCCGGAATCGCCCGCAAAGGCCCCGGCGCCCACATCCGCCCGGCCGCCCGCTCCCACCGTCGTGTCTCCGGCGCCTGCCCCGAAGGCGCCGACGCCCGCGGCCAAGGCGCCCGCCCCGGCGCCCAGGGCACCCGCGCCCACCCCCAGGACACCGGCTCCGGCTCCCGCCGCCAAGGCACCCGCGGCGAAGGTCCCGGCACCCACGCCGGGGACGAGGCCTCCCGCTCCTAAGCCGGCCGCGCCCGCGCCGGTAACGAAGGCCCCGTCACCGGTGGCCAAGGCACTCGCACGGGCCCGGGGCACCGCTCCGCGCGCTACCGCTCCCGCGGCTCCCGCAATACCGCCGCCATCCCCGGCCGCCCGGCCGCAGGCACCGGCACCGCGCCCGGCTGCGCCACGACCCGTGGTCGCAAAGCCCCGCCTCAAGCCGCTCCCGGCGCCCTCGAAGCAGAGGCCGAACGGCCGCCCCAAGCCCACCCCCTCAACCCGGCCGCCGGTCGTGTCCCGGCCTGCCCCGGCGGCCGACGGAGGTGCGCCCGCGCAGACGATCACCTCCGCGCGATTCTCCCCACCGCGGGTCCCGGTGGGCCTGCGCATCGCGCGGATGCGCGCCGAGGGACTCAGTCCGCGGGAGATGGCGGACCGGCTGAACGGCGAGGGTGAGCCGCCGCCGCTCCGGTCCACGAACTGGACCGCGCTGAACGTGCTCTACGCGGCGCGCCGCATGCGCCGCTACCAGCGCTAGGCGCTAGTCCACCAGAACCTCGTCCAGGGCCTCGAGGTCCTCCGGCACGCCGAGGCCCGGACCCTGGGGCACGAGCTGAAGCCCGCCGCGGGGCTTCGGCAGCACGCCCGCGATGCGCGCATCGAAGAGATCGAGCGTGGCCAGTCCGCACGCCAGCTTCACGTCCTCGGCGGCGGCAAGCTGCAGGGCCGCCGCGATGCCCCACGGCCCGTCCAGCGTGCTGGACAGGAACACCTCGAGACCGCTCTCGCGGGCCTCGCGCAGGGCTTCCCGGGCGGGACCGAAGCCGCCGCACCCGGCCACCTTGAGGTTCACCACGTCGCAGGCGCCCAGCTCGATCGCCCGGCGCACGTGCTCGATCGTGGTCACGCTCTCGTCGGCGGCGATCGGTGTGGACACCCGCTCGCGCACCTCCGCCAGCTCTTCCAGCGTGCCGCACGGCTGCTCGACGAACTCGAGGTCGTGCTCCTCGAGCGCTCGGATCGCCTGCACCGCCTCGTCCACCGACCAGGCCTGGTTGGCGTCAACCCGCAGCGCCGGCCACGGACCCACGGCCCCGCGCGCGGCGGCCACCCGCGCGGAGTCGTCGGGCAGCCCGACCTTGACCTTGAAGCAGGCGTAGCCCTCGGCCAGGCCCTCGCGCGCTCGGGCGGCCACCTCGTCGGGAGGTCCCGCCGGAAGGGTCATGTTCACGGGCAGTGAGTCGCGGCGCAGCTCGGCCAGCGGCCGCATCTCCTGGCGCGCGGTGAGATCCAGGCGGGCGATCTCCTCGGCCGCCCGGGCCTGGGCCGGACGCAGGCCGGCGCCGCCCGACAGGGCCTCCACCGCCCGCTCGATGGGCACGCCGTCGTAGGGCTCGAAGGGGGCCGCCTCCCCGTAGCCGCGCGTGCCGTCGCTGTCCTCCAGCCGCAGAAGCACCATCTCGCGCGCGGCCACCACGCCGTTCGAGGTGACGAACGGCCGCCGCAGCGGGATCGACAGGCGCAGCAGCGTCCGCTTCACCAGAGCAGGACCCCGGCGGCGAGCAACAGGGAGTACACGCCGAGGAGCCGCCCGGTGGCGGCGAGGGCGCCGTTCAGCGCGGGACCGTCGGTGCTCGTTCGCACCGTCCGTATGAGCGGCGGGGCCAGCGGCCAGGCCAGCGCGGTGAGCGCGAGCCACCAGGACAGCCCGCCGGCGCCGGCCACCACGAGGGGCACCGCGAAGGCCACCGCGAGCATCGCCACGAACAGCACCCGCGCGCGCTCGCGGCCGAGCTTCACCGCCAGCGTGCGCTTGCCCGCGCGCCGGTCGGTGTCGGCGTCACGCACGTTGTTCACCACCAGGATTGCCGCCGCCAGCAGCCCCACGGGCACCGATAGGGCGAAGACCTCCCAGGTGAGGTCCTCGGTCTGCACGTAGTAGGAGCCGGTCACGGCCACCACGCCGAAGAACAGGAACACGAACAGCTCGCCGAGCCCCTCGTATCCGTACGGCCGCGGACCGCCGGTGTAGAGCACGCCGGCCACGATCGAGGCCACGCCCACCAGCAGCAGCTCCCATCCCGCCACGGCGGCCAGATAGGCCCCGGCGGCCACGGCCACCCCGAACGCGAGGTAGGTGCCCACCAGCACGCGGCGCGGCGGCAGCAGACCGCCGGCGGTGACCCGCACCGGCCCGAGACGGTCCTCGGTGTCCGCGCCGCGGCGGGCGTCGGAATAGTCGTTGGAGAGGTTGGTGCCGATCTGGATGAACACGCTCCCGACGAGCGCGGCCACGAAGGCGAGCGGCCGGAAGGTGTCCTCGGTGATCGCGAGCGACGTGCCCACCAGCACCGGTGCGATCGCCGCGGGAAGGGTGCGCGGCCTGGCGGCCAGGAACCAGAGGCGCAGGGGGCTCAAGGCCGGCGCGGGAACTGAGCGAAGTCGGGAGTGCGCTTCTCCCGGTATGCGTTCCTGCCCTCCTGCGCCTCCTCGCTCATGTAGAAGAGGAGGTTGGCGTCGTGGGCCAGCTGCTGGATGCCGGCGAGGCCGTCCTCGGCCGCATTGAAGCTGGCCTTGAGGAGGCGGAGGGCGAAGGGGGAGAGCGCCAGCATCTCGCGGCACCAGCGCACGGTCTCCTCCTCGAGCTCCTCAAGCGGCACCATGGTGTTCACCAGCCCCATCTCCACTGCCTGCTCGGCCGAGTACTGCCGGCACAGGAACCAGATCTCCTTCGCCTTCTTCGCGCCCACCTGGGCGGCGAGGGAGGCGGCGCCGAAGCCGCCGTCGAAGCTGCCCACCTTCGGGCCCGTCTGGCCGAAGCGGGCATTGTCGGCCGCGATCGTGAGGTCGCACAGCACGTGCAGCACGTGGCCGCCGCCGATGGCGTACCCGGCCACCATGGCCACGATCGGCTTGGGCAGGCGCCGCATCTGCACGTGCAGGTCCGTGACGTGGAAGCGGCCCACGCCGCTGCGTCCCGCGTCGTCCTCGGCCAGGTAGCCGGAGTCGCCGCGAACGCGCTGGTCGCCGCCGGAGCAGAACGCCAGCGGGCCCTCGCCCGTCAGCACGATCACGCCGACCCCGGTGTCCTCGCGGGCGCGCTCGAAGGCGGACGAGAGCTCAACCACCGTCTGGGGGCGGAAGGCGTTGCGCACCTCGGGCCGGTCGATGGTGATCTTGGCGATCCCGTCAGCGGTCTCGTAGCGGATGTCCTCGTAATCGCCGGCCGCGAGCCACACCACCGCGGGGCGGATGCTTCGTCGCGCCTGCTCCTCGGTCCAGTCCCCGGTGTCCATCGCGCCGTACGATAGTTGCGCTGGACGAGTGGCTGACCTCCGCAGCGCGTGCGCGACCCGGCCACCCGGCCGTGGTGGACGGCGCACGCACGCTCACCTACGCCGAGCTGGACGAGGCGGCGACCGCCTGCGCCCGGCGGCTGGCCACGGAGGGCGTGGGGGTGGGCGCCCGGGTGGCCACCACGCTCGCTCCCGGGCTCGACTTCTGCGTGCTGCTGCATGCGCTGCCCCGCCTCGGCGCCGTGCTGTGCCCGCTCGACCCACGGGGCCGGACCGACGCGCCCGGCCCGGTGCTGGCCTCCCTTCCCGGCGGCCCGGAGAGCCCGGCGCCGCTGCGCACGGAGGTGGGGGAGGACGAGGCGTTCACGGTGCTCCGCAGCTCGGGCACAACCGGCGTGCCCAAGGCGGTGGAGCTCACATACGCCAACCACCTGGCCAGCGCGCGGGCCTCCCGCGACGCGCTCGGGGCCGAGCCCGGCGACCGCTGGCTCTGCCCGCTTCCCCTTCACCACGTGGGCGGCCTGGGGGTGCTGGTGCGGAGCGTGATCAACCACACCACGGCGGTCGTCCACGAGCGCTTCGACGTCGACCGCGTGAGGGCGACGCTCGAAGCCGGTGAGGTCACGCTCGTGTCGCTCGTCCCCACCATGCTCGCCCGCCTGCGCGACGCCGGCCTCCGGAGCGCGCCCGGCCTGCGGGCCGTGGCCCTCGGCGGCGGTCCGGTGGCGCCCGGGCTGCTCGAATGGGCGGCCGATGCCGGGATCCCGGTGGTGCCGGTGTACGGGATGACGGAGACCTGCTCCCAGGTGGTGGCCGGCATTCCCGGGCGGGCGCTCGAGGGAGTGGACCTGGCGCTGGGCGACGACGGCGAGATCCTCTTCCGGGGGGCCATGGTGGCCGCGGGCGCCGTGGCGAAGGACGGCTGGCTCCACACCGGCGACCGGGGGCGGCTCGACGCCGGCGGGCGCCTGTACGTGGAGGACCGCATCAAGGACCTGATCGTGACCGGGGGCGAGAACGTGGCCCCGGCGGCGGTGGAGGCGGTGCTGAGTGCCCACCCGGCGGTGGCCGACGCGGGCGTGGTGGGGGAGCCCGACGCGGACTGGGGTGAGGCGGTGGCCGCGTTCGTGGTGCTCAGGGCCACGGCCACGGAGGACGAGCTGCGCGAGTGGTGCCGCGCCCGCCTGGCTCGCCACGAGGTGCCGAAACGGGTGACGGTGATGCCGGAGCTGCCCCGCAACGCCGCCGGAAAGCTTGTGCGTACCCGGCTGTAGAGTCCCGCCGCGATGATCTACGACAAGGACGCTGACCTCGGAAAGCTCGACGGCAAGACCGTCGCGGTGCTCGGCTACGGCTCTCAGGGCCACGCGCACGCGCTCAACCTCAAGGACTCGGGAGTGGAGGTAGTGGTGGGCCTGCGCCCGGACTCCGAGTCCGCCGGCAAGGCCCGCGACCACGGCCTTCGAGTCGAGTCGGTGGCCGACGCCGCCAGCGAGGGCGACGTGGTGATGGTGCTCCTGCCCGACGAGAAGCAGGGCGAGGTCTGGGAGTCGGAGATCCGCGACGGAATCGCCCCCGGCAACCTCCTGATGTTCGCCCACGGGTTCTCGATCCACTACGAGACCGTGGATCCCGGGCCCGAGGTGGATGTGGGCATGGCCGCCCCCAAGGGTCCCGGCCACCTCGTGCGCCGCCAGTTCGTGGAGGGGCACGGCGTGCCCGGCCTGGTGGCCGTCCACCGCGACGCGTCCGGAAAAGCGCGCGACCTCGTGCTGGCCTACGCGCGCGGCATCGGCTGCACCCGCGCGGGCGTGATCGAGACCAGCTTCAAGGACGAGACCGAGACCGACCTCTTCGGCGAGCAGGCGGTGCTCTGCGGCGGCGTCTCCGAGCTGGTCAAGGCCGGCTACGAGACCCTCGTGGAGGCGGGCTACGACCCGCGCATGGCGTACTTCGAGTGCCTGCACGAGCTGAAGCTGATCGTGGACCTGATGTACGAGAAGGGCATCACGGGGATGCGCTACTCGATCTCCAACACCGCCGAATACGGTGACCTGACGCGCGGCAAGCGGATTGTGGACGACCACACCCGCCAGGCCATGAAGAAGATCCTGGGTGAGATCCAGTCCGGCGAGTTCGCCCGCGAGTGGATCGCGGAGAACAAGGCCGGGCAGGAGAACTTCCAGCGCATGCGCGCCGAGGAGCAGAACCACCAGATCGAGCGCGAGGGCAAGGAGCTCCGCTCGATGATGGACTGGATCGACACGGAGTTCTGAGATGGAGGAGGGGCGGACGCCGGGGTTCCTCCCTCCGGAGCCCGCCGGGCCGGAGCCCGAGCTCGGCCCCGCCCCCGGAGCGCCGCCCTCCTACCAGCCGCCAGCCGGCGCCGCGCCCCCGGCGTCGCCCGGCTGGCAGCAGCAGCCCCCGCCGGGCTACCGGACGCCCCATGCCCGGGAGCCGGACAACGGTCCTGCCGTGGCCGGCTTCGTGCTCTCGTTGGTGGGCGGCTCGCTGCTCATTCTCAGTGTCGGCTTCTCCAGCCTCGTCTCCGTCGGTCTCTCGATTGCCGGGATCATCTACTCCCGGAAGGGCCGGGACCTGGTGACGTCGGGCCACACCCGGAAGAACGGCGGCCTGGCCCAGGCGGGATTCGTGATCGGGATCGTCTCGCTGGTGCTGGCCGTGCTCGCCACGCTCGCGTGGATCGCCATCCTGGTCGTCGCGCTCACCGACGACAGCTTCCGCAACGACCTCCAGGACAAGTACGACAGCGGTCAGAGCGTCAGCGCCGCCCTGCGCCTCGGCGCCACCACGCTCCGGGTTGCGGCGCACCTCCTGGTCTGACGCTATATTCGCCCGTTCGATGCCGAACGCGAATCCGTACCTCAAGCAGTACCTCATGACCGCCGGGCCGACCCCGCTGCCCCCGGCCGTGTCACAGGTGATGGCCGAGCCGATGCTGTACCACCGGGCGCCGGCGTTCGTGGACGTCTACGCCCGCGCGCTCAGGCGCCTGAAGGACGTGTTCGCCACCTCCAACGAGGTGCTGATGTTCTCCAGCTCGGGTTCCGGCGCGCTCGAGTCCGCCGTGGCCAACCTCGTTCGCCGCGGCCAGCCGGCCCTCGTGGCCTCCTGCGGCAAGTTCGGCGAGCGCTGGGCCGAGTTGTCCGACACGTGGGGTGGGGACACCATCCACTGGGAGACCGAGTGGGGCCAGAAGGTCGATCCGGGCGAGCTCGACCGCAGGCTCACGGAGAACCCGGCCGTGGAGGTGGTGTTCACCACCTTCTCCGAGACCTCCACCGGCGTGATCAACGACGTGAGGGAGCTGGGCGAGGTGGCCCACCGCCACGGGGCGCTGATCGTGGTGGACGCCGTGTCCGGCCTCGGCGCCGTGTCGCTGCCGCAGGACGAGTGGAACATCGACGTGGTGGTCTCCGGCTCGCAGAAGGCGCTCATGTCGCCTCCCGGCCTGGCCTTCGTCAGCCCCAACCAGGCGGCGCTGGACTACGCGGCGGCCACGGACAGCCAGCGCTTCTACTTCGACTGGGCCAAGACGGTGGCCGGGCAGCGGAAGGACCCGCCCGACAGCCCCTTCACGCCCGCCGTCGGGCTGGTGGCCGCTCTGGACGTGGCGCTCGGGATGATCGAGGACGAGGGGCTCGCTCAGGTGTTCGAGCGCCACCGCCTCCTGGGCCGTGCGTGCCGCGAGGCCGTGCGCGCGCTCGACCTGGACACCTTCGGCCCGGACGACGACAACGCGAACGTGGTCACGGCCATCACCCTTCCGGACGACATCGACGGCGGCAAGGTGCCGAGCGTGATGCGGGACCACTACGGCATCACGATCGCCGGCGGACAGGCCCAGCTGAAGGGCCGGATCGCCCGGCTCGCCCACTGCGGCTACTTTGGTGCCTTCGACATCCTCATGACGCTCGCCGCGTTCGAGATGACGCTCTCAGAGCTGGGACACGACGTGGAGCTGGGCGCCGGCGTGGCCGCCGCCCAGCGGGTGTTCCTCGAGACGGGCGTCTCGGTGTCCGCGGCGGCGTGACGCGCCGGGCCCGCTCGTGAGCGCGGAGGGGCGCGCTGGATCCCCCCGCGCCCGCGTCCTCGTCAAGGAGAAGATCGGCGACTCCGGGGTGGACCTGCTGCGGCAGGCGGGTCTGGACGTGGAGATCGGGGCCGACTGGTCGCAGGAGGAGCTGGAGAGCCGTATCGGCGAGTTCGACGGCATCCTCATACGCTCGGCCACCAAGCTCACCGAGGACCTGCTGTCCAAGGCCACGCGCCTTCGCGCCGTGGGGCGCGCGGGTGTGGGTGTGGACAACGTCGACGTGGACGCCGCCACCAAGCGCGGCGTGGTGGTGGCCAACGCGCCCCAGTCCAACGTGGTCACCGCGGCCGAACACACCATGGCGCTGCTGCTGGCCCTCGCTCGCAATGTGCCCCAGGCGCACGCCTCGCTGATCGGAGGGGCGTGGGAGCGCTCGAAGTTCAGCGGCGTCGAGCTCTACGACAAGACGCTCGGCGTGCTCGGCTTCGGCCGCATCGGCCAGCTCGTGGCCCAGCGGGCGCTCGGGTTCGGCATGAAGGTGATCGCCTTCGACGCCTACGTGGCCGAGGAGCGCTTCCGCGAGGCCGGGGTGGAGCGCATGGACACCTCCGACGAGCTCTACGCCCGGGCCGACTTCGTAACCATCCACCTGCCGGTCACGCCGGAGACCCGCGACTGGCTCAACACCGAGGCGTTCTCGAAGATGAAGGACGGCGTCCGCGTGATTAACGTGGCCCGCGGGGGCCTGCTGGTGGACGCCGACCTGAAGCAGGCGATCGACTCCGGCAAGGTGGCCGGAGCCGCGCTCGACGTCTTCCGGGAGGAGCCCGTCACCGCGCACCCGCTGTTCGGCCACCCCGCGGTGGTGGTCACGCCGCACCTCGGGGCCTCCACCGCCGAAGCCACAGATCGCGCCGGCTACCAGGCTGCCGAGCAGGTGGTGGCGGCGCTCACCGGCGGTGTGGTCACCAGCGCGGTGAACATCCCCGCCATCGCGGCCGAGGACATGGAGGCGCTCGGCGGCTTCCTCACCCTGGCCCGGGACCTGGGGCGCATCGCCACCGCGCTGGCCGAGGGCACCTCGGTGGACGAGCTAGAGGTGGAGTACCGCGGCCGTATCGCCGAGCGGGACACGCGTCTGCTCACCGTCCAGGTGCTGAAGGGCGTGCTCACCGGCCGCACCGAGGAGGAGATCAACGACGTGAACGCGCCCGCGCTGGCGCAGGAGCGCGGAATCGCCGTCACCGAGACGAACACCGCGCACGCGCGCGACTTCACGGATCTGGTCAGGGTAACGGTGGTCAGCGGGGGCGAGCGCACACGGGTGGTGGGCACCACGCTCGGGACGCTGGACCGCTCCCACCTGCTGGAGGCCTGGGGCTCGCGCTTCAACGTCCAGCTCGAGAGCCACCTCGCGATATTCCGCTACGAGGACCGGCCCGGGATGCTGGGCCGCGTCGGCACCGCGCTGGGAGATCAGGGGACCAACGTGGTCTCGGCGGCGGTGGGCCGCGAGTCCGACTCGCACACCGGCGGGCAGGCCACGATGATCGTGACGGCCGACGCCGCCGTGCCGCAGGCCGTGATGGACGAGATCGTGGGCAGCGACGGCTTCGTGGCCGGTCGCACCATCAGCCTCTAGGCGCCGACGGCCCCCCAACGTGAAGGACCGGAAAAGGGGCGACTTTGCCACGGCGCCCCGAACCTGTGGCAGGCTGGAATCGTGCAGGGAAGGTCCCGCCCCGCTCGCTCGTCTGGCCTGCTGCTGGCCCTGGCGCTACTGAGCCTGCTCGCCGTCACCGCCCCGGCTGCGCTGGCCCGCGAGCGCGTCCAGCCGCCGCGCGAGCTGGTGCGCCAGTACCCGCTCGACGCGGGCAAGACCCGGCTGAAGGCGGGCGAGGGTCCGGCCACCGCGCCGGCCACCCGTCCGGTCGCCGCGCGGGTGGCCGCGACCGCCACAGGGAAGGACGACGAGGGCTCCACGCTTCCGGGCTTCCTCCTGATCGGCCTGGGCCTGTCCGCCCTCGCCACGGGCGCCATCTGGATCGTGCGGGCGCCCTCCTCGCCATCCGAGCTCGCGCCCGGCGCCACCACGGCTCCGGCCGCGCCGCTGCGTGCCGCGGCACCTCCCGCTGCCTCCCGGCGGCGCAAGCCGAAGCCGCGCTCGGCCAACGGCGCCGCGCCCATCAGGGGCGGGGGCTCGGTGAAGGATCAGCCGGCGCTTCAGGAGCGCATTGCGGCCATGCGCCAGAGCGGGATGACCCTTCAGGCGATCGCGGACACCCTCAACGGCGAGGGCATCCCGACCATCAGGGGCGGAGCGCGCTGGCGCCCGTCCAGCGTGCAGACGGCCGCGGGCTACAAGCGGCCCGCGCCCGGGGACAAGCAGCGCTCGCGTCCCACCCGCTCACCCTCCCCGCGCTAGCCCGATGACATCCGGGGGCTCGCACCCGCGGTCCCCCGCCGGTCATCCGCGGCAGGAAGCCCTCGCTGAAACAATCCCCGAGGTGCGCGCCCTCGTGATCACCGAGCACGGACCCCCAGAGGTGCTCAGGGTGGAGGAGCGCCTCGATCCCGAGCCCGGCCCCGGTCAGGTGCGCGTGCGGGTTCGCGCCGCGGGGATCAACTTCGCCGACCTGATGGCGCGGGTGGGCCTCTACCCCGACGCTCCGAAGCCCCCGTGCGTCGTGGGCTACGAGATCGCCGGCGACGTGGAGTCGGTCGGCGCCGGGGTGGAGGGCTTCGAGGTCGGACAGCGGGTGATGTGCGGATGCCGTTTCGGCGGATATGCGGAGCTGGTGGTGACCGGCGTCACCGAGCTGGCGCCGCTGCCCGATCACTGGAACTACGCCGAGGGGGCGGCCATGCCCGTCACGTACGCCACCGCCTACGCCGCCCTGATCCGCTATGGCGGCCTGCGGGCGGGTGAGCGTGTGCTGATCCACTCCGCGGCGGGCGGCGTGGGGATCTCCGCCACCCAGATCGCCAAGATCGTGGGAGCTGAGGTCTTCGGCGCGGCCTCCCCGGGCAAGCACGATGCGATCCGGCGCTTCGGTGTGGATCACCCGGTGGACTACCGGACGCACGACGTGGTGGACGAGGTGCGCCGGATCACGGGGGAGGAGAAGCCGCTGGACCTGGTGATGGACGCCGTGGGCGGGCGCAGCTTCAAGCAGAGCTACTCGCTGCTGCGGGCCGGCGGGCGGCTCGTCTGCTTCGGGGCATCGGAGGTGCAGGCGGGGGAGCGCCGCAGCCGCATCCGGGCACTGCGCGTGCTGGCCCAGATGCCGCGCTGGAGCCCGCTGAAGCTGATGACCGAGTCCAAGGCCGTGATCGGGCTGAACATGCTCACGCTGTGGGACGCCAAGGGATCGCTCCAGGATTATCTGGAGCCTCTCAGCGCCTGGATCGACGAGGGCCGGCTGCGACCGGTGGTGGCCCGGGCGTTCCCGCTCGAGCAGGGCCCCGATGCGCACCGCTACATGCACGCCCGCGAGAACATCGGCAAAGTGGTCTTGGAGCTGTGAATACATGGCTGCGGTGCTCGCCCGATCGACGGCGTGGTGTGGTGCTCGCCCGATCACCGATCGGGCTGCGCTCCTCCCGGGGGCTGCGCTCCTCGCCTGACGCGCTAGGATTTTCAGGGATGTCGCGCCTGTCCCGCCTGCGCCTTCTCCTTCTTCTCCCCCCTCGGGGGGAATAACGCGTGGCGGCCGCCAGCCGCAAGCTCAAGGGGAATGCAGGTAGGACGAAGAAGAGGGCGATGACATGAGCGACGGACGCAGCGAGCAGTACCGAGTACGGATCTTCGACACGACGCTTCGCGACGGCGAGCAGTCCCCGGGCATCTCGCTCAACCGCCAGGAGAAGGTGGAGATCGCCCACCAGCTCGCGAGGCTGGGCGTGGACGTGATCGAGGCCGGCTTTCCGATCACCTCTCCCGGTGACTTCGAGTCTGTGCAGGCCATCTCCCGAGAGGTGCACGGCCCGGTGATATGCGGGCTGGCGCGCACGTCGAAGGCGGACATCGACGCCGCCTGGAACGCGATCAAGGACTCCGAGCGCCCACGCATCCACACGTTCATCGCCACCAGCGACATCCACATCGAGCGCAAGCTCCAGACCACGCGCGAGGACGTGAAGGGCCAGGCCCGGGCCGCCGTCGCGCAGGCCAAGGCCTACACCGACGACGTGGAGTTCTCCCCCGAGGACGGCTCCCGGTCCGACGTGGAGTTCATGGCCGAGGTGGTGCAGATCGCCCTGGACGAGGGCGCCACCACGATCAACGTGCCCGACACCGTGGGGTACACGATGCCCCACGAGTACGCGGAGATGTTCGGCCGCCTTTACGAGCTGGTCCCCGGCCTGCGCGACGTCACGGTGTCGGTGCACTGTCACGACGACCTGGGCATGGCCGTGGCCAACTCGCTCGCCGGGCTCACGGCCGGCGCGCGGCAGGTGGAGTGCGCGGTGAACGGCATCGGCGAGCGGGCGGGCAACGCGTCGCTCGAGGAGATCGTGATGCTGCTGCATACGCGCGAGTCCACCGTCGGCCTGTGGACCGGAGCGGTCACTAAGGAGATCGCCCGGACCTCGCGGCTGGTCTCGCGGCTGACCGGCTACCCGGTGCAGCCGAACAAGGCCATCGTGGGCCGCAACGCCTTCGCCCACGAGGCGGGCATCCACCAGGACGGCGTGCTCAAGGAGCGCACCACCTACGAGATCATGGACGCCACCACGATCGGGCTCGACGCGAACTCGATCGTGCTGGGCAAGCACTCCGGGCGCCATGCGCTGCGCAAGGCGCTGGAGGACCTGGGCTTCCAGGTGGACGGCCCGGCGCTGAACACGGCGTTCAAGCGCTTCAAGGAGCTGGCGGACAAGAAGAAGAAGGTCACGGCGCCCGACCTGGAGGCGATCGTCTCCGACGAGATGAAGCAGGTGCCCACCGCGTACGCGATCGAGGCGTTCGAGGTGGAGGCCTCCAACACACGCGCTCCGCTCGCACGAGTGGAGGTGCGCCTGCCCGACGGCACGGTCGAGTCGGGCAGCTTCACCGGCGACGGCCCGGTGGACGCGTTCTTCAGCGCCATCAACGCGGCCGTGGGCCAGGACGCCCGTCTGCGTGAGTACCACGTGAGCGCGGTCACGGGCGGGCGCGACGCCCTGGGAGAGGTGACCGTGGTGCTGGAGCTCGACGGGCAGCTGGCGTCGGGCGCCGGCGTGTCCACGGACATCCTCGAGGCGTCCGGCAAGGCGTACCTGCGGGCGCTCTCGAACGCGCTGGCCAAGGCCCAGGGGGACTGGGGCTCGGCCGCCGACGAGGCCGAGCAGCATCTCGCCGAGGCGTCTCGCACCACACCCACTCCTTGAGCGGGAGCGAGTTCACCTGGCGCGACGGGGAGCGCACCGTCCGCTTCGGGACGGGCGCCGCCGGCGACGCGTGTCGGCTGATCGAGGAGGCCGGGCTGGGTGAGTACGCGCTGCTCACCACCGAGCGCGCCGAGGGCCTGGTGCCCGCGCTCCGCAGCGGCGCCCGCATGGTCATCCACGTGCCGCCGGGGCGCGTGGACGAGATCTCCGCGGACCTGCTCGGCCGGCCGGGCGAGCTCTCACTGGTGGCGCTCGGCGGGGGTCGGGTGGTGGACACGGCCAAGGCGATCGGCGGCGTGACCGGGCAGCCCGTGGCGGCGCTGCCCACCACGCTCTCGGGAGCGGAGATGACCCCCTTCCATCGCACTCCGGCAGGTGTGGAGAACGCCCGCCTTGTGCGCCCCGTGCTCGTGGTGGCCGATCCGGACCTGATGGCAGCCCTACCGGGTCCGAGCCTGGCGGCCACGGCGATGAACGCGCTGGCGCATGCCCTCGAGGCGCTGTACACGCCGATGGCGAACCCGGTGGCCGAGCTGGCCGCCCTGCGCGGCGCCCACCTGCTCGCCGCGGGCGTGACCACGGATCCGCCGGGCGCGGAGGATCTGGCCCTCGGCGCGATCCTGGCCGGGTATGCGTCGGGATCCGCGGGCTTCGCGGTGCACCACGCCGTGAGCCAGACCGTGGTGAGGGTGGCCGGCACCCCGCACGCCGAGACCAACGCCGTGCTGCTGGCTCACAGCGCACGCCTCATGTCCACGCGCGCGCTCGGAGCGCTGGGGGAGTTCGCCCACGCTCTGGGCGATCCCGGCAGCGATCCCGAGGCGGCCGCGGGGCGCGTGGCCAAGCTGGCGGCCCGCTCGGGCCACACCCGCCTGGCCACGCTCGGCATGGAGGAGGGGCACGTCGACGAGGTGGCCCACGCCGTGGCGCAGCACCCCGCGGTGGGCAACACGCCCGACCCGCCGGGCGAGGCGGAGATCGCGGAAATGGTGCGCGGGGCGCTCTAGGACGGGGGGTGTGGCGCCTTTTGCATGTATGACGTGCAGAAAGCGCCAAACCCCCGGGGGGGCGCGCAGGGCTGTCCGTGATAACGTACGCTCGTCCAGTGACTGTCACGACCCTCAAGACCCCCGAGCAGCACCTCAACGTCGGTCCCCGCGTACGCGCTCTGCGCGAGGCCATGGACCTGTCGCTGCGCGACCTCGCCGAGCGCTCGGGCGTGTCCCCCCAGATGCTCAGCCAGGTGGAGCGCGGCGAGACCAGCCCCACGCTGTCGCTGGCCGGGCGGATCGCCACCGGCCTCGAGCTCACCCTCTCCCAGCTGCTGCGGCTCGACGAGGGCGGATCGGTCAGCGTGGTCCGCAGCGGCGAGCGACTGGCCGGGGGCGCCCGCGCCCGGGGGCACAGCTTCGAGGTCCTCACCCCGGCGGTTCCGGGGCAGCGGGCCGAGGTGTCGATTCACACGCTCGTGGGCGGTGCCTCCACCGGCGGCCCGGGGGACCCGCCGATGCACGAGCCGGGCAGCCGCGAGACCGCCGTGGTCACCGAGGGCGCACTGCGGCTGGTCTGCGACGGCGCCGGTCACGACCTCGCCACGGGCGACTCCGTGACCTTCGACGCCGATCTGCCCCACCACTTTGAGAACCCAGGAGAGACCGACGCCCGCTTCCTCGCGGTCGTGGCCGCCGGTCTCAGGAGGTCGTGATGCCGAAGACGATGCTGGACAAGATCTGGGAGCGACACGAGGTCCGCGACGGGCTGATCTACATCGACCTGCACCTGGTGCACGAGGTGACGAGCCCGCAGGCCTTCGAGTCGCTGCGCCTGGCCGGGCGGACCGTGAGGCGCCCGGACCGCACCCTGGCCACGGCGGACCACAACGTCCCCACGGACGGCGCCAGCGCGCTGCCCATGGTGAGCGACCCGCTGTCGCGCAAGCAGATCGGCAAGCTCGAGGAGAACTGCGCGGAGTTCGGAATCCCGATCCACTCGATCGGCTCCGAGAGCCAGGGCATCGTCCACGTGATCGGCCCGGAGCTGGGCGTGACCCAGCCGGGCATGACGATCGTGTGCGGCGACTCGCACACCTCCACGCACGGCGCCTTCGGGGCGCTGGCGTTCGGCATCGGCACCAGCGAGGTGGAGCACGTGCTGGCCACCCAGACGCTCCAGCAGCGCAAGCCGCGCTCGATGCGCATCTCCTACCGGGGCGAGCTGGCCCCGGGCGTCACGGCCAAGGACCTGATCCTGGCCACCATCGGCCGCATCGGCGTGGCCGGCGGCGTCGGCCACGTGATCGAGTACTCCGGGCCCGCCGTTCAGGGCCTGTCGATGGAGGGCCGCATGACCGTCTGCAACATGACCATCGAGGGCGGCGGCCGCGCCGGGATGATCGCGCCCGACGACACCACCTTCGAGTGGGTCGAGGGACGGCCGGCCGCGCCCCGGGACATGGACCCCGCCATCGAGGACTGGCGCGACCTGGGCACCGAGGACGGGGCGAGCTTCGATACCGAGGTGACGATCGAGGCCGCCGAGATCTCGCCGCAGGTGAGCTGGGGCACCAACCCGGCGATGGTCACCGGCGTGACCGCCGCGGTGCCGGAGCCGCAGGACGACGGCGACCGGCGGGCGCTCGAGTACATGGCCCTGGAGCCGGGCACGCCGATCCAGGAGATCAGGCTCGACCGCGTTTTCCTGGGCTCGTGCACCAACTCGCGCATCGGCGACCTGCGGGCCGCGGCCGAGATCGTGAAGGGCCGCACGGTGGCCTCCACGGTCAACGCCATGGTGGTGCCCGGATCGGCCAAGGTGAAGGCGCAGGCCGAGGCCGAGGGACTGGACGAGATCTTCAGGTCCGCGGGGTTCGACTGGCGCTCCGCCGGGTGCTCCATGTGCCTGGGAATGAACCCGGACATCCTCGACCCGGGCGAACGCTGCGCCTCCACCTCGAACCGCAACTTCGAGGGTCGCCAGGGCCGTGGCGGGCGCACCCACCTCGTGAGCCCGCAGATGGCGGCCGCAGCCGCGATCGAGGGACGTTTTGTCGACATCCGGGAGTGGTCATGAACGCCGTGAACCTCATCGAGGGCCCCGTCTCCGTGCTCGACCGCGCGGACGTGGACACCGACCAGATCATGCCCAAGCAGTTCCTCAAGCGGATCGAGCGCACCGGCTTCGGGGAGTTCCTCTTCTACGACTGGGCCAAGCAGCCGGGTTGGGACCTGCCGCCGAACCCGATCCTGGCCACGGGGAGGAACTTCGGCTGCGGCTCCTCGCGCGAGCACGCCCCGTGGGGCCTCGAGGACTACGGCTTCCGAGCCATCGTCGCGCCGAGCTTCAGCGACATCTTCTTCTCCAACTGCACCAAGATCGGGCTGCTCCCCGTGGTGCTGTCCGAGGACGAGGTACGGGCGGTGATGGCTGCCGGCGAGGCGCGCATCGACCTGGAGGAGCAGACCGTGACCCACAACGGCGCGGTCTCCCGCTTCGAGATCGACCAGGAGATCAAGCGGCGCCTGCTCGGCGGCCTCGACGACATCGGCGTGACGCTTCTCAGCGAGGACGACATCAGCACGTACGAGCGGGACCGCGAGCGGAGCGGGCCCGTCACCACGAGCGGAGCATGAGCGCCGGCGCGAGTCCCCGCGACTGGGACGCCCAGAGCTACGACCGCGTCTCGGACCCGCAGGTGGAGATGGCCCGCGAGGTGCTGAAGCGGCTCGAGCTGACGGGCGACGAGACCGTTCTCGACGCGGGCTGCGGCTCGGGCCGGGTCACCGCCATGTTGCTCGACCTGCTTCCCGAGGGCCGCGTGGTGGCGGCCGACGCCTCGCCGTCGATGGTGCACGAGACCCGCGAGCGCTTCGCCGGGAACAACCGGGTGGACGTGCTAGACCCCGTGGACCTGGTGGAGCTCGAGGTGGCCGAGCCCGTGGACGCCGCCTTCTCCAACGCCGTGTTCCACTGGATCAAGGATCACCCCGCCCTGTTCGCCCGGCTCCACGCGGCGCTGCGGCCAGGTGGCGGGCTCACCGCGCAGTGCGGTGGCCAGGGGAACATCGACCGCTTTCGCCGCCTCGCCGACGAGGTGGCGGCCGAGGCGCCCTACGCCGAGCACATGACGGACTTCGTGGGCCCCTGGAACTACGCGGGGCCCGAGGAGACCGAGGAGCGCCTGCGCGCCGCCGGCTTCGACGAGGTGCGCTGCTGGCTCCAGCCATGGCCCGTGAGGCCCGGCAAGCCGCTCGAATACGCGCGGACGGTGTGCCTCGGGAACCACATCGAGGCCCTCCCCGAGGAGCTGCGCGCCCCGTTCGCCGCCGAGGTGGTCCGCCGCTCGGGAGATCCGCTGACCCTGGAGTACGTGCGCCTGAACATCCAGGCGCGGCGCGCACAGTTCCCGTGACCATCGCCCCGACGCCGCTCTCCACAAGGCCGACACGGTGGGCGCCGTCCTGGGCGCACGAACGCCGGGCACGGCGGGGCCGGATACGGTTCCCGCCGTGCCGCAGCGCGTCATCACGCTTGCCGGGGACGGGATCGGGCCGGAGATCATGGCCGCCGCCGAGCGTGTCCTGGCCGCGGTCGGTGACTTCGAGCTCGAGGAGCACCTGCTGGGCGGCGTGTCGATCGATGCCCACGGAACGGCGCTCACCGACGAGGTGCTGGAGGCCTGCCGGGGCGCGGACGCCGTGCTCCTTGCCGCCGTCGGCGGTCCGAAGTGGGACACCACGGACCCGTCGGCGCCGCGGCCCGAGCAGGGCCTGCTCGGCCTGCGCAAGGGCCTCGGGCTGTTCGCCAACCTGCGCCCGGTCAGGCCGAGCCCGGCGCTGATCGACGCCAGCCCGCTGAAGCCGGAGCGGATCCGCGGCACGGACCTGCTCGTGGTGCGCGAGCTCACGGGCGGCATCTACTTCGGCGACTCCGGCCGCGACGGCGACCGGGCCCACGACGACTGCGCCTACACGGTGGCCGAGGTGGAGCGCATCGCCCGGGTGGCCTTCCGCTCGGCGCGCACGAAGGTCACCAGCGTGGACAAGGCCAACGTGATGGAGACCTCGCGGCTGTGGCGCGAGACGGTGACCCGGCTGCACGCCGAGGAGTTCCCGGACGTCCCGCTGGAGCACCTGCTGGTGGACAACGCCGCCATGCAGCTCGTGGCGAACCCGTCGTCCTTCGACGTGATCGTCACGGAGAACCTCTTCGGTGACATCCTCAGCGACGAGGCGGCCATGCTCACCGGGTCGCTCGGCATGCTGCCCAGCGCCTCGCTGGGGGACGGCGGCCCGGGCCTGTTCGAGCCCGTGCACGGGTCGGCACCCGACATCGCGGGAACGGGCAGCGCCAACCCGATGGCGATGTTCGGCTCGGTGGCCCTGATGCTGAGGCACGGACTGGCTATGGAACCGGCCGCCGCCCGGATAGAATCGGCCGTCGACCTCGCGCTGGAGCAGGGCATTCGCACGCCCGATCTCGGCGGCCAGGCCGGCACAGAGGACGTCACCAAGGCCGTCCTCGCGAAGATCTGACGGAAGGACGGGAGCACGTTGACCACCGCCGACCTCATCTGGCTGAACGGGGAGTTCGTTGCCTGGGAGGACGCGAAGGTACACGTGCTCACGCACGGCCTTCACTACGGCACCGGGGTCTTCGAGGGCATCCGGGCCTACGAAACCGAGCGCGGCACCGCCATCTTCCGCAACGCCGATCACCTGGCGCGGCTCGAGCAGTCGGCCAAGCTCTACTACATGGACCTCCCGTTCTCGCGCGCGGCGCTGCGCGAGGCCATGCACGAGCTGATCTCGCGCAACGGGCTCAAGAGCTGTTACATCCGGCCGCTCGTCTACCGCGGCTACGGGCCGATGGGGCTGAATCCGCTGGACAACCCCGTGGAGGCGATGATCGCCGTCTGGGAGTGGGGCGCGTACCTGGGCGAGGACGGCAAGGCGAACGGCGTGCGCGCTCGGGTGTCCTCCTACCGGCGCATCTCGTCCGAGTCCCTCATCCCGCAGTCCAAGGCCTCGGGGCAGTACCTGAACTCGGTGCTGGCCAAGATCGAGGCCACCAAGTCGGGCTACGACGAGGCGATCCTGCTGGACGACAAGGGCTGCGTGTGCGAGGGCACGGGCGAGAATGTGTTCGTGATCAGGGACGGCGTGATCGCCACCCCACCCGGCACGGCGAGCATCCTCGACGGCATCAACCGCAAGTCCGCGATCCAGATCGCCCGCGACCTCGGCCACGAGGTGGTGGAGCGGGACGTGTCCCGGGCGGAGATGGCGCTGGCCGACGAGGTCTTCCTCACCGGCACGGCGGCGGAGCTCACCCCGCTGCGGGAGATCGACGACATCGAGATCGGCCCGCCGGGTCCGATAACGCGCGAGGTGCAGCGGGTGTTCGACGACGCCCTGCACGGCCGTGACCCGCGCTATGCGGGGTGGCTGGACCTGGTGCCGGTACCATCGCAGGCGTGAACGCGGCACCGAACGAGCGAATTAGGCGCGCGGCCTGAGCGGAAGCACCCGGCTCGCCGGGTGCGCACCGACACCCAGGCCGCCGCTGTCCGCTCGTTCCCCCAAGCTGAAAGGCGTTCACCCAATGTCAGAGAAGGTTCTGGTCTACGACACCACCCTGCGTGACGGCATGCAGGGTGAGGGCATGTCGCTCTCCGCGGGCGAGAAGGTGCGCGTCGCGCACGCGCTCGACTCGCTGGGCGTGCACATGATCGAGGCGGGGTTCCCGGCCTCGAACCCCAAGGAGGAGGCGCTCTTCGAGCTGCTCGCCGGGGAGACGTTCCACACGGCCGAGGTGGCCGCCTTCGGGATGACCCGCCGCCGTGACTCCACGGCCGAGGCCGACCCGGCCCTGCGCTGGCTGGCCGACTGCTTCGCGCCGGTGTGCACGCTTGTGGGGAAGACGTGGTCGCTGCACCTGGAGAAGGTCACCCAGGTGGACCCGGAGGAGAACCTGCGGATGATCGCCGAGTCCGTGGCCTTCCTGGTCGAGCAGGACAAGCGCGTCGTGTATGACGCCGAGCACTTCTTTGACGCCTACCGCGACGATCCCGGCTACGCGCTGCGCTGCCTGCAAGCCGCGGCCGATGCGGGCGCCGCCAACGTGACCCTCTGCGACACGAACGGGTCGTCGCTGCCTAGCCAGGTGGCCGAGGCCACCGCCCACGTGGTGGCCGAGCTGGGCGGGGTGCAGGTGGGCATCCACACCCACGACGACGCGGGCTGCGGGGTGGCCAACGCTCTGGTGGCCGTGGAGCACGGGGCACGGATGGTGCAGGGCACGGTGAACGGCTACGGAGAACGCTGCGGCAACGCCAACCTGATGACGATCCTGCCCGCGCTCGAGCTGAAGCTCGGCTTCGAGGGGGTGGGGCGCGAGCGCCTTCGCTCGCTCACCGAGACCGCGCACCTGGTGGACGAGCTGTGCAACGTGGCGCCGAACCCGAACCAGCCCTACGTGGGCGCGAACGCCTTCGCCCACAAGGGCGGAATGCACGTGGCCGGAGTGAACCGCGACGCCCGCACCTTCGAGCATCTGGACCCCGGGGAGGTGGGTGCGGACCGCCGCGTGCTCATCTCCGAGCTGTCCGGCAAGGGCACGGTGCAGGCCCGCGCGGACGTGGATGACGACACGGCCGCGCGCGTGGTCGAGCGCGTGAAGGAGCTCGAGCACCGCGGATACCAGTTCGAGGCCGCGGACGGCTCATTCGACCTCCTGATCCGTAAGGAGACGGGAGAGTACGAGCCGCTCTTCCGGCTGGAGTCGTGGCGCGCCATCGTGGAGAAGCGCGAGGACGGCAACGTCCAGACCGAGGCCACGATCAAGATCTGGGTGGAGGGCGAGCGCTACGTGCGCACCGCCGAGGGGAATGGCCCGGTGAACGCGTTGGACAAGGCCCTGCGCGAGGCGATCGCGGAGCGCTACCCGCACATCCGGGACATCCAGCTCGTGAACTTCAAGGTGCGGATCCTGGACGAGGTGAAGGGCACGGGCGCGGTCACGCGTGTGCTGCTCGACGCCGGCGACGGCAGGAGCACCTGGGGTTCGATCGGCGTGTCCGAGAACATCATCGAGGCCAGCTGGGAGGCGCTCGTGGACTCGCTCGAGGCGGGAATGCTGCCGACGCGCACGGGCCGGCCCCGGCCGCACGTCACGGCGTGAGCGAGCCGATCCCGCTGGCGCGCCCGCTCGTGGGCGAGCCGGAGGAGCGCGCGGTGCTCGACACCCTGCGTTCCGGGCACCTTGCCCTGGGTCCGCGCTTGCCGGAGTTCGAGCGCGCCCTCGGCGCGCGCCTGGGGGCCGAGCACGTATCGGCGGTATCGAGCGGCACCGCCGGTCTCCACCTCGCGGTGCGCGCCGCCGGGATCAAGCCCGGCGACGAGGTCGTGACCTCGCCCTTCAGCTTCGTGGCGTCGGCCAACTGCCTGCTGTACGAGAACGCCCGGCCGGTGTTCTGCGACGTCGACCCGCGCACCCTGAACGTCGACCCGGCGGCCGCCGCCGCGGTGGTCGGCGAGCGCACCACCGGCCTCCTTCCCGTGCACATCTTCGGCTACCCGGCCGACATGCCCGCGCTCGAGAGCCTGGCCGCCGAGCGCTCGCTGTGGATCGTCGAGGACGCCTGCGAAGCGCTCGGCGCGGTGCACGCGGACGGCGTCCAGGTCGGGGCCCGCGGCCACCTGGCCACCTTCGGCTTCTATCCGAACAAGCAGCTCACCACGGGGGAGGGGGGCGCCGTGGTGGCCCCGTCCGCCGCGGCCAAGGAGCGCATGGACTCGGAGCGCAACCAGGGCCGGGCGCCCGACATGGGATGGCTCGACCATGATCGCCTTGGCTACAACTACCGCCTCGACGAGCTCTCCTGTGCGCTCGGCCTGGCGCAGCTCCAGCGCCTCGACGACATGCTGGCCGCCCGGGCCCGCGTGGCCGCCCTCTACAGCGAGGCGCTGGCCGGGGTCGAGGGGCTCGACCTGCCCTGCGCCGACGCCGGCGGCGATCGCCGCAGCTGGTTCGTCTACGTGGTGCAGCTTCCGGCCAACGTCGATCGCGACGCGGCGGTCACGGCCCTGCGGGAGCGCGGGGTGGGCTCGAAGCCCTATCTCCCTGCCATCCACCTCATGAGCCTCTACCGCGAGCGCTTCGGCCACCGCGAGGGCGAGTTCCCGGTCTGCGAGGACGTGGCCCGCCGCTCGCTCGCGCTGCCCTTCTTCCCCCAGCTCACCGAGGGAGAGGTGGCGCGCGTCGTGGATGCGCTCCGCGCCGTGGTGGCACAGCCCGCCGGCACACCCGGGTAGAGGCGTCGGTGCGCACCCGGCCGAGCCGGGTGCTTCCGCCAAGGCCCGGGTGGCCCTATGGCCGCGGGTGCCGATTGCCGATAATGGGGAAACGTGGCGCGGCCCAGGTACACCCGGATGTCCCTCCGCATGTCGGCCCTGGCGGCATTCGTCTGCGCGACGGCCGCACCGCTCCTGCTCTGGCACCACCCGATCGAGGCCATGGCCGGCGACTTCCGCCTCAACGCCGAATACATCCTGACCGGCTGGAGCGGGTACATCCTGATCGCCTTCGGGCTGCTCCTGATGCTGCCGGTGCTCGTGTCCGTGGGGCTAGGGCCGGACAGCCGCCTATACCCGCGGTCGCGCAACGTCTACATCGGCTGGGGCACCACGCTCTACCTCCTGGGCACGGCGCTGGCCAGCATCGTGGGCTCCGCCGTCGGCTGAGCCGGGCCGGGCGCGCACCGGCCAACTCTTAGACTGGCCGCCGATGGGCCGCTTCCGAGACCCGCAGGACCCGCTCTTCCAGGCGCTCAACTCGTCGATCTCATTCGACTTCCGGCTGGCGCCCTACGACCTGGAGCAGTCGCTCGCCCACGCCCGGATGCTGGCGCGGAGCGGGATCATCTCCGAGGAGGACCTGGCCGGGATAGAGAAGGGCCTCGAGGCCGTCCGCCGGGAGATCGACGAGGACGCCTTCGTGATCGTCCCCGGCGACGAGGACGTGCACATGGCGATCGAGCGCCGGCTCACTGAGATCGCCGGGCCGGTCGGGGGGAAGCTCCACACCGCCCGGTCGCGCAACGACCAGGTGGCCACCGACGTGGCCATGCTCGTGCGCGCGCACGCGCTGGAAGCGAAGGTGCTCGTGCTGGCCCTCATGCGCACGCTCGTCGGTCAGGCCGAGCGCCACATCGACTGGCCGCTGCCCGGCTACACCCATCTCCAGCGCGCCCAGCCGGTCTACCTCTCGCACCACCTGCTGGCCTACTTCTGGAAGCTCCGCCGCGACCTCCAGCGCTTCAACTTCTGTCTCAACGCCACGGACGACCTGCCGCTGGGCGCCGGGGCGCTCGCCGGAGTCAACTTCGACACCAGCCGCATGTTCGTGGCCCAGGAGCTTGGCTTCGGGGGCATCGCCGAGAACTCGCTCGACGCGGTGTCGAACCGGGACTTCGTTCTCGACTACCTGTCCGCCGCGGCCACCTGCTCCACCCACCTCTCACAGCTCGGCGCCGAGATCGTCCTCTGGTCGAGCCAGGAGTTCGGCTTCTGCGAGGTGGAGGACGCCTTCAGCTCGGGATCGAGCCTGATGCCGCAGAAGAAGAACCCCGACGCGGCCGAGCTGCTGCGCGCGAAGGCGCCGCGGGTGGTGTCGCACCTCATGGCCGTGCAGGGGGTGCTCCACGGCCTGCCGCTCACCTACAACAAGGACCTGCAGGAGGACAAGGAGCCACTCTTCGACGCGGTGGACACCCTCGAGCTCTGCCTGCAGGTGGCCACCGAGATGCTCGACGGCATCACCTTCCACCGCGAGCGGATGGCCGCCGCGGCATCCGACGACTTCATCGCCGCCACCGACGTGGCCGACGCACTCGTGCGCCAGGGCGTGCCCTTCCGCGAGGCGCACGGCATCGTCGGCGGACTGGTGCGCGGTGCGGTGGAGCGCGACAAGACGCTGTCCGAGCTGAGCGACACCGAGCTCGGTGAGCTGGTGCCCCAGCTGGACGGGTCGTTGCGCGAGCTGCTCCAGCCGGCGAGCTGGCTCGAGTCCAAGGTCTCGGAGGGAGGCACCTCGCTGGCCCGCGTGCGCGACCAGCTCGCGCAGGCGCGTCACGTGCTGGACGAGGCCTCGAGTTGAGACCGGCCCCGTGCCGCGTGGGCCGGGACTTCTACGCCCGGCCCGTGACCGAGGTGGCCCCGGACATGATCGGCTGCATCGTCAGGCACGGCGGCACCTCCGGGCGCATCGTCGAGACGGAGGGCTACCACGAGTCGGAGCCCGCCTCCCACGCATACGTGGGCCGCACGGAGCGCAGCCGCGTGCTGTTCGGAGAGCCGGGGCGCGCCTACGTCTACTTCTCCTACGGGGTGCACGCGCTGCTGAACGCGGTCACGGAGCCCGAGGGAGTGGCCTCTGCCGTGCTCATCCGGGCGCTGGAGCCGCTCGAAGGGTTGGACCTGATGAGGGAGCGGCGTGGCCTCGAGCGCGCGGAGGGCCTCTGCTCAGGGCCGGGGAAGCTGACCCAGGCCCTCGGCATCGGACTGGGCCTGAACGACACCTCGCTGCTGGACGGGCCGATCGAGGTACTCGCCCGCCCCGCGGACGCTCCGGCGCCGCGCGTGATCGCCGGCGAGCGCATCGGCATCACAAAGGCGGTCGAGCTTCCGTGGCGCTACGTGGACGCCGACAGCCGCCATGTGTCCCGGCCGTGGCCGGCGGAGATGCGCCGCGTCCGCGCGGCCTGACGCTCAGCCCTGAGGGGCCACGGCGCCGCCGTCGTTGCCCGTGCCGCCGGTGCCCGGAGTGGGGGCGGGGGTCTGGGCCTCGGGCGGGGTGCTGGGCGGCGTGGGCGTGGGGGCCTGCTGCGGCGGCGCCGGGGTCTGGGGAGTGTCGGGCTTCGCATTGCCGGGCTTCGCGTCGCCCTTTCCTCCGGTGTCCGGCGTGGTGCTCTGCCCCTCGGGGGCCGGCGCCGTGGTGGCGGGGCCGCTCGGCAGCACGGGGGTGGTCGTGGTGTTCTCGCCGTCCGGGTTGCCGCCGCGATCCAGGATGCGCTGGTCGCGGATCCCGATCCAGGCGGTCATCAGGTCGTGCCAGATCTCCGCCGGGAACGTGCCGCCGGCCACAGGGCCGCCATGAAACTCGGTCTGCATCGCGGTCAGGCGATCGGGGTAGCCCACCCACACCGCCACGGTCAGGTCCTTGTTCGCGCCCACGAACCAGGCGTCGCCGTAGTTCTCCGTCGTGCCCGTCTTGCCGAACGCGAACTCGCTGATCTGCGCGGCCTTGCCGGTGCCGCTCGAGACCACTCCCGACAACAGCTCCTGCGCGGTCTCGCCCACCTGCTCCGGGAACACCCGCCTCGAGCTGGTCTTGTTCTTGTCGTCGATGTGGCGTCCCTTGACCCACTCGAGGCCCACGGGGCCGTTGCCGTGGGGGGCCAGCGATCCCGACTTGCGCTCGCCCTTGTTGGCGATCGTGGAGTAGGCGTAGGCCATCTCGAGCGGCGTCACGCCCTCGGTCAATCCGCCCAGGGTCATGGCCGGGTTGGTGGAGATCTTCGTGCGCACGCCCATGCGGCGGGCCATGCGGGCGATCCTGCGCGTCCCGGTCTTAATCCCGAGCTCGGCGAACACGGAGTTGTCCGAGGTCATGGTGGCGGTTCGAAGCGACTCGACGCCGTAGTAGTTGTCGTCGTAGTTGTTCGCCGTGAAAGTCCCGCTCTTGAGGTTGAAGGTCTTCTTCTGGGACACGAAGGTGGTCTCCGGGCTCACCCCGTCGGCCAGCGCGCGCACGAGGGTGAACGGCTTGAAGGCGGACCCCGGCTGGCGGTGGCCGTTTGTGGCCAGGTTGAAGGCGTTCTCCTTGTAGCTCGCCCCGCCCACCATTGCCTTGACCTCACCGGTGCTGTTCTTGATGGCTACCAGCGAGGCGCTCGGCCCGTAGCCGGACACCCGGCCGGCGATGGCCTGCTCCGCCGCCCGCTGCAGGTCGGTGTCGATCGTGGTCTTGATCTTCAGGCCGCCGCCGAACACCACCCCCGGCCGGTAGCGGTCCACCAGCTGCTGGGTCAGCCAGCTGGAGAAGAACGGCTGTGAGGAGTCGAGGGCGGGCGGGTTGATGTTCGCCTCGGCCGGGACCTTGGTGGCCACGGACTCGCGGTACTGCGAGTCCGTTATGAACTTCTGGTCCAGCATCCGGCTCAGCACGAGATTGCGCCGGGCGGTGGCGTGCCGCGGATTCTCCACGGGGTCGTAGAGCGACGGCGAGGCGATCATCCCGGCCAGCAACGCGGCCTCCGCGGGCGTCACGTCGGCGGCCTGGTCGGCGTTGCCGTAGCCGGTGCTGCCGTCCGGCTGCAGCGTCGGGGGGCGGAAGTAGGCCCGAACGGCCGACTCCACGCCGTACGCCCCGTTCCCGAAATACACGGTGTTCAGGTACTGCGTGAGGATCTTGTCCTTCGACCACTTGCGCTCCAGGTGGTAGGCCAGCGCGGCCTCGCGCAGCTTCTGGAACACCGACCTGTTGCCCTGGGCGGACAGCGCGTTCTTCACGAACTGCTGGGTGATGGTCGATCCGCCCTGGGCGGCGCTTCGCCGCAGCAGGTCCTGGGAGAAGGCGCGTGCGATCCCCTTGTAGTCCACGCCGCCGTGCTCGTAGAAGCGCCGGTCCTCGATGGCAATCACGGCGTTCTTGATGTTCGGGGAGATCTGGTCCTCGGTGAGGAGGATGCGGTTCTGGTTGCCGGTCAGCCGGGCCACGTCGGAGCACGTCTTGGTGTCCGACTCCTTGCAGCCGGGAAGGTCGGCGTAGAGGACCGAGTTCTTGGCCGCCGCGTACTCCGCCTTATTCTCGAGCGCGGGCAGGTCACTGGCCACCGCCATCAGCATCCCGAAGACCGTGGAGATCAGGGCCAGCACCCCGAGCCCCAGCAGCAGGAACGCCAGCCGCAGCTTCTTGACCCGTGGCCTGGCGCGTTCGGGGGGTTCCGGCGGCGACCCGTTCGAACGGGTGAAGCGGCCGCTGGGGCCCCCGGATGGGGGAGTGAGGATGGACGTCGGCGACTCGGGCATTGCGGGGTGAGCGCCTCTACAGAGGTCTTTTTGGCGGCCGTGACATGCTGCTCGCCTACGCTCTGGTCCCGTCCTGCACGGCGCGGCGCGGGGGCTCGGCGAGCGGTCGGCAGTCTAGCATTGGCGCCATGCCGAATCCGCCGGGCGGGGCCGCCCCTCACCTCACCCGCAACTCGGTGGACGCGCTGCCGGAGGGGGAGCTCGGCCGTCAGCTCGCGGAGGGGCGCCCGCTGCGCGTGAAGCTGGGCGTGGACCCCACCACGCCGGATATCCACCTCGGCCACACCGTGGTGCTGCGGAAGCTGCGGGAGTTCCAGGACCTCGGCCACACCGTCGTGCTGATCATCGGGGACTACACCGCGCGCGTGGGGGACCCGAGCGGACGCAGCTCGGCCAGGCCGTTTGCGGATCCGGAGGAGATCGCCCGCAACGCCGAGACCTACCAGGAGCAGGCCTTCAAGGTGCTCGACCGCGACCGGACCGAGGTCCGCCGCAACGGCGAGTGGCTCGACATGGCCATGGACGACCTGTTCCGCCTCGCCCGTACGTCCACCGTGGCCCAGCTGCTCGAGCGCGACGACTTCGCCAAGCGCTACGGCGCGGGGAAGCCGATCACCATCCTCGAGCTGCTCTACCCGCTCCTTCAGGGCTACGACTCGGTGGCCGTACGCTCCGATGTGGAGCTCGGGGGCACCGACCAGAAGTTCAACGTCCTCCTCGGCCGCGACATCCAGCAGGCGTACGGGGTGCCGCCGCAGTCCGTGCTGACGATGCCGATCCTGCCCGGGATCGACGGCGTGCAGAAGATGTCGAAGTCGCTGGGCAACTACGTGGGCGTGACCGAGCCTCCGGAGGACGTCTTCGGGAAGCTCATGCGCGTCCCGGACGACGCGATGCCCGTGTACTACGACCTTCTGATGGACGAGCCCATGGACCCGGCGATGTCGGCGCGCGACCAGAAGCGGCGCCTGGCCCGGGCGCTCACGGAGCGCCTCCACGGCGAGGAGGCCGGCGCTGCTGCGGAGGCGCGCTTCGAGCGCGTGCACGTGGAGCACGGCGCCCCGGACGAGGTGGAGGAGTACGCCTTCGCCGCGGACAACGGCGAGGTGCATCTCCCCGCGCTGCTCTCCGAGGCCTTCGGACTCTCGCGCTCCGAGGGACGCCGGCTGCTCGCTCAGGCGGGGGTCAGGCTGGACGGCGTTCCCGTAGAGGACGGACGCATGGACCTCCCGGCCGCTAAGCTGGACGGAGTCCTCCTGCAGGTTGGGCGCCGGCGGTTCAAGCGGTTACGTCTGCGCTGAGGTCGGGTGTCTGGCCCTTGTTGGGCTGCCCTCCCCAGTGCTACACTGCCCCGTCGCGCTCAGCGCAGCCGGAAACACCGGCGCTTGGGGGTGCATGGTCTTTGAAAACTCAGCAGTGCAGCGTGACCAGTTTGGTCACGTCCAGGTTCGAACCCCGAGCTTTCGCCGCCGCATAGGACTTCGGTCTCGTGGCAGCTGAGCGAGGGGCCTGAACAGACCCGTCGAGTCCGGCTCTTCCGCCATGTGTACGCGGGGGAGCCATTGCGAGAAGGCCCTCGGGCCGGCTCGTGATTAATGACTTGACACTCTCTATCTGACAGTGGATCCGGCCCCGTCGCCAGGCGGTGCTGGAATTGATTCCACGCCAGACTTTCACGGAGAGTTTGATCCTGGCTCAGGACGAACGCTGGCGGCGTGCTTAACACATGCAAGTGGAGCGACGAACCAGGCTTCGGCCTGGGGCAGAGCCGCGAACGGGTGAGTAACACGTGGGTAACCTGCCCTGATGACTGGGACAACCCGGGGAAACCCGGGCTAATACCGGATGTGCTGCTCCCACACCAGTGGGAGTAGGAAAGGAAGCTTCGGCCTCCGCATCAGGATGGGCCCGCGGCCCATTAGCTTGTTGGTGAGGTAACGGCTCACCAAGGCTTCGATGGGTAGCTGGTCTGAGAGGACGATCAGCCACACTGGGACTGAGACACGGCCCAGACTCCTACGGGAGGCAGCAGTGGGGAATC
>JBBQHI010000023.1:0-61669 GCA_038323835.1 Solirubrobacterales bacterium
AGCCGGTCGGCCTCGCGGAGCTTGCGGACAATCTGCTCCGGAGTATGTCGTCGTCGAGTCATCGTGGTGATCCTCCTTAACCCACCATCGTGGGCCATCGAGTCTCAACACGAGCGGACCAATCTCAAGGGGTCACGCCAGCGAGGCAGGGTCGAGTTCGACGGCTCCCACGCGGCGGCCCGCAGACCTCATGATCTGCCGCGTCGTCGCGGTGACAGCACGCCCGCGACCTGATCAGATGCTTGTCTTCGAGCGCACTCGAAGCTTCGTGCTTGCTCGACCGGGCAGTGTGAGTTCCAACTGCAGCCAGTGCGCCAGGTCCTGGATCTCGCGGTCCACAGCAACCGTCATGGCCCCGGTGAAGTCCGAGTCCTGGTGGATCGCGTCGACTCGGAGAATTCCGGCCTCGCCGTCAGCGGTGGCGTCGAGCTTCCCGACCAGCTGGTCGCCGTACAGGATCGGCAGCGCGAAGTATCCCCAGCGGCGCTTGGTAGCGGGCTTATACATCTCCAGCTGGTAGTCGAATTCGAAGAGCTCGACGACTCGCTTGCGGTCATACACCAGCTGGTCGAGCGGGGAAGGCAACGCCGCACGCCCCGAGAACGGCTGGCCCAACAACGACGGATCCACCCGCCATTCACCGTTGACACCCTCGACCACGGCCGGCTCACCGGCTTCCGCAACGTCAACGGGTTCCACCGGGCATTTGGGTCCCCGTCCGCGAGCGATGCCGAGAGCGCCGAGCCCCCGCTCGTCGCGAATGCGTCGCGCCTCGTCGGCGGGGACCACCGGGTCGTCGGGGTAGACCCGCGAGGCAAGGTCCCACAGCCGGTCGCGGCCGCTGACGCCGGCCGCCGCCACCTCACCGCGCTGCACCATCAACGAGAGCAGCATCCGCACGCTGCGGTTGTTGCTCCACCCGCTCGAGCGCCACGGGACGGCGCACGTGTCGGGCAGTTCACTCCCCGCGAGGGGGCCGTCGCGACGCAGCTGGTCGAGGATGTCGAGGCGACAGGCGTCGTTGGCCCGTACCCAGTCACGGGTGTCCTCCTGCCACTCGCGCAGCGGCTCGGGGCCCGGCCAGCGGCCCATCTCCGCACGGAACAAAACGACGTCCTCGGCCGGCCTGATGAACCCCCGAAGGTCGAGCAGGATCTGACGCTCAAGGGAGTCCTCGAGCTCGCCAGGCGAGTACGACGACCCCAGGCGTGACCAAGCCACCAGATCGGCACTCGGCGCGATGGCGGCGGTCGTGGCGTTCTGGAGCAGGGTCAGGTGGCGCACCACGTCAAGGAGCTCGGTCGGCCGTGGCATGTCGAGGAGCTGCGCGCGAACGGCGATCCGACCCGCATCGGTTCGCGACAGCTGATGCACGGCCACCTCCGACAGAATGTGCGGCGACCGCGGGCTGCCCTCCCGATGACCCCGACGCCGGACGGTGTCAGCGGTCTCCGCCGAGGTTGATCGAATCGGTGGTCACCGTCTGTGCCTGCCGTCCGGGAGCGGTGTGGTGCTGCCAGTAGAGGTTTGTGTGGTCAATGACCTTGTCGGGCGTCGGGGCTCCCCATTGGCTGAGGTCCTCGGTGGTATGAGCGTCACCGACGAGTGTCGCGTCGTAACCCCTGACGATCGCCCCGTGAAGGGTGGATCGGATGCACTCGTCGGTCTGCGCCCCGGCGACGACCAGGTGCCCCACCTTGCGCTGAGCAAGGACGATCTCGAGCTCGGTGTCCTCGAAGGCGTCGCCGTACTGTTTGTGGACTGTCGGCTCAGACTCGTCCTGCTTGAGCTCGGGAACGTAGTTCCAGCCGTCACTGCCGACGGGCAGGTTGTCTGCGTTGTGTTGAACCCAGACGACGGGCACATGCTCCGTCCTAGCCTTGTCCACGAGAACGGCGATGTTCGCAATGACGTCGTCGCGGTTGTGTGCGTGAGCCACCACGTCCTTCTGAACGTCGATGACGAGCAGCGCGGTATTGGGGCGGTCGGGCAGGGTCGTCATGGCTGTCTCCTCGGGCGATCGGTTGTGAACACTCCGATGCTATTGGCGGGCACCGACAGTCCGGTACCGCGTGGAGGAGTCACCTTGCACGCTCCTGCCGCCGACTGGATGCCCGGTTCGGTCGTCCAGCACACGATGGCTATCGAGCACGGGTGGTTAATGTCTTCGCATGGCTGAGTTCATCCATGCCGATCTGCGTGGCTCCCAGTTCGAGCGGGTCGACCTCAGCGGCGCGCAGCTCCGCACGGTCGACCTGACCAACGGCCGGTTCTTCGGCGTCGACCTGAGCGGGGTCGTGATGCGAGGCGTCGAGCTGGTCGACGTCCAGATCGACGGCGAGATCGACAACCTGACGATCAATGGCGTCGACATCGCGCCCCTGATCAACGCCGAGCTCGACGAGCGGTATCCCGACCGAGCCAAGATGCGCCCCACCGATCCGGCGGGCTTCCGCGAGGCATGGGACGTCGTCGAACGGCTCTGAAGTGAAACCATCCAACGGGGCCGCCGGCAGGACCCAGAGCTGTTGCACGACTCGGTCGACGGCGAGTGGTCGTTCATCGAGACGCTGCGGCATCTGGTGTTCGCCAGCGACGCCTGGATCAGGCGGGCGTTCCTCGGCGATCCGTCGCCCTGGGATCCGCTGGACCTGCCGTGGGACGAGATGCCGGACACGCCGGGCGTCCCCCGCGACCGCGACGTACGGCCCTCCCTCGACACGGTGCTCGAGTTGCGCCGCGACCGGATGTCCACCGTGCACCAGCTCATCGCGGCCCTGACCGACGAGTCCCTCAACGAGGCCACCGACCCGGTCGAAGGGCCCGGCTGGCCGGAGCCACGCAGCTACCCGGTGCGCGAGTGCCTGCTGATCATCCTTGACGAAGAGTGGCATCACCGGCTCTTCGCCGAGCGAGACCTGGATGCCCTGGAGGCGCGCAGTTCCTAGAAGGTGGGGCATACAGCGCTGCTGGACCGTGAGGACGGCTCATCGAGCGCCGCGTCACCAACGCTCCATCCGATGGGCGGCACCAACTGCTGGCTCGAACGGGCCTCCGACTGGTGCTTGGGCACGGCTCGAGACAGGCTTCGACGAGGACGCGTACGCCTTGGCATGCTTGTCGATTGGGCGCTGTTGCCTGGAGCGGCCTACCACACCTCGTGAAGGCCTGGCTGGTGGACTCGTTGTGAGGACGCCGGATGCTCGCCGAGGTGGTTCGCAGCCCGCGTCGGTCGAGGGGTGAGCTGGCCTGCACAGTTCGGGCAGCGTCCGGCGAGGCAGCGCTCTGCGCACTCCGCACACCACGTGCACTCGAAGCTGCACATCCACGCCGATCGTGAGTCCGGCGGCAGGTCGGCGTCGCAACACTCGCACGAGGGCTTCATCAAAAGCACGGGTCCAGTCTCACCCAACTCGCCCAAGTCCGTGGTGAGAAGGGATCGCCTACGTTCGTGGCGTCGGTTCGATTGGCCGGAATCCGGCACCATCGCCGCGGATGTACCTGGCCGCAAGTGGCCGTTCCCTGCCGACCTCAGCCATCGGTGCCGCGGTTTGAAGGTGGTCGCTGAGCCCGGTGGTCGTCGGCTCAGGCACGCCGCCGGGCACGCAGGACGGAGTCGCCGACCGTCAGCAGCTCCCCGTCGGGACCGGTGAGCTCACGCTGGCGGACCTCGACGACCTCGACGTCCCAGGTCTGCGGGTCGAGCGCGGACACCAGGTCTTGGGGGGTGAACATGAAGTCGTGGCGGCCGTGTCGCAGCCCGGTCGAGAGGTCGTCGGGGTGGTGTCCCACGACGAGCAGGGTGCCGCCGAGGGCGACTGCACCGGCGAGCCGCCGGGTGAGGTCGACCATGCCGCCGTCAGGCAGGTGCATGAACTGCGATGTCACCAGATCCCAGCGCTCATCCATACCGTCACTTTCCGGGTCGAACGCTCGGACGTCGAGGTGGCGCCACTCGGTGCGCTCGTCCACACCGGCGGCGGCTGCGTGGGACGCCGCCCGCTCCAGTGCGACCGTACTGAAGTCGATGCCGGTGACCGACCAGCCACGTTCGGCCAGCCAGATGGCGTCCGCGCCTTCGCCGCTCCCGACGTCGAGGGCCCGCCGGGGTTCGAGGTCGGCTGCCTCGGTTTCGAGCTGCGGGTTGACGCGACCACTCCAGATCGCGTCGCGGGCGCCGTACCTGTCCTCCCAGGCCGGCCGTTCGAAGAAGCCGGCCAGTTCGGCGCGCTGGGCCGCGACGGCCGCCTGCGTCTCCTCCTCGATCAGGTCGGCGTTGACCATCGCGCCCACGCGGAGCCCGGCGGCGGCCGAGGAGACGACCTGGGCCATCGCGTCGCCGACGTTGCCTGCTACCCAGACTCCTGGCACTGCGGTGGCCCCGGTGGCCTCGGACGGGATGAGGGTGCCGAGCACGGTGCCACCGATCGTGAACGGTTCCGGCTTGAGGCCGAGGGGCGCCAGGAACTCCGCCCGGGGCTGGAAACCCGACGAGACAACGACGGCATCGCATCCGAGCTCATCGCCGGAGGAGAGCCGGAGCCCGCGCAGTACGTCGTCCTCGACCAGTACCGCCACCGGCGGGTCGGCGATGACGCGAACACCTCGGGCGTGCAGTCGCTCGAGGTCGTCGTCGGCCGGTCGCGCAGCGTTCTCGCCAAGGACCACCACCACGTCGTCGGTGAGCTGGCGGAAGAGCAGGGCCTGGTGCGCGGCCATGGGGTTGGTGGCCAGCACGGCGATCGCGCGGTCACGGACCTCCCAGCCGTGGCAGTACGGGCAGTGCAGCACGTCTCGCCCCCAACGGTCGGCCAGTCCCGCCACGTCGGGCAGCACGTCGGTGACCCCGGAGGCGACCAGCAGCCGGCGCCCGATGAACTCGCGACCGTCGTCGGTGGAGATGACGAAGCCCGTGCCCGGCAGGTCCCACCGTCGTACGGCGGCGACCCGGCCGTGGGACACCTGGACGCCGTACTGCGCCACCTCGTCGCGGCCGATCTTCAGCAGCTCCAGCGGGGGCATGCCTTCGCGACCAAGGTAGTTGTGCACGTGGCCTGCCGGGGCGTTGCGCGGAGTGCCGGTGTCGAGGAGCAGCACCGGGCGGCGTGATCTGCCCAGCGCCAGCGCCGCACTGAGCCCTGCCGCACCGCCACCGACGACCACCACGTCGTAGCTCTGCGTCGCTCGCTGTGATGACTTCATCGCACCCATGTCCACGAGTGTGAGAGGCGCGGGGTCGTTTGACAAACCTGCTTGCCGTATCAGCAAATAGAGGCCATGGTCGACAATGCCGCCCTCACCCTGGCCCTGCAACGCGTAGGCCCCCGCCTGCGCCAGTTGCGGCTCGAGCGAGACGCGACCCTGGCCGACCTCGCCGCCGAGACCGGGATCTCGGTGAGCACCCTGTCGCGGCTGGAGTCCGGCGGACGCAAGCCGACGCTGGAGCTGCTGCTCGCGCTGGCCAAGGCCCACCGCGTCGCGCTCGACGAGCTCGTCGACGCACCCGAGACCGGCGATCCGCGGATCCGGGCGCGACCCGTGCAACGGCACGGGATGACCTTCCTGCCGCTGACCCGTCGCCCAGGTGGCTTGCAGGCGTTCAAGCAGATCCTGCCGCCACGCCCGACGAGCGCCCGAACCCGCAGACGCATGAGGGCTACGAGTGGCTCTACGTCCTCTCCGGGCGCCTACGCCTGGTCCTGGGCGGTCGCGACCTGCTGCTCTCCCCCGGCGAGGTGGTCGAGTTCGACACCCGCACACCACACTGGATCGGCAACCCCGGCCCAGAACCGGTCGAGGCACTGGCAATCTACGGGCCACAAGGCGAACGGATGCATGTCCGCGCCTGACATCAGCCCGGCGGTGCGCGCAAGTCGCGCAGCAGATCTGCTCCGCCCAGCGACAGCTCCCAGGGCTACAGAGACTAGCGGACGTCTCGGAGCCACCGCGGAAACTGATGGTGGTCTGTGTCGACTGGTAAACCAGAGACGGCTCCACGGCATCCTTGGCATGATCACCCCGTGGAGTTCGAGAACGCCCACTGCGCGACCCTCGCCCGAGAGCAACAAGGGCCAGCGTGAGCAACCGCGCATAGCTGGGCACGCCCCAACTGCGTTCGTGGACCAACATCCGGTACACCTCAGGTGAGATGAGCGTCCAAACAACGTCACGGGGCTGTCTCGGTGGTCACTCCAAGGGGAGGGCGCCTAGATCCGCGAGGTGGTCGCTGAAGGCGGTCGCACTAGCGAATCGCTTCCGTCTTGGCGTCTCGGCAAGGGCCGCGAAATCGCCGTCGCCGCTGTGCCCGGCGGCCAGCAGGACCGCTGCCAGCGGCTCCATTCGCGAGACCAGGTCGCGGGAAATCGAGGCGTAGCGCTGCACGACGCTGTAGGGGTCGGTCTCCGCAGCGCACGCCGCCAGGTCGTTCACCTGCACCTCAACCGATTCACACGTTGAAGCGGAACGACAATGGGGTCAATTGGTGGTTGCTGACCACCGCTGATTTTGGTTGGAAAAGATCGGCTGACCTGGGCAAACACTGCCTCGACGCTGTTGGGCGGTGCTGGTCGACTCTGGCCATCGCGGAACGTTTGCGGACCGTTTGCGGACTGCAGCGCTAGTCGTCGGCCCGCTCAGAGACCTTCGCCTCGATCCAGGCAGGGTCGCGACGAACACCGACGACGGCGAGCACATCGATCCGGTCCCCGCCGACGAGATACACGACCATGTACGGGAACCGCTTGACCAGCGCTCGACGGTACGACTCGAACAGGAAGGCCCCTGAGTCAGGGAACATCTCGATGCGCTCGACCTGCTCATCCCAGCCGCGCCTCGAAACGGCTCGGCAACGCCGAATCGAACTGCTCGTAGCGGTCATAGATCGATGCCAGATCATCTTCCACACCAGGGTGAAAGACCAAACGCAGTTGAGTCACGCCCGGCGCGTAGCCAGCCGAGCTTTTAACTCGCCCCAGGTCAGTCCGATCGATGAATCCGCTTGAAGCTCGGCGGCCCGCGACCGGATCACTGCCTTCTGGCCTTCGGTCACCCCGATCTCGGACTGATCCACGGTGCTCTCGATGTATTCGACCAACTCGAAGCGCTCATCGAGGCTCATAGCCTCGATGGCTGTCTGCAGAGCGGGATTCACCATGACCAAAGAGTACGCCACCGGCGGCCCCAGCGGAGGCCACGGAGTCGGTCGCGTGGAAACGCCTGCTTGGTCGTCAGACCGCTCAGCCAGCACGTTCGGGTCGCACACAAGGCGTCTGACAGACACCACTACTTGTTCACCTTGGTCAGCCATTCCCCGTCGACCCGAAGCCCCCGCAACGTCCTGGTGCGCACGACGACCATCGCTATCGAGTGCGCGTCGCGTGCGTCGGTCTTGCGGTTGTGGCCAGTGTCAAACAGCCGGACCCGGGAGGCGAGCTTCGCTGGGACATCGACGACCCGCTAGCCGGCCTCCAGCAGCCGCTGAGCCAGCGGCCGTCCGACCCCGCTGGCGGCCTCGACCGCCCACACCCGGCCCGGCCACGCCCTCACATATCTGCGCATCGCGGAGTAGCCGGCCTGTTCGGTGGTGAACCGACCCGAGCCGAGCAACCGCTCGTGGTGGTCGACGACCTCGATCGTCGCCGACAACTTGTGGGGATCGACCCCGATGACGACGTCCTCCAAGTCCTGCTCCCGCCTGTGCTCGTATCAACCGGGACGGCGAGGTGGGCAGTGCTACCACGAGATACCCGTGTCCCAAGTTCCGCAAACCCAAACACCCAGGTATGGCGCGGTCAGCGCTGGGAGAACGAAACGGTTGCCCGTGGGGCACGGTTCTGCGCCAGATTGCACGAGCGGTGATACTCTCGCTACGTGGAGTAGTTATTTGGATAACTATCCGGGATGTTTCCTTATATCGCGATTGATCCGTAGCAGGTCAGCTGATTCGGAGGAAATAGCGGTGGCATCAACACTGTGCTCGTGCATTCGTAGCACCGAGCTAAACGTAATAGTGGCAGACCCCTCTTGTCGTGCCCAGCATCCCGCAGAGGCGAAGGCTGCGCAAGCGGCGTCGAGCCAGTGAGGTGGGGCGCACCGCGGTGACCTCTGAGTGGGATCCGACACCTCGGGGGTGATTGATGCTCTTGCCAAATGTCAACGTTGACGACTGCCACACGCTTCATACTTTCGCTTTGAGGCCTGGCTTTGTCGAGGTCTTCCGGGCCACCGCCCGCAGCTGGCGACCTGGCCTGACGCCTAACCGTGTCCGTACGCCCGCGATTCCCGGAGCCAGTCCGCGTGCACGACATGCCGATCTGCGGACGCTGCCGGTCGTTCAAGGGGACAGGTATTGCCTCAGCGTGTGAGCCGGGAGTGGGTACTTCACGGCCGCGCGAAGGACCAGACTGGACGGACTACGATGTCCTGGCCAGTCAATCCTGACTCAGCGAGCAGGGGCCTGAGCACGTCGTCGATGTACCGTTGCCCCTCGGCCTCCGCGCGCCACACCTCGGCGATGACGAATCCGTCGCCCTCGGGGTAGACCGCGTGTGACATGAGACCCGCAGGCGGACCTCCGGCCTGCATCATGGACTGCCCTACCTTGGCGTCGAGTTCGTTGAACTGGTCCTGGGTCGCGGGAGCCACGGTGAGCTGGAGAAGAAGGGCCATGGCACTATCTTGGCCCAGGACCCGCGCCCAGCGGAAGCGAACAGATCTGCTGCGACCCGGCCGCCGAAAGGGTGCGTCATTCCGATTGCCGCCGTGTTCGTTCCTCAGGTTGGCCCGGCCAGTCGGCTGCTACACCACGCACTGATCGGCCGCAGATAGCGTGCGCTGCGGCCAACCGGATCTGCCGTGTAGCGGGCGCTCAGTCGAGTCTGTGCACTCTGACCGCGAACGGCCACAGTTCCACCAACGGCAGTGGCTTCATTCGTCCTCTCATCAGCGGCTTGACGGACCAGGACTGTCCACATAATCGAACGCGACCTCATAAAGGAGAAGACGACCGCCGGTCTCACGGCTGCACGCGCCCGTGGCGGGGTCGGTGGCCGCAAGCCCATACTGGCCCCGCAGAAAGCTGCCGTGGCCCGCCGGTTGTACGACGACAGGGAGCACACCGTCGCCGAGATCGCCAAAGTACTCGGCGTGTCTCGTGCCACCATCTACCGTCACATCGGCCCCGCCGCCAGTACGCCAACCCCCTCGAAGGCTCGAAGATGCCGGCAGCCACGGTGCGCCGGAGTCTCAATCAAGGCTGTCCTGCGGATTTACGGCTGGGCGGCGTTGGCCTCGAGTACGGAGGCAACCGCCTCGAACTCGACTAGCGCAGCGGTGAGGTCCTCGACGATCTCGCGGGCGATCACTTCGGGGCCGTGAGGTTGTCCATGTCCAGCGACTCGTCGCGTAGCCAGGTGATGTCGAGGTTGGCCTCGTCGCGGGCGATGACCTCGTCGTATGTGAACGACTTCCGACGCTCGGATTCGACCCGCGCATCCCGCGCCCTGCCCGGCCGGTAGGAGGCGACGAACCCGTCGAGGTGTTGACGGCGCAGCGGCTTCTGCTTGAGGGTGAAGTGCTGGTTGGTGCGCAGGTCGTAAACCCACACTTACGCGAGTCCGGCGGGTGGCTGGCAAACACGGGTGGTGTCCATCAGCTCGATGGATCGCCCCGGGTCTGATGGAGGCTCTGATGTAGCGCCGATTCCAGCCCGCCTAGCTGAAACCCAGGCCGCGGAGTGGTTGATCGGTGCAGCCGGGGTGGCGGATCAGGGACGGTTGCCTGCTAAGGCGGCGAGCCTCAAGATCGCCGGTGGCGCCCGCCGTTGTCAGGACGTTCGCCAGCTTGTCTGTGACAGACTTACGCTGACCCATGCCCCTCGTTGACCCGCCGAAGGCCGTAGTCGCCCGGCGCGGAGGTCGTTGGCACGAAGGCAGATACGCGCGTGGCGCAGAGACGACGAAGGGTGGCTCGGATTCGTCTGCTACGCGGTTGCGCCGGGGCCGGGCATCCCCGCGACGTGCGTTGGCATGAGCTAGCCGAAGAGAGACTTCCATGTGACTGGACCTACGGACCCGTCCACAAAAGGCCGTGGTCCGACTGGAACGCGCGCACCCCAGACTCTGTGACCGCCTGAGCTCGGCACACGGAACGTGCCCTCAGCCGGGGCCGGTGCGAGGATCGTCGCGCGGGACGCGCGCAAGGGGATCGGTCACCGGCGCGATCCAGACCGGGATGAGTCGCCGAGTCGCTTTCCGGTCTTGGCAGAGTCGTCGGGCGATGCCGTGGAAATCGATCGCGCCGGGCACCGAGAGCGTCCTAGCATGTTGAGGTGGCGTTGGGACTCCAAGCGGTGACCTTCGACGTGGCCGAGGCGTCGGCGGTTGCGGCGTTCTGGGCCGGGCTGCTCGATCGGGATGTCCTCGTAGAGTCCCAAGGCGCACTGGTGCGGGGTGACGAGATGCAGGTGGGGCTCAGGTTCGTGTCCTCCGACACTGAACAGATCGGACCGCGACTACTGCACCTCCACCTGACCAGTAGCAGCCCGGTGGACCAGCAGCGGACCGCCGAGACGGTGCTGCACCTTGGAGGTAGGCATATCGACGTGGGTCAGGAGCCTGATGACGACTTCATCGTGCTCGCCGACCCGGGTGGGAACGAGCTATGTGTGATCGAGCCGGGCAACACCTTTCTGGCCGGCACCGGTCATCTGGGCGAGGTCACCTGTAGCGGAACCAGGGATGTCGGCCTGTTCTGGCGCGACGCACTGAGTTGGCCGCTGGTGTGGGACGAGAACGAGGAGACCGCGGTACAGTCGCCGCTCGGCGGCACGAAGGTCTCGTGGGGCGGCCCGCCAGTCGAGCCCCAGCACACACCGAACCGGCAGCGCTTCGACCTGGTCACTGATGACCTCAGCGGCGAGACTGACCGGCTCATCTCGCTCGGCGCCACCGGCCTTGGCGCCCTGGCTGACGGTATCGAGCTCACCGACGTGGACGGCAACAAGTTCGGCCTGCACACAGCCTGACGTCCCGGCAACGACTTCTGAAGTGACCTCTTGTCATCGGGGTCGTGACCGATGAGGGAACCGCTACCGGAATAAGCTCGATCGTCTCGGGAAATCGCCGGGATCATCGCGGGGTGTCCCGAAGGGGTTCCTTTCCGTACGGAGCATCTGCTTGGCGTGGTGGTCAACTGGCCCTCGGTGTGGCCCAACCGATGATTTTACGAACCGAACTGGTCTGTACGCCAAATACCGACTCACGGGAGGCTGACGCCATGCGCAAACTGACCTTCGGCATGAACCTGAGCCTGGACGGCTACATCGCCGCGCCCGGCGACGACCTCGGCTGGAGCGTACCGAGCGACGAGCTGTTCCAATGGTGGTCCGACCGGGTGGGGGCGACGGGCCTGGCGCTGTACGGGCGCAAACTGTGGGAGACGATGAGCTCCCACTGGCCGACCGCCGACCAGCAGCCTGGCGCCACACCGGCGCAGGTCGAGTTCGCCCGCCGCTGGCGAGACATGCCGAAGGTGGTGTTCTCCTCGACGACCAGCGCAGTCGACTGGAACGCCCGCCTGGTCACCGGCGACGCTGTCACCGAGATCACCCGACTCAAGACTGAGGATGGCGGTCCCATGGACGTCGGCGGCGCCTCCCTCGCCGCGGCGGCCATGCGGGCCGGGCTGATCGACGAGTACGCGATCGTCACCCACCCGGTCCTGGTCGGCGGCGGCACGCCGTTCTTTACGGCCCTGGACAACTGGGTGAACCTGAACCTGGTGGAGACCCGGACGTTTCCCGACGGCGTGCTCCTGACCAGGTACGAGACCAGGCGCTGAATACCCGACCTCGGATCGGCGCGGGCTCGGACCACCCATGGATCCCGTGGCCGTTAGGGGATCCCTTGCGGGACACCACGCCCGCCGTCCCACGGATGCGGGTGTCCCCAGCGATTCCGGCCAGGCGCTCGTTCGGGACGAAGCAGAAGCGCGCTCCAATCCGCGCTGGCTACTCCTAAGGGTGCTGGGCATCAACCGGGCGTCGCCGGAGGCACTGCTGCCTTGGGCGAAGGAGCGGAAGCGGACTGAGACAGGTCAAGTCTGTTCGGCCGCCGGGACACCCCCGTGCACCGAGGCGATTTAAGCCGGCGCGAGCAGCTCGCGGAGCGGGGCCGAAAGGTTTAAAAGCTGTCCACTTAGGTGCATTCGTTCGTTGTCCGAACTACAACGGAAGCGCCTGGAACTGGCCGCTTCCCGGCGTTCCAATCGCTCCGAGAGACACCACCGGGACGGGAGAGCGCTGTGCCGGAACCTCGCCACGTCTTGATCTGGCTGAGGTTGGCACGTCCGCCAAACGCAGAATCGCAACGACCGTATTCTCGCCGGCATCGATCAACTCGATCGGCTCGATCCGGAAGTCGTCGAACAGATCGATCCAATCCCGGACATACGCGCGCATGGCGTCCTTGCCATGGATCGGACTTCGATCATCGGGTGCGCCGTCGATCCCTCGGTGTTCGAGATCGCCTCCAATACTCAATCCACCGATCAAGCCCTTCGTCGGCCAAGGCCTCGTACGCGGCCGCGACGATCTCGACAGTCTCTTGCGACATCGCCTATGACAACCCTGCGGTTCCGAGAGGTTCCTGGGAAGTCGCTTCCTCACGGATCCCAGCGCATGAACCAGATGTGAGGGCTGCCGCCGGGCGCGTCTGCATCCTCGACAACCCGAAACCCGTGGCGTTCATAGAGAGGCACGTTGCGCGGGTTCCCGGTCTCGATCCACGCTCCGTGCCCAGCGGCACGCGCCCGGTCGAGCCCAGAGCGGATTAGGGCCGAGCCGATCCCGCGACCCTGCGCCGCAGGCTCCACCGCGACGGAGTCCACCAGCGCCAGCGGCTCCTCGGGATGCTTGGTCCCCAGACCAGTCCCAGAAGCGGTCGAAGCGGCGCGCTCCGTCCTCACGTTCGTAGACCCTTCGCATAGCCAGATTCCCGTCGTCCACGGCGCCCATCTGGCCCGCGGGTATCCAGATCAGCGCGCCCGCCGCCGCGCCCGCTTCCCAGACCATCCCCATCCGGATCGGGTCCTCCATGAAAATCCCAAAGGCGCGAATCAGTCGCTCCTCGACGTCATCGCATTCGCACAACGGCCACCGCATCATCGGCTCGACCGCGAACGCTCGTCCGAGCACCGACGCCAGCGCCGAGAGGCGATCGGGTCTGGCTTGGACGATCTCGACGTTCCACTGCGACATCGCCGGCCCAGTATCTCACCACACGGGCGTTGCGCTCTCCTAGGCGATGTCAATGATCCACCGCGCCACCCCTTACTCGAAGAGCAGCATGGGTTTCCGAGTCCAACCGCCTAGACCCCGACCACTGCGAGTAGGTCCCGCACCTGCGCCGAAGGGTTTGAGAGCTGTCCGGCCAGGTGCATTGCACCGCGCGTGGCGAACCGCTGGTCTTCAGACCGAACGCGGCGCGTGAGCGCGGCAGAACTCGTACACGGCCTCGTTGAACTGTTCGGGCTGCTCGAGGTTGCTGACGTGACCGCAGCCGGGGATCACGACGAGCTTCGTGTCCGAGATCTCCTTCTCGAATTGGCGTGCGACGGTGAGAGACGAACGCGCGTCAAGCTCGCCCCAGATCAGCAGGGTTGGCACGGCGATATCGGGCAGCAGGTCGCTCAGGTCGGTCTCGGCCATCAAGGCCAGCTGCGTCCTGAGGCTCTCGGGGCGCACGGCGGCAGCGACCTCCTCGAGCAGCGGGACGAACTCGGCCGGTGGGTCGCCGCCGAACAGCCCGGGAAGAGTGGGATCGAACTCTTCGGTGGGCGCTGCCAGCATCTGACGAGCGCCCGCGACCCGGGCACGCACTTCCTCTTCAGGCAGCGACCCTTTCCAGCCGGCATAGGTATCGACGAGGATCAGCGTCGCGACAAGCGCGGGATGGCGACGGTAGAGCTCCAGTGCGACGGTGCCGCCCCAGGAGAGGCCCGCAACGTGCGCCGGACTGAGCGCGAGCGTCTCGATCAGCGCCGCGAGGCAGTTCGCGTAGTCCGCGAGGCCGAAATCCGCTGGCACGTCGGCGGAGCCGCCCGCGCCCGGCTCGTCCCAGGCGACGACCGTGAACTCTTCGGCCAGAGCGGCGAGCTGCGGCCGCCAGAGGCGGCCATCCGAAGCGGCGCCGTGCACGAACACCAACGGCGGTCCTTCGCCGACGCGCTCGTAGGCGATCTCGAGCCCGTTCACCGGGACGACCTCCACCGTCACAACGTACACGCACGTTTGCGTCGAATGGATCCAATGTCTCGTTTGCAGAGCCTCTCCGGCGGGCGGCCGTGCCGTTCCCAGGTGCACGGGCGGCGACAGTTACCGCGAGGCCTCACCCGTCGGACACGCTCGTTGGCGAACCGCTCGACTGACCGGATCCAGAAGAAACCGAACGATGATCTCTAGCCGGGGCTGAGGGTTCAGCCTTCGTCCACCCGGGGGCACTCGTCAGTGGATCCGCGAGGACCACTCCGGCCCGGGCGAGAAGACCTCGACGCGGAAGCCATCGGGATCGAACACGAAGAATGCGTAGTAGCCCGGGATGTCGCCGTCCTCCTCCGGCGGGTGGTGGATCCGATCGCCGCGCTGCGAACACCGCTGATGCGCCGCATCCACCTCTTCCCTGGCGTCGACCTCGAACGCCAGGTGTTCGAGCCCCACGCCGTAGTAGCGATGGGTGCCGCCGTCGGCGGGACGCAGACCGAGCCATTCGTCTCCGAAGCTGAGATATACGACCTCCTCGGTGCCGCGGTAGGTGGGATAGCGCTCTTCCTCCTTCAGGCCCAGGGGTCCCAGGACGTCCATGTAGAAGGCGAGTGAACGATCGACGTCGCTCACGGCGAGGTCGATGTGCTGAATTCCGCGGCCGGGCATCAGGCGGGCCGCGGGAAGAAGGTGAAGCCGCCCGGGTAGCGGTGGAGGTAGTCCTGATCCTCGGCCTCGGCTTCCCAGAAGGGGCGGGCCTCGCTGATCTCGGTCACGACCCTGCCGGGCCAGAGGGCTGCGGCGTCGATCTCGGTGCGCGCGTCCTCGGCGACCTTCCGCTGCTCGTCGGTCGCGTAGAAGATCTCCGAGCGATAGCTGGAGCCGACGACGTCTTCGCCGAGGTCGGGCCGGTGGATCTGGAAGAAGAAGTCAAGAATCTCCCGGTAGGAGATCCGGTCCGGGTCGAAGACGATCTCGACCGCCTCGGCGTGGCCCGGATGGTTCTCGTCGGTCGGATTGTCGTTCTCCCCACCTGTGTATCCGACCCGGGTGGAGATGACCCCGTCGCGGTGGCGCAGGAGTTCCTGTACTGGCCAGAAGCAGCCTCCCGCCAGGATCGCGGTCTCAGCGTTGTCGCCCATCGCGTTGTCTTCCTTCCCGTCCTGCCGAACCTAGTCTCGGAGACAGCGATCGTCAACGCCGACTCCGACCGCCGGTCGGTGGATGGGAGGTCGGCCGGATAGATTGCGGCGATGAGGGGAAGGTTGCTGACGCTACGACAGCGGAGACGGCCAGCACCCCAACTCCCGCGGCTCCAGGGCGGTGGCGAGGGCGTTCAGGCTGTCGCAGTTCAAGGGCCCCCCACGCGCCCGTAAATAAGGAGGAGCGGAGAGATGCACATCCGTACCTGCCTCTGTATGAGCGCCGACGGTTACGTGCCCACGCCCGACGGGTGGCCGGCCCAGCTCGCCGACCCGGCCTCTGTTCCCGGCGAGAGCTATGGCTTCCCGGAGTTCCAGAAGACCTGCGACTCGGTGCTCATGGGCCGCACGACCTTCGAGCCCGCCCTTGGCGCCGACCGGTGGCCGCGGCCGAACCTCGATGTGTTCGTGCTTGGCTCGCATCGTCCGTCGGGCACGCCTGACGAGGTGGTGGTCGACAACGATCCGGCGCGGCTCGTGGAGAAGGTCCGCGGGGCCAACGCTCAGCACCGGCACCGGCCTCACGCTCGACAGCGAACGCGCCCTGCCGGGCGGGTCGGTGGAGATCATCTACGCCATACCGACCTTGAGCACGACGTAGACGAGCCCTGCGCAGCCCATCGCGCGGCGCACCCAATTGGCGCCTTCCGTCAACTCCTCCCACCCCCACACCGCGAGGCCCACGTAGAACGCGGCACGCGCGTAGTCGTGCGCGGACCCGTTCGTCAACGCCGCGACCAGCCAGGCGGCCAGCGCCAGGAGGAGCGGCGCGTTCGGGAACTGCGCAAGCGGAAACCGGGCAGGCCAGCCGCGCTGCCCGCTTTGCCAGCCGTCCCTGAGTGCCGTCCTACCCGCCCCCCTCCAACACGCGCGCGAGGTTGTCGAAGGCCTTGCCCCACCCGCCCTCGTGCGAGCGCACGGCCTCCTCGTCCCACAGGTCGCTGTGGGTGAATCGGACAGTCGTGACGCCGTCGGTCTCGTCGAAGTCGATCTCGATCAGCTGCCGCGTGGGGTTGTCGTCCCACAGCCAGGTGAACGCCAGGCGGGTCGGAGGCTCGATCTCCGTGTAGCGGCCGCCGCCGCCGTACTCGACGTCCTCGTGCGGGTTGCGCATCACCACCCGGACGGAGCCGCCCACCTGCAGGTCCACCTCGGCCACGGTGGTCTCCCAGTCGTGCTCGGCGTGCCACCAGCGCCTCATCACCTCTTCGCTGGTCCAGGCGTCGAACACCGCCCGCGCGGGCGCGTTGAAGGTGCGCTCCATGCGCAGCGTCGTGTTGCTGCTCATGCGCCGGGCTCCCGCCGCCGTCGCAGGCGCAGCATCACCCAGGCGCGGGCCATGAGCAGCGCCGCGCCCGAGCCTGCCGCCGAGGGCAGAAGCTCCTCCACCGGCACGCCACCCACGTGAGCGATCATCATGCGGCGTCACCGTACTCGTCGTGCCGATGCCACCACTGGTACGGCGCGGTCTGCGGATAGCCCTCCGGCGAGTCCTCCCACTGCTCCTGGCGCCCGAGCGCGGTGAGGTCGAGGTAGCTCCAGGTGCTGCCCATCGCCTCGTCGCCCCGGCTGTTCACCATGTAGGTGCGGAGGATGCCGCCGTCATCGCCGCGGAAGAAGGCGTTGGTGCCGTGCCACTCGTCCACGCCGAAGTCGGCATCGAACTCATCGGTGATCGTGTACCAGGGCGTGTCCCAGCCCATCCGCGCCTTCAAGCGCTCAATCTCCGGCTGAGGGGCACGCGAGGCGTACGCGAGGGTGGTGTCGCGGGCATTCAGATGGGCGAGGTGAGCGACCTGGTCGGCGCCGAAGGAGCATCCGGGGCACCCGCCCTCGGGCCACCCGGACACGCCGGGCTCGAAGAAGAAGCGGTACACGATCAGCTGCCGGCGGCCGTCGAACAGGTCGAGCAGGCTTGCCGGACCATCGGGGCCCTCGAAGGCGTACTCCTTCTCCACGGCCATCATCGGCATCCGGCGGCGCTCGGCCGCCAGCGCATCGCGGGCGCGTGTCAGCTCCTTCTCCTTCACCAGCAGTTCCTCGCGCGCGGCGTCCCATTCCTGTGGCGACACGATTGGCGGAGTGTTCATTGCGAAGCTTCCTCCTTCAGGTACTCGTCGACGACATCGAACAGGCGCCCCCACAGGGCGCGTTGGTGATCCATCCAGTCGGCCGCCTCGCTGAGCACGCGGGGGTCGAGCGAGAGCCGGTGTGTCCGGCCCTCGACCATGCGTGTCACGACACCGGTCTCCTCCAGGATCTTCACGTGCTTGGAGATCGCGGGCTTCGATACCCCGAAGCCGCCGGTGGCGTCCCCGACCGTCGCCGAACCGGCGGCGAGACGCTCGACGATGCCGCGGCGAATCGGGTGAGACAAAGCCTTGAACGGATCGTTAACCACTACGTTAACCGTATCAAACCCGACCGATTAGGATCGAGCGCGCTGATGCAGCTGCGCGTCGCCCGGCACACTGAGCGCCTGGAAGAAGTCGTTGCGTTCTACCGCGACGGGATCGGGCTGGCGGAGATCGGCGGTTTCCGCGGTCACGACGGCTACGACGGCGTGTTTCTCGCCCTGCCGGGCACCGGGGCGCACCTCGAGCTGACCGCGGGTGGCGACCACGGCGCCCCGGTGCCGCATCCCGAATCGCTGCTGGTGTTCTACCTCGGCGACGACGAGGCGGTGCGGACCGTGGCCGCTCGGCTCGGCGTTGATCCCGTCGCTCCCTCCAACCCCTACTGGGCGGAGCACGGGCTGACCTTCCGCGATCCGGACGGCTTTGCCGTTGTCCTCGTTCCCGAGCGCTGGGGGAGTGGCTCGCTAGCTCATGTGGAGATCGGCTGGTACACGGGAGAGCGGGTCCAGCTGCGGAGCCTCTATGAGCTGGCCGAGGACTCGCCGCAGCGACTGCAGGCATCGATGGACGACGGCCGCGTCCTCGTCGCCACGGAGGAAGGTCAGATCAGCGCGTATCTCCAGGTGGCGGAATCCGGTACGGACGACGCGCTCGAGCTGCGAAGCATGGCCGTGGCCGAGCACCGCCAGGGCCGAGGCCTGGGCCGGGCTCTCGTCGCACGCGCCGTCGCCGAGTGTCGCGCTCACGGGGCGCGGAGGTTGCTCGTCGCGACCGCCTCGGCGGATACCGGCAACCTGCGTTTCTATCAGCGGCTGGGGTTCCGGATGCTCAGCATCGAGCGCGACGCGTTCACGCCGGCCGATGGCTACCCCGAGGGACTCGCCATCGACGGCATCCCGCTTCGCGATCAGGTCTGGTTGGCGTTCGCGCTCGGGTAACGCGGCTGCGGCACGTATTCGAGAATCTCGCCTAGGTCGCGGAAACCAACCCTCGCGTAGACCCGCTCGGCCATTGTGGTGGACTGCAGGCTTGCGGTCGAGCAGCCTCGTTCGACGGCATCGTGGACATGGCGAGTGGTGAGTGCGGTGCCGAGCCCTCGCCGCCGTGCCACGTCGAGCGTTACCACGTTGAACACGCCGCAGTCGCCGTCGTGGTCGTAGGCCATCGCGGTCGCGACGTTCTCGCCCGCCAGGCGCGCCACGAGGACGTGAAAGGCGCCCGGGTCGGCGCCGCCGAGCAGGCCGGGGGGGGGACGCCGAGGATCCGGAGGTACTCAGCCCAGTCCGGTGGCCCGAGCTCGACCTCCGGTAGCGCGGGGGACAGGTCGCTGAACGACATGCCCATGGCGCGCGTGGATTCCTCGATCGTGTAGCCGCGGCCACTCAGCTCGGCGCGCATTCCCTCGTCGCTCTCGTGAACCCAGGCGGCGTATCGGTCGATGCCCGCGGAGTGGTAGGCCGCCTCCATCGCGTGCACGGCCACCGCGCGCTCGGTCGGTCCAAGATCACGGGCAACCAGCGCGTTGTTGTAGAACGCCCGCTCGGGCTCGCTCGGGAAGACCGCCGCGGAGACGCCGTTCAGTCGCCGGAGCGCGGCCCCGGCGGACCCCCGGGCGTATTCCTCCCACGAGGCCAGGAGGGTCGCAACCCCTCGAATGTAGAGGTCGCGACCCACATCGCGGTTCAAGAGCCCGGCTCTAGGTCGGCGCCACCTCCGAGCGCGCTCGGAGCGAGAGCATGATGCTCAGCACGAGCACGAGCACCGCGGAACCGATTGCCGCCACGAAGCCGATCGGCGTCAGGCCGACGACCGCCAGGACGATCATGACCCAGCCGAGCCACTTGGGCAGCGCGCCGGTGCGGACCACGCAGAGCCCGGTGCCCCAGAGGAAGCACTCCACGCCCAGGACGATCGGGAGGAAGTCGTTGTCCCAGAATGCCTGGAGAGCCTGCATCGACGACGCGGGGATGTCGTTCGCCGCCTCGGACATCGCGATCAGGATGGTTCCGTCGATCGCGAAGCCGACGGCCACCACCACGAAGCCGATGAAGGCGACGAGCGGAAGCAGGTCCTCGCCGGGGGCCGCCGCACGCAGCGTCTTGCGCAGGTTCGCACCGAAGAAGATCAGGAGGACTCCCGCCAGGACGCCCAGGAAGGCGCCCAGCTGGACGGAGTCCTTGTTGTCCACGTAGAACGCGACCACCTCCTTCGCCGGGTGGCCGGCGTCCTTGGGCTCACCTCCGATCACGAAACCCAGGATTCCGACGACGATGAAGCCCACCCCGGTAAGTGGGACGAGCCAGTCTTTGTTGCGACCCATGACGTCCTCCTCTGCCGGCCGCGGATGCGGCGTTGAGGCCAAGTGTCTCAGCGGTTTCGGTCGTCTGCGTCGATGAAGCCGGAGCAGCGCCTCCAAGTAACGTGCTCTCCATGCGAGCCCCCATCCAGCTGGACCTCCACCTGCCCAACTTCAACTACCCCGGGGTCGGCCCCGAGGCGCTCTTCGACAAGCTGGTGGACATCGCCACGACGGCGGAGCGGGCCGGCTTCACCTCGGTGTCGGTCATGGACCACTACCACCAGATCCCACCGGTCGGACCGCCGCAGAACTGGATGTTCGAGGGCAACACGATGCTCGCCGGCATCGCCGCGCGGACGGAGACGATCGCGCTCGGCCTGCTGGTGGGCGGCGTCGGATACCGCAATCCGGCGCAGCACGCCAAGATCACCACGACGCTCGACATCATCTCCGGGGGCCGTGCGTTCCACGGCATCGGCGCGGGTTGGTTCGAGGCCGAGCACGACGCCTACGGCTTCGCCTTCCCGCCGCTGAAGGAGCGCTTCGAGCGTCTCGAGGACCACCTGCAGATCGCCCGCGCGATGTTCACGGAGGAGCAGGCGACGGTCGCCGGCGAGCACCACTCGGTCACCGGGGCCTACAACAACCCGAAGCCGTTGCGTGGCGACATCCCGATCCTCATCGGGGGCAGCGGCGAGCGCAAGACGCTGCGGATGGTCGCCCAGTACGCCGACGGCTGCAACCTGTTCGGGGACCCCGCGCAGGCCGAGCACCTGCTCGGCGTCCTACGCGGTCACTGCGAGACCGTGGGCCGCGACCCGGCCGAGATCACCAAGACGTCGATGATGACGATCGCGATCGCGGAGACCGAGGAAGGCGCCGAGGCCAAGCTCGACGCCATGCGGGCCGCGGGATTCCCCGAGGGGCGGATCGCGGCCACGACCTCCGGTACCCCGGAGCAGATCCTCGAGCGCGCACACGCGTTCCGCGAGGTGGGCATCGAGGGCGTGACGTTCTCCATGCCGGACGTGCACGACCTGGACGCGGTGACGCTGGCCGGGGAGACGCTGGCTCCGGTGTTCAACCCGGAGCGGGGGGCGCTCACATAATCGCTTGCCGATGAAGGTCGCGATTCTCGACGACTACTTCGACACGCTCTCCACGCTCGCGTGCTTCGAGAAGCTCGCCGCGCACGAGGTGACGGTGTGGACCGACCACGTCCAGGACGTGGACGCGCTCGCCGACCGCCTGGGCGACACGGAGGCCCTCGTCCTGATCCGGGAGCGAACGGAGATCCGCGCGCCGCTGCTTCAACGGCTGCCCAAGGTGCGGCTGATCAGCCAGCGCAGCGTCTATCCCCACATCGACGTGGATGCCTGCACGAGCCTCGGCATCGTCGTCTCGTCCGATATGCACGCCGGATCGCCGTCGTTCGCCGCCGCCGAGCTGACCTGGGCGCTGGTGCTTGCGGGAATGCGCCAGATCCCGCAGCAGGTGGCCTCGATGCGAGCGGGCGCGTGGCAGTCGGGCGTGGGCCGGACCGTGCGGTCAAAGCGGCTCGGGATCTACGGCTACGGGCGAATCGGCAAGGTGGTGGCCCGCTACGGCCAGGCCTTCGGGATGGAGGTGGTGATCTGGGCGAGCGAGGACTCGCGCGAGCGCGCGAGAGCCGACGGCCTGACGGTCGCGGAGAGCAGGCGCTCGTTCTTCCAGACCTGCGACGTGCTGTCCCTGCACCTCCGCCTCCTGGACGCCACGCGCGAAATCGTGACGGCCACCGACCTCGCGGACATGAAGCCCACGGCGCTCCTGGTCAATACAAGCCGTGCGGGACTGATCGCGCCCGGGGCGCTCGTGGCCGCCCTGCGAACCGGACGACCGGGAATGGCCGCTGTGGACGTTTACGAGCAGGAACCGCTCGTGGACGTGAGCGATCCCCTGCTGACGATGGACAACGTGATCTGCACGCCTCACATCGGCTACGTCACACGCGACGAGTGGGAGCTCCAGTTCTCCGGCGTCTTCGACCAGATCAACTCGTTCGCGGCGGGACGGCCGGCGAACGTGGTGAATCCCGGCGTGCTGGAGCGCCTCCGAGAGCGACCATGACCTCCACGCGTCAGGGAGACTGCGCCGCGATGGCCGTCTCGCAGGCGGCCAGCTCATTACCGGTGGGCAGGTCTCGGCGCAGCTGCGCGAACGCGATGCCGCCGACGACCAGGGGCAGCCAGAAGAGGATCACGCGGTAGGCCAGCACGGCCGCGGCTGTGCCCGCCGCCGGCGCTCCGTACACGATGAGCGTTCCGATCAGCCCGCCGTCGATCCCGCCGATCCCACCCGGGATCGGGAGCAGGCCGCCGAGCTGGCCGATCAGGTAGCCCATCAGGATCACCGTGATCGGTGGCGACAGCCCGAAGGCGTGGAAAGTCGCCCACAGCACGGCGTTGTCGAAGGCCCAGTAGCCCAGCGACCCCACCAGCACGCGGACGTTCCCCGAGCGCAGGATCTGCACCGCCTCGGAGCTCCCCGTGGTGATCGCCCGCCTCGCCCGGCTCAGCCCGCGCTGCAGCCGCGACGGGTCCGGGGGCGGGTCGCCGCCGGGGCCCAGCCGGCCCACCGCCACCACTCCGGCGAGCGCCAGCGCGGCCGCGCCGGCCGGGACGGCGGTGAGCCACAGCGACTGCTCGGGCCCGACCCCCAGCGCCATCGCGGTCCCGATCACGGCCACGGCCACAAAGTTCACCGAGCTCTTGATCAGGAAGAAAGCCACCGAGCGCCGGGCGATCCGGTCGCCGCTCATGCCTCCGCGGTGGAGCACCCAGGCCCCGAGGGCCAGCCCTGCGGCGCCGCTGGCCGGAACGAGGGAGCCCGCTGCCAGCTGCGAGCCGGCGATCTGCCAGCCTCGGCGCCAGGAGAGCCCGGTGCAGAAGATCGGCCCGAACATCAGCACATAGGACGCCATCGACAGGCCTTCGAGCAGCGTCGCCAGCGCAAGCCATGCGGGTTCGGCGTCGGCCAGGCGATCCCTCACCTCGCCGAGCCCGGGGGTGAGCAGGACGATCGCGCCGAGCGCCCCGAGGGCCACGATCGCCTGGAGGGCGCGGCGGCGCAGCGTGCGCGTCTGAAACTCGTCGGGGAGGCTCTCCGACGGGGGTACGATTTCGACGTTGAGCGGCATCAGCCGAGCTGCACCCGATGAACGCGGACGACGTCGTGGACCTGCGTCTCGATCGGCCAGCGGCGGCTCGCCCGCTCCATGAACGCGGTGGCCGCGGGCCGTCCGGGCTCCGCCACCCACGCCTCCGGCGCGAGGCGCGGCAGCAGCGACATGAGCAGGTCCACGCTGGTCGGCTGGTAGAGCAGGTCGGCGGCGAGCACGAGGTCGAACGGCGCCTGGCTGATGAGCTCGGCGGGCTTCGCCCACTCGACCCGGGCCGTGGTCAGGTGAACGTCGTTCGCCTCGGCATTGCGCTCGAGGAGCGTGAGCGCCTCGGGGCATTCGTCGGTGGCGAGCACGCTGGCGCCCCCACGCGCCGCGGCGATGCTCGGGACGCCCAGCCCGCAGCCGAGCTCCACCACGCGCCGGCCGTGCAGCTCCTGGCCGTCGAGCTCTCGCGCGAGCGCCACTCCGCTACGCCAGAGCACGGACCAGTACGGCGCGATCGGCGCCCATGCCACCGGGCCGTCGTCCGGGATGTCGGCGGCGTCCTCGGGCTGGAGCAGGCGAAGATCGCCGCTTGCCAGGTCGATCGACTGCGTGACGAGCGTTTCGGGCACGCGCCGACTCTATGCGCGGCGGGGGCGGCGCGATCGGCGCGTGGTGCGCCCGGGATCGCCGGCCGCCGGGTCGCTGCTTCAGAATCCGGACGATGCCCGGGGCGCGAGTTCTGAAGACCGGTCTCACCATCGGCGAGTCGCCGCGCTGGCACGAGGGCCGCCTGTGGCTCTCGAACTGGGGCGCGCAGGAGATCCTGGCCGTCGATCCCGGGGGTGAGGCCGAGGTCACCCTGCGGGTCTCCACGACGCTGCCCTTCTCCATCGACTGGCTGCCCGACGGTCGCCTGCTCATCGTGTCGGGGCCCGAGCGCGTGGTGCTGCGCCGCGAGTCGGGCGGGTCGGTGGTCACCCATGCCGACCTCAGCAGCCTCTCCGGATTCGGCTGGAACGAGATCGTGGTGGACGGCCGCGGAAACGCCTACGTGAACGGACCGGGGTTCGACCTCATGGGCGGCGGGACGCCGGCACCGGGACTCGTGGCCCTCGTGACCCCGGAGGGCTCGACCCGGCAGGTGGCGGGCGGCGTCGAGTTCCCGAACGGCATGGCGGTGACGCCCGACAACTCGACCCTGATCGTGGCCGAGTCCTACGGCAGGCGGCTCACGGCGTTCGACATCGCCACGGACGGCGGCCTGTCGAATCAGCGGGTGTGGGCCGAACTCGGCGACGGCGTGCCCGACGGGATCTGCATCGATGCCGAGGGCGCCGTTTGGTACGCGGACGTGCCCAACCGGCGCTGCGTGCGCGTCCGCGAGGGCGGCGAGTTGCTCCAGACCGTGGACGTGGACCGCGGCTGCTTCGCCTGCATGCTCGGGGGCGAGGACGGCCGCACGCTCTTCATCGCTGCGGCCGAATGGCGCGGCCCCGCGCACATGCTCGACGAGCCCCGCACGGGCCAGGTCCTGACCGTCGATGCGCCTGCCCCGGGCGCGGGATGGCCGTAGCGGCGCCGACGCCCAAGGTCGGTCTGGCCCTCTCCGGTGGGGGCTTTCGCGCCGCCTTCTTCCACGTGGGAGTGCTCGCTCGGCTTGCGGAAACCGGCTTGCTCCGCAGGGTTGAGATCCTCTCCACCGTCTCCGGCGGCTCCATCGTCGGCGCCGTGTACTACATCCGCCTCAAGCGGCTTCTGGAAGAGAAGCCCGACGCGGAGATCACCGACGAGGACTACTGCCGCCTCGTCGTGGACGTCGAACGGCTCCTGCGCGACGCCGTGCGTCAGAATATCCGCGGCCGCATCTTCCGGAATCTGTTCAAGAACCTGATGATGGTCCTGCCGGGGTACTCCCGCAGCCACCGGATCGGCGACCTGTACGACCGCCACCTCTACAAGGCCGCGTGGGGAGAGGACCGGCCTCGGAAGGGAGGGCTGCTCGGAGCCGTCGAGCGACAGATCGAGATGCGCGAGCTGCTCATCCATCCCCATGATGCTCGTGAGGACTTCAGGCCGGACGAGCACAACAGGACCCGCACGAGCAAGGTCCCGATTCTCCTTGTCAACGCGACGACCCTCAACACGGGTCGTAATTGGCGGTTCGAGGCGGTGCGCATGGGCGAGCCGCTTCCCGCAGACCCGGCGCTCAGGGATGTGGTCGATGACGTGGACAAGAACATGCGACTCGAACAGGGCTATTTCGATCCGTCCTACTCGGACCACGCGGTTCCAGAGAACCGGCGGGACTTCCCGCTCGCGCTGGCCGTCGCGGCCTCGGCATGCGTTCCGGGGCTGTTCCAGCCGGTCGCGATAACCAAGGTCTACCACGGAATCCGCGTCCAGCTCGTGGACGGAGGCGTGCACGACAACCAGGGTGTTCAGGGGCTCTTCGACAACGGCTGCAACTTCGTGATCGCGAGCGATGCCTCTCATCAGCTGTCTGACGCGCCCAAGGCATCCCCCCGTATCTGGAGGGTCCTGGCCCGAACCCTGAGCATCGAAGGTGACCGAATCCGAGATGCGCAACTCGTGCGGGCGCGTGGCAAGGCGGACGAGGTGGTCCTCCTACACCTTCGAAAGGGTCTGTCCGGCAAGGTCGTCCCGCCAGGTGGCGGGTTGGAGGAGGCAGCGGAGGAACGCGTCGATTCGCTCGGGAGCGGAGCCTTCGGAGTCAATCCCGAGGCCCAGGAGGCGCTCTCGCAGGTCCGGACGGACCTCGATCTATTCACTGACATCGAGGCGTTCTCGCTGTCCCTCGACGGCTATCTCATGATGAGAACGGAGTTGAGCCGCCCGGAGTACGGGGCCATTCAGTCCACCCAGGGGGCGCCCAGCAACCGCGCGCGCTGGCAGTTCGATGCGATGAGCCCGCTCATCTCCCAGGGAAAGCCCGCCCCCCACATGAACGACCTCGAGCAGGCGAGGCGGCGCTTCTTGCGGCCGCTCTACCTGCTGCTTCCGGCGCCCGTGGCAACTGGGGTGGTCCTCCTCTCAGCGATTGCACTGGTCGCCGCTGTGATTTACCTTGCGCGGCTCGCCGACGCGGGTGATTGGACCCTGTCGGTCTGGGTTATCGGCGCCGTCTGCCTACCCCCGTTCGTTGCAGTCGCATTGTGCGTCTGGGCCAACGTCGTCTGGCTGTTCCGGGGCCTGGCGACGCTGACAGGGAGGATCCCGAGGCCGCATGGCCGGGGAGGCGAGGATGGTGCCGGGTAGGGCGGGGTCCGTGCGCCTGGTGACGCCCGACGTGGCTCTGCTGGACGCCGCGATCGGCGACCCACCGGCACTCGGGCGCGCGCTCGGATGCGAGGTGGCCGACGGCTGGGACGTGTTCCCTGCCGCGCTCCGGCGAGCCCGGGACGGCCTGGCCGCCGACCCCGGGAGCGCGCGCTGGGGCACGCGCCTGTTCGTGCTCACCGAGCCGCGCATCCTGGTGGGCTTCGGCGGCTTCAAGGGACCGCCACACGAGGGCGTGGTCGAGCTCGGCTACGCGATCGCCCCGGGCTTCGAGGGTCGCGGGCTGGCCACGGCCGCGGTGCGGGAGATGGTGCGCGAAGCGTTCGAGGAGCGCGGGGTGCGCCGCATCCGCGCCCACACGCTGGCCGAGCCCGGTGCGTCCGCGCGCGTGCTCGAGAAGAGCGGCTTCGTCTACGGCGGCCAGGCGCCCGGCCACGAGGTCGTGAGAACGTGGCGCTTCCATCTCGAACGCCCTAGCCCGCGGCGCCGACGGCGATCTCCTCGCCCTCGGCGAGCACGGTGACCGGGATGCCGGCGTCGCGCCCGGCGCGGGCGAACGCCTCCGCCGGCCTGAGCACCTGCGAGTACACCGGCGGGGAATGGAACGTGTCGTAGTGGATCGGCACGGCGGCACGTGCACCGAGGATCCGGGCGGCGGTGGCGGCCTGGCGGGGATCCATGGCCGCCACCAGCGGGCTCGGCGGCTGGCGGTGGGGGAGATCGGTCACCGGCCCGTTCACCGGGAGGAAGGCCACGTCGATCGGCCCGTGGCGCCCCGCGATCAGCCACCACGAGCCGTGGAAGAGGGTGTCGCCCGCATGGAGGATCCGGCGGCCCGAGGCCTCGATCACCCAGGACACCTGGGGGTCGCCGAAGCCGTCCACCGCGGGCACGGCGGTGACTGTGAACGGCCCCACCTCCGCCGCCTCCCACGGCGCCATCTCGCGGGTCACGAGCCCGAGCTCCTCGAGCTGGGTCTCCGCCACCTGCAGCGCCGCTGTCTCCAGGCCGCTCCCGTCGGTGCGCTCGGGCCGCAGCACCGGCGCGCCGGGGGCGATGGCCCTCGCGATGGCGTGCGGGTCGGTGTGATCGGAGTGGAGGTGGGTGACCAGCGCGGCCACCGCACCGCTCCGCCGCGGGGCGGGGAGGGGGGTGTGCGACTCGCCCACGAACGCGGCCAGCGGGCCCACGTCCTCCAGCAGGTCCACCACCAGCGTCGCGCCCTCGGCCTCGACCTCGAGACCGGCATTGCCCAGGCGCCTGACCGTCATTCCGTTCTCAGAGTCCATGGCGCAGTTATAGCAAACGATCGTTCGCTAACACACGGTCGTTCGCTAAAATGCCGGTGCCATGAGCCCCCGTCACTCCAACGCCGCCGCCGCCGAGACCCGTGAGTCGATCGTGCGCGAGGCCGTGCAGCGAGCCTCCCGCGAGGGCCTCGAAGCGCTCACCATCGGCACCCTCGCCGCGCACCTCGACATGAGCAAGGCGGGGGTGATCGGTCCCTTCGGCAGCAAGGAGGCCCTCCAGCTCGCCGCCATCGAGGCCGGCAACGAGATCTTCCGGCACGAGGTGTGGGAGCCGGCCGAGGGCCACGACCCGGGGCTCGACCGCCTCACCGCGATCTGCGACGCATGGCTCGCCCACCTGAGCGGCGGCGTGTTTCCCGGAGGCTGCTTCATCACCGCTGCCGCGGCCGAGTTCGACGGCCGTCCCGGTCCGGTGCGTGACTCGGTGAACAGCACCCTCGCCCTGTGGCTCCGGGTGCTCTCCCGGGAGGCGAGAACCGCGATCGCGAAAGGGGACCTTCCCCCCGACGCGGATCCGCGGCAGGTGGCCTTCGAGCTGAACTCGATCGCCATGGGTGTGAATCAGGGCCTTCAGCTGCGGTCCGACCCCCAGGCCGTGCGCCATGGTCGCCGGGCCATGGAGCGGGTGCTGGCGCCGGCGAGCTAGCGCCCTAGGCCGTGGCCCGCATCTCGTGGAGCCCCTGGGCCTGCGAGACCGGGGGCTCGTAGCCCAGCTCGCGGCGGGCTTTCGAGATGTCGATCGTGCACTCCTGGGCGGAGACCCAGACCTGGAAGCGAGTGACCGGGGGCTCGCCCTTCAGAGGCAGGCCTCGCCACGCGGTCTCGGCGACCGCGGCCGCCGATGCCGCCAGCCACACGGGGAGCGAGCGCTCCGGCGGCTCGAGGCCCTGCGTCCGAATCAGCTCGGACAGGAAGTTCCGGAACACGACCGGCTCGCCGTCGGTCACGAAGTAGGCCTCGCCGCCGCGCCCGCGCTCGGCGGCGCGCATCAGGCCCTCCACCACGTTGTCCACGTGCGTGATCGCGGTGAGGTGCCGCCCGCCGCCGATCCAGGCGAACTTGCCCGCTTTCACCATGGCCACGATGTTGGGGAGCAGCGTGGTGTCGCCGGCCCCCCACACGAAGCGCGGGCGCACGGACATCGTGGCGAAGCCCTCCCGGTTGGCCGCGAGCACGGCCGCCTCGGCACGAGCCTTGGTGGCCGAGTAGAGCGCCTTCGAGTCGGGCCGAAGCGGGGCGGTCTCGTCCACGTTCACCAGCGGATCGCCGGCCATCAGCGAGGCCTCGGTTCCAACGTGTACAAAGCGCGCGACGCCGGCACGCTCGGTCGCGGCCAGGGCGTTCTTGGTGCCCGTCACGTTGCCGCGCTCGAAGTCGTCCGGGTCGCCCCAGGTGCCGAGGTGGGCAGCGAGGTGGAAGGCCACGGAGGCGCCCTCGGCGCCGTGCGCCATCGCCTCCACGTCGTCCAGGTCACCGCGCACGGGCTCGGCGCCGAGGTCGGCCACTGCGCGGGCGGAGTGCTCGGACCGGGCGAGTGCGCGGACCCGGTGGCCGTCGGCCACCAGGCGCCTGAGGAGATGGCCACCTATGAACCCGGATCCACCGGTCACGAAAGCGGTCTGGGGGCCCTCTGACACCGCGACCAACCTAGCGCGCCGAATACGACGCCGCGGAGCGGGTAGTGGCCGGGCATGAGCGAACGCGAGCAGCACGACGACGACTCCGAACGGCGCGAGAAGTCGGCCGCCCATCCCGACCCCAAGAAGCACAGTCCCGAGCAGGACGGGACGGACAACAGCACCTTCGACACCGACGAGCACTCCGACGCCCCGGGGCCGTTCGGAACCGGTTAGGGTCCCCAGAACCTGGGGCGTGCCGTGGCCCCCTGCTGCGTGATTAGTCCACGAATGGACAAACCAAAGCCTTTCTCAGGGAAAGTTTCGCCAGGGTCTTGACAAACCCACGAGCGCCCGTAGAGAATCGCGCTCGTGGAGGAGAGGAGCGGTTCGCTGGGCTCCCTGCGCAGGTCCAACCGGGCCCGCGTGGTGAGGGCCATGAGCGCCGCGGGAATATCGAGCCGGGCCGGGATCGCCCGGCGCACAGGGCTGTCGCGTTCGACGGTGTCCAACATCGTCGCCGAGCTTCAGGACGAGGGGCTCGTGGTGGCGCGCGAGGCCAACGGCAACGCCCCCGCGCGCAGCGGCGGCCGGCCGCCCAACCTGATCTCGCTCGATCCCACGGCGGGGCTCGCGGTGGGCATCGACCTGGGCAAGCGGCATCTGGCGGTGGCCGTGGCCGACCTGGCGCACAACGTGCTCGCCGAGGAGCGCCGCGAGCTCGACGAGCTCAGCGACGCGGAGGGCGCCATGGAGGCCGCGGCCGCCCTGCTGGACCGCGTGCTGGCCCAGGGAGGTGCGGACCGCTCGCGCATCGTGGGCGTGGGCATGGGCCTTCCCGGGCCCGTGCACACCAGCGGAGCGGTGGGTTCCTCGGCCATCCTTCCCGGCTGGGCCGGGATCAACGCGGCCGAGGACATGGAGGCCCGTCTGGGCCTGCCCGTCCGGGTGTCCAACGACGCCAACCTCGGAGCGCTCGCGGAGCACGTCTGGGGTGCGGGGCGCGGCTGCGCGAACATGACCTACCTCAAGCTCTCGACCGGCGTCGGCGCCGGGATCATCATGGACTCCCGCCTGTGGGGCGGGGCGGGCGGCACCGCCGGTGAGATCGGCCACATGACTGTGGACGAGACCGGGCAGATCTGCCGCTGCGGCAACCGCGGTTGCCTCGAGACCTACGCCGGTGCCCCGGCGATCCTCGAGCCACTGTCGCGCACCCTTGGCGAGGATCTCGAGATCGAGGACGTGATCACTCGCGCCCGGGACGGCGATCCCGGCTGCCGGCGCGTGCTCGAGGACGCCGGCCGCCGCGTGGGCGTGGCCGTGGCGAACCTCTGCAATCTGGTGAACCCCGAGCGGATCGTGGTGGGAGGCACCGTCGGCATGGCCGGCGAGGTGATCCTCGAGCCGCTCCGCGACTCGGTGCGGCTTCGCGCCATACCGAGCGCGGCGGAGGACGTGGCGATCGTGAACGGAGAGCTCGGCGAGCGTGCCGAGCTGCTGGGAGCGGTGGCTCTCGTCCTTCGGGAGGCGAGCCTGGCGGTACCGGGATTGAACAGGGCCCCGGCGCAGTGAAGACGGAGCGGGTAGCCCCCGCATGTCTCATCAACGAAACCCCCGAGGAGGGTGCACACCAATGAGCAGGAGGCACACGACGAGAGCGCTTGCCGTTCTCGTCACCCTGATCTTTGCCGTGGCTCTGGCAGCCTGCGGCAGCGACAACAACGACAGCAGCAGCAGTAGCAGCGGTGGTGGTGGTGGCGGGAAGAGCGGCGCCATCGCGCTGCTCCTCCCAGAGTCGAAGACCGCTCGGTACGAGTCGCAGGACCGCCCGCTCTTCGAGAAGAACCTGAAGGCCCAGTGTCCGGACTGCACCCTGATCTACAGCAACGCCGATCAGGACCCGGCGAAGCAGCAGCAGCAGGCCGAGGCGGCCCTGACCAAGGGCGCAAAGGTCATGGTGCTCGACCCGGTGGACGCCGCTTCGGCCGCCGCGATCGTGACCAAGGCAAATCAGCAGAACGTGCCGGTGATCAGTTACGACCGCCTCGTGAACGACGCGGATCTGGCCTACTACATCTCCTTCGACAGCGTGAAGGTCGGACAGCTGCAGGCCCAGAGCCTCGTCGATGCGCTCAAGAAGAAGGGCAACATCGTGATGATCAACGGAGCGCCCACGGACAACAACGCCAAGCTGTTCAAGCAGGGCGCGCACAGTGTGATCGACAAGAGCGGCGTGAAGGTCGCCAAGGAGTACGACACACCGGACTGGAGCCCCGACAAGGCTCAGCAGGAGATGGAGCAGGCGATCACCGCGCTCGGCAAGGACGGCTTCCAGGGCGTCTACGCCGCGAACGATGGCACCGGAGGTGGCGCGATTGCCGCCATGAAGGGCAACGGCATCGACCCCTCGACGCGCCCGACCACCGGTCAGGACGCCGAGACGTCGGGAATCCAGCGCGTCCTGTCGGGCGACCAGTACGTGGACATCTACAAGCCGGTCAAGCCCGAGTCGGAGGCGGCGGTGAAGCTCGCCCTCGCCCTGTTGCGCGGTGAGGACGCTCCGTCCGGACTGATCAACGACCAGACCGACAACGGAAACAAGAAGGTCCCCTCGGTGATCATCCCGGTGGTCGCAGTGACCAAGGACAACGTGAAGGACACGGTGATCAAGGACGGCTACTGGAAGCCGTCCGACATCTGCACCGGCGCCTACGCGAAGTTCTGCAAGGAGGCGGGTATCTCCTAACCCGTTGCGCCCGCCCGGGCCACGGAAAGGACATGACGGAATGAACACGCAAACCCCCGTTCTCGCCCTCAAGGGGGTGAGCAAGAGCTTCGGAGCGGTGCAGGCGCTCGAGGACGTGAACTTCGAGGTGAACTCCGGTGAGGTGGTCGCCCTGGTGGGCGACAACGGCGCGGGGAAGTCCACCCTGGTCAAGTCGATCGCAGGCATCCACTCCGTCGACTCCGGAGAGATCCTCTTCGATGGCCAGCCGGTGAAGATCTCGGGCCCGACCGACGCCGTGTCGCTCGGAATTGCCACCGTCTACCAAGACCTCGCGCTGTGCGACAACCTCGACGTGGTGCAGAACCTGTTCCTCGGTCAGGAGGAGCCGGCGCACGGCGTGGCCGGCTTCACGCGCCAGATCGACGAGACCGCGATGGAGCACCGCTCGCACGAGCTGCTCGACAGCCTTGCGGTCACCATCACCGACATGCGGGCCGAGGTGGGCACCATGTCGGGAGGGCAGCGCCAGCAGGTGGCCATCGCCCGCTCGCTGCTCGGCGACCCGAAGGTGGTGATGCTCGACGAGCCGACGGCGGCACTGGGCGTTCGCCAGACGGCTCAGGTGCTCGCGCTGATCAAGCGCCTGCGCGAACAGGGGCATGCGGTCATCGTGATCAGCCACAACCTCGCAGACGTGTTCGAGGTGGCGGACCGCATATTCGTGTTGCGGCTCGGCAAGTCGGCCGGTGATTTCGACGCGCAGGAGGTTTCTCGCGAGGAAGTGCTGGGCGCCATCACCGGCGCGACCGGGAACGGCGCAGGAGGAGGACGATGAGCAGCACCGGAGCAAGCGAGACGGCACCCCCCGTGGGCGATGTGGAGGTCAAGCCTCCGCGCGCCGACTTCCTCCGGCGGTTCCTGCAGGGAGACCTGGGCGAGCTGAGGGTGATCCTCGTCCTCGCCCTGATCTGGGCCGTGTTCCAGTCCCAAGAGAGTCGCTTCCTCACCTCCACCAACCTCACCAACCTGATGCTCCAGATGACGGGCGTCGCGCTGATCTCGATCGGCGTCGTGCTCGTTCTGCTGCTGGGCGAGATCGACCTCTCGGTCGGGGCGGTCAGCGGCCTGTGCGCCGCGGTGATGGCGGTGCTCAGCGTCAAGCATGGGTGGTCGGCCTACACGGCCATCGCCGCGGCCGTGGGGTTGGGCGCGCTGATCGGGCTCTTCCACGGAACTATCTTCACCCGATTCGGAGTTCCATCGTTCGTGGTCACCCTGTCCGGCCTATTGGCCTATCAGGGCGCCCAGCTGAAGGTGCTGGGAGATACGGGCACGATCAACATCACCGACAGCAAGCTCGTCGGTCTCACCGGCACCTTCTACAGCGACGCCTTCGGCTGGACGCTGGCGATCGTGGGGATCGCTGCGTACGCCGCCGTCTCCTTGATGGGGCGCCGGCGCCGCCTGAAGGCGGAGCTCCCGGCGGCGCCACTTCCCTCGGTGGTCGTACGGATAGTGCTCGTGAGCGTGGCGGCGATCGCCACGGTGGCGGTGCTGAACGCCGACCGTGGCGTGCCGCTCGCGCTGTTGATCCTGTTCGGATTTCTGCTGCTGTTCAGCTTCATCACCACGCGCACCCGCTTCGGGCGCCACATCTACGCGGTGGGCGGAAACGCCGAGGCGGCCCGCCGGGCCGGCATCCACGTGGATCGAGTTCGGGTCGTGGTCTTCATGCTGGCCTCGATGATGGCGGCGGTCGGCGGGATCATGCTCGCGTCGCGCCTGCTCGCGGTGAACCAGTCCTCCGGATCCGGTGACCTGCTGCTGCTGGCGATCGCCGGACCGGTGATCGCGGGCACCAGCCTCTTCGGAGGCCGGGGAACGGTGTGGACCGCGTTGCTCGGTGGTCTGGTGATCCAGTCGATCTCGAACGGTATGGACCTGCTCGCCCTCGAGTCCTCCTGGAAGTTCATGGTCACCGGGGCGGTGCTCCTGATCGCGGTGATCATCGACTCGCTGGCTCGCAGGCAGCGCCAGGCCGCCGGACGAGTCTGACCCCATGTCTCCGGAAGCCGGCCCGTCGTCCTCTGGCGACGGGCCGGCAGCCGGCGCCATGACCCCGATTCGGACGGCGCTGATCGGCTATGGCGTGGCAGGCGAGTTCTTCCACGCCCCGCTGATCGCGGCCGAGTCCGGGCTGGCCCTGACCACGGTGGTCACGGGTAACGGCGAGCGGGCGGCCCGCGCGCGTGAGCGCTATCCCGGGATCGCGGTGTTGGAGGCCGCGGACGATCTCTGGCGCCGGCCTGAGGAGCACGACCTGGTGGTGGTGGCTGCGCCCAACCGCGCGCATGTGCCGCTGGCCCAGGCCGCGCTCGGGGCCGGGCTCGACGTGGTGGTGGACAAGCCGCTGGCCGTGACGGCGGAGGACGGCCGGGCCCTCGGCCGTGCGGCGCAGGAGGCCGGCCGGACGCTCGCGGTGTTCCAGAACCGCCGCTACGACGGCGACTTTCTCACCCTGCGCCGGCTGGTGGAGGAGGGCGCCCTGGGGAGCGTCCACCGCTTCGAGTCCCGCTTCGAGCGCTGGCGCCCTCGGCTGCGCGAGGGCGCGTGGCGAGAGCGCGGCGGGCCCGAGGAGGCGGGGGGTGTGCTGTACGACCTCGGCGCGCACCTGATCGACCAGGCGCTCACCGCATTCGGGCCGGCGCGGTCCGTGTACGCGGAGCTCGACCGGCGGCGGGAGGGCGCGGAGGCGGACGACGACGATTTCGTGGCCCTCGGCCACCGCTCGGGGGTGCGCTCACACCTGTGGATGAGCCACACCGCGGCGATCGTGGGCCCGCGGATCAGGGCGCTGGGCTCGTCCGCCGCGTACGTGAAGTGGGGGCTCGATCCCCAGGAGGACGCGCTGCGCGCGGGCGCCGTGCCCGGCGGTGAGGGCTGGGGCACCGAGCCGCCCGAGCGCTGGGGGCTCCTCGGAGTCGACGGGGACCCACACCCCGTGGCCACCGAGCCCGGCGACTACCCGCGCTTCTACCGGGAGCTCGCGCAGGCCCTGCGCACCGGCTCACCCCCGCCCGCCGGCGCGATGGAGGCGGTGGCCACCCTCGAGGTGATCGAGGCGGCGATGGAGAGCGCCCGCCGCCACCTCGAGGTCGACGCTTAGCGTCTTCGCCAACAAGGCCGCGCATTTGCGTCGCTAATGGTGCGGCTTTCTCTGACCGACGTTACTCTGGAGCGCGATGCCCACCTCACTTGTCACCGGCGGAGCCGGCTTCCTCGGCTCCCACATCTGCGATTACCTGCTTGAGCGGGGCCACCGCGTCATCTGCGTGGACAACCTCGAGACGGGTTCCCTCAACAACATCAAGCACATCCGCGAGGACTCGTTCGGGTTCGAGATGTTCGACATCACGGACCATTTCGAGATCGACGAGTCGGTGGACTTCGTCTACCACATGGCCTCGCCGGCGTCGCCCATCGACTACGCGCGCCTGCCGCTGCACACGCTCAAGGTCGGCGCCTACGGCACCCACAACGCGCTGGGGCTGGCCAAGAAGCACCGTGCCCGCTTCCTGATCTCCTCGACCAGCGAGGTCTACGGCGATCCGCTCGTGCACCCGCAGCCCGAGACCTATTGGGGCAACGTGAACCCGATCGGCCCGCGCGGCGTGTACGACGAGGCCAAGCGCTACGCCGAGGCCCTCACGATGGCCTACATGCGCCAGCAGGGCGTGGACACCTGCATCGCCAGGATCTTCAACACCTACGGGCCGCGCATGCGCCCCAACGACGGCCGCGCGGTGCCCACCTTCCTGAGCCAGGCGATGGCCGGGCAGCCCGTGACCGTGTTCGGAGACGGGTCCCAGACCCGGAGCTTCTGTTACGTCCAGGACCTGATCCGGGGCCTCGTGGCCCTGAATGAGTCCGATGTGCACGACCCCGTGAACATCGGCAACCCGAACGAGATGACTCTGCTGGAGATGGCGGAGCTTGTGGTGGAGCTCACCGAGGCGCGCACGGAGATCGTGTTCGAGCCGCTTCCGGTGGACGATCCTCAGGTGCGCCAGCCGGATATAACCCGGGCGAGGGAACTGCTCGGATGGGAGCCCGAGGTGTCGCTGCGCGAAGGACTTGCGCACACCGTGGAGCACTACACGAAGGTGTTTGCGGCTCCCACCGCTCGATGACGAGCGCCGAGGCCAAGAACCTCGAAGCGATCTCCAAGGCGATCGATCAGCACAACACCGAATGCGAGTGGCCGGCGGTGGCCATCGAGATGAACCCGTTCGAGGCGGATCGCCTCGGCTGGGACTCGATCCGAGGCCTGCCGGTCCGGACCAATCCCGACCTGGGCACGGGCTCGTTCCGGGTGGTGTGCGCCCGCGAGGAGGGCGAGCCCGGCTTGGTCGAGGAGGTCGAGGCCGTGGCCGACCAGACGGTCCCAACGCCCGTTATCACGGGCTGATGGCATGGTCCGGTGCTCGCCCGACCAGCGCTCGGGCTGCGCTCCTCCCTCGGGTGGCTGAGGTTCAGGCGGCGCGGTCCAGCTCGAACCAGACCGTGGTGCTGCCGGCCGCGCGCTGGATTCCCCAGCGGCTCGACATCGTGTCCACGAGCACCAGCCCGTAGCCGCCCGGCTCGAGCGGGTCGTCGGACTCGCGTCCGGCCCAGGCGAAGCCCTCGCCGGGGTTGGTCACGGCCGCTCCCACGCCCTGGTCGCACTCCACGACCTTCACGGCTACGCCATTCGGGCGCTCGTCGGCGCCCCCGTGGCGGATGGCGTTGGTCACGAGCTCGGTGAGCAGGAGCAGCATCGGCTGCTCTTCCTCGGGGCCGAGGCTGTTCTCCGCCGCCATCAGGGCATGCCGGGCCTCGGTGGCCGCAAGCGGTCCCGCGTGGAGGTTGAACCCGAACACACGGGCCGGACCGGGCCCGCGCTCGGCGAGCATCGGCATCGGCTGCTGATCGAGAGGGCCGGAGGAATCGGCCGAAGGCGCGTTCGTCTGAGGTGTCATGAGGCTCACGGGTGCTCGGTGCTCAGCGCCGCAGGGCGAGAGTCCGGGGAGCCGGCTCCGCCGTGCGCGTGAGCTCGAAGCGCCCGTGCACGCCGCAGACCTCGCAGCGCATCCAGTCGCCGTGCGCCCTGACCTCGGCGTAGTCCTCCTGCTTCACCAGTGCGTGAGCCCCGCAGCTCGCGCACTGAAGGCGCGTCCTGTCATTGAATCCGTCATCAAGCATCGGTTCGATGCCTCCCCTTGGTTGCCCGCCCACGGATTGTTCCCCTGTGAGGCCGGTCGTTACCGGCGAGGGAGATAACGCATACCTTCGGGCGCCGGAACCTCCCGGCCCGCACCGAAGTTGGCGCCCAATCCGTCGCTTGGCGCGACGTTCGGACCGGTTACGGCCGGGCGAAGCCCCGCGGCGGCGGGCTCGTGAGGGGTGCGCCTAAGTAATCGACGCGGGGCGAGCCCGTGATCGCAATGCCCGAACGGGCGGCCGGCGACCCGGGCCGTGGGCGGAAGCCGAGGCCCACGCGGACCCGGCCCCGTCCGCGCCGGGCGGGATCGCGCAGCAGCGGATCCGTGGTCAGTGCGCCCGACCCGGCGGGGGGCAGCCCCGACCAGAGGTTGGAGCTGCAGCGAACCGCGCAGGCCAGGGCCGCGGACTGCGCCGGCCGGGCGAGGAACAGGTTGTTGTACATCTCGAGCCCGGCCCGGTCGAGCAGCGCGGTGGACGGGCCGCCGAGGATGCCCCAGGAGAGGCCGGCGCCGGCCACGGTGTTGTTGTAGAAGCGCAACCCGGAGTAGGTGGCGCCCGCGCGTAGCGAGCACGGCGACTGGTTGGCCACGAAGCGGTCGGCCACCGAGAGGTTGAAGCGCACGTCCGCCGCCCGCGGATCGGCGTCGGTGCAGAACAGCACGAAGCCGCCCTCGTTGTCGTGGCTGTAGTTGAACTGGATGACCGTGCCGTCCTGGTCGTAGTCCACGTCGAACCCGGTGCCGTCGCAGCCGTTGAAGCGCATGCCGAACACCTCGTTGCGCTGGATCACGGTGCCGTTCGCGTGGAACGTCCAGATGCCGGCGTTGCAGACCATGCCCGCCGGGTCCCCGAGCCCCCGGCCGCGCAGGTTGCCGAGACTCACCACATTCCGCTCCACCACGGCTCCGACGGTGCCCAGGGGCACGATGCCGTCGCCGCCGAGGCGCCTCAGGCGGTTCCCGCGCACACGCACGCGCGTGGAGGCCGCGGGCCAGGGCGCCCCCGCGCGCGGCCGGGGGCCGGGGTCGGTGGTTCCTACGATGAAGATGCCGCTGCGACTCACGTCCGCGATCACGTTGCCCTCGATCAGCAGGTCGTCGAAGTGGGTGGGCGCCGGCCCGGCCACGTCAACCTGGATGCCCCCGCTGCCGCCCGCGTCCTTGGCCAGGTCGCCCTGGACGTCGTGGATCCGCACGCCGCGCACAGTCACGTCCCGCATCACCCCCGTGGTGGCCACCACGTGCACCCCGCGGCGCCGGGCCTCGGAGCTGCCGCGGTTGCTCACGTCGAGACCGCGGAACACCACGTGACTCGTGTCCTTCAGGAGAACCGCGTCCTCGCCCGTCGCGGAGATGTGGGGGCGGGGCCCGCGACCGTAGGCGCCGACCACCGCCGGCCGGGCGGCGGTTCCCGAGCCCGAGGGCGCCAGCGTCCCGGAGCAGCGGGTGCCGCGGCGCAGAAGCAGGCGCGTACCCGGCCGCAGCGGCACCGCATTAGCGCGGGAGAGGGTGTTGAGGGGGCGGGAGACGCTGCCCGTACCGGGGGCGGAGCGCGAGCAGTCCACGTAGCTCACGGGCGCAGCGGAGACGGCCGGCGCGGCCACGGTCGCGATGGCGGCGGTCAGCAGGGCGGTCGCGGAGCGCAGGCGCACGGCGTCGCCATCGTACGCCCTGCCCCTAGCCCCTGCTGCCCTCGCTCTCGATGCCCGGCGGGGCCCACCCGGGCCCGTGGTAGAGCACGCCGAGCCGGTCGCGGAACCGCCGCGCCCGCCGGATGTCGTGCCACATCGCGATGTACTCGTGGAAGGCGGCGCGCACGGGATTGAACGTGTTGATGTTCTTCGTCAGGCCGTAGCGCACGCGCTCGCCCTCGGGGATGTAGGTGCCGAACAGCCGGTCCCAGATGATCAGGATCCCGCCGTAATTGCGGTCGAGATAGACCTGGTTCGAGCCGTGGTGCACCCGGTGGTGGGACGGCGTGTTCAGGAAGCGCTCCAGGAAGCGCGGGAGCCTGCGGATGCGCTCGGTGTGGATCCAGAACTGGTAGATCAGCGACCACGCCTGGGCCAGGAACACCATCCACGGCTCGAAGCCCACCAGCGGCATCCAGATCCAGAAAGGGAAGTAGGTCATCGGCACCCAGGTCTGGCGGAGCGCGGTGGACAGGTTGTAGTGGGTGCTCGAGTGGTGCACGGAGTGGCTGGCCCAGAAGAACCGGCTCTCGTGGCTGATGCGGTGAAACCAGTAGTAGGAGAGGTCGTCGGCGAAGAAGAGCAGCACCCAGACCCACCAGTCGCCCGGGTCGAGCCGCAGCGGGCTGAGCTCGTACACACCGGCGAAGATGGCGAGCACCACGAGCTTCCAGGCCACGTTGATCACCACGTTCCCGGTGCCCAGCAACAGGCTCGTCCGGGTGTCCTTCGGCTCGAAGCCGATCAGGCCGTGGTCCTCGAGACGCGCGTGGCGGAACGACATCGCCTCCGCCACGAGCAGGAGGACGAAGACGGGGATCGCGTAGTAGAGGATCGCGGCCATCGGCCCACCTAACCCGCGGACGAGCGGGCGGCCCCGTCCTCGGCGGCCAGGGCCTCGTGCACCTGCTTGATCACCACGGAGCCGTCACCCACCGCCGCCGCCACGCGGAGGACGGAGGCCTGATTCAGGTCGCCCACCGCAAACACGCCGGGAAGTGTCGTCTCGTACATGCGCGGCGGCCGCTCGAGTGGCCAGCCGTGCTCGGGAAGGATGTCCGCGTCGGTGGGCACGAACCCGTAGTCGTCGCGCGCGAGCGTCTCGGGAAGCCAGCCGCTGTTCGGGCGCGCCCCGATCAGCACGAACAGAGCAGCGGCCGGAACCGTCTCGGTTTCCCCCGTCCCCCGGTTTCGCAGCGTGAGCGTCTCGAGGCGCGGGTCACCGCATCCGTCGATCACCTCCGTGCCGAAGCGGAGATCCACGTTCTCGCAGGCGTCCAGCTGATCGCGGAGGTACTGGGACATGCTGGCCGCGAGTGAGTCGGCGCGCACCAGCAGGCTCACCCTGTCCGCGTATCGGGACAGGTGCATCGCGGCCTGGCCGGCGGAGTTGCCGCCACCGAGCACGAAAACCTGCTTGCCCGCGGCCGCCGCGGCCTCCGGACCCGACGCCCCGTAGAACACCCCGGAGCCCACGAGGTCCTCGAGAGCCGGGATGCCGATCCGGCGGTACGCGGCACCCGTCGCGAGCACCACGGTCCGCGCGGTGGCCTCCACGCCGCCGGACGTGACGATCACGTGCCGGTCGGCCTCGGTGCGGAGCCTCGTGACCTCGGACATGAGGAGGAAGCGCGAGCCGAAGACCCAGGCCTGCTGATAGGCGCGCTGGGCCAGCTCCGCGCCGCTCACGCCGCGCGCGAAGCCGAGGTAGTTGCGGATCAGCGAGCTGGCTCCCGCCTGCCCGCCGATCGACTCGCGCTCGATGGTGAGGACGTTGAGGCCCTCCGACGAGGCGTAGACCGCGGCCGCGAGGCCACCCGGCCCGGCGCCCACCACGATCACATCGAACACCTCGTCCGGATCGGCGAGCTCGGTGTTCCCGCCGTACGCCGCCGCCAGCTCAGAGTTCGTGGGGTTCACCAGCGAGTTGCCCTCCATAAGGATCACGCAGGGGTCACGCTCGCCGGTGCGGCCCGCCTGCTCCAGAAGCTCCTCACCCCGTTTGGAGTCGGTGGGGTGGAACTCGTGCGGCATGCCGTTGCGGGCCAGCACGCTGCGCAGCTCGTGCACCCGGGGCTGCGCGGCGTTGCCCACCACGGCAATCTCACGAGGTAGCGTGGCGCGTGCGCGCGACCACTCGTGCAGGAACTCCGTGACCACCTTGTGGAAGTGCTCGTCGGGCATCCGCCACGGCTTGGGGATGTAGTAATCCATCTCGCCACGGCCCATCGCCTCCACGATCGCCTCGGACGTCGGCCGGTGGCCCCACGCCCCCCAGTCGATCAGCAGCGCCCGGGCGGCGTGCGGATGGATGTCCCGCGCGCGGGCGAGCAGCTGGACGCCGGTGAGGCCCGAGGTCCACAGGTCGGCGAGCACGAGCGCCACGGGCACGTTGTCGTCCCGGAGGCCGCGCAGAAGTTCGAGGGCGTTCTTGCACGAGCCGTCGCAGAACACCTCGTAGTCCGTGGAATAACGGCGCCGCAGGTGCTCCTCCACGATGGCGAGCGCAGCAGGATCGTCGTCCACCGCCATGATCACGGGCTTGCGGTCACTCATCACACGGTCCTCTCCGAGGGCCCGGCCGATGATATCCGCGTCCGCCCCGGTGCTAGATTCGGAGCAGCGATCGAAGCCCGATCGCCTCAGCGCGGTGGGCGTAGCTCAGTCGGTAGAGCTCCTGGTTGTGGTCCAGGCGGTCGCGGGTTCGAGTCCCGTCGCTCACCCTTCGAACGCCCCGCTCAAGCGGGGTTTTCGATTTTTGGGGCTGTTGAGCGCGTAGCGGCTTGGTACCAATTTGGTAGCAAGCTCTCGGATGCGTGCGGGACGCGCGGCTGAACGAAGCCCGTCAGTGATGCGCTGCCTCGGGGGACAACGTCCGCGAGTCGGGTAGCGCCAGATCTACGGGTCCTCTGTCGCCTCCGCGGGAACCGGCAGATGGGCGACCGCGCCTACTCGGACAGAAGCACGCCGGAATCGACGAGACGCTGATGTCCTGCCACGGCAGCTAGTCGGAACGCACGTTGATGAGCACCGAGCCCTGCGCGACGACCAGGATCGTGCCGCCGGCTCGCGCCGCGCCGCCACCGAAGCGATCGGGATAGAGGTAGATCCCGCCCTCCTCCACGTCCCCGGGCTCGGTCTCGCCCGGACTGAGGACAGGCCAGAACATCGTCGGATGCTTGTCGTGGGCCGGCGGCGCGAGATGGCCGCGAAACGCGGCCACGAGAGTCTCCGGCTCGCCGCGTTCGATCACGCGGACGGATACGCGCGAGCCCTCCAGCCGGGCCAGCGCCTCAACCAGTTGGTCCCAGGTCAGCTCGGTCTCGTGTGGATGGTGGGGAAAGCTCGGAGTGGGCATCTCAGTCACGCCTCGTCGCGCTGCACGACGTGTCCTTCGCTGTCGAAGTAGAACACGATCGTCGGCACGTCGAAGTGCGAGCGCACCTTCTTGGCTATCCCGCGCTCCCGCCAGTTCTCATGTTCGCTGCCCGGAACGTGGAGCCTGAGCACGATCAGATCGGCGTCGAAACTGGCCAGCGCATCGGCGATGGCCGTGACCTGGTTCTCGGCCCCGACCTCTCCGTGGGGCTTCAGACCACCCGCGCGCATGTGGTCAAATACGGTCAGCAGGCGCTGGTCCGCAAACGCTCGTGCACTGTCCCTGTCATCGGTCACCCAGTGCATCCAACTCGTCAGCGTCGGGGCGACCACGTGGACCTCTTCTGCCTCATCGATCAGCGGGCGAATCGATGAGGGGACCTCGTTGGCGTCGGCCAAGTCCTCGTTGGTCAGGACGAGCACGCGCTTTGCCATCTAAATCTCCTCGGTCGAGACGCTGCTTGCTTGTTGGATGGCGATTGCTACCGTCGCCCGCCGGCCGTGGGCAGTCCGCGGCGCAGGACCTCCGCGAGCACGACAGCGTCGTTGTGCTCGGTGTCGCCGGCAGAGTAGACGAGCGTCAGCGTTCCGTCCCGTGCCCGGCGGCGAAGCTCGGTCAACCGCGGGCGCTGCTCGCGCAGCTCCTGCGTGTAGCGGCGGCGAAACTCCTCGAAGCGGCCCGGCTCATGTCCGAACCACTTCCGCAGCTCGGTGCTCGGGGCCAGCTCGCGCTCCCACTCATCGAGCTCGGCCCGTTCATGGGAGACCCCGCGCGGCCACAGCCGGTCGATCAGGACGCGATAGCCGTCCGAGGGCTCCGCCGGGTCGTAGGCGCGCTTCAAACGGAGGTCCATGGCGGTTCCCGCGAGATTTGGGCAGCCATCATGCAGATAGCGGAAGCGGTGCCGCGTCGGCCGCAGGCTCCGAGTCGGGGTCAAGCGATGTCCTTAGCTTCGTGCGGGCGTCGTGCAGCGCCTTGTAGATCGCCCCGGGCGTCGTGTCGAGCTCGGCCGCGAGCGCAGCGGTGGACTGACCGTTGATCGCGACCGCGACCACGACGTTCCGCTGGCGCTCGGTCAGATGACCGGAGATCAGGGCGGCGACGGCGCGCAGCAGCGCCCGCATCTCGGCGCGCTCCTGGCACGAGCCCGCCGGATCGGGTACGACTGCCAGCACGCGCTCGGGATCGGCGAGCCCAAGCGGGTCGTGTCCCAGTCGCCGCCGGATGCTCACGGGCGCCTCGAGCTGGGCGAACCTTCGCGCCCAGGTCCAGAACTGGCTGTCGCCGCGGTAGTCGTCGAGCTTGCGCAGCAGCACCATCAGCGCGTCGTCGGCCGCCTGCACGGCGAGATCGTCCAGGTCGCTGCGGGGGAACTCCGCCAGCCCTGCGGCGCGCCGATGGATGTGAAAGCGCGCTTCGCGTCGCAGGCGCTCGTGTAGCTCGGTGATCGCGCCACGGCGAATCGGCTCTGCCGCGTGGAGGCGATCCAACCACGCCTGCGAGTCGGCGTCCAGCGACTCACGAGCGGCCGCGTCGCCATCAAGCCCAGGCATCGACGGCTGTGGGATGGGCGCCGGCGCCCTGTGGCGCCCAACGCGGTGGGCATCGTTCAGGGCGCGCCGGAGCTCGGCGCGAGCGAAAGAGTCGGTGCTGTCGACGGGTCGGGGAACGAGCTGTGACTGTTCGGCGCGCATCGGGCTCCAGACGGTTGGCTGTGACGTCACATGAACGTCACCAGGGTCTGGAGCGACGCGAGCGAATCTCTCTCCGGCAAGGTAGCCGAAAGCCTTCTCATACAAACCTACGATGAGAGAGGCAGGTCAATCCTGGTGCCCTTCTCCTCGGCGTAGGGTCTGGGCATGGCGGCCGGTCGCATGAGCGTGGTGTTGGAGGCGATGGCCGATTCCGCCGGGGGCGGCTCGGGGTCCGTGATCGACCGGATCTGTGGGGCAGCCACGCTGCTGTACGGGCTGGTGCTTGCCGACGTGGCTACCCAGACGATCCTCGGCGGGCAGGCCGAGGCAGAGATCCATCAGGCCACGGGCATGGTCTCCGCCCAGCTCGGCGACGTGGTCGCCCGCCGCCTGCGGCTGGAGAGCCCGGCATGACGCTCTGGCGTGATGCCATGTTGGCAAGGCTGGGGGTGCAAGCGAGGTGAACGGCGTGAGCAGAGAGCAGCGGGTGGTGGAGACCTTCGTCGAGCTGGCCAACACGATGGTCGAGGACTTCGACGTCGTCGAGTTCCTGCACGCCCTGTCGGAGCGCTGCGTGGAGCTGCTGGACTGCGCCGAAAGCGGACTGCTGCTCGCGGACGCCGCGGGCGCGCTGCAGGTGATGGCCTCTTCGAGCGAGCGCTCCGAGGCGCTCGAGCTGTTGCAGTGCCAAAACCAGGAGGGCCCCTGCTTCGAGTGCTACCGTCGGGGCGAACCGGTGTTCAGCGAGGATCTCGAGGCAGACGCGGAGCGCTGGCCGGTCTTCTCGCCGGCGGCCGTGGGCAAGGGGTTCCGCTCGGTGCAGGCGGTCCCGATGCGGGTGCGCGGCGAGACCGTCGGGACGCTGAACCTGTTTCGCGCCGCGCCGGGGCGGTTGGCCTCCCAGGACATGTCGCTCGGGCAGGGGATGGCCGACATCGCCGCGATCGCGCTGCTCCAGGAACGCTCCCTGCGAGAGGCGCGCAGCGTGGCCGAGCAGCTGCAGCGCGCGTTGACCAGCCGAGTCGTGATCGAGCAGGCCAAGGGCGTACTGGCCGAGCGCGCGCAGATCGACGTGGACGCCGCGTTCGCCATCCTGCGCGCCCACGCGCGCGACCACAACCGCCGCCTGAGCGACGTCGCCCACGAGCTCATCGACGGCCGCCTGGATGCCGCGGCACTGGCCAACGCGTCCATCACCTCTGCATCTAGTAGGAGCTGAGGATCCAGTCGGGCATGAGGTGCGGACCGGCGCCGGTCGGTGCCGACGGCGTCAGATCTGGTCGCGGTAGCCGAAGAACTCGTGGTCTTCCTGGTAGCCGCCGTAGCCGGCGAAGCGCTCGGAGAAGTGGTGGACGAACTCGATCTCGCTGATCCATTTGACGTGCTTGAAGCCGAGCTGGTTCTCCACCCGCAGGCGCAGCGGACGGCCGTGCAGGACCGGTAGCCGCCCGCCGTTCATCTCGTAGGCGAGCAGGCTCTGGGGGTGACGGAGGTCGTGAATGCTGTGCGAGTCGTAGTAGGTGCCGCCGTCGCCGCCCTTGCCGAACGAGTAGAAGATCACCCACTCGGCGTCGGGCTCCGGGTGCACGAGGTCGATCAGAGCCGAGAAGGGCACGCCGCCCCATTCGGCGATGCCCGACCAGCCCTGGATGCAGTTGTGCATCGTGATCTGGTCCTGCTTGGCCATCTGCCGCAGCTGGGGCAGGGAAAGCTCGACGGGGTGCTCGACCAGGCCCCCGACTTTGAGCCGGTAGTCGCGGAAGTCGCCGTCGCGCAGCGCGTCCCACGCGGGCCCCTCGGGCAGCCGGATGTGGTTGGGCCAGAAGTGCGGGCTGATGTCCTTGCGCCGGTATTGAACCCGGGGCGCGAAGTGGTCGAACAGCAGGGTCATCGCGTTGCCCACCGTGGCATTGGAGAGACGCTGCAGCACGCGCGTGTGGGTCCAGGACAGCCGCACCGCCCAGACGTTGAACCCGATCGCCAGGATGATCACCAACAGCCAGATGCCGAAGCCGTTCAGATCGTTGCGGTCGACGCCCAGGGTGATGTGGTTGAGGTTGGCCGCGAACCCGGTCAGCGCCACCAGGGCCATGTGGCCGAGGAAGAAGACCACGAACGAGACCATCACCAGGAAGTGGAGCGAGCGGGCGATCTGGCGGTTGCCGAACAGGCGTGCGTACCAGCGGTAGCGGTTGTCCAGCGCCGGTGACATCGCCAGGCCGGTCAGGATCGCCAGCGGACCCAGGATGAAGACGACCGAGAAGTAGGTCAGCTGCTGCAGCGCGTCGTAGCGGAAGAACCCGCTCGGCCCCTTCGGGAAGTGCAGGCTCGCATAGGTGACCGCGCACGACCCGGCCTCGCCGAACAGCGACAGGTCGGTGGGCAGCAGCCGGTGCACCCACGGCGTGGCGAAGAAGAACACCACGTAGGTCACGCCGGTGACCACGAACAGGATGTCGAAGATGAAGTGCCAGTGACGCGCCACGCCGATCGTGTGTCGCCCGCCGGGCAGCCCAACCAGCGGGCTGAGCATGATCGCGTCCTGCTTGGCCGTCCACACCCGGTCGGTCGGTACCGGGCCGCGAAAGCGCAGCCACTCTTCCCCCGGCGTGCAGTGAACCTTGGCGTACAGCCGCGGGTGATCGGACAGTATCTGCAGGCCCGAGCGCACGATAAGAACCAGGAAGAAGAACGTCAGCAGGTGCGTCCAGCGCACGAACGCCGGGATGCCGGCCGGCACGGGCGGGCTGTGGGGGATGCAGAGGTGGCCGGCCGTGAACGCCTGCCCGGCGCCGCTCGAGGCGTACAGCTTCGCGGCGAGCACCAGCACCACGCCGAGGCCGGTGAGCAGCGGGATCGCCCACCACACCGAAAAGAAGCGATCGCCCAGCCGCACGTGCACCCGGCTGAGCAGCATCCGCGGACGCGCCTGCTCGTCGTCGAGAAGCGCCGTGCGAAGGTACTCATCCTGAAGCTCGGCCTCGTTCCGGGCCGACGTGCGGCGATCATCCGGCGGAAGGTCGGCCGTCAAGCCGTTCGCCGCCTGACCGGGCTTCTCCCCGCGGGCTGCCTCGGCGGCTCGCCGGCGGCGATCTTCGGGATCGGACAGGTCACCGCCTCGGCTGGGGTGACGGTGATCGCCTGGCCGTGGTGGGCGACGTCGAGCGCCAGTCCCTGCAGCAGCGAGTAGCGCGCCCGATCAGACTCGACCTGCACCGTGAGCCGTCGCTCGCGGAAGCAGACTCCGAAGGCCAGGCGGGTCAGGCGCTCCGGCAGGCGGGGCGTGAAGCTCAGGGCGCCGTCGTGGTCGCGCATGCCGCCGAACCCGGCCACTGCGGCGATCCAGGCGCCCGCCAGCGAGGCGATGTGAAGGCCGCTGCGGGTGTTGTGCTCGAGGTTGTCGAGGTCCATCAGCGAAGCCTCGGCGACGTAGTCGTACGCCAGGTCCGGGTTGCCCACCCCGGCGGCGATCACGGCCTGGGTGCAGGCCGACAGCGACGAGTCGCGCACGGTGAGCGCCTCGTAGTAGGCGAAGTCGCTCGCGTTCTCCTCCTGCGAGAAGGCATCTCCGCGCAGGTGCAGCGCCAGCACCAGGTCGGCCTGCTTGACGACCTGCTTGCGGTACAGATCGACGTAGGGAAAGTGCAGCAGCAGCGGGCACCGCTCGGGCGCGGTCGCTTCGAAGTCCCAGCGCCGGTGCTCGGTGAAGCCCTCTGCCTGCGCGTGCACCCCGAGATCCTCAGCGAGCCGAGACCCACTGCTCCGGATGGGCCCCCAGCGCGATCAGCTCCTCCAAGCCGGCGACGCCTGCCCCGGCGATCACCACGCGCTTACTCATCGCGGTAGGTGACCACGCGGCCCCAGAGGCTCTTGGTGCCCCAGATGCCGCGGCGCAGGCACTCGAGCTGGACGATCTGACTGTGGTCGACGAAGAGGTTGACCTCAGGTCCGTAGTTCTTGACGTACCAGCTGAAGACCTCGGGGTCGGCCGCTTCGAACATGACCTTCTCGGTGCCCAACGCAGCGACGATCTCGGAGACCACGTCGGTTCGCCAACTGCTGACCTCCTCGGTGATGCCCTCTGACTCGATCATGATCATGTAGGCGCCGGCATCGAGCGCTCGGCGGGCGACCTCGATAGCCGGGCCGACGTCCTTGGTGCCCTCCTGCTCGAGCTCCGCGGGAGTGGTGGCGCCGCCGGCGCCGAACTGGATGCCCACCTCCGGCTTGGCCTTGAGACCCGCCCGCTGCACGTGTTCGACGAGCCGGAGGATGTCGTCGGTGGGAATGCTGATGAAGCCGGCCGAGATCTCCACGATGTCAAACCCGAGCCGCGCGCACTCGTCGATGTAGCGCTTGACGGCATCGGGTCCCTGCGTGAGCACATGCTCGATGAAGCCGCCGGTCGAGACGAGCACGTCGTGTTCGTGTGCGGTCTCGAGGATCGCGCGCAGTGCGCGCTCGGGCATCAGCGTGAACGACCCGCCCGCGAACTTCAGGGCATCGACGTGATCGCCCATCGTCTCGAGCACGTCCGCGAGGTAACGCGCCCCCATGACCGAGTAGTAGGGACCGCGGATCTCGGTCACGCCGTGTGTGCGCGGCTTGGGCGGCCGGTCGTTCGAACGCAGAAAGGAAAACGGGCGTTCGGTTGCCTGACTGGGACTGTCGGTAGCCATCGCGGATCCTTTCTTTCAGGGAGAGCCAATCGAGCCGGCGCCGCTCGCGCCGCCGACGAGTGCGAGCAATCGTGTCAGCTCACCGATGTCCGGCCCATCGAGGTTGCGGACGGCTGTGACGATCTGCATCCGTATGTCAGGGGTGACGTGAGGTGCGAGCCGGCCGACCTTGGCGGTCAGCGCCTGCCAGCCCATCGGCCGGGTGACAAAGCCCTCCCAATCGCTCTGCTCGCGGGTGACGACGGTCCCGTCGCGGAGGTGCAGTCGCACGCGCACGGCATGCTCGGCGCTGAAGCGGGAGGAAAGCCCGGTGTCGGGGCGGACCTCCACGCGGCGGAGCAGATCCTGCACGTCGTGTCTGCCGATGCGCTCTGGGCGATACTGCTCGGGCAGAACCTGGCCGTCGAGCATCGCCACAGCGAGCAGGTAGGGCAGCGAGTGGTCCGCCTCCTCCTTGGACTCGACATGGTGCTTACCGCCCTCTTCGCCGCCGCCGATGATGTCGTAGGCGACCTGGAAGGTGTCGAGCTCGATGCGCTCGACCTCGGGGCCGGTGAGGCCGTGCTCGGCGCGCAGCTCAAGCAGCGCCTCCAAGGCGGACTGTGAGTGGATCTCGGCGTTGTGGCGCTTCAGGATCGTGCCGCGAACCGACTCGAGGCTCTCGCGCGACCAGTCGATTTCGAATCGCCCGGTGATCGTGTCCATCAGCCCCTTGTTTCCCTCGAACACCTCGCGCGGGCCGGTCACCCCGCGCATGGCCAGAAACGCGGCATGGGCGGCACCGAAGGCCAGGGCCGGGTAGGCGAGGCCTTTCCAGTGGGACAGCTCGCCGGTGCGGGTGACACGCAGCGCGTTCAGCGACGTACCTGCGATAGCGATCGCGTGCGCGGTGCGCGCGCGATCGAGACCCAGCGCCCGCGAAACCCCGGCGGCGACGGCATACGCGCCCTGGACCGTGTGGTCGAACCCTTTGGCGCGCACCGGCGCTACCTCGGAGAGCCGGCACTGCACCTGGTAGGCGACGGCCAAGGCGGTCAGCAGATCGCTGCCCGTGGCACCCGCATACTCCGCCGCGGCCAGCACGGGAGCGAGGTTGTCGGAGGGATGGCAGGTCTCGTCCGGCGCCACGTAGGAGTCGTTGAAGTCCAGGTAGCGGACGAGCGCGCCGTTGTAGAGCGCCGCCCGGTCCGGTGCGCTCCGACCGCCGCCGAGAAGCGTGCACAGCGGCCGGCCGCCGAAGTCCTCGACCTGTGCCCTCACCAACGCCGGCACCTCAGCGCCCAGCGCGCCCAATGCACACCCGAACGAGTCGAGCACGCGCAACTTCAGCTGTTCCCGAGCCGCCGCGGAGACGTCATCCCAGCGGGCGGTGGCGACGAAGTCCGCCAGCTCTTCGACCTGGGTGTCGACGCGCAACGCGACCGAGGTCTCGTCCATACACCCCTAGCGTCGCTTCGCCCGCAGGTCTTACGTAAGACCTGCGGGCGAAGAGACGCTGGGGAGAAGTGCCATCCAATGGGCCAAGACGTGGTGTCTGGACCCCTAGCCCCCATCGGGGTGACAGCCATTCTGGACCTGGGCCCGAGGGTTCGCCCAGCTCGAAGCGCCGGTCAGCATCCGCCGCCGCCTCGGGCACGACCGTCTGGCGCCGGTCGACGCCGCGCCCGTGACGCTAGGGCCAGTAGCCACCGAGTGCTCGCTGCCGGGCTCGTTGAGCGCGATCTGCTGCTGGAGCGGGTTACGGCGCTGATCGTCGGCCAGCTGACGCCACGCCAGCGAACCGTCCTGGGTCGCGATCGCGATCAACGGCGCCTCGCCGGCAACGCCGGCGAGCCAGCTCGAGACGACCCCCGGAGCCATCTACAAGACGTTGCACGACGCTCGCAAGAAGTTGAAGACGCAGCTCTCCACCCGGGGGTAAGACCGACGACTGCGCTGACGCTATGGGGATGTGCGCCCTTGGATCTCGGAAAGCGGACATGCGGAAACGCCGAGACGCCTCAGTCCGCGATCGCCCGGCCGATCGAGGTGCGGATCGCACAAGCTGCCCCTGAGAGAGACGCGAATCTGATCTGGGGAGTTCGACGATGAGCACAGTCCCACTTAAGTCACAGCGCTGGAGGCGGCTGCTTCCCCTCGCTTTCGTCACCTACAGCTTGGCCTACGTGGACCGCTCGAACTACTCGCTGGGGGCGGCGGGCGGGCTTACCGACTCGCTGCACATCACCTCCGGGCAGGTAGGGCTGCTCGGAGGCCTGTTCTTCCTCGGTTACTTCATCTTCCAGGTACCGGCGGCCGAGTTCGCCGAGCGACGCAGCGTCAAGCGGCTGATGTTCTGGTCGCTGATCCTGTGGGGGATCTTCGCGGCGCTGCAGGGCGTGCTGCGGTCCTTCCCGCTGCTGCTGATCGACCGCTTCGCGCTCGGGGTGGTCGAGGCGGCCGTGATCCCCGCGATGCTCGTGTTCCTCACGCACTGGTTCTCAAGCCGCGAGCGCGGGCGCGCCGACACCTTCCTGCTGCTCGGCAACCCGGTGACGCTGTTGTGGATGTCGGTGCTCTCGGGCTATCTGATCGCCGCCACCAGCTACCGCTGGATGTTCGTGATCGAGGGCCTACCAGCGATCGGTTGGGCGTTCGTGTTTCGCGCGCTGAGCGCCGATCGACCGCGCGACGCGAAGTGGCTCGAGGAGTCCGAGCGCCGGGAGATCGAGGAACGGCTTGCCGCCGAGCAGACCGACGTTCCGAAGGTCCGGGGCTACCGCGAGGTGTTCAGGTCGTGGAACGTCCGGGTGCTCTCGTTGCAGTACGCGCTGTGGAGCATCGGCGTGTACGGCTTCGTGTTCTGGCTGCCGACGATCGTCAAGTCCCAGTCGGGTAACGGAATCGGGGTAACGGGAGCGCTCTCGGCGGTGCCCTACGCGCTGGCGGTCGTCCTGATGCTCGCGAACTCCTCCGTCTCGGATCGCGCGCACCAGCGCCGGCGGTTGTTCGTCTGGCCGTTCCTGATCGTCGGCGCGATCGCGTTCTACTTGTCTTATCGCGTGGGCACCGGTCACTTCGTGGAGTCGTTCGTGCTGCTCGTCATCGCCGGCGGCGTGATGTACGCGCCCTACGGTCCGTACTTCGCGTTCATCCCGGAGTTCCTGCCCCAGAACGTCTCGGGGGCGGCGATGGGGGTGATCAATGCGTTCGGCGCGCTCGGCGGGTTCGCTGGGGCCTACGTCGTTGGGGCACTCGGTGGCGGCACGAAGTCGGGGGCGGCCTTCCTGTTCATGGCCGGGTCGCTGCTCGCGGCGGGCCTGCTGATGTTCCTGGTCAAGCGGCCCCAAGCACTCCCCGCCGAGCAGGTATCCGGGTCCAAGGCCAAGGCCGCGGCGCGGGCATTGGCCGCTCTGTCCGGAGCGTCTCCGGACCCGTTGGTAGGACCCGAACCCGTGTCAGCCTTGCACAGCGGCAGACGGAAAACCCATTGATGGACGTCAGCGACGGGCCTCGGTGGCCGGGACCGAGGAACCGAATTCTGCCGGAGACCTCCGCTCATCGCGTGATCGTTCAACGCCCCGCGAGGACCGCGGGCTCCACGCGCGCTCTCTCCGGGAACGCTTGCCGCGAGGTTGGCGCCGACGCCGTGTCCGATATCCGAACGAGGCAGTGGCGCCCGCGCGCGTGCCGACACCGCAGGGCTGAGCTGAGATGGTGACGGCCACGAGGATCAAGTTCTTAAAGGACCCTCTCGCATTTGGTCAGGGGCAGGAGTGCTGGTGCGAGCATCAGCAGGTTGACGCCATGGCAGCCGGAACATGAGCGCCACGCCCGCGCCCGCAGCTGGCGGCGAGCCCCGGGTGCTGATCGTCGGTGCCGGGTTCGCCGGCCTGGCGGCCGCCAAGGCGATGCGCCGCTCGCCGGTGCAGGTCACGCTCGTCGACCAGCACAACCACCACGTGTTCACGCCGTTCCTCTATCAGGTGGCGACCGCGCTGTTGGAGCCCTCTGAGGTCGCCCAGCCGGTGCGGTCTCTGATTCGCCGCTCGGGAAATGTTGCGTTCTGCCTCGGGACGGTCACCGATGTCGATCTGCTCGCAAAGCGGGTGCAGACCGATCACGGGCCGATCTGTTACGACTATCTCGTGCTGGCGGCCGGATCGGTCAGCAACTACTTCCACAACACCGACATCGCCACCCGTTCGCTGGGCCTGAAGGATCTCGCCGAGGCGCTCCAGCTGCGCAATCAGATCCTGTCGTGCTTCGAGCAGGCCTCGTGGGCGACCGACCCCGCCGAACGGGCACAGCTGCTCAGCTTCGCCGTGGTCGGCGGAGGCCCGACCGGCGTCGAGTTCGCGGCCGCGCTGGCGGTGCTGGTGGCGGGCATGGTGAAGCGCGACTTCCCCGCGCTTGAGCGTGACGAGGTCAAAATCGTGCTGGTCGAAGGGGCTGACGCCCCGCTGGGCTCGTTTGCGGAGTCGTTGCGGGCCTCGGCGACCAGAGCGCTTCGCGCCAAGGGCGTCGAGGTCCGCTCGGGGGCGACGGTCACCGACGTCGACGACTCCGGCCTCACCCTCGACGGCGGCGAACGGATCGACGCCGCCACCGTCGTGTGGGTCGCCGGGGTCACCGCCGCCCCGCTGGCCAAGACCGTGGGGGTGACGCTCGCCAGCCACGGCCGGGTCCCCGTCGACCGGACGCTACGGCTTGTCGACCACCCCGAGGTGTTCGTCGTCGGCGATCTGGCCGAGATTCCCGGCGGGAAGGATCCGCTGCCGATGCTGGCCCAGGTCGCGATCCAGAGCGGCAGTCACGCCGCCCGCTCGATCACGGCGCACATCTCCGACGGACGCCAGACCGGCCCGTTTCACTACCGGAACCTCGGGACGATGGCGTCGGTGGGGCGCAACGACGCCGTGGCCGAGATCGGGCCGTTTCGACTGTCGGGCTTCGCCGGCTGGCTGGCCTGGCTGCTGGTCCACATCATGCGAACGGTCGGGCTGCAAGCCCGAGCATCCGTGGTGATCAGCTGGATCTCAGGCTACCTGTTCGCCGACCGGCCCGTACGGCTGATCACCGGCCCCCGCGAGAGCGGTCGTGATGAGCGGCGACGCTCGATGAGCCCGACGAACGAGGAGGACTGAGGTGTTGCTCGAAGGACGCAAAGCGATCGTGACCGGGGGTTCAAGTGGGATCGGCAAGGCGGCGGTCGCTCGGCTGGCGGCCGAAGGGGCCTCTGTCTGTGTGAACTACTACTCCGAGAAGGAGGCCGACGACGCCAAGGCCGTCGTGGCCGAGGTAGAGAAGGCGGGCCGTGTCGGCCTCGCGCTGCAGGCCGACGTCGGCGACGAGGCCCAGGCGATCGAGCTGGTCAGCAAAGCGGCAGCACGCTTGGGCGGCGTGGACCTGCTGGTCAACAGTGCCGGCATCGAGAAGCAGATTCCGCTGCTTGAGATGTCCGAGGCTGACTGGTCGATGGTGCTGCGCACCAACCTCACCGGAGCCTTCCTGTGCCTGCGGGAGGCGGGAAAGATCATGGCCGAGGGCGGCGGAGGGGTGGTCGTGAACATCTCCAGCGTGCACGAGTTCATCCCCTGGCCGGGCTTCGCCCACTACTGCGCGAGCAAAGGCGGGCTCAAGCTGTTGATGGCGACCGCGGCCCGAGAGCTGGCCGACAAGCGGATCCGGGTGGTCAACATCGCCCCTGGCGCGATCGTCACCCCGATCAACAAATTCGTCCTCGACGACCCCAAGGCCACGCACGCGGTCGAGTCCGAGATCCCCCTCGGTCACATGGGAACGCCCGAACAGGTCGCCGCCGCAGTCGCCTGGGCGGCAAGCGACGAAGCCAGCTATGTGACCGGCACGACGATCGTCGTCGACGGGGGTATGGCACTTTACCCGAAGTTCGTGTGAGGATGCCCAAGCCCGAGATCTATCCGCCAATCGGTGACTACGCCTTTCTGTCGGACTGCCACAGCGTGGCGCTCGTGTCGCGCGCCGGTTCGGTCGACTGGTGCTGCATGCCGCGCGTCGACTCGGCGTCGGTGTTCGGCCGGATCCTCGACCACGATCGCGGTGGCTGCTGCCAGCTCGCCCCGGTCGAGGCTGCAGCGGTCAGCTCGCGGCGCTATCTGGAGGACACGTTGGTGCTGGAGACGACGTTTCGCTCGGCCGCCGGCGAGGCCCGGGTGCTCGACTGCTTCGTGATGCGCGAGGGCGGACGGAGTGACCCTCACCGCCAGCTGGTCCGGATCGTCGAAGGGGTGCGGGGACAGATGGAGCTCTCCCTGCGCGTGGCCGCCCGGCTCGACTACGGCGAGGTGCGGCCGTGGCTGCGCTACCGGGGGCAGGGGTGCTGGAGCGCCACTGGCGGCGACGACGCCCTGGTCGCGTGGGCGGACTTCGAGCTGGCCAAAGACGGCGAGCACGACCTGATCGCCACGTTCGAGGTTCGTGCTGGGCAGCGGGCGCGGCTCTCGATCACCTACGCCGAGCCGGCCGCCCTCGACGAGCGCCCGCCGGAACCGCTTTCCCCCGCCGAGCTCGACACGCGCCTTGCGGACACAATCTCCTGGTGGCGGCGCTGGGCCATGCGCGCGCAGCTCGACTCACGCGACGGCCCCGCCGCCAGACGCTCGGCGATCGTGCTGAAGGGTCTGACCAACGCCCCCACGGGCGCGATCGCCGCCGCCCCGACCACGTCGTTGCCCGAGACGCCGGGAGGCAGCCGTAACTGGGACTACCGGCTGAGCTGGGTGCGCGACTCGGCGTTCGCGGTGCACGCCTTGGCCGAACTCGGGGCCGAGGCCGAGGCCGATCGCTTCCGCCGGTTCATCGAGCGCAGCGCGGCGGGCAGCGTCGAGACCCTCCAGATCGTCTACGGGGTCGGAGGCGCGCGCCGCCTCACCGAGCTGACGCTCGATCACCTGGACGGCTGGCGGGGGGCAAAGCCGGTGCGTATCGGCAACGCGGCCGCCCGCCAGGTGCAAAACGACGTCTACGGCGAGCTGGTCGACCTGTCGTGGCGCTGGCATCGACGCGGGCATTCCCCCGACGACGACTACTGGCGCTTTCTGCTCGAGCTGGTCGACCGGGCCGCCGAGGTGTGGAGCGACCCCGACCGAGGCCTGTGGGAGATGCGCGGGGAGCCGCGTCATTTCGTGCACTCAAAGGTCATGTGCTGGTCGGCGCTTGACCGCGGGGTCCGGCTCGCCGAGGAGTGTCTGCGTCCCGCCCCCACCCGGCGCTGGACCAAGGTCGCGGACGAGATCAGGGAGTCGGTACAGGCCGACGGATTTGACGCGGCCCGGGGGGTGTTCGTGCAGGCCTACGGGACGTCGGACCTCGACGCGGCGCTGCTGTTGCTGCCGGGCGTCGGCTTCGTTGACTACGACGATCCCCGCATGCTCGCCACCGCCGGCGCGATCCGCGCCGAGCTCGACGACGGCGGGGGCCTGCTGCTGCGCTACAACACCCCCGACTCGCTGGAGGGTCACGAGGCAGCATTCGTTACCTGCTCGTTCTGGCTGGCCGAATGCCTCGCCCGTCAGGGTCGGGGCAGCGAGGCCCGCGAGGTCTTCGACCGGGCGAGCCTGGCCTGCAGCGACCTCGGCCTCTACGCCGAGGAATACGACACCGGGAGCGCCCAGCTGCGCGGCAACTTCCCCCAGGCGCTTTCTCACCTGTCCCACATCGCCGCCGCGGTAGCCCTCGCCCACACAGCTGGAGATGACGAATGACGCCCGCGCCGTCCGGTGAGCAGTTTGAGATCAGGCACGGCGACCAGCGGGCGACGATCGTCGAGGTCGGCGGCGGGATACGCGAGTACGAGGCCGCCGGGCGCTGTGTGCTTGACCCCTACCCCGTCGAGAAGATGTGCGACGGGGCGCATGGCGCGGTCCTCATTCCCTGGCCCAACCGCCTCGCCGACGGACGCTACCGATTCGATGGGGCCGACCACCAGGTAGCGCTGACCGAGCCAGACAAGGCCAACGCGATCCACGGCTTCCTGCGCTGGCGCTCCTGGCAGGCTTCGGAGCGCACACCGAGCCGGGTCGTCGTGGGCACGAGGCTTCACCCGATGATGGGATATCTGTTTCGTCTTGATGTCAGCGTCGCCTACGAGCTCGCAGACGGCGGCCTGGTCGTGGCGACCACCGCCACCAACCTCGGCGATACGCCCTGCCCGTACGGCTGCGGCCAGCACCCCTACCTCTCGCCCGGGGCGGGGCTAATCGACGCTTGCACGTTGAAGCTCGAGGCCGGGACCCGGATCCTGACCGACAACCAGCGCCAGCTGCCCACCGGCCGCGAGCCCGTGGCCGGCACGCCGTTTGACTTCTCCGCCGGCAAGCGCCTCGGCGGCCAGAAGCTGGACTTCGCCTTCACCGACCTGGCGCGCGACGACTCCGGGCGGGCGTGGGTCCGCCTCTCGGCGCCCGACGGCCACCAGGTCGAGCTGTGGGTGGATCAGCACTACCCGATCCTCGAGCTCTACACCGGCGACACCCTCGCGCCGGAGCGTCGTCGCCGAGGGCTCGGGACAGAGCCGATGACCTGCCCGCCGAACGCCTTTCAGAGCGGCGAGGGGTTGGTGCGACTCGCGCCGGGGCAGTCGCTGACGACGACGTGGGGCGTCCGGGTCGTCGGGGCTCAGGACGGCTGAAACGCGAAGCGACAGGCGGCGGCACCGGTCGCCTGGCACTCAAGCTCACGACAACTGACGGGGCGCTCCGACACAAACGAGAACACGCCGGCGATGAAACCACATAGGAAATGGCAGGCGGGCGAGCTCGCCGCTCCGTTCCAGGCGGCGGCCTCGAACGTGCCGAGCAGTGTCGCCTCGCCGCGCGAGGCGTCATCGACGCTCGCCCGCTCGCAGGTCGCCCATCCCATGACCTGCAGGTCGCGCATCCGCCGCGCCAGCAGATCGTCGGAAACCGTCATGCCGAGCTGTTCGATGAGCGGCGGTAGCGCGCTCGCGGCCAGGCCGCCGGCGTCACGACCGGCCTGTGAGAGCAGCCGTTCACCGGCCTGACCCCGGTCCTCGAGGATCGCGCGCGCGAAGCTGGCGATGATCGGCCGACCGAAGATCACCGCCGACGTGTCGGCCAGTCTGCGGCAGCTGTCGCTCCGACATCAGCAGCCCCGGCTCCGTCGGAGGTTGGATCGAGCTGACGCGCCACCCCTCGATCGCCGACAGCGTGCTCGAGAGCGCTTGCTCGTCGGTCCCCACCGCGGTGGCGTCCAGCACGACTTGGCCTGCAGCCGACCGGTGTCTGGCAGCTGGTAGGCGTAGGCGACTCGGGGCGTGATCTGCTCGGCGGCGAGCGCCTGCAGTCCGTCGGAGAGCTGCGCCCACCCGTCCATCTCGGCGAACACCTCCGCCAGCAGCTGATCCGGGCCCACGTAGAGCACCGGGAGCTCCATCGGGGTGAGCGCGCTCTTGGTCACACTCGTTGGCATGCTGGCCGCTTTTCTGCTCGGAAGACATTCATGGACGCCTCGTCCGGTGCTCCACACCGTCGCGGCTGCCGATGACGAGGTCGCTCGCCAGCCCGCAGAACAGTCCGACCGCCACCACGCCCGCGCGGGCGATCAGCCGTCGCTCCATCCCGGCGGGGTCCTCGATCGGCCCGATGGCGCAGTCGAGGATGAAGTTGCCCTGGTCGGTGCGAAACGGCGAGCCGTCGCTCGCCGTTCGCCGGGTGACCTTGGCCCCCAGGGACTCGAGGTGCAGGGCTCCGGACGCCAGCCGAATTCGACGACCTCGACCGGAACGCCGTGGTGGGTGCCGAGTCGTGGCGAGCACTTGGACGAATCGACCACGATCACCTCACGACGGCTGGCCTGGGCCACGATCTTCTCCCGTAACAGTGCTCCGCCCCCGCCCTTGATCAGGTTGAGGGCGGGGTCGACCTCGTCGGCCCCATCGATGGTGAGATCGATGACTGGGTGCTCCTCCAGGCCGACGACCGGGATGCCCAGCTCGGCGGCGGTGGCCGCCGCTCCCTCAGAGGTGGGGATGCCCTGCACGTCGGTGAGGCTGCCTTCCGCCAGGCGCTCGGCGATCCGGCGCAGGGCGAACACGGCGGTGCTGCCCGTGCCGAGCCCCACCACCATCCCTGCCTCGACCAGCTCGGCGGCCCACTCGGCGGCGGCGCGCTTGTCCGCGGCAGGCTTGCCGGCCTGGGTGTCCGGGGCTCTCATCGGCCGAGCACCTCGTTGACCTTGGCGGCGACCGCCTCGGGGGTGATGCCGAAGAACCGGTAGAGGTCCGGGCCCTTGCCCGACTTGCCGAACGTCGTCATGGCGACCACATCGGGGGTCAGGGCGGACCAGCCGAACGGGCTCGCAGCCTCGACCGCGACCCGCGGGATCGCCGGCGGGAGGATCGCGTCGCGCTCGGAGGACGGGCGCTCGAAGAACAGCTCGAACGATGCCAGCGAGACGACTCGCGCGCCGATCCCGTCCTGGCTCAAGATGTCACGTGCTCCCAGGGCGACCTCGACCTCGGAGCCCGAGGAGATGATCGCAACATCGTCACCGGGGGCGACGATCGCACCCCGGACGTCGACGGCGTCGGGGTCAAGCACCGTCAGTCCCTGGCGGGAGAGCACCAGGGCGGTCGGGCCGGGGCGCTGCAGGGCGAGCGCCCAGGCCTGGGTCGCCTCGTTGGCGTCGGCCGGGCGGATCACCGTGAAGCCGGGCATCGCGCGCAGCCCGGCGAGCTGCTCGACGGGCTGATGGGTGGTGCCGTCCTCACCCATGCCGATCGAGTCGTGGGTGAACACCCACACGCAGGGAAGCTGCATGATCGCCGACAGCCGTAGCGCCCCGCGCATGTAGTCCGAGAAGCAGAAGAACGTCGACCCGAACGGGCGCAGGCCACCGTGGGCGGCCATGCCGCTCACGATCGCGCCCATCGCGTGCTCGCGCACGCCGAAGTGGATGCTGCGCCCGCACCATTCGTGACGGGCCACGTCGGGATAGTCGTCCAGGTGGGTCTCGGTGGAGCTCTGCACGTCCGCCGCCCCGCCCACCAGCTCAGGGATCGCCCCCGCCAGGGCGTTCAGCGCCTGGCCGGCCGCCACCCGCGTGGAGATCTTCTCCGCCCCCGGCTCGAACCGCGGCAGCGTCCCCTGCCACCCGTCGGGCAGGTCCCCGGCCATGACCCGCTCGAACTCGGCGGCCAGGTCGGGATGTTCCTGGCGGTAGCGGTCGAACAGCTCCAGCCAGCGCCGCCGGCTCTCGGCCCGCGCGGCCACCTGGCTGCGCCAGGTCTCGTACACCTGGTCGGGGATCTGAAACGGCTCGTAGGGCCATTCCAGCAGGCCGCGCGCGATCCCGGCGTACTCGGGTCCGACCGCGGCGCCGTGGGAGCGGTGGTCGTCGTGGATCGGGGTGCCGATCCCGATGTGGGAGTGCATCAGGATGATGGTCGGCCGATCGGTCTCCTCGGCGGCCTGGGCCAGCGCGGCGTCGATCGCCGAGAAGTCGTCGACGTCGAACAACCAGACCACGTGCCAGCCGTAGGCGAGGTAGCGGGTCGCGACCTCCTCGGTGAACGTCCAGGATGTCGGGCCGTCGAGGCTCACGTGGTTGCTGTCGTAGAGGAGCGTCAGCTTGCCCAGGCCGAGATGGCCGGCCAGCGAGCACGCCTCGGCCGAGATGCCCTCCATCAGGTCGCCGTCCCCGCACTCGGCGAAGACCCGGTGGTCGACCACGCCCAAGCCTTCGCGGTTGAACCGCGCCCCGAGGAGCCGCTCGGCGATCGCCATCCCCACCGCGTTGGAGACCCCCTGCCCCAGCGGCCCGGTCGTGACCTCGACGCCGGGCAGAAGCCCGCGCTCGGGGTGACCGGCACAGCGGGAGCCGAGCTGGCGGAAGGAGCGGATGTCGTCCAGGGTGGTGTCGTAGCCGGCGAGGTGCAGCGCCCCGTAGAGGACCATCGAGGCGTGCCCGCCGGAGAGCACGAAGCGATCGCGGTCCACCCACTCGGGGTCGGCCGGGTCGTGGCGCAGATGACGGGTGAACAGCCGGTAGATGACCGGGGCCATGTCAAGCGGAGCGCCCGGGTGCCCCGACACCGCCCGGTCAATCGCGTCGACGGCCAGGAAGCGCAGCGCGTTGACCGCGGGGTCATAGATATCGGGAGGGATCACCGCCCCCCGGTCATGTCGGGTCGGTACCCCTGGCGTGGTCATGCTCATCGAAGCCTCCTCGGTGGGACTGCGCGGTTCATGAAGTCTTCCGTCCTCGAAGTTCGCGGTAGCGGCGAACCAGGCCCGCGGTCGAGGGGTCCTGCCCGCTCAGATCCGGCGCGCCGGCTCCGGTCAGGGCGGGGGCCAGGCGCTGGGCCATCGCCTTGCCCAGCTCGACGCCCCACTGATCGAAGGAGTCGATCCCCCAGATCGCCCCTTCGGTGAACACGGTGTGCTCGTAGAGTGCGACGAGCTGGCCGAGCACCGAGGGCGTCAGCTTCGGCGCCAGGATCGTCGAGCTGGGCCGGTTGCCTGGCATCACCTTGTGGGCCACCAGCTCGGGCGGCGTCCCCTCCGCGGTGATCTCCTCGGCCGTCCGGCCGAAGGCCAGAGCCGCGCTCTGCGCGAAGCAGCTCGCGATCAGCAGGTCGTGCTGGTCGCCGATCTCCCGCGTCGGGGAGCCGAAGGCGATGAAGTCCGCCGGGATCAGCTTGGTCCCCTGGTGGATCAGCTGGTAGAAGGCGTGCTGGCCGTTGGTGCCCGGCTCGCCCCAGAACACC
>JBBQHI010000024.1:0-59927 GCA_038323835.1 Solirubrobacterales bacterium
GGCTGCGGTGCTCGCCCGACCGACGCTCGGGCTGCGCTCCTCGCTATAGGGTTTCCGCTCCGCCATGCCCGACGAAGAACTCCATCTGATCGGACCGGACGAGATCGCCTACCGGCTGGAGCTGACCCCCGCCCAGCTGAAGATCACTTACACCGCGCTGAAGGCATTCCTCGACGACTTCGGCCACGATGAACGCGACGTGCACGCCGTGACCCGCCAGATCCTCGAGAAGCTTCCGGACGAGCACGCCGTGCGCAGCATCGACATCTCCCGCGGCCGCTGAGCGGCGTTACCGCCAGGTTCACGCCCGCTCCGGCTGGCTCGCTAGGGTCCGGCCGCGCATGGAATGGGACCTCACACGCCGTGACCTGATCAAGGCGGGCGGAGCCGGCGCGGCGGGGCTGACCTTCCTCGGCTGCGACGACACCGCCAAGTCGGCCGGCCAGCCCAAGCCGGTGACCAAGCGGGGGAAGCCGCCGGCGAATCCGCTGAACGTGGTGCTGGTGATCATGGACAGCCTGCGCACCGACCACATCTATGGGGGCCGTGCCCGGACTGCGGCGTGGGACGGCCTGGTCCGCGACGGCCTTCGCTTCACCCGGGCCTACCCGGAGGGGATGCCCACCATCCCGGCGCGGCGCTCGATCATGGAGGGCCACCGGGTCTACCCGTTCCGGGGCTGGCGTCCATTCAAGGGCCTGACGGCCCAGCCCGGCTGGGAGCCCGTGGGCTACCACCGCCGGATGTGGCCCGAGTACCTCCAGGAGCACGGCTGGACCACCGGCTACGTGACGGACAACCCGCACATCGTCTCCTTCGCGCACGACAAGATGCGCGCGCGCTTCGACCGGCCGGAGCTGATCTACGGGCAGGTGCCCGAGGCGCGCAAGGGCACCCACGACGTGTCCAAAGAGGAGGTCTACAAGTACCTCCCCCCGTCCATCCGGGGCACCCGTGCCGAGCCGCGGATGGTGGAGTACCTGCGCTCGAACCCGCGCGACCGGCCGGAGGAGGAGTTCCTGGCGTCGCGCGTCTTCGACCGCGGCACCGACTGGCTCCAGTGGGCGCGCACCCGCCAGCCCTTCGCCCTCGTGGTGGACTCCTTCGACGCCCATGAGCCCTGGGACGCCCCGCCCTCGCTGGTCGACATCTACGACACCCCGACCACCCCGGGAGTGGAGCCGATACAGCCGTTCCCGACGCCGGCCGGCCGCCCGGCTGACCTGGATCTCTCGGGCGCCCTCGTGCGACGCATGTCCCACCTCTACGCCGCCGAGGTGACGCTGGTGGACCGCGGGCTCGGGCGCCTGCTGGCCAAGCTCACCCAGCTCGGCATGGACGACAACACGGTCGTGGTGGCGATCTCCGATCACGGCGTGCTCCTGGGCGAGTACGGCTGGGTGGGCAAGCGCTACAAGGAGATGCACCAGCCCCTGTGCCACGTGCCCTTCGCCATCCGTCACCCCGTGGGCAAGGCCAAGGGCCGTGCCTCCACCTACTTCGCGTCCACCCATGACGTGGGCCCCACGATCCTCGGGGCGCTCGGCTTCGACCGGCCGGATTCGATGAACGGCAACGATCTCTCGGTGGTGCTCGACGGCAAGCGGCCGCCGAAGCGCAGCTATCGCACCGCCTGTTACAACGACCACGTGAGCGCCAGCGACGGCCGGTGGCTCCTGATCGCGGACAACCAGGGGCGCGGCAAGCAGCTCTACGACCGCAAGCGCGACCCGGGAGAGCACCACAACGTCGCCGCCCGCCACCCCGATGTGGTGAAGCGGCTGTGGGGATACGTGAAGAAGGACGCCGGAGGCAAGCGGCTGCCGCGTTTCAAGACCTCCAGCGGCGGCTGAACCAACGCAGCCCCGGGCTAATCGATCGGGATGTCCTCCACCCGGGGCTCGGGGTCCGGGTGGTCGAGCCGCTCCAGGTACCAGTCGATCAGCGAGCGCAGCGTGAGCAGGAACTCACGAACCAGGTTCGTCACCTGCTGCTCGAGCTCCCGGGGCGCGGCGCGGCGCAGCCCGTCGAGGATCACGAACAGCGACGCAGGGTCGATCGGCCTCCCGCGCGGCGGCGGTGGCGCGCCCGAGTCCGGCTCGGGCCCAAGGTCGTAGGGATCGTGCGGGTTCGGGTCAGCCGGGGACATGGGCTTGCTCCGTCTTCTCGAAGGAGATGCGCAGCGCGCCGTCCTCGAAGCGCGCTCCGCTGGTGGTGTAGGCGGCCAGGGCAGGTGGCAGCAGGATCGTCCGCTTCTGGGTGCCCACGCGCACGATCACCTCGAGCCCAATCTTCTTGAGGTTGATCTCACCGCGCTCGGCCAGCGGCAGCGGCAGGCTCAGCGTGGCGCTCCCGTTCTCGGTGGCCAGCTCCTGGCCCAGCTCCGTGTGGAGCACCTCGGCCGGGGCGTGCTGCTCGAAGAGCTCGCCGGCCAGGCGGTCGAGCATCTCGGCGCCCACCACCTCGCGGTCGAAGAACGGCGCCTCCAGGATGGGGAGCGGCGCGAACGCCGATCGCACCAGCTCGAGGTGCTCCTGCTGGGTCGCGCGCCAGGCCTCGAAGTAGCCCTCGGCGGCGCGCTCCGGGAGCACGCGGTTAACCATCACGGCGTCGGTCAGGTAGCCGTAGAGGTTCAGGTAGGTGAACGTGCGCATGGCCTCCTTCACCACCATCCGCTCGGGGCTCATCACCAGGCGGATCGAGGTGTGCGCACGGTCCCGGAGGATCTCGTTCATCGCCACGAGGTTGCGGGCCAGGCGCTCCACGTCCTCGAACACGGCGTCGCCGGGCATCGGCATGTCGAACAGGGTCTTGGCGAAGGGGGCCAGGCGCCGCTGCGACGGCAGCACCTTCTCGAGCCACCAGGTCACCACGTCGGGGAACGACAGGAGGCGGAGCGTCTCGCCCGTGGGCGCGCAGTCCACCACCACGCAGTCGAAGCGGCCCTCCTCGTGGTGGCGCTTGATCCACAGCAGCGAGAAGAGCTCGTCCATCCCGGGCGGCACGGTGAGCTCCTCGGCCGAGATGCGATCCACGCCGCGCTTGGCCAACAGGTCGCCCAGCCAGGCCTGCACGCCGTCCCAGTGGCGCTCCATCTCCTCCTGGGCCTGGACCTCGTGGCCGAAGAGGTTGGGCCCCAGCGGGGTGGGCTCAGCCCCGAGCGGCGTCTCGAAGGAGTCGGAGAGGCTGTGGGCCGGGTCGGTCGAGAGCACGACGGTGCGCAGTCCCTCCGAGGCGCACCGCAGAGCCGTGGCCGCGGCCACGCTCGTCTTCCCGACGCCGCCCTTCCCTGTGTAGAGAATGATGCGAGGCGCCATGGGCGCCGCTCATCCTACGCGTCGGGGTCGGGCTCGACCTCGAGCTCGGTGCTGCCACGGTCCTTCAGGCCCCGTCCCGTGCGCAGCTCCTTGGCCGCCACCCTCACCGTGTAGAGGCCGCGCGAGCGAGGGCGCCAGAAGAACGATCCGGAGCCCCGCCGGAACGTTCTGACGCTGTCCAGAGCCACTTTTCCGTTCTTGGTGATCGTGACCGCCACCGCGGAGAGCTTCGACACGTTGAAGCGGATCGGAGTGACGTCTCCCTTCGTGGTCAGGTCCGGCACGTTCAGCTTCAGCACCGGGGGATCCACCTGGTAACCGTGGTAGCGCTTGGCGTAGAGGCAGAAGACCTCACCGAGGCGGCGCGTGCACATGCTCTGCAGGAACTCGCGCAGGAGCTCGTGGTAGTCGGCGTTCGACTCGTGGCCGCGGTAGTTGTAGAGCGACCAGTCGCCCACGTCGCTCAGCGGCACCTGGCGCTCCGCCTCGGGCTCGGCCTCGTCGTACAGCCGGCGGGCGCGCGTGTCCCCGGTGATCACCGAGTAGTCGTAGAGGCCGATCAGCGACTGGAGGAAGGCGTTGAAGATGTAGAGCCGCGGGGCGAACGAGTACTGGAGGTAGGCCACGCCGCCCTCCGGGCCGGCGGTGCGCACCCCGGCCGGCGGCGCGGTCTCGAAGGCGCCCAGCCCGCGCCGGGCCCAGGTCAGGTAGTCGCGGCGGCCGAGCAGCTGCGATGCCCGGGCGAGGGCCTGGACGGCGGTGGCCTGGGCCATGCCGCTCATCCACGGCGGCGAGCCGCCCCCGAAGCCGAACAGGTACTCCCACGCCACGAAGCCGCGGCCGCGCCGTACGGCCAGCCGGGTCATCTCGTCCAGGAGCTGGGCGAGCGCGGGGTGGTCGCATCCGGGCTCCTCGCGAATGCAGGCCCCGTGGATCAGGTTCGCCTTCTTGAACGTGGACAGGGGATGGATCTGGAGTCCGCGGCCGGGGAAGTACTCGAACAGGATCTGGCTGCCGCGGAAGCTCACCCGGTCCTCGCTCGCCGGGAAGGGGAGCTTGGGCCAGTACTGGCGGTTGCGCGCCACCTGCAGGAAGGCCGCCGGCATGCGCGAGGGGATCAGGCGTCCGGTGAGGGCCAGCGACTCGACCGAGACGTACACGTAGTACAGCTGAGCTCTGCGGGCGCCCCGCAGCCCGCGAAGCGTGCGGCGGGCCTGGGCCCATTGCCGCGTCCAGCGCCGGTAGTCGGCGCGCTTGATCTTCTTCGCGCGGACCGCGCGCTTGAGGACCCGGGTCACGGCCCTCCGGCCGGGCGCGGTGCTCCTGCGCGCCCGGGCTGGGCGGGTTGCCGCCGCGCTCGCCTTCGCGGTACGGGCGGCGTACCCGGCGGGCGGACGCGGCATGTCGCTTGCCGAGGGCGGCGGGACCATGGGGTCGAACCGCCTCACGGCGTGGTCTCCGCTCACCTCGATCACGGCTGCGGCGTGGGCCGAGGCCGTTCCCGCGAGCGCCGCAAGGACCGTCGCAATCAGGATCAGGCGATGTGTGATCCGCATCCTTTCTCCAACGTCGGCACCTGCAGGGAGTTGCGGTAGGGCCTAGTACCCTGCGCCGCGTGCGCCTCCGCGTCCTGATTGCGCTGTTCGCGGCGCTGGCCCTGATCTCCTGTGGGAATTCGAGCAATAGCGGTGACGTCGAGAACCTTCTCGACAAGGCGTTCCGGTCGGACATCCACAGCGCGAACCTGAAGGTGGACGCCACTCTCCAGCTGAAGGGGAGCGGATCGCTGGACGAGCCGGTGCGGATCCAGGCCAGCGGCCCGTTCCGGACCAACAAGGGCAAGCTTCCGTCTGCCGACCTCGACCTGAGGATCGGGAACACCGGCGGGCAGACCATCGAGAGCGGGTTCCTCTCCACCGGCGACCGGGCGTTCATCAAGTTCGAGGACGTGTACTACGAGCAGCCCGCCGCCCAGGTCCGCGAGGCCAACCGGTCGATCAACGCGGCGAGCGCGAAGGACGGTGGCTCCCTGCGCTCGCTCGGCCTGAATCCCCGCACCTGGCTGGCCGAGGCCACCGAGAAGGGCGACGAGCGTGTGGCCGGAGTGGAGACCACGCACGTCTCGGGGAAGCTCGACGTGGCGCGCGTTCTGAGGAACATCAACTCGTTCGTCCAGCGCTCGAGCGCCGCCATCGACGGCGCCACCGGCAGCAAGCCCCCAGGCAAGCTGAGCGAGAAGGACATCCGCCAGATCTCCGAGGTGGTGAAGGATCCCCACTTCGACGTCTACGTGGGGAAGAAGGACAACACCATCCGGCGTATCTCCGGGCGGGTGGAGTTCCAGGTCCCGGACGATGTCCGCAAGTCCCTCGGCGGCATCGAGGGCGGGTCGCTCGAGTTCACCGTGGAGTTCTCCGACGTGAACGGCAACCAGCAGATCGAGGCGCCGGCCAAGGCCCGGCCGATCTCGAAGCTCACCACCTCGCTGGGAGGCACGGGGCTCCTCAGCGGCGTCACCGGCGCCTCGGGCTCGGACTCCGGCGGCTCCACGGTCAGCCCGGTCAATCCGAACGGGCCCGGCACCAGCACCGCGCCGTCGGGAGGGGGGGCGCCCAACGCCGACGACTTCAAGCGCTACGCGGACTGTCTCGACAAGGCGGCACCTGAGGACACGGATGCCCTCCAGCGCTGCGCGCGGCTGCTGAATCAGTAAGCCGGGGTGCGGCGCAGGTCCCGCTCGGGATCGATTCCGAACCGGCGGGCCACCTCGGCGTGCTCCGGTCCCACCGCCCAGCGGTCCGGGCGCTCCTCGCCCTCGTGATCGGGCGTGGCTCCCTTCAGCAGCATCGAGCCGGTGTTGTCGCCCACCTCGCGGATCGCGGCCACCTCGTCGGCCGAGAGCGGGCTCTCCCGGGGCACGGCGGCCAGCTCGGCGCGCTTCCGCTCGATCGGCTTGGCGTCCGGGCCCGGCTCCTGGATGAGCGTGGGCGCCACCCCCTCGACCGCCGGATGCGCCAGGTTCCAGGCACATGCGAGCTGGAGCATCGTGAGTCCGTGACGGTCGGCGATCGGGCGGATGCGATCGAGCCGCTCGCGCCCGGCCTCCACCCAGCCCTCGGGGCGGAACCCGCGGTGATCGCCGGGCGCCAGCTCGTGCCCGGGCAGCACGTCGTCGTGGAAGAGCCCGCCGTAGTCCACGACGCGGGTGATGACGCTCACCCCGTTGCGCGCCGCGGCATCGAGCGCCAGCTCTCCCGGCCAGGGCTCGAACGGGTTCAGGATCAGCATGGCCCAGTCGATCAGGTCGCCGTAGCGCTCGAAGCAGCCGATGGCATCGAGCGTGAAGCCGTTGGCCGGACCGGGTGCGAGGCCCAGCGCCCGCGTCATCCCGGCGTCGCGAACTGATCGCAGCGCCTCCCAGACCTCCGGCGACTCGAAACCCCGGCGATCGGGGTTGTGGAGCAGAAGCAGGTCGAACTTGTCGACCCCGCAGCGCTCGAGGCTTCGCCCCACTGCCATGTGAACGTACGACGCGTATTCATCCGGCCCGCGCAGGCGTGGATCGGTGAATCGGGGGTAGCCCCGCGGGCCGTCGCGCTCGCCCTCGTAGAAGTCGTGGCCTATCGCGCCGATGAGAGTGAACTCATCCCGGGGCACACCCGCCAGCGCCCGTCCGACCACGAGGTCGGCCTCTCCCGCGCCGTACGCGTCGGCCGTGATCAGCGTGGTGATCCCGCCCCCCGGCCGCAGCAGCGCCTCGAGGCGCTGCTCCTCGATCGCCTCGCCGAAGCGCAGGAAGCGCCCGCCGCTCCAGGTTCCGAGCGCCACGTGACCGAGCATTCCTTCACTCTAAGGTCAGGCTGATGGCGGCGTCCCAATTCGTGCCCTGGCTCGCTGTCGTCGGCGCGCTGCTGTTCTTCCTCTGGCTCGACCTGCACTTCTTCGCGCGCGGACGGGAGCCGAGCTTCCGCGAGGCTGTCGCATGGTCGGTGTTCTGGCTGGTGCTCAGCCTCGCGGCCGCCATCCCGGTGTGGCTGTTCCAGGGCAGCGACGAGGCGGTGATCTACACCACCGTCTACTTCATCGAGCGCTCGCTGTCGCTCGACAACCTCTTCGTGTTCCTGCTCCTCTTCTCGTACTTCGGCGTGCCCTACGAGCGCCGGCCGCGACTGCTCTTCTGGGGGATCGCGGCCGCGCTGGCCATGCGCGGCGTGTTCATCCTCGCCGGCTCGGCGCTGATCGAGGAGTTCCACGTGGTGGTGTACCTGCTGGGCGTCGCGCTGCTGGTGCTCGCCTACCGGATCTTCCGCGGGGTCGAGGACAACGTGGACCCCGACCGGAACCTGATGGTGCGGCTGGTGCGCCGCTTCTATCCGGTGACCGGCGAGTTCCGTGACGGCCACTGGTTCGTCAAGGAGGGCGGCCGCCGCTTCGCCACGCCGCTGTTCCTGGCCCTGGTGGCCGTGGTCTTCGCCGACGTGGCCTTCGCGATCGACTCGATCCCCGCGGCCTTCGCCATCACCACTGACGCGGAGCTGATCTTCATGGGCAATGTGTTCGCGCTGCTCGGCCTGCGCGCTCTGTTCGTGCTGGTGGAGAGCCTGATCGCCCGCTTCCGCTACCTGGACGAGACGATCGCCGTGATCCTCGGCATGGTCGGGGCGAAGCTGCTGATCGAGGACCTCGTCAAATTCGGCCCGCTGGCCAGCCTGGGCCTGATCGCGGTGGCGTTCATCGTCGGCATCGGGCTGTCGATCCGCGCGGATCGCAACGACCCCGACTCGGAGCGCAAGCGCGAGGAGCGCATCGAGAAGCTGAAGGAGGGGGAGGAGATCCCCTCGCGCGAATCCGAGGAGGCGAAGGTTTAGTCCGGGCTGGCCCGGCGCTCAGGACGGGCGCCGTCGCGCCACCCGGCGCTCGAGGGCACCGAGGCGCTCGTCCCATTGCCCGCCCACCTCCGCCATCCAGGCCACGGCGTCGGACATCGGAGCGGGGGTGGGGCGGTAGAGCACCTCGCGTCCCGCCCGCCGGGTGTCCACGAGCCCGGCGTCGGCGAGGAGGCCCAGGTGCTTCTGCACGCCCTGGCGGGTCACCGGCAGCGCCCGTGCAAGCTCGGTGGCGCTGGCCTCGCCCCGCTCGCTCAGCAGGGCCAGGAGATGCCGGCGGTTGGCGTCGGCCAGCGCGCCGAACACCGCGTCGGCCCGGTCGACGGTGGCCATCAGCACGCCCCAGCGCTTAGCTCCGGCATCGGGGGGCCGGACGTGCCCAGGTCCAGTCCGAGGTCCACGCCCACCGCGTCCAGCACGGCGAGCGGACGCGACTCCACCACGGTCAGGCGGGTGCCCTCGGGCACCTCGTCCAGCGTCAGCTGCACGCGCGTGGCCTCCTCGTCGCCCGCGCTCCACCAGAACGCCAGGCCGTGGGGCGGGTCGGCCCACTCCACGAAGCCGGTGCGGTCGCCGGCGCGCACGTCGCCCGCCGGCCGCAGGTCGATCGAGGCGTCCTCACCGAGCCAGCCGGGCTCCGTCAGCGACTCCCAGACCTCTTCCGGGCTCGCCGGGAGGACGAGCTCGCGTTCCACGACCGGTTCCATGGCACCTCCGTATGTGCAACTGACTGGTTGCTATTCTCTGGCAACCCAACGGTTGCAGCTTAGCGAAGGCGAGGAGCGCAGCCCCGAATAAGGAGGACCGGCATGAATGTAGGACGCGTCAACAGCTCACTCGTCCCGATGGTGCTGGAGCAGACGTCGAGGGGGGAGCGCTCCTTCGACATCTACTCCCGGCTCCTCAACGACCGCATCGTCTTCATCGGCCAGCCCATCGACGACGACCTGGCGAACCTGGTGGTGGCACAGATGCTCCATCTCGCCTCCGAGGACCCGGACAAGGACATCTCCGTGTACGTGAACTCCCCGGGCGGCTCCCTCCACGCGGGCCTGGCCATCTACGACACGATCCAGTACGTCCATCCCGATGTGCAGACCATCTGTTACGGGATGGCCATGTCGGCGGGATCGCTGATCCTGACCGGCGGCGCCGCGGGCAAGCGGATGGTGCTGCCGAACGCCCGAGTGCTCATCCACCAGCCCTCGTCGGGCTTCCAGGGCCAGTCCACGGACATCGAGATCCACGCCCGCGAGGTGCTCGACCTGCGTGCGCGCGTCGAGGAGATCTACGCGGAGCACACCCACCAGGACCTCGAGCAGATCCACGACGACATGGAGCGCGACCGCTTCTTCGGCTCCGAGGAGGCGGTGACCTACGGGCTCGTGGACCGCGTGATCTCACAGCACGAGCTGCAGAAGCACGCCTCCGGCTTCGGGGCACGGTAATTCGAGGCAGCCATGTCGTCGGGCGAGCACCGCAGCTTCTAATCAGGCGAAGTAGAAGACGAGTCCCAGCACGGCGTAGAGCGCTAGCAGCTGCACGCCCTCGAACCAGTTGGACTCGCCCTCGGCGGTGACCAGCGTGGCGATAAGCACGGCGAATATGAGCCCGCCGATCTCGTAGCCGTTGAACACGAGCGCCATGGGCGCGGGGCCGACCACGAACGAGAGCAGCACCAGCACGGGCGCCACGAACAGCGCCACCTGAGCACTCGAGCCGATGGCGATGTTCACGGCCAGGTCCATCTTGTCCTTCGTGGCAACGAGCACGGCCACCCAGTGCTCGGCGGCGTTGCCCACGATGGCCACCACGAACACGCCGACGAAGAACTGGGACAGCCCGATGTCGTGCGAGGCCTCCTCGATCGAGCCCACGAGGATCTCGCTCATCAGGCCCACGAGCACGGCCGAGGCCGCGAGCACGGTCACCGCCCGCCTGACCGGCCAGTGGTGCTCCTCCCCTGCGTCCTCGCTGTACGGGTTGAAGACGGAACGGTGCGTGCGCAGCGAGAACACCAGCCCGGCCGCGTAGGTGGCGAGCAGGATCAGTGCAACGCCGAAGGAGATGGTCTCCAGGTCCGAGCCGAAGTCCGTGCGCGTGTCCCCGACGGCGGGCAGCCCGCCGCCGTGGATCAGCTGGAACAGCGCCGGCAGGGTCAGCGCGGCGGTGGCGAGCATCAGCATCGCGGCCTGGGCATTGGCCGCCGTCTGGCTGAAGGTCTGCTTCTCGCGCGGCAGGCCGCCCACGAGCATCGCGGCGCCGAGCACGAGCAGGATGTTCCCGATCACCGAGCCCACGATCGAGGCCTTCACGACCTCCTGCAGGCCCTTGTTCAGCGCGAAGAAGGCGATGATCAGCTCCGGGGCGTTGCCGAACGTCACGTTCAGCAGACCGCCGATGCCCGGTCCGGTCCGGGCGGCTATCGCCTCGGTGGCCTCGCCCATCACCGCGGCGCACGGGATCACGCCCAGGGCGGCGGCGGAGAACACCAGCAGCGGCGACGCGCCGGCGATCTCGAGCACGACCGCGGCCGGAATGAAGACGCCGAGGTAGTGAACAGGTCGCACGCGGCGAGAAGACTACGGAGCCCCTGGGAGGAGCGCAGCCCGATCGGTGATCGGGCGAGCACCGGACCCTGCCGTAGCGGGGGCTACTCCTCGGGCGGAACGTTGTCGTCGAGCTCAGGCTCGTCGACACCCTCGACCTGGGCCGCGGTGATCTCGCGCCCGTCGGCCGTGTACTGCGCCTGGAAGGTCTCCAGCAGCTCATCGCGCCTGGCCTCGTCCACGGGCACCTCATCCGCGATCAGAACCCAGTCCGAGCCCTCGAACTCCTCCATGTTGAAGATCTCCCCGTCGATGTCCGGAGAGTCGTCCACCACCACCATCACCTCGGTCTGCGGGTTCAGGTAGCAGCCCGGGCGAATGAGCAGGTCATCGAGCTGAAAGCGCTGGTCGTCGGCCATCCGGGAGCAACCCTATACCCCACGAAACGGCGAGTCACGCGCCGAGATCGCGAAGTTGCCGATCCACCTCGGACTCCACGTCCAGTGGCTCCTCGCCGTGCCGCGCGCGCCGCTCGTTGCGGGCCACCACGAGCTGCCGGACCTCCTCGCGCAGGGCTTTGTCGGCCGGCGGAGTGCTCATCAGAGCCTCCATCTCGGCGTCCACGTCGAGGGTCCCCTCACCGCGCGCCTCGCGCCGGGCCGACTTGGCCTCCAGCATCTGGCGGATCTCCTCGCGAGCCACCGGGCCGGTGGGGGCCCGGTCACCCGGCTCGGGCCCGGGCGCCTCGTCCATGGTCAGCAGCCCCGACCTCCCGAGGCCGCTGTAGACCCGGCCGCTGCCCCAAAAGGACGCGACCGCCACGATCGCGGCCACCACTGCGACGACGATCAGCACCGTCCCGAAGTCCATACGCCTACAAGTTTCCCGGATGGCCCGCTGGTTATCGGCTTAGAGGTCGGGTACCCTTCCCTGAGAGGCATTGACTGACCAATCAATCGGGAGGACCTGCGCCCAGCAGAAGCACGGCGCGGCCCCCATCAAGGAGCTTTGAAACGTGGTCGACTTCACCCTCACCGACGAGCAGAAGGACATTCGCGAGCTCGCGCACGATTTCGCCGAGAAGGAGATCCGTCCCATCGCATGGGAGTGCGACAAGGACAGCACCTTCCCGCACGAGGTCATCAAGAAGGCCTGGGAGGTCGGATTGATGAACTCGCACATCGACGAGGCCTACGGCGGCCCGGGCCTGGACTACCTGTCCGGATGCCTGATCGAGGAGGAGATCGCCTGGGGCTGCTCCGGCATCGGCACCTCGATCATGTGCAACGGCCTGGCCAGCGCCCCGGTGGCGCTCGGCGGCTCCGAGGAGACGAAGAAGGAGTTCCTCGGGATGCTCGCCGAGGAGCCCAAGCTGGCCTCCTTCTGCCTGACCGAGCCAGACGCGGGCTCCGACGTCTCGGGCATGCGCACCACGGCCGTGAAGAAGGGTGACGAGTACGTAATCAACGGCACCAAGTGCTTCATCACCAACGGCTCCCACGCCGACTGGTACACGGTCTACGCCAAGACCGACAAGGAGGCCGGCCACCGCGGCATCTCCGCCTTCGTGGTCCCGCGTGACGCCGGCGGCGTCACCGTGGACAAGAAGGAGGACAAGCTCGGACAGCGCGCCTCCGACACGGCGATGATCTCGTTCAACGACACGGTCATCCCCGCCCGCAACCTCCTCGGCGAGGAGAACAAGGGCTTCAAGCTCGCCATGATGACCCTCGACCGCACGCGCCCCGGCGTGGCGGCGATGGGCGTCGGCATCGCCCAGGCGGCGTTCGAGTTCGCCCGCGATTACTCCAAGGAGCGCGTGCAGTTCGGCGTGCCGATCGCGATGCACCAGGCGATCCAGTTCATGATCGCCGACATGGCCACCAAGATCGAGGCCGGGCGCCTTCTCTGCTGGAAGTCGGCCGCGCTGCTCGACGCCGGGGAGCGCAACACGCTCGCCAGCTCGCACGCCAAGCGCTTCTCCGCGGACTCCGCGATGGAGGTGACCGTGGACGCCGTGCAGGTGTTCGGCGGGTACGGCTTCATCAAGGAGTACCCGGTGGAGAAGCTGATGCGCGACGCCAAGATCATGCAGCTCTACGAGGGCACCTCGCAGATCCAGCGGCTCGTGATCGCCCGCGAGGTGCTGATGCCCCGCCGCGTGGAGGAGCCCGCCGCCGCCACGGCGTAGGCGCTCCGTTTCCTTCGACCCGCGCCCGGCTCGCCTCGCGGTGAGCCGGGCGCTCGTCGTTCTATGACCGAAGACGCAATCGAGACCCCACCCCTGCGCGGCGAACGGCCCGAGCCCGCCGACACCGGGTTCTACCGCGCGCTGTTCGGAGATTCGCGCGTGGCCGCCACGCTGTGGCCCGGGGCGCTGGGCGGGGCCCGCGATGCCGATCAGGCCGACGGTCTCCTGGCGCGCGACATCGCGCACTGGCAGCGCCACGGCTTCGGCCCGTGGGTGTTCGCGCAGCGCGAGAGCGGTCACCCGGCCGCACGTGCGGGCATCCAGTGGGCCAGCGTCGACGGCGGCGAGGAGGTGGAGATCCTCAACGCGGTGGCCGCCGACGATTGGGGCAAGGGCTACGCCGCGGAGACGGCGGACGCCGCTCTGGAGGTGGCCCGCCGCCGGCCCGAGATCCACCAGGTGGTGAGCGTGGTGTGGACGGAGAACCGGGCCTCGCGCCGGTCACGGAGCGCACCGGCCTGCGCCCGGACCACCTGATCGACCACGCCGGGCTGCCCCATCGACTCTTCCGCGCGAACGTCTAAAGCGTGGCTGCGGTGCTCGCTTGATCGGCGATCAAGCTGCGCTCCTCGCCGGGCGAGGGCCGGGCCCGGCGTGTCAGGATTGACCGCGTGAGCAAGTCGCAGCGCGAGCGCAGCCGCGATGCGGCCCGCGATGCCGTGGCCCAGGCCGGTGGCCTCGACACGGCGGCCGCCCCACGCGGGCGCAGCCAGCAGGACCCGATCACGGGAGAGCTCAGGCGCCGCGACGTGCTCCCGCTGCTCGTGCTGCACCTGATCGCGCAGGCGCCGAGCTACGGGAATCAGCTAATGGAGCGCATCGCGGGCATGACCGCCGGCGTGCTCTCGGTGAACCCCAACACGATGTACCCGCTGCTCCGAGGCCTCGAGCGCCGGGGCCTGATCGAGGGCAACTGGGAGCACCCGCAGCGGCGCACGCGGCGCTACTACTCGCTGACCGGCGAGGGCCGGAAGGAGTACGACCGCCTCGTGGAGGAGGTGCGGCCGTTTCTCGACTCCGTGCGCTCCAGCATCGACGAGATCGTGCGCGAGGTGTACGGGAGTTGAGGACGGCCGAGGCCCGCCGGGCGGTTCCGGTCGATCCCGGCGAGGCGCTGGCCCTCTGGTCGGATCCCGCTCGCTGGCCGGCGTTCGTGGAGGGCTTCGGGCACACCGCCTCGGTGGACCGCGACTGGCCCGAGCCCGGCGCGAAGGTCGTCTGGGAGTCCACGCCGGGGGGCCGCGGCCGGGTCACGGAGAGGGTGACCGAACGGGACGGGAGCAGCCTGTCCATGCAGATCTTCGAGGACGCGCTCACGGGCACGCAGACCTTTGCCGCCCTGCCGCGGCCGGACGGAGGGTCGGTCGTGCAGCTGCGGCTCGACTACGAGCTGGCCCGCGGCGGGCCCCTTCGCGGGGTGGCCGACTGGCTCTTCATACGCCGCGCGCTGCGCGACGCCCTGCGCCGAACGCTCCACCGGTTCGCCCTGGAGGCGGAGGAGGATGCCGGGCTCCGGTAGTGGGCCGGGCCGCCGCGCGCGGGTCAGCCGCGCGGAAGGCTGAAGCACACCCGCGTGCCCACCGGCGTTTCGGCGAACCAGATTCGGCCGCCGTGGGCCTCCACGATGGCCCGGCAGATCGTGAGGCCCAGGCCGGTGCCGTCGTTCGAGCGTGCCTGCTCCGGTCCGCCCGTGTAGAACGGCTCGAAGGCCATCGCCTGGTCGCCGGGCGCCAGCCCCTCCCCGGTGTCGGCCACCTCGACCTCCACCGAGCGCCCGTTGGCCTGCGCGGCCACGGTCACGCTGCCGTCGGCCGGCGTGTGCCTGATCGCGTTCTGGATGAGGTTGAACAGGACGCGCTGGACGCGCTCAGGATTGGCGCGCGCGGTGGCCAGATCGCCGGCCACCGTGGCCGTGACCCGCACCCTCTTGGCCTCGGCATGGGCCTGGATCGCCTCCACGGTCTCGGTCACGAGCTCCGGCAGCCGGACCTGCTCCATCGACCACTCGATGTCGCCGGCCTCGATCCGGGAAAGCTCGAACAGGTCGTCGATCAACGCGGACAGAGAGCGGATGTGCACGGGCATCTGCTCGAGATAGCTGCGGCGGGTCGCGCGATCCACGAGGTCGTCCGCGATGGCGGCGGAGAGCAGGCGCAGGTGCGTGAGCGGGGTTCTCAGATCGTGGGAGACCGCCGCCACGAGGTCGCGCCGGGCGCGGTCGGTGGCCTCGCGCTCCCGCTCGCTCTCCGCGAGGCGGGCGGCCATCGAGGTGACAGCCGCCGCGAGCTCCGAGAGCTCGTCCCGCGCGCCGGTGTGGAGGTCGAGGTCGCGGCGGCCGTCGCCCACCGCGCGCAGTCCGTCGCGCACGGTGTGCACGTCGAGGAGCACGCCCCGCGACAGAGCCCAGACGGAGTACGTGCTCAGCAGGCCGGCGAAGAGGAGCAGCACCGCGGTGACCAGGGCGTCGTGCGGCGAGATGAACATCAGCACCACGATCGCCCCGATCGCGAGCATGCTGAGCCCAAGGCTCACCAGCACGCCGGCGGCCAGCTGCCGCGACAACGAGCCCGCGCGGCCGCGGCGACGCATGAGGATCTGCACGGCGGCCAGGACGGAACCGCCCCATGCCCCGAGGTAGATAGCGGTGACGAGCCCGTCGCCCGGCGCGTAGACGAGGCCCACCGCGAGTCCCCCGAGCAGCGCTCCCACGAGCAGGCCGAGCACCGCGCCCCGGGCGGTCATGCCTCGAAGCGGTAGCCGACGCCCCACACGGTCTGCAGCCACCGCGGCTGTGACGGGTCGAGCTCGACCTTCGCCCGGAGGCGGCGCATGTGGACCGTCACCGTTGAGGTGTCGGAGTAGAAGTTGTACTTCCAGACCGCGTTCATCAGCTGGTCGCGGGAGAAAACCTGCCCGGGATGGCGGATCAGGTGGGCGAGCAGGTCGAACTCGCGGACCGTGAGCTGCACCTCCTGGCCGCGGACGGTCACGCGGCGCCCGCGCGGATCCACGGTCAGCCCGGCGAAGGTGATCGGCTCCTGTAGCTCCGGCGGGGTGTCCAGCCGGCGCAGCACGGCATCCACGCGAGCCACGAGCTCGGCCGGTGAGAACGGCTTGACCACGTAGTCGTCCGCTCCCAGCTGCAGGCCCGCGATGCGATCGGAGTGCTCTCCCTTGGCCGTGAGCAGGATCACCGACACGCGCCGGCCCTCACCGAACTCGTGCAGTCGCCTCATCAGCTCCAGCCCGTCCATCCCGGGCAACATCAGGTCGAGCACGACCAGATCGGGACGGTGCTCGCCGGCGCTCCGGAGCGCGCTGGGTCCGTCGGAGGCGGTCCGCGAGCAGTAGCCGGCGCGGCTGAGGTAGCGCGACACGATCTCGGCGATCGTGGGCTCGTCGTCCACTACCAGGATGGAGCCGCGGCTGTCCACCCCTTGGATTCTCTCATTGGTGAGCCCGGCCGGCCCCGGGCGTAATTGTCTCGTCATCCGAGCGCCCGAGGGCCCGGGCCCGCAGCGCGAAGATCAGCGCCGATAAGGCGAACAGGATTGCGGTGGCTGCAAGCCAGCGGCCCAGGTAGGGGTCCACCGTCAGGCCACTGGCGTGCAGGTAGGTGCGTGGCGCCTTGCGCCCGATCACGGGCCACCAGACCAGGAGCAGCAGCCCGGAGAGCAGGAACGGCACGCGAAGGTGGTTCAGCGCCGCGATCCTCAGGCGGCTGCGCCGCGACTCCGGCGCGAGGAGCGTCTCGGCCGCGCGGCCCGCGAGCGCGTACGCGGGGAGGAGGATCAGGTCGTGCAGCAGAATCGCCCCGGCGAGCCAGATCAGCACCCGGCGCGGGTCGGACACCAGCCCGAGCACCTGGGTGAGCGCGTAGGCGCCCACCGCGAGGCTGGCGACGAGGGCCAGGAGATGGGCGGGCGAGGCGCCGTACAGGCGGCGAAACCAGGTCACGAGAAGCTCAGCTCGGCCACCCACTTGGTGCAGTGCACCCCGGGCAGCGCCGGCACCATGATCCGAGCGGGAAAGCCGTGGTCGAGCGAGAGGTCCACGCCGTTCACCCGCAGGGCGAGCATGGCCTGGTCGTGATTCGCCTGGCCGCGGTTCAGCGTCACCTTGCTGAGACGGCCGTGCTCCTGCAGCGAACGGACCTCGAGCGAGTCCGGGTCGTCCACCCCGGCCATCCTCGCCAGGTCCCGCAGGCGCACTCCGCTCCAGTGCTGGGTGGAGCTCCATCCCTCGACACAGGCCACCGGGAGCGTGGCCTCCACCTGGGGGAGCACGAGCAGCTCGTGGCGGCTCATCTCCGCCCGGCGCTCCTCGCCGGACAGGAGACCGAGGCGCCAGGCGGGGCCCGTCCGCTCCCGCGGAATCCCGACGGCGGAGAAGGTCTTGTTCACCGGGAAGTCATTGGGCCCGGACCCCCGGCGCCCGCGGGGAGCGAGCAGCGCCAGGTCGTTGAAGGGGCCGCCCACCACCTGGCCGGCGGTCATGACGCCGAGGCCGACCGACGCGGCGCCGACCCCGCCCACCAGAGCACGGCGGGTGAGAGTTGGCGCGCGGGCGGCGTGAGGCGCGCTCGTTACCTCCCCGGGCAGACCTGGTTCGGGGAGCGTATGGGCCAGGTCCTCGCGGAGCGGCCGGACCACCCCCTGGCTCCTGAAGGCGCGGCGCATGACGGGGAGCTTCAGCGCCACGTGGAATGCCAGCGCGCCGACGAACAGCACGGCGCCGTAGTAGTGGGCGGGCACGAAGGGGAACCCGAACGGGTACCAGAGCTGCATGTTGATGACGCCCGTGGCGATCGTGAACAGGCCGCCGCCCACGAGCAGCGCGAGGCTCAGCCGCTCGAGCGCGTGGGCCACGGAGCGCGCGGGCGGGTTCTCGAACAGCTTCGGGATGACGGTCCACAGCTTGACCAGCAGCACCGGGATCGCGGCCACGCCGCACACCACGTGCAGCCCCTGGGTGGCCGCATAGAGCCAAGCGGGATTGGTGGGCCAGTGGAGCCCGAACAGATCGAATCCGTTCCCCGGGCCCGGGCCGTTGAAGATCGCGTTGGCGCCCAGGTGCGGCTGGTAGGCCAGGTGGGAGATGAACCCCGTGATGGCTGACACGGCGAGCAGGGGCAGCAGCGCCGAGCTCAGGATCGAAGCGAGCCAGGGACCGCGCAGCGGGCTGCGCCAGAAGCCCTCGGCGAACGGGCCGACGGGAGGAAGGCGGGGAAACCTGGGCACGACGGGCAGCATGTCGGGCTTCTCAGTGCGGATAGGGGTTTTCGCGCGTGCCGTAAGCGGCCCGTAAGGCGCCTCAGCCGCGGTAGGGCGGGGGATCGAGAAGCTGCAGGGTGCCGTCCTTGCGGCTGGCCACGAACACCCTACCGGTGCGTGGATCCACCGCGACCGAGTTCGGCTGGCGCACCGTGGGGAACGTTCTGAGCACGTGGCGATCGGTGATCTCGGCCACCCGGTTCAGCTTCGTGAGGGTGACCCAGAAGCGCCGCCGGCGTGGGTCGTAGGCGATTCCGTACGGCGCGCCGGCCAGGTGGGTCCTTCGGTGGACGCGGGGCGGATTCGTGCGCACCTCGAGCAGCGCGTCTCCGCGGGTGTCCACCACGAACAGGCGGTCTCCACGGGCGGCCAGGTGGGTCGGGCCGAGCCCCACCGGGATCGTGCCCGCCGGGCGCAGGCTGCGTGCGTGGTACACCTCGAGCTCCCGCTCGCGGACTCCCACGACGGCCACCAGGGTCCCGCCCGCGGTCACGGCCAGCCCGCCCGGGCCCACCGGCGCATCGAGCACCCGGACCTGGCGTCCGTGCTCGACCACGGAGACGGAGGCGCCGCGCTCGTTTCCCACGAACACGCGACCGTGGGCGGCCACGGCGTCGTGGGGGTTGCGGCCGACCCGGGCCGCCGGCCGCAGGCCGCCTCCGGGCAGGGCCACCTCCAACAGTTCGTCCGCCTTCTCGGCGGGCACCAGCACCGGACCGCCCGGGCGCGCCAGGCTCAGGTGCCGCGGAGCTCCGGCGAGCGGCACCCGCCGCATAGTGCGTCCGCTCCTCCCGTCCACCAGGGCGAGCTGGTCGGGATTCGTCAACCCGACGGCCAGCAGACCGGTCCGCGTGTCGAAGGCAAGCCCCTCGGGCTTGTGTCCCACGTCCACCACCCGTCCGGCCGGCGCGACCGCAAGCGGAGGCGAGCGGGCGGGCTCGGCCGCCGGTGTCAGACCCGATCCGGAGCCGCCACAGCCCGCGAGGAGGGCGGCCGCCATCGCCGCAAGTGCCGGCGACGATCGGCGCCACGCGGCTTTCAGCTTCCTTACGCGGGCTCCCCGGTCCTTCCCTTGCGGTCGAGCGCGAACTACGGTCGGCTGCCGATGCCACTGCAGCAAGCTCCCGCACAGGCCTACGCCGACCTCGGGCTCGACGGGGTGCGCGCGCGCTACGAGGAGCCCTTCCTCGCGCGGTTGGTGCCACGGCTGCTCGAGCGCTCGGGTGGCGGGGCAATGCTCGACCTCGGGTGCGCCGACGCCCTGGGCGCTCGCGTTGCGGGTCCCGCTCTGACTCGCTACCTCGGGCTCGACCTTCGCCCGACTTCGAGCGCCCACCCCTGCTGTGCACACGACCTGCGCGACGGTCTGGGACCGGTGGGTGACCGGTCCTTCGACCTCTACCTGGGCACCTTCGGTGTGGCGTCGCACCTGGAGCCGTCCGAGCTTCGCCGTCTGCTCGGCGAGGTGGCGGCGCACGCGCGGCCCGGCTCGGTGGTCGCGCTCGAGGCGCTCGGCCTGCACTCCCTCGAATGGCCGGGTATCTGGTCCGCACCCGCCGGCCGGGCGCGGATGCTGCGCTACCGCCTGGGAGGGGACGTGGACGTGCACCCCTGGTCCCCGGCCGAGCTCTTCGGCCTCTTCGAGGCAGCGGGAATCACGCCGCTGTCGGCGCTCGACCGAACCGTTCAGGCCGGGCCCAAGGCCGGTGAGGGACGCTACTGGCCCGGGCTCCCGCCGGTGCGGGAGGGCCTCAGAGCGCTCCTGCGCTCCCAGCCGGCGCCACCCGGCCTGTCCGCCGCCCTCCCTCCGTTGCCCGCCGGCTCGCACGCCCTCCTCCACCACGCGCTCGCCAATCGCCGCCGCGAGCTGATGGCCGAATCGAGTCTCGAGGGCCCGGCCCTCGCGGAGTCGATCTGGGCCCTCGAGCCCGCGAGCGCCGGGGGTTACGGCCATTTCCTGCTCGTCACAGGCCGCGTGGCCTAGCGCGGCTACGCCGCGGCCTTGGCTTTCGGCGGCTCGAGGCGCGCCATCGCCGCGGCGAAGGAGGTGTGCGGCCACCCTGCCGCCACCGCGCGGGCGTCCTCGATCGTGTCCACGTCTCGCATCTCCGGCAGGACGGTCACGGCCAGGTGCATCTCGGCAAGCCGGCGCAGCTGCGCGGTGAACGTGTTCCTGCTGGACATGGGCACGCCGGCGAAGACGGCCGGATCCGGCGTGGCCAGCCCGATCGCCCAGTAGCCGCCGTCCGGAGCCGGGCCGAGCACGGCGTCCGCCTCCGGGTTCTCCAGCAGAGCAGCCGCGTGATCCAGTGTCGCGGGATCGAGCTGTGGAGTGTCCATGCCCACGATCAGCGCGGGGCCGCCCGCCGCGTGCAGCGCGTGGCCGAGGCGTTCGCCGAAGCCCTCTCCTCGCTGGCGGAAGATCTCAAATCCGGGGGGCGGCGGCGCGAGCTCCCCTTCGAGGGCCAGCAGGTGCCGCCGCGCGGGGGTGGCGGCCACCGCCCGCAGCGTGTCGGCGAGCGCGGCGGCCGCGAGCTCCGCCGCTTCGCCCGGTGTGCAGGGTGGGCACAGCCGCGTCTTGGAACGGCCGGGAACGGGGGCCTTGGCGATGACCACGAGCGCCACCTCGCTCATCTCAGGGCCGCCGCCATGTCCCGGACCGCCCGGGCGCTCCCGCCCAGCGAGCCGCTGACCTTCGAGCGCCCCCCGGCGCGCCGCCCATAGCCCACCTCCACCTCCGCCACCCGCCAGCCCGCGGCCCCGGCCCGGAGCACCATCTCCAGTGGCCAGCCGGAGCCGCGATCGCGGAGGCCGAGCTCGAGCAGCCGCTCGCGCCGTACCGCCCGCATCGGCCCGATGTCCCTCAGCCTCAGTCCCGTGCGGCGCCGGACCTCCAGGGCGAGTATGCGGTTGGCCACGCGGGCGTGCGCCGGCCACGCGCGCCGTTCGGGGCGGCGAGCGCCCATCACCAAGTCGTGGGTGCCGGCGCGAACCGGCTCCGCCACCAGGGGAAGCTCGCGAGGATCGAGCGACCCGTCGCAGTCCATGAAGCAGACGACCTCCGTCGCGGCGGCCGAAAGGCCGGCGAAGCAGGCCGCTCCGAAGCCGCGAGTGTCCTCGCGCACGACCCGGGCTCCGAGTGAGCCGGCCAGCTCCGGGCTCCCGTCGGAAGAGCCGTTGTCCACCACGAGCGGCAGGTAGCCGGCGGGCATGCGGCCGAGCACCCAGGGCAGTGCCTCGGCCTCGTCCAGCACCGGCAGGATCACCTCGATCACGAACGCGGACCGTACGACGCTCCTGATTACGGAATCGGAACGCCGGCGCCCGGCTGCCTGCTGCGCGCCCGCGGCGTGCGTACGGTGCGGGGATGGAGGCCACGCTCATGGCTCGCCGGCGCGTACCCGCTGAGCTCCGCGTTCCGGTCATCGCCTTCGCGCTGGGCGCGGCCACGATCGCCTACGGCTTCGCCGCTCGCGCCCAGGGCACGGAGCTCGGCGCCTCGCTGGCTCCGTTCCTCTGGGACTGGCGGCCCGTTGTCCGGCCCTCCGCGGTTCCGGCGGTGGTGGTCCTGCTGGCCGGAGTGGGGCTCGCGCCGCGCCTGACCCGTGGGTCGGTCGGCAGCGGCAGCTTCGCGGCGGCCACGCTGGCTCTCGGTCTCGCGCTGCGGCTGGCGCTGGGTTCGGCGCGCGGAGGCGTTGACGGGCTCTGGGCGGTGTTCCAGCTCGGCAACCACGAGGCGGCCAGCGAATACCTGCCCGCACTGCCCGCCTTCGACTTCGGCCCGCGGACGTTCCTGGACACGTTCGCCGAGGTCGGGACGTCACTGCCGGTGCACGCGATCGGACACCCGCCCGGGCTCCTTCTGGTGCTCCACTGGCTGGCGATCGACGGCCCGCGCGGCATGGCGGCGCTCACCATCGGCGTCGGCGCGCTCGCGATCCCGCTCACCTACGTGCTGGCGAGGGCTCTCGTCGACGATCAGCGGGCTCGGACGGCCACCTTGCTCTACGTCTTCGCGCCCTCGGCGGTGCTCTACGGGGCGACCTCGGCCGATGCCCTCTACGCCACGCTGGCCACAGCGGCGGCCATCCCACTGGTCCTGGCCGGCCGCGCCGGAGGAACGCCGCGCTGGGCGGTTCCGGTGGGTGGCGCCGCGCTGGCCGTGGCCGCGTTCTTCTCCTACGCCACGCTCGCCCTCGGCGCCTGGGCCACCCTGCTCGCCGCCCGCACGGCGGGGTGGAGGCGAGCGCTCACGCTGGCCGCCGGCTGCGGCCTGGCGCTTATTGCCTTCTATGCGCTCCTTCACCTGGTGAGCGGCTACGACCCCGTGGGTGTGCTGCGGGCCACCGAGAGCGTCTACCGCGAGGGGATCGCCGGGCGGCGCCCCTACGCGTTCTGGGTCTTCGGGTCGCCGGTGGCGTTTCTCGGGGCGGTGGGGCTCCCGATCGCGTGGCTGGCGCTGCGTTCGGCGGGAGCCCGCAACCCGCACGCCCTCAGCCTGTTCGCCGTCCTGGCCTTCGCCGCGATCCTCGGCTTCACCAAGGCCGAGACCGAGCGGATCTACCAGTTCCTCGTGCCGCTGGCCTGCATCGCGGCGGCGCTGGCGCTTCCCCGTGCCCGCCTCAAGCCCGTGCTCGCCCTGCTCGCGGCGCAGACCCTGGCTGTCGAGCTACTGCTGTACACCGTCTGGTGACTCGGGTACTCGTCACCGGCGGCGCGGGCTTCATCGGGAGCCACCTGGTGGACGCCCTGCTGCACCGCGGCGAGACCGTGCGGGTGCTGGACAACCTCGACCCGCTGGCGCACGAGGCCGGCATCCCGGCTCACCTGAGCGCGGAAGCTGAGCTCATGGTGGGCGACCTGCGCGACGCGGACGCGGTGGAGCGGTCACTGGACGGGGTGGACCGCGTCTTCCACCTGGGCGGCGTGGTGGGCAACGGGGAGTCGATGATCAACGTGCGCCGCGCCGTGGACGCCAACTGCGCCGGGACCGCGCAGTTGATGGAGGCGGTGATCGCGCGGCGGGACAGCGTGCGCCGGCTCGTGGCGGCGTCCTCGATGGTGGTGTACGGGGAGGGCGCCTACTCGTGCGAGGCCCACGGGGACAGCGCCCCGCCGCAGCGCTCCGCGGAGCGGATGGCGCAGCGCGACTGGGAGCCGCGCTGCGCGCTGTGCTCAGGCAGCCTGGTCCCCATCCCCACCACCGAGGACTCGCCCCTTCGGCCCACCAGCGTCTACGGGATCACCAAGCGCGACCAGGAGGAGCTCGTTCTCGTGCTCGGCCGGGCCTACGGCATCGAGGCGGTCGCGCTGCGGTACCTGAACGTCTACGGCCCCAGGCAGGCGCTCGGAAACCCGTATACCGGGGTGGCGGCGATCTTCGCGGCGCGCCTGCTCAGCGGCAGGGCGCCCGTGGTCTTCGAGGACGGCCGGCAGATCCGCGACTTGGTGCACGTCCGCGACGTCGTGAGGGGCACGCTGGCGGCGATGGACGCGGACGGCGCACCCGGGAACGCCATCAACATCGCGGGCGGCGGGCGCGTCACAGTGGGCGAGCTGGCGCGCCGCCTCGCCGGCGCCCTGGACTCGGACATCGAGCCGTCCATGCCGGGCGAGTACCGGACGGGCGACATCCGACATTGCTTCGCCGACACGAGCCGGGCACAAGCGCTGCTCGGTTTCGAGGCGGGTTGCCGCCTGGAGTCCGGCCTTCCGGAGCTGGCCTCCTGGGTGGCCGGCCGGCGCTTCGCCGAGCGCGGGGACGAGGCTCTCGAGGAGCTCCGCCGCCATGGGCTGGTCGGCTGAGATGCCGGGCTCCGGTAGCCTGGCGGGCCGCCGTCGGTGCGCGCGGCACTCTTCTAGGAGGTATTCGTGTTCGTATTCAAAGCCGCCGTCGTGGGCGCGGGAACCATGGGCGGAGAGATCGCCCAGGTCATCTCCAGCGCCGGCGTCCCGGTTGTCCTGAAGGACGTCAAGCAGGAGTTCGTGGACCATGGCCTCGAGAAGGCCAAGCAGGTGACCCAGGGTCAGCTCGGAGGCCTCGTGGCCAAGGAGAAGATCACCCAGGAGGCCGCCGACCAGCAGCTCGAGGAGGTGCTCGGCCGGATCCACGGGACCACCGAGTACGAGGGCTTCGGGGACGTGGACTTCGTGATCGAGGCCGTGCCCGAGCGCATGGACATCAAGCAGTCGGTGTTCGCCGAGCTGGATGCGCTCACGCCGGGCCACGCGATCCTCGCGTCCAACACCTCCGCGCTCTCCATCACGGAGATGGCAGAGGCCACCACCAGACCGGACAAGGTCTGCGGATTCCACTTCTTCTACCCGGCGTCGATCATGCGCCTGATCGAGGTGATCGAGGGCGAGGAGACCTCCGAGGAGACGCTCACCACGGCGGCCAACTTCGTCCAGGCCATCCGCAAGACCGCGGTGCGCTGCGGCGAGGTGCCGGGCTTCGTGGTGAACCGGATCCTGAACTCGGCCGCGTCCGAGGTCTGGAAGGCCACCGACGAGGGGAACCTGGACATCGAGGAGGTGGACAGGGTCATCAAGGAGTCGGGCACGACCCCGATGGGCCCCTACTTCCTCACCGACCTGCTCGGCCTGGACACCGTGCTCCATGTGGCCGAACACCTGGAGGAGTCCTACGGCGACCGCTTCTACGTCTCACCGAAGATGAAGGAGCTTGTCGCTGCCGGGAACCTCGGGCAGAAGACCGGAAAGGGTTTCTATGAGCACAACGGCTGATACGAACGTGACGGGCACCCTCGTCGAGCGGATGGGACTGAAGACTCTGGTGGAGTCCTGTCTCGTGCTCGAGGAGGGCGTGGCCTCGGCGAAGGACATCGAGCTGGGGATGATGATGGGCGCCGGGATCCTTCCCGGGCCCTTCTCCCGCGCTGACGAGGCGGGTCTCGACGAGATGCTGGCCGCCCTGGAGCGCGCCCACGCCGAGTGGGGGGATAACTTCGAGCCCCCTGTGATCCTGCGCCGCCTGGTGGGCCAGGCGCGGCTGGGCAAGAAGACGGGACAGGGCTTCTTCCCCTACCCGCAGGCCGACCCGGGCGACCAGCGCGACACCGTGCTGCTGGAGACGCGCGGGGACATCGGAATCGCGTGGCTGAACCGGCCGCCGGCCAACCCGCTGTCGCCTCAGGCCGTGAAGGACCTGATCTCGCTCTGGGAGGAGGTGGACGGGAAGCTGCGGGCGCTGGTGTTCGCCTCCTCGAACATCTTCACGTTCTGCGCAGGCGCGGACATCAAGGAGTTCACCAAGATGACGCCCGATGCCGAGGGCGCCGACCTCGTGGAGTCGGCCCACCGCTTCATGCGGGGCATGGAGCAGTCCTCCACGATCACGATCGCGGCCGTGAACTCGATCGCGTTCGGCGGCGGTTGCGAGCTCGCGATGGCGTGTGACTTCCGCATCGCCGCCGAGTCGGCCACGTTCGGCCAGCCGGAGATCAACCTCGGGATCATCCCGGGCTTCGGCGGAACCCAGCGCCTTCCGCGGCTGGTGGGCGAGTCGAAGGCGCTGGAGATGAACCTGGTGGGCGACCCGGTCGACGCCTACGAGGCGCACCGGGTGGGCCTCGTGAATCAGGTGGTGCCCGACCAGGAGCTGTTCGACAGCGCGCTGGCCTGGGCCACCAAGCTCTCCGGGCAGGCGCCGGTCGCGGCCGGGGAGATCAAGAAGGTGTCGCACGCTCCCGACCTGGACGAGGGCCTGGCGGCCGAGGGCGCGGCCTTCGGGCGGGCGTTCGGCTCCGAGGACGCCAAGGAGGGCATCTCCGCTTTCCTCGGCAAGAGGAGGCCGAAGTTCCAGGGCAAGTAGGCACGACCACGGGCGCGGCGCAGCTCGCCGCGCTCCTGGCAGACAGCGAGCGCGCAGTGGTGCTCACCGGTGCCGGGATCTCCGTGCCCTCGGGGATCCCGGACTTCCGCACGCCCGGCACCGGGCTGTGGGAGAACGTGGACCCGATGGAGGTCGCGCACATCGACGCCTGGCGGCGCGACCCGGACCGCTTCTGGCAGTTCTACGGGCAGCGCTTCGCGTCGTTCGTGGAGAAGCTCCCGAACGCGGCGCACACGGCGGTGGCGGAACTGGAGCGCCTCGGCCGCGTCCGTGGGGTGATCACCCAGAACATCGACCGCCTGCACCGGATGGCGGGCACGCAGCGGCTGATCGAGGTGCACGGGTCGATCGAGTGGAGCGTGTGCCTCGAGTGCGGGGGCAAGCAGCCGCTGGAGCGCGTGGTGGAGCTGCTGGGGGACGCCTCCGAGGCGCCGGAGTGCCCGGCCTGCATCGCGCCGCTGAAGCCCGACGTGGTGCTCTTCGGGGAGATGCTGCCCGAGGCCGCGCTGATGGAGGCCCAGACGCTCTGCTCGGAGGCGGATCTCCTGGTCTGCATCGGCTCCTCGCTCGAGGTGTACCCCGTGGCGGCCCTGCCCGGGGTGACGCTGGGCTCCGGCGGTCAGGTGGCCCTGGTCACCGCCGGGCCCACGCCCTACGACTCCGACGCGGTGGTGAAGCTCGACGGCGACGTGGTGGACGAGCTCGAGGCCGTGCTGGAGGCACTGCGGTGATCGCCGAGGGGGACGCCGCACCGACTTCAAACCGGGACCCGTTCAGCCGCCCTCCAGAATGCCCTTGAGCCGGGCCAGGTCCTTGAGGTTGGATCGTCGCATGGCGCGAGCCATCACCGGCGCCGCCACGCGCGTGAACCCCGCCGGCTCACCCCCGTTCCGCAACGTCATCCGCGTGGCGCCGTGCCCGGCGTCATCCCAGGTGTAGGTGGTCTCCATCGGGAAGGGGCCCTCGGCGGTGCTCATCACGAAGCGCTCGCCCGGCCGGAGATCCCTCACCTCGTACGTGTAGACCAGCTGCCGGCCGAGGAACTGTGCGACGAACGCGATTCGCGAGCCGACTGCGAGTGGGGGCGGTGTCCTCCAGTCGACCCCCCTGATGTTCTCGTACCACGCGGTGGCGTTGTACGGATCGCAGGCGTACGCCGCCACCTGCTCGCGCGGTCTGGCGATCTCAACCTCGCACTGCACATCCACCGCCATGCGCTCAGCCCCGCCGCCCTACCCGGGCGCGCGTCCCCGAAGGGCCCACGCCCGGCCGGGGAGCTCGAAGGCCGATTCCGGGTTGCCCAGCCTACGCCGGCATTCCTCCCTCAGGGCATCCTGCGCGGCGGGATCGAGGGACACGCAGTACGCCCCCGTGGGCCCGACACCCGCGGTGAACGGGTCCCAGAAGTCGTCGAAGTCCCTGTAGGTGGCGCTCACGTCGAGCGGCTCGACGGCGACCCCTTCCAGGCCCGCGGAGATCCCCAGCTCCCGCAGCTCCTCGGGCCGGCCGAGACGCGATCGGCCGCGCTCGGCCGGGGCCGACGGGTCGAGCGCGAGCGCGGCCTCCCAGAACGTCCCCAGCATCGTCATCCGGCCCGCGGTGTCCCAGGTGCAGCCGATGACCACCGAGCCGGGCTTCACCACCCGCTGCATCTCGCGGAGCCCGGCCAGCGGGTCGGTCATGAAGTGGAGGACCAGCTGGGCCAGCGCTGCATCGAACGCGCCGTCCTCCCAGGGCAGGTCCTCTGCGGGCGCCTCGCGCACGTCGGCCTCGGGCACGCGGGTCGCGCACGCGGCCGCGAAGCTCGGCGAGGGCTCGGCCGCGGCCACTTGGTCGGGACCTACCAGCCCGGCAAGGATCTCCGTCAGCGCACCGGGCCCGCAGCCGACGTCGAGCACCCGCATCCCCGGCTCGACGCCGGCGAAGCCCGCAAACAGGGGGGCGAGGGGCTGCGAGTAGCGCCCCATGAAATTGTCGTAGCCCTCGGCGGGGCCGGTGAAGGTCACCGCCGAAAGGATCGCACGGGGAGCGCCTACATCCGGAGCCCGAAGCGCTCCACCAGGCCGGGAATGCTGTCCGGGTCCATTTCCAGCTCATAGCGACCGCACAGCTCGCCCAGGGCCTCGGGCGCCGCCGCGAGGGCTCCGCCCATGTCCACCAGCTCGTCGAAGAAGTTCTCGAATCCCGCGGGCGAGATGATCTCCAGGATGCGAGCCGGCTCGTCGCCGGCGTTCCAGAAGGTGTGCCACTGGTGCCTCGGCTTGAAGATCAGGTCGCCCGGCTCGCCGATCAGCACCTCGTCGCCCAGCAGGGCGCCCACGCGTCCCTCCAGCACATAGCTGTACTCGTCCTCGCAGTTGTGGCGATGGAGCGGAGCCGCCAGGGCGCGCGGAGGCATCGGATGCTCGACCAGCGAGAACCCGCCGCTTGCCTCCTCTCCTCCGATCATGAAACGCACTCCGATCCCGCCGAGGGTCCCGGCCTTCCCGTCCGCGGGCCCGACCACCTTCGCACTCGCCTGTGCCACCGTGGCCTCCTTTAATCGAACAGTAATGTCGCGCGAATATACGGCGGTCCGCCGGGCCTGTCAAAATTGACCGTACAGTTATGACCGATCAAAAGCGTCCGTACCGGATGACCAAGCGGGCCGAGCAGGAGGCCCGGACCCGCCTGCGCATCACCGAGAGCGCCGTGGAGCTGCACGGCACCGTCGGTCCGGCCCGCACGTCCATGAGCGCGGTGGCCGAGCGGGCTGGGGTGCGGAGGTCCACTCTCTACCGGCACTTCCCTGACGAGGTCTCGCTGTTCGCCGCCTGCAGTGCGCACTACGCCGAGGCCCACCCGATCCCGGACCCGTCAGCGTGGCCGGGGATCGCCGATCCCGGCGAGCGCCTGCACACCGCACTGGCGGAGCTGTATGGCTACTACCGGCGCACCGAGCCGATGATCGCCAATCTTCTCCGTGACGAGGAGACGGTGGCCGCGGTGGCGGAGAGATTCGGCATTTACCACCAGTACCTGACGGCGGTGGGGGACCTGCTGATGGCCGGACGAAAGCTGAGGGGGCGGGCCCGCGAGCGCACCCGGGCGGCGATCGGGCACGCGCTGGCCTTCGGCACCTGGAGGTCGCTCGTCCGCGAGCAGGGCGTCGACGACCGCGCCGCGGTTGAGCTGATGTGCCGGCTTGTCGCCGGAGCCGCCTAGGCCATGGCTGCGGTGCTCGCCCGATCCACCGATCGGGCTGCGCTCCCCGCCTAGGCGGCGTAGCGCTCGGCCGCGCGCGCCTTGCGCTTCTCCGCCTCGACCTCGCGGTCCTTCGGCGAAGCGTTGGTCACCAGCTCGCCCAGCAGCTCGGACGACACGGCGGCCACCGCCTCCACCGCGCGCTCGAAGGCCTCCTCGTTGGCCTGGGAGGGCTTCGTGAAGCCGCTGATCTTGCGGACGAATTGGAGAGCCGCGGCGCTGACCTCGTCCTCGGTCGCGGGGGGCTCGAAGTTGTAGAGGGTGCGGATATTGCGACACATGACCCGGAGATTAAACCCTGGCTGCGGTGCTCGCCCGACCACCGGTCGGGCTCCGCTCCTCGCCGCGGGCTGCGCTTCTCACCCTGGCGATTCGAGCACGAACAGCTTGATGTCGCGGTCGGTGCGCTCCCGGTAATGGTCGAAGCCGGCGTACTGCGCGTTCATCTTGCGCCACAGGTCCTCGCGCTCGTCACCCTCGGCCACACGGGCCCTCACGGGGCGGCGCTCGCCGCGAATCTCCACGGCGGCGTCGGGATTGGCCACCAGGTTCAGGGCCCATGCGGGCGCGCCGGCGTTCCCGGCGTTGGAGCCGATCACCACGAGCCGGCCGCCGTCGTCGAGGTAGACCACCGGGGCCACGCGAGTCCTTCCCGACTTGCGTCCCGTGGTCTCGAGAAGCATCACCGGCGCCTTGTCCAGCTTGCCGGCGATGCGCCCGCCGCTGAGGCGGTAAAGCGGGACGTTCAGCTTGCCGATGGCACGCAGGACGCCCGCAGGCATCGACCTCGACAGGCGGGACCAGGCCAGGTCGCTGGGCATCGGCGGACGGTACCGGGCGGCGGACCCGGCGTGCAAGCGCCGGCTGCGCTGTAATTACGCGGACATGGCCGAGCCGCACAGGGTGGGACCGCTCCTGCTGCACCAGGGCTCCGCGCGCGACCAGGGGACACGCGCGCAGCTCGCGGCAGCCCTGCCCGGCGGAGAGCTGAGCGAGCCGGACGGCCTCGGCGTGTTCGAGGCGACGGTGCCGGCCGGAGACCGCGAGGACGCGCTCCAGGCGGTCTGGAACGCCATCGCCGCCTCCGGCACGGACGATCACATCGTGTTCCTCGAGCACCCCGAGCTGCCCGAGCACTGGCGACCGCGCAGCGGCGCGCCCGGCGGCTAGAGCCCGGCGGCGCTCGCCAGCAGATCCACCTGCTCGGGATCGGTCGAGGTCGGGAAGCAGATAACCTCGTCGGCGCCCGCCTGCTCGAAGGCCTCCAGGTACGCCTTCACGGTGCCGGCGTCCTTGGGCGCGCTTTCCACGAGCCGGTCGGCGTACTCCCCGAGGAAGGCGTAGTAGTCGCCCAGTGCCCGCTTGGCCTGGGCCTCCGGGTCGGACCCGAGCGCGTAGTAGAAGAGGGCCACCTTGCGCGGCTCGCCGTCACGCCCTTCCGTCTCCCACGCGGTGTTCAGCTTGACCACCGCCTCGGCGAACATGTCCGGCGTTCCGCCGCCCATGGTCCAGCCGTCGGCGTACTTGGCGGCCCGGCGGAAGACAGCGTCCACGCCGCCGCCAATCAGCACCCTCCGGGCGCCCGCCGCTCGCCGTGGGCGGGCCCACCTCATCGCCGGACCAGATCCTGTTGAGGTCCGCGAGCTGCTGCTCGAAGGCCCTTCCGCGGGTGGAGAAGTCCACCCCCGAGGCCTCGAAGTCGTCCCTCCGCCCGCCGATCCCGAGCCCGAGCACGAGCCGGCCCTCGGAGAGGCTGTCGAGCGTGGCCGCCTGCTTTGCCAGCAGCGCGGTGTTCGAGCGCAAGGGCGCCAGGAGCACGTCGGTGGTCAGGCGGATCCGCTCGGTGGCTCCGGCCGCGGCGGCCAGCGCGATCAGGGACTCGTAGTTCGGGAAGACGATGCGGTCGATCGTTCCGAGCGACGAGAACCCGGCTTCCTCCGCCCGCTTCGCCCAGTCCACGATGCCCCGGCGGTCCACTCCGCGAACCGCGTTGGGAAGCCCGATGCCCACGTCCATGAGATCTCCTGTCCACGCCGAATCCGATGACGTGTATGACTTACCAGATGTAAGTCATCAGGTACGCGCGGCGATGATCCTGAGGTCGTCGTTGCACACCTTGCCGGTCGTGAGCGAGGAGATCGCGTACATCCCGAAGTGGGCCTGCTCCAGGAGTAGATGCCCGCCCTGGACGGCGGCTCGGGCAACAAGGTGGTTGTTCTGGCGCACCGCGATGAACCCGTGGTCCGGGGCGAAGTCGATCCTGATGGTCAGCTTTACCCAGCGGCGCATCGGGAACCGGCGGTGCGTCTCGATCTGTGGCACGTGTGCGCCCTGCACGGGCACGTGGAACACGTTGACCCACCCGCCGGGATCGAGGTTGACGGTGACCACGCGGCTCCATCGATCCGAAGCGTCCGGGGACAGCGTGGCGAGGCTCACCCACTGGCCGGGCTTCATCGCGACGTCCGCCCATACCCACACCCTGATCACGGCGGGCGTCGCGAACCCACCAACGGGCGGTAGCCGGTACAGCTGCGCGGTCGGATACCCCCGGTGGTTCGGACCGTCCCTATCGACGGCCGTCCCGGGCCCGGTGAGCCACGCGCAGTGCGCGAGCGCGCCTCGGTGACGCGGGCGCGACACCAACGCCTGCGTCGTCGACGCAGTTTGCGGCGAGACGTACATGCCGGCGAAGTCCGCCAGCGATTCGAAGCCGCTCCTGAAGATCCGGGGCGGTGCCTTTGCTGCCTGTGTCGCCGTCGCGCCGTTGGCGCCCGGGACCACGAGCGCCACAACCATGACCGCGACGAGCGCCGCTGCCGCCGGTTGCCTCACGTGACCACTCTAATCGGCTATGGATCCGAGCATGACGAAAGGAGCGACTCTAGAAAGCCTTCCTTCGTGGGCCCGGAACCTGATGGACGAGGTCCGTGTGGGACACCTCGGGCTGGTGGACGACGCGGGCCGGCCCCGGGTCCTGCCCGTGACCTTCGTCGTGGCCGAGGGCGCCGCCTGGACCGCCGTCGACCACAAGCCGAAGAGCGTGCCCGGCGAACGCCTGGCCCGCGTGCGTTGGCTCGAGGAGCGACCCGGATCGTCGCTCACCGTGGACCGCTACGACGACGACTGGAGCCGCCTCGCCTGGGTCCAGCTCGTGGGCCGCACCGATGTGCTCGGCGTGACGCGGCACCCCGAGATCGCCTCCGCACTCGCCGCCCGCTACCCGCAGTACCGCGAGCGCCCGCCGGACGGGCCGCTGCTGCGGCTCACCCCCGAGAGGGCGGTTTGCTGGAGGGCCGACGGCCTATCGTCATAGGGAGAACGATGGCCAGGGTGTGGGTTCTCGACACGGAGACGAAGGGCACGGGCGCGCAGATGGTGCCGCTCGAGAAGGTCGTGCGCGGGCCCGAGCCGAAGCCGCAGCGCCCGCCGGTGCCCGAGCGCCGGCCGCGCCCCGAGGCGGAGCCCGAGCCCGCCCCGCCGCCGAGGTTCCGGGTGGTGGAGGTGCTGAGCCGGCGTGTCCTGTCAGACGATGCCTCCACGCGTGCCACCATCGAGGTGCTGGAGGGCGTTCGCAGCGTGGTGGACGTGAGCATCTACAGGTGGGCCGAGGCGGCCGGCGGGTGGCAGCCGCTCACCCCCCGCGAGAAAAAGACGCTGTGGGGGTTCCGCGGGCGCCTGCCGAGTGATTAGGGTCCCGGCCGTGGCTCTAGACCTGTCGGATCCCGCGACCATCAACACGAGCAGTCTCGAGTTCTGGGAGCGCTCCGAGGAGGAGCGCGACGAGGCCTTCGCGGTCCTGCGCCGCGAGGCGCCGGCGATGGCCATGCCCCCGCTCGAGCCCGAGCTGGCGGTGATCGCGCAGGAGAACCCCACCGGCTACCGGGCGATCGTCCGCCACGCGGATATCAAGGCGATCTCGCGCGACGCCAAGACCTACTCATCGGCGGCCGGCGTGCTGGCCGACGACGCCCCGCTCGAGATCCGCGAGGCCACGCTCTCCTTCATCAGCATGGACGCCCCGCGGCACACGAAGCTGCGAGGCCTGGTGTCCTCGGCCTTCACCCCGCGGCAGATCGCGCGGATCGAGGAGGGCATCCGGCGGCACGCCAAGTCGATCGTGGCCGAGGCCGCGCCCACCGGCGGCGGCGACTTCGTGGAGCTGATCGCCAAGCGCCTCCCGCTCCAGACGATCTCGGACATGATCGGCGTGCCCGAGGCCGACCGGGAGCGGATCGTGAACGCCGCCGACGCGATCGTGTCCGTGGGCGACGAGTCATTCACCGCCGGCCGGGACCCCATGCAGGTATTGGGCGAGGCGATCTGGACGCTCTCGCAGTTCGCCACCGAGTTGGCGGAGCACCGCGAGAAGAACCCCGGGGACGACCTGATGACCGCGCTGGTGCAGGCCGAGATCGACGGCGACCGGCTCACTCACGCGGAGATCTCGGCGTGGTTCGTGCTGCTCTCGGTGGCCGGCAACGACACCACGCGCCACACCACCTCACACGCCATGCGCGCGCTCACGCTCCACCCAAACCAGCGCGCGCTGCTCACGGATGACCTGGACGCGCGGCTGCCGGCGGCGGTGGAGGAGTTCGTGCGCTGGGCCACGCCGGTGCTCCACTTCAGGCGGACCACCACCAGGCCGGTGGAGCTGCACGGGGAGCACTTGGAGGAGGGGGAGAAGGTGGTGCTCTTCTACCTCTCGGGCAACCGCGACGATACGGCGATCGACGACCCCTGGAGCTTCGACGTGACGCGCGACCCGAACTATCACCTGGGCTTCGGCGGGGGCGGACCCCACTACTGCCTGGGGGCGTCCCTGGCCCGCACGCAGCTGCGGTCGATCTTCGGCGAGATGATGCGCCAGATCCCCGACATCGAGGTCGGGGAGCCGGATCCCCTGGCGGGCTCGTTCATCCGCGGCGTGAAGCGGATGGACTGCAGCTTTACCCCAACGGCCTAGGGAGGAGGGCAGCCCGCGGCGAGGAGCGGAGCCCGACCGGTGGTCGGGCGAGCACCGGACCATGTCATCGATCGGGCGAGCGCCGGACCATGCAGTCAGTCGTACGCGTGGCTCAGGTGGGCCACGAGCGGATCGGGCCCGGCCACCTCGCGGCCATTGATCCACGCCCGCCCGCAGGCGCGAGGGACGGTCATCAGCGTCAGCTCGCCCCTCGCGACTCCGGCGACGCGCAGCTGTGGGCGCGGGCGGCGGCGCAGTCGCGGTAGCGGAGACACGCCAGGTAGTGCAGCGCGCGCAGCTGAACCTGAGGTGAAGATCCGGCCAACTCCACTAGGGAGGAGCGCATCCCGATCGTTGATCGGGCGAGCACCGGACCATGGATTAAGGACCCATGCGGAGGCGTTTCAGCGCCAGCTCCATCCGCCCGATGGCCTCCGCCAGTCCGGTGGCCACGTCCGGCCGCACCTCGCCGGCCAGCGCCTGGTTGGCCGCGTCTCCGATCACGCCGCGGTCGCCCGCGAGGTTCTGCTCCGCGCCGCCCGACGGCAGCTCCACCAGCAGCGCCTCCAGGGCCACCCGCGCCTGGAGCGCGGCCTCGCGCACCCGGCCGGCGTCGAGGTCCATGCGCGCGCGCATCACCAGCTCCTCCCCGGCCAGGCCCTGTTCCCGGCCACCGAGGATCGCGGCGTAGCGCTCCTCGGGCGACTCCATCGAGCGCCGCACCCGGCGAGCGCCGAACGCCGGCAGCTCCCACGCCTCGGCATAGCGGCCGCTCGCCACCGACTCGCCGTCCCCGAAGCCGATGCGCGCCACCAGGGCACGGTCGGTCGTCACGTCTCCGCTGTAGGGGTCCGCGGCGGCCGAGCGCCATGCGCGGAGCGCCCCGTTCAGCACGGCGAGCGCCTGGTCGAGCTCCTCGTCGCCGCCGGACGAGCGCATCGCGGACAGCCACTCGCCGGCCTCCTCGCGGGACGGGAACGCCTCGGGACGGACCACGGTCACCCGGGTGGTGGGCACGGGCTCCGGATCGGCGAACTCGAGGTCTCGGCCGCGCCGCCCCCGCCATAGTCTCCGCTCGGGCGCGCCCAGCGTGCCCATCACGAGCACGGCCATGGGCGGCTCGTCTCCGGAGTCGCGCACCAGGTAGCGGCCGTCCGGGGGGCCGAGCCGGAAGCCGAACTCGAGCTGGACGAACCCGAATGGGGAGGCGGAGCTCTGCGCCGTGGCGCTACTCGCCCGAGTGGGCGTCGCTCGCCCGGCGGTGCTCGTGCGCCGGGAGTGCGTACTTGGAGGGCTTGGTGGGCACCACCGGATTATCTATCTCACCGAGGCGGGAGATCAGATCGGACCACTGCCCGGGCTTCAGGACGGCCAGCGCCTGGCGGCCCAGCTTGCGGTTCGCACCGAAGAGCGGCCGGAAGCCGACGTGGATGTGGTCGTTGTGGTCGGCCATGGCCATGGTTGGCCCGCCGAGCTCGAGCAGGCTGATGATCTGGTGCGGCTGCATCGTGCCCTGGAGGCGCATCAGCCGTCGCACCGTGGTCTCGGCGATGCCGCCGGGCTCCTGGTGTCCGAGGATGGGGATGCCGTTCACGGCGGCGATGTCCACGGCGCTCCCGGAGGAGTGCTCGGACACGTTGCCCGATGCCGTGAGGTAGCCGTGGCCGCTCTTGAGTGAGGTGACGGTGGGCTTCAGGCCGGACTCGGCCAGGTACTCGAGCGTGGCCAGCACGCGCCGGTCCATCTGCCCGGAGCGGATGTCCTCGCGGCCGCCGGGGTACACCTCGATGCGCTCGTCGGAGAGCACGCGGCGTTCCAGCAGCGGCTTCGACATCAGGAGGATCTGGCCGATCGACACGCCGTCGCCCTTGCCGTAGAGCACGTTGCGTCCCGAGGCCCGGTAGATGGCTGTGGCCTCGAGCAGCTTCCAGCCGTCGAGGATCGGCTTGGGGTCGATCGTGGGCGCGCCCTGGCCGGCGGGGCGGATCGAGAAGTCGAGCCTGGCCGCGCCGCCGCTGTCGGGACGCCCGACCCGGCCGAGCACGGTGCCGCCGATCACGTGCGCGCCCTTGCGCAGGCGCTTCAGGCGCACCCTCGAGGCGTCGAGGCCGAAGGGCCGCGAGAAGTAGGCGTCGAAGGTCTCGAACCCGTCCTTCTTGTGCAGCTTCGAGTCCATCATCTGCTCGAGGCCGCCGGACTCGCGCGCTCCCGGCTGCTCGGGGTGCGCGAAGAGGCGCTCCTTCACGGGCAGGGACGCGGTGGGCCCGAGCTCGCCCAGCGGGTCCTCGGCCGCTGGGCGATTGTCCTCGGGCTGGCTGCCGGCCGAGGCCGGCGCAGTGGGCTTGGGATCCGCGACCTTGCCGTGGGCCGGGGTGGCCTTTGCGTCGCGGGGATCCGGGTCGCTCTTCGGCACGGGGTAGAAGCTGGACACCGAGCCGAGGTGCGCGTAGGTGAAGCGGTTGCCGTAGACGTCCTGCAGGCGCACGTAGCGTCCGAGCTTCTTGCTCTCGCCGGTCTTCTTGATCACGCCGTCGTTCACGGCCACCACGGGCGCGCCCAGGCGCGTGTAGATCCCGATGCTGTGGCGGCTGTCGCTGCCCTCGATCAGATGGGCGGCGTTCTGGCCCTGGCCCACCTTCTTCAGGAGCTGGCGCTCGCGCAGGTCGTCCGCGTAGCGGGCGCGGGCGTAGACGGGGAAGCGTCCCTCGGTGAGCCCCGTGAGCGAGCCTACGAGGTCGGCGGGCACTCCGGCGATCAGCCGGGCGCGCAGCAGCACCGAGTCCACGTACCAGTCGGCGTGGTTGTAGGCGAACACCGCCCGGCGAACGTCCTTCTCGTAACCCGCGGCGGCCAGGTAGCGGGCCGAGGCGAAGATCGCGTCCACGGGGTTGTAGGGGTCCTGGCGGCCGTCGCGGTTGGCGTCCACTCCGTACATCCGCCAGGTGGAGGGCATGAACTGCATCCACCCCACGGCGCCGGCGCTCGAGACGTTCAGGTTGCGGCCGTAGTCGGTCTCGATCTCGTTGATTGCGGCCAGCACCTCCCAGCGCACCCCGTACTGGATGCCGGCCGCCTGGTAGATCGGCAGCAGGAAGGGCGGCACGCGGAACTTGCGGATGATGAAGTTCGGAACGCCGGTGGCCGACGAGGGGCCCGGCAGCGCATCCACGAAACCGGGGTTCGCGCGGGTGGGGGATCCGTCGGCGTTGCGCAGCTTGGTCTTCTTGGCGTGCTCGCGGCCTCCGCCCTGCTTCCTCCCGTGGCCCCCGAGCCGGGTGGCCTTCTGGGGATGGCGCTGCACTGGCTGGCCGCTGCCGGTGCGCTCCTGGGGAGCACCGCCGGTGGCCACGGGCGCCTGCTCCGGCTTCTCGGCCGGGGCGGTCTCGGTGGACGTGGTATCGGCCGGCGTCGTCTCCTGTTCCTGCGCGGGCGCGGGCGGCTGCGCCTGGGCGGGCGCGGGCGGAGCGGCGAGGCTGGGCGCGGGCGCCGGGGCCGGAGCCGGGGCTGCCGCGGGCGCGGGCGGGGGGGCCGTCGCGGCCGGCGGAACCGCCAGAGCGGCGGCCTGTGCCACAACCGTGCCCTGAACGTTCATCTGCTCGATCGTCTTCCCGGGCGGCACCTGAACGGTCACGATCTCGCCCGACGCGAGCTGCACCTGAACGGCCTGGGTCTGGGCCGACGCCGGCATGGTCAGCGCGGTGCAGGTGGCGGCCACCAGCGTGCTCATCGCGAGCAGCGCGGTCCAGCGCCGAGCGCCGCGACCGCCCAGCAGTGGGCGGGCGCCGCGATCTGCGGTCCGTCCGAGGAGAAGTGCGATTAGGCTCTGCAAAGCTGAATCTGGGTCTACTGGTGGTGGCAATACCGCACGCCGTTGCCGCAGCAAAGGCACGCGGATCACGTGCTCCTATCGACCGCTGGGGAGCAGAACTTCAATCCGGGAAGGCCCCCGAGCGCGGACGCAGAGCGAATTGCCGAAGCTAACCCTAAAGTCGAGGGTTACTTCGGTCTTCACGGAGTGCCGGCTGCGGTGCGCCAGGGGGAGGAGCGGAGCCCGATCGCTGATCGGGCGAGCACCGGACCATGCCAATCGATCCAGTACCCTCCCCGCGATGGCCGCTCCGGAGCACGAAGAGGGCCTCGTCGACCGCCTCTCACGGCAGGGCGAGGAGGCACTGGGCAAGATCGCGGAGGAGTTGATCGGCAACCCGGTGGTGAACGCGGCGGTCGGCCGCGCCTTTGACGCGCGCGAGAAGGCCGTTCAGGCGCAGGAGGCGGCCATGGGGGCGCTCAACCTGCCCTCGGCCTCGGACATCGAGCGCGTGACCCGGCGGCTTCGGTCGATCTCCCAGCGCCTCGAGGCCATCGAGGACGCCATGGACAGGCTCGAGGAGCGGGCCGGCAACGGCAACGACCCACGCCTGGCGGCCATCGAGGTCCGGCTGGACGAGATGGCGCGGGACCTCTCGGCGCTGAGGGCCGCGGTGGGCGAGAGCGACGTGCCGGTGCCGCGGGCGCAGGAGCGCCTGACGGTCACCGAGACCTGAGCGCCTCGTACCCGGCGCGCCCCACCGCCAGCCCGATCTCCTCCATCTGCTCCGGTGTGGCTCGCACGGAGCCCCCGGCTCCGGGCACGTCGCTGACGCCGAGCACGCAGGCCGCCTCGACGCCCCGGAGCTCGGCCAGCCGGAACACGGTGGCCGCCTCCATCTCCACGGCCGCCGCGCCGCGCGCGATCCATGCCTCCATCGCGGTGGAGCGCTCGTCGTAGAAGAGGTCGGTGCTCACGACGGTCACGGCGCGCGCGCCGCCCTCGACGAGCCGGGACACGAGGCCGGGCTCCGCGGCCAGTGGCCCCTCGGCCCCCAGCGCCGCGCTGGCGCCGTCGGCGGGCAACGCCTCGGCCGCGGTCAGGAGGTCGCCGATCGACAGGACGCTGTTCAGCGCGCCGCAGGTGCCGATCCGGACCAGGCGCCGGGCGCCCAGCGCGATCAGCTCCTCACACACGATGGCGGCGCTCGGCCCGCCCATCCCCGTGGACTGGATGGTGAGCGAGTCGCCGTCGGCCGCGGTTCCGGTGTATCCCCAGAGCCCGCGCGAGTGGTTGAACATCAGCGGCCCCTCGAGCAGGTCCTGGGCCACCATCAGCGCCCGGTGCGGATCGCCCGGCAGGAGCACGCGCTCGGACAGCTCGGTGGCGGGGCGAAGGTGGACCGGGCCGGCATGGTGCTCGAGGTTCACGCCGGGGCACCATAGACGGGCGCCTGTGGAAGACTCAGCCACCAGTGGCCCGGCGACGCACCGATCCCAGGGAGCTGCCCGACGCCCTCCGCGAGGCGGTGGAGCGCACGGTGGAGTCCACGCTCGGGTCGGCCGGGCGCAGCCGCGACGCGGCCCAGGGTGCGCTCGACGACCTGGCCGAGACCGTGGACGACCTGAGGCGCGGGGCGGAGGATCGCCTGGCACGCAGCCGCAAGGCCGTGGCCGAGGTGATCGACACCCGCCGGCCCGCGACCTACGAGGACATCCGGGACCTGAAGGCGGACCTGCGCGCCATAGGGCGGCGGCTCGACGCCATCGAGGAGCGCCTGCCGGCCGCGCGCAAGGCGCCCGCCAAGAGGGCGGCGGCCAAGCCCCGGCCGGCCGCGAAGCGGAAGCCCGCCGCCAGGTCCGCCAAGCGCGGCGGCTGATGGCCGGTCGCCGGGTGCTGATCACCGGCGTGGGCAGCCGCGTGGGAGCCGGCCTGGCGGCCCGGCTCGAGCGCGACCCCCGCTTCGAGCACGTGGCCGGCCTCGACACGCGGATGCCGGCCGCGGGTCTCGGGCGCACTGAGCTGATCGAGGCCGACATACGCAACCCGGTGATCGCCAAGCTGATCGCGCCGCTCGAGGTGGACACCGTGGTGCACAACCAGATCGTGCGGCAGCCGGGGCCGGGCATGTCGGCGCGGGCCATGCACGAGGTGAACGTGATCGGCTCGCTCCAGCTCCTGGCCGCGCTCGAGAAGGCACCCAGCGTGCGCACGATCGTGGTCCGCGGATCGGCCGGGATCTACGGCGCGGAGCCCGGGGCGCCGCAGTTCTTCGACGAGCGGATGACCCGGCTGTTCCCACTCCGGTCCCGCTTCCAGCGAGACGTGGCCGAGATCGAGAACTACTTCGAGACCTACTCCCGCCGGCACCCGGACGTGTCGTGCACAATGCTGCGCTACCAGCCCGCGATCGGGCCCTCGCTCGACACCCAGGTCACCCGCTACCTCTCGCTCCCCGCCTGCCCCACCTACCTGGGCTTCGACCCCCGCATCCAGCTGATCCACGAGGAAGACGGCCTGAACGCCCTCGTCGCCGCCGTGGTGAACCCGGTGCGCGGCGCCGTGAACGTGGCCGGCGCGGGCACCATCGGCCTGGCCCGGATGGTTCGCACCGCGGGCCGGGCGCCGCTGCCTGTGGCCGGTCCTCTGTTCGGGCCGGTCACCTCGCTCGCGCGCCGCGCCGGGATGAGCCGTCTCTCCGAGGACTTTCGCCGCCTCCTCCGCTACGGGCGCGGGGTGGACATCACCCGGCTGGTGGAGGAGGTGGGCTTCCGCCCGCGTCACTCCACCGTGGACGCCGTGCAGGAGTGGTCCCGAACCCGTTCGGGACTGCGCCTTACCCCGCCGGTGCGAGCGGCCGCGTGAGCTCGCAGAGCACACGGGAGGTGCCCCCGCGTCAGGCGCAGGACCCGCTCCGGCGGGCCCGCGGCGCCACGCCTCCGCTCGGCGCCGCGCTCTCGTTCATGAGGCTGCTGCGAGGCGGGCTCGACGCGGGCCTCGACCTGCCGGAGGCCCTGGCCCGCGGGGCGTCCGCCCTCCCGCGCGAGGCGCGCCACACCTTCCAGCTCGCGCTGCACCGGCTCGAGGGGAGCTACCGCGAGGACGAGTGGGGCTTCGACGAGGAGTTCGCAGAGATCGTCGAGCCCCTGCTGGGGTTTCTCTACGACCGCTGGTGGCGGGTGGAGGCGGAGGGCGTGCGCAACGTTCCCTCCCACGGCCGCGCGCTCCTGGTGGCCAACCACGCCGGCTTCCTCCCCTGGGACGCGACGATGATGGGCGCCGCGCTGATGCGCGAGCACCCGCTGCCGCGCCACCCACGCTTCCTGGTGCTCGACTGGGCCTTCGAGCTGCCCTGGGTGTCCACCGTCATCCGCCGCCTGGGCGGGGTGGCCGCCTCTCCCTACAACGCCCTGCGCCTGCTCGGCCAGGACCGGCTCGTGGCCGTGTTCCCCGAGGGGGCGAAGGGCACGGGCAAGCCGTTCTCCGACCGCTACCGGCTCCAGCGCTTCGGGCGCGGCGGCTTCGTCGAGCTGGCCCTGCGCACGGGCGCGCCGATAGTGCCCGTGGCCGTGGTGGGCAGCGAGGAGATCTATCCCAAGCTGGGTGAGCTGCCGGCGCTCGCCCGGATTGTGGGCGCCCCCTTCTTCCCGGTCACCCCCACGTTCCCGTGGCTCGGCCCCATGGGGCTGGTGCCGCTGCCGTCCAAGTGGCGGATCGAGTTCTCCGCGCCGATCGAGACCGCGAGCTACGGACCGCAGGGGGCCGACGACAACGCGCTGGTGTTCGAGCTCTCCGAGCGGGTGCGCGAGACGATCCAGCAGACCGTGTACGCCAACCTCGTTCGGCGCGGGTCGGCCTTCGTCTAGCGCAAAGGAGCCGGCGTGGCCGGCTGCGCCGCGAGGGTTCTCAGAAGTGGACGCCCCGGAGGAGGTAGGCCATGGCCACGGCCTCCGAGGACATCTCTTCGTTCGGCGCCTTCTCGCCCTCCGCCAGCTCCTTCTTCTTCTTGCCCTTCGCGGCGTGTGAGTCGGGGAAGAGGTTGTAGGCGGTGTTGAGCACGATGTCCATGGTCTTGGGCGACACCGAGTAGAGCACCTCGCCGAAGGTCCCCAGCCGGGACGCCATCCGCTTGGGCTTGTCGATCAGCGCGTCGAGGAGCATCTTCCCGGCCTCCTCGGGAGTGAGCGTCGGGAAGGCCTTGTAGATGTCGGTGGGCGCGATCATCGGCGTGCGCACCAGCGGCATGTAGACGGTGGTGAACTTCACGCCGTCGCCGATCACCTCGGGCGCGGCACAGCGTGAGAACGCGTCGAGCGCCGACTTCGAGGCCACGTACGCCGAGAAGCGCGGCGTGTTCGTCTGCACGCCGATCGACGACACGTTCACGATGTGCCCCGAGCGCCGCTCCCGCATGCCGGGCATGAAGGCCAAGATCAGCTTGAGCGCGCCGAAGTAGTTCAGCTGCATCGTGCGCTCGTAGTCGTGGAAGCGGTCGTAGGACGCCTTCACCGAGCGCCGGATGGAGCGGCCGGCGTTGTTGATCAGCACGTCCACGCCGCCGTGCGCCTCGAGCACCTCGGCAGCCAGGCGGTCCACTTCGTCGAGATCCGACAGGTCGGCGGGATGGACGTGGGCGGTACCGCCCGCCTCCTCCACCTGCTTCGCCACCTCCTCGAGCTTCTCGCGCGTACGCGAGACGAGGATCACCTCGCCGCCGGCTTCGCCGATCTTCACCGCGGTCTCGAGCCCGATTCCGCTGGAGGCGCCGGTGATCAGGATTCGCTTGCCCTTGATCGCGCCGGCCAGGCTCCGGTCTCGGAACAGGTCGGGATCGAGATTGCGCTCCCAGTAGTCCCAGAGGACGGGGGCGTAGGTGGAGAGTGGGGGCACGGCAATCCCGGTGCCTGAGAGGGCGCGCTGGGCGTCCCGGGCGTCGAACTTGCAGTTGAAGTCGCGGTTCTCCATCGCCGCCGGTGGGATCCCCAGGTCGTGGTACACCTGATTGCGGATCTTCTTGACGGTCGGCAGGGCCATGATCCCGGCGCGCACCGGCTTCGGGATCGCGTTGGTCATGTTCGAGTCGATGCGCATCGCGAGCTGCGGCGCGTGCGCCGCCCGCGCGAACTCGTTCAGCGTCTCGCCCACCGTCATCGGCTCCGGGTTCACCAGGTGGAAGGTGTCGTCGTGCAGCTCGTCGTCCGGGATGTGGGCGATGTGGTCCATCGCCCGGGCCACGAAGTCCACGGGCACCATGTTGGTCTGCCCGCCCTGGGGCCCGGCCAGCGGGAACCACTCGGGCAGTGCCGCGCGCAGCCGCTGGAGCAGCTTGAACAGGTAGTAGGGACCGTCGATCTTGTCCATCTCGCCGGTCTCGGAGTGACCGAGCACGATCGCGGGCCGGAAGATGATCTTCCTCGACTTCACCAGCTCGCGAACGAGCTGCTCGGACTCGTACTTCGTCCGGTGGTAGTGGTGGGGCAGGCGCTGCCCCTCGTCGAACATGTCCTCCTGGAACACGCCGCGGTAGTCGCCGGCCACGGCGATCGAGCTCGTGTGGTGGAAGCGGCCCACCTTGTGCTCGTTGGCGAACTCGATCACGTGACGGGTGCCGTCCACGTTCGCCCGCTCCGCGGACTCCGCGTCGGCCGCCACGTCGTACACGGCGGCGAGATGGAAGAGGTGGTCGATCGGCTCGTCGAATCCCTCGATGCCGAGGCCGGGCTTCGCCAGGTCTCCCGGCACGGCCACGATCCGGCCCTCCGGGGCGCCGAGCCGCTGGACGAGCGCGTCGAGCTTCCCGCGGGAGCCCTCGCGGACGAGCACGTAGATGGTGCCCTCCCGCTTCAGGAGCTCGGCCACGAGGTGCCTGCCCACGAAGCCGGTCGCTCCGGTTACGAAGTAGTTCAAGTTACCTCCACTCGCTCCCCAGGTTGTGGTGCGCGGCGAGTCTATCCCGCGGGACCAGCGGGTTCACCGCCACCCGGGGAGGAGCGCAGCCCGATCGGTGATCGGGCGAGCACCGCACCATGCTGTCCTCCTTGTCAGACTCGAACCCCGCTCGTCCCCGGCGGGCCTTGCGCGTGGATCGAGACAACCTGACCCTCAAACAGGCCGCGGAGCGTGTGGGAGTGTCCACGGGCACCCTCCGGCGCTGGGCGGAGAGCGGCGTGATCCCGCACGTCCACAACGCGCGGGGTGAGTGGTCGGCGGTGGCGGTGGCCCACGCCCGGCTCGTGGCCCGGATGCGCGAGCGCGGCCACCGCCTGGAGCACATCCGCGAGGCCAGCAAGCAGGGGAGGCTGGCCTACGGCTACATCGAGGACCTCTTCCCGGACGGCGAGAACCGCAAGACGCTGAAGCAGGTGGCGAAGGAGACCGACCTCGAGCCCGCCCTGGTGGAGCGCTTCTGGACCGGCATCGGCCTGCCCCCGGCGGGCATCGACCACATGAGCGACGACGACGCGCGGGCCATCCAGTACGTGGCCTCCGTGCTCGCGGCGGGCTTTCCGCTCGTCGCCTTCCTCCAGCTCTGCCGGGTCTACGGGCAGGCCCTGGCCCAGATCGCCGACGCCGAGGTGCGGCTCTTTCACCTCTACGTGCACGAGCCGCTGATGCGGGAGGGGGTGCCCGGCCTCGAGATGGCGGAGGAGATGGAGGAGCTGGCGCGGGACCTGCTGCCCATCTCCTCGCCGCTGATGGATTACGTGCACCGCCGCTTTCTCCAGCACTTCGTGGAGCAGGACGTGGTCGGGCACATGGAGGGCGAGCTCGAGGACTCGGACGTGGACCTCGGCCGAGTGAGGGTGGCCATCGCCTTCGCCGACCTCGCCGGCTACACCCGCTTCACCGAGGAGGAGGGGGAGGAGGAGGCGCTGTCCTCGGTCGAGCGCTTTGTGGAGGGCGTGACCAACACCCTGCCGGACGACGCGCGCGTGGTGAAGACCATCGGCGACGGCGTGATGGTCGTGGGGCAGGACGTGTCCGCACTGGTGGACTGGGCCGTGGGCTTCACCGGGATGTTCGACGAGCGCCCCGAGCCGCGCATCGGCGTGCACTACGGCAGCACCCTGTACCGCGACGGGGACTACTTCGGCCGCGAGGTGAACCTGGCCTCGCGGGTGGTGGCCCGGGCGCGCGGCGGCGAGGTGCTCGTCACGGACTCCGCGATCGAGGCGGTGCGGGACGCGAGCCATCTGAGGTTCGAGCCCATCGGCCAGGTGAAGCTCAAGGGCTTCGACGAGCCCCGCCAGCTGTGCCGGGCGACCCCGCGCGCGGAATGAGCGAGCGGCCGCTCGAGACCGCCCGCCAGAGCGGCCTGATCGGCCCGCTCCAGCCTCTGCTGGTGCTGCTCTCGGGAGGCGGCGACTCCGTGTGCCTCCTCGAGGTGGCCGTGCGCCTCGGCGCCCAGGTCTCGGTCCTGCACGTGAACTACGGGCTGCGCCCCGGGGCGGACGAGGACGAGGACTTCTGCCGCCGGCTCTGCGAGCGGCTCGGCGTGCCGCTACGGGTGGAGCGCGTGCAACTGCCCGGCGACGGCAACCTCCAGGCCGCGGCGCGGGACATTCGCTACGCGCTGGCCGAGCAGGTGGCCGCTGGGGACTACGCCTCCGCGCACACCGCCTCCGACCAGGCCGAGACCGTGCTCTACCGCCTGGCCGTGTCCCCGGGCACGCGCGCCCTCTGGGGGATGCGCGCCAGGCGAGGCCGTCTGGTCCGTCCGCTGCTCGACGTGACCCGGGACGAGGTGCGCGAATACCTGCGCGCGCGGGAGCTCGACTGGCGCGAGGACCCGTCGAACGAGGATCCCCGGTTCGCGCGCTCGCGCGTGCGCCACGAGGTCCTGGGGGCCCTGAAGGCCCTGAACCCTGCGGCCGAGCGCACGATCGCCGAGACGGCCCGCCAGCTCCGCGACGAGGGCGAGGTGCTCGACATCGCGGCCGACGACGCGCTCCAGGCCATCGGCGGAGGTCCCGCGGTTCCGCTCGCGGCCCTGGCCGAGCTGCCGGCGGCGCTGCGGCGGCTGGTGCTGCGCCGCCTCGCTGAGTCCCTGCTCGGGCGGCCGCGTCCGCTGTCGCGCCGCGAGGCCGACGAGATCGTGGGCCTGGGCAGCCAGGGCACCAAGGCGCTTGACCTCGGCGGTGGCCTGCGGGCGGTGGCCGAGTACGGGGTGCTGCGCCTCACCATCACCCAAGATGCCGCGCCGCCCGAGCCGGTGGACCTGTCGGTGCCCGGCCGGGTCCGCTTCGGAAGGTGGGAGGTGGAGGCCCGGGTCGGGCCCGGCGAGGTGAACGTGGTGCCGGGGGCGCTCGGCGGGCGCGCGCTGGTGCGCACCTGGCGCGACGGGGATCGCATGCGCCCCGTCGGCCTCGGGGGCACGAAGACCCTCCAGGACCTGTTCACCGACGGGAAGATCCCGCGCTCACTTCGCGTGACGCTGCCCGTGGTGGAGGTGGGCGGGGAGATCGTGTGGGTGGCGGGTGTGGCCCTCGACGAGCGCTTCGCGGCCGGCGACGGAGACCCGGCCACGGTGGGTCTCAGCGCTCGCCCGGTGCGATGAGATGTCGCCGTCATCGGGCAGCGGCCTACACTCGCGGCGGATGGACGACGCCGGCGTAGGGGAGGTCCTGGTCGAGCGCGAGGCGCTGGCCGACCGCGTGGTGGAGCTCGCGGCGGAGATCTCGCGCGACTACGAGGGGCAGGACCTGCTGCTGGTGGGTGTCCTCAAGGGCGCCGTCTTCTTCCTCTCCGACCTGATGCGCCACCTCGACCGCGAGTGCGAGGTGGACTTCATGGCCGTGTCCTCCTACGGGTCGTCCACCGACTCGTCGGGGGTGGTGCGCATCCTCAAGGACCTCGACGCGTCGATCGAGGGCCGCAACGTGCTGATCGTCGAGGACATCGTGGACTCGGGTCTCACGCTCTCCTATCTGATGCGCACGCTGCGCGCGCGTGACCCGAAGACGCTCGAGGTTTGCGCCCTTCTGACGAAGCCGGAACGGCGGAAGGTGAACCTGCCGATCCGCTACGTGGGGTTCGAGATTCCCAACCGCTTTGTCATCGGTTACGGGCTCGACCACGCCGAGCGCTTTCGCAACCTCCCGTTCGTCGCGGTGTTGGACGACTGAAGGAGTCCGTGCGAGCTGCCGAAAAACGGCGTAAGAGGTTGATACACCCTTGCTAGGCTTGCGTTTCACCCAGGGCGCCGATCTCCTCGCCTGAGAAGACCCCGGCCCGGGTGCTGATGAGGAGACCAGAGGCTCGCCGTGAGCAAATTCTTTAAGAGCGCCGCTTTTCCCATCCTGATCGTGGTGGTGCTGGCGTTCTTCGCCCAGAAGCTGATCAGCCCGGGAGACCGCACTCCCGATCCGAACTATTCGGAGTTCCTCACGCAGGTCGACACGAACCGCGTGAAGCAGGTCACGCTCAACACGAAGAACAACCGGATCGACGTGGAGCTGAAGGGCGGCAAGAAGTACCAGACCGCCTATCCGGACAACACCGAGCAGAACCTGGTCAACCAGCTCCGGACCGAGAACATTCCCATCGACGTGAAGGCGAAGGGAGGTTCCGGCTGGCTCACGGCCCTGACGTACATCCTTCCCTTCGTGATCTTCCTGTTGTTCTGGTTGTTCATCATCAACCAGATGCAGGGCGGCGGCTCGAAGGTCATGTCGTTCGGCAAGTCGCGCGCGAAACGAATGTCGGTGGACGCGCCGAAGATCACCTTCCGCGACGTGGCGGGGGTGGACGAGGCGGTGGAGGAGCTTCAGGAGATCAAGGAGTTCCTCGAGAACCCGAAGAAGTTCCAGGCGCTCGGCGCGCGCATCCCCAAGGGCGTGCTGTTGTACGGGCCGCCGGGGACGGGCAAGACGCTTCTCGCGCGCGCGGTCGCGGGCGAGGCCGGCGTGCCGTTTTTCTCGATCTCCGGCTCCGACTTCGTCGAGATGTTCGTGGGCGTGGGCGCCTCGCGCGTGCGTGACCTGTTCGAGCAGGCCAAGCAGAACAGCCCCTGCATCATCTTCATGGACGAGATCGACGCCGTGGGCCGGCACCGTGGCGCCGGGCTCGGAGGCGGCCACGACGAGCGCGAGCAGACGCTGAACCAGCTCCTCGTGGAGATGGACGGCTTCGAGATGAAGGACAACATCATCCTCATCGCGGCCACCAACCGCCCGGACATCCTCGATCCGGCGCTGCTGCGCCCGGGCCGGTTCGACCGCCAGATCGTGGTGGACCGCCCCGACCGCAAGGGCCGCACCAAGATCCTCGAGGTCCACACCCGCGGCAAGCCGCTGGCCAAGGTGATCGAGCTCGACACGCTCGCCGGTCAGACCCCGGGATTCACGGGCGCCGACCTCCAGAACCTCGTGAACGAGGCCGCGCTGCTCGCAGCGCGCCAGGGCAAGCGCGAGATCGACCACCTCCAGCTGGAGGAGGGGATCATGCGCGTGATCGCGGGCCCGGAGAAGAAGACCCGCGTGATGTCCGAGAAGGAGCGCCGCATCACCGCCTACCACGAGATGGGTCACGCTCTGGTGGCGCACTACCTGGACCACACCGACCCGGTACACAAGATCTCGGTGGTCTCACGCGGCCAGGCGCTCGGCTACACGATCTCCCTGCCCACCGAGGACAAGTTCCTCACCACGCGCGCGGAGCTGTCGGACACGATGGCCATGACGCTGGGCGGGCGCGCGGCCGAGGAGATCGTCTTCAACGAGGTGACCACCGGCGCCTCCAACGACCTCGAGAAGGTCACGGCCACCGCGAAGCAGATGGTCATGCGCTTCGGCATGTCCGAGAAGCTCGGCCCGCGCGTGTTCGGCCACGACCACGGGCTGCCCTTCCTGGGTCGCGAGTTCTCCTCCGAGCCCGACTACTCGGACGAGATCGCGCGCGAGATCGACGACGAGATCCGGCGCATCGTCGAAGAGGCGCACCAGTCCGCGCGGCGGATCCTGGAGACACACCGCGAGCGTCTGGACACCACCTCCGAGGTTCTCCTGCGCAGGGAGACGATCGAGCGCGAGCAGTTCGTGGACCTGCTGGCGGGCAAGACCGAGGAAGACGTCTTCGGCCGCGAGGACGTGCCAGTGCCGGTGCCGCCGCCCGCGGCGCCCGAGGTCCCGGAGCGCAAGCCCGAGCGCGGACCGGCCCCGCTGCCGCGGCCCGGGCTGGCCGGCGGCACGGCCGAGTAGCCCGGCTCAGAGCCTCAGCCCCGTCGAGATCAGGGCTTCGTCCGCGTTCCAGTAGTTGTCGACGGCGCAGATCTCCGAGCCGCGAAAGGTGAACACCTCGCCCAGGCGCTGTGTGGTGGGCGCGCCGCTCGACCCGCCGGCGCTCGTCAGGTGGATGATCGACACCACGCGGTCGCCCGCCTCGAACATGGACTCCACCTCGATCCCGCCTCCGAGGTTCTCGATCCAGTCGCTGAAGAAGCGTCCGAGTGCATCGCGACCTGTCACCTCTCCTCCGATCAGGTCGGCAAGGCCGCCGATCATCCGCCACTCGACATCGTCCGCGTAGAGCGCGAGCACAGCGTCGAGATCGTGGTCGTTGAAGGCGTCGAACCCGCGACGAACCAGCTCCACTCGCCCGCCCTGCACCCCGGCGGCCGCGAGCGCCGTGTCGCGGGCGTCGTGCCCGCCCCATAGCTCCACCCCGCTCACCCTGCCCTCGCGCACGGTGTAGCGGTAGGCCCAGGTCTCCCTGACCGGCACCCCGCTGCCCCGGCCCCTCCCGCTGTGGGTGGCGATCAGGAACACGCGGTCATCCACGCCGCGTGCCTCGTCGATGTGGAAGCGATAGTCGGGGCCGAACTGCCGGAACCAGTCTCCGAACCACTCGCCGACGGCCGCCCTGCCGCTCGCTGCCTGCCTGAGCAGGCCGGCCTCTCCGTGGAAGGTCAGCGTCACGTCGTCGGCGTAGGCCTCCATCACGGCACGGAACTCACGCGCGTTGGTGTCCTCGAACTGCTTGACCACCACTCGTACGTTGTCGCCGGACATGGATGGCGAGTATGCCGCCCGTGAGCGTGGGCCGAGTTTGTCGTCTATAGCACGACAAACCCGGCCCACAGGCCTGCGGGCCCTACGCCCGGGCGGGCTCGGCGCCGCGGCGGGACTCGATGCTATCGGCGACCGTCGCCGCGATTCCCAGGGCCACGGCCACGATGGCCACGCGGCCGGCCAGGCCGGCGGGGTTGCCGGCGGCGGCCTCGGCCACGATCAGCGTGGTGATCGCGGACCAGACGAGAACCATCTCCAGCCACCCGGCCGGCGGCGCCGGCGCCGAGTGCTCGGAGGTCAGCCGGCGTTGCGCCCAGAGGCAGGGAATCGCCGCGCCGAGGGCCACCGCCGTGCCGCCGAGCACGGCCGCGACGCCGCCCAGCCGGTCGAAGCCCATGAGGCCCGCGATCAGCGGTGCCCAGCGCAGCCAGCGAAGTGCGGCTCCGTGAGCGAGACGGCGACGCTCGGACATCGTCCGATCGTCTCAGCGACCCCTCGCCCGTGCGGCGGTTCCCCCGATCAGCCGGCGGCGAGCCCGAGCGCGGCGTGCACCTCGGGATCGGCGAGCGAGCCGGCGGTCAGCGTCGCACCGGGAATCTCGGTGCCGGGGAAGTAGGGCACGGCGATCACGAACATCCCCGCCGCGGCGGCCGAGGCCACCCCCGGCGGCGAGTCCTCCAGCGCCGCCGAGCGCTCGGGCGCGGCACCCAGGGCCGCGCAGGCCGCCAGGTAGAGGTCCGGGGCGGGCTTCGGGTTCACCACGTCGTCCGCCGTGACCACCGTACGGAAGCGCCCGTCGAGGAGGCCGGCGCCGCCCAGCACCCGCTCCACGAACGAGCGCGTGGAGTTGGAGGCCACGGCCACGGGCATCCCCGCCCGGGCCAGCTCGTCGAGAAGCTCGAGCGCCCCCGGCCGCGGCGACACCCCGAGCAACGCCTCCTCCATCACCAGGTCGTGCAGCTCGTCCATCAGCGCCTCGCCCTGCCCGGGCCGGGCCAGCATGCTCTCGAGCTTCGCCGCGGCGGGACCGCGCGCCGACCCGATCAGGGAGCGCTTGTGATCGTCGGTGAAGGTGCTCCCGTGGCGCTCGAACAGGGTCGTCTCGGCACGCGTCCACGCCTCCTCGGTGTCGAGGAGCAGGCCGTCGTTGTCGAACACCACCGCTTCGAAGGGGCCGCCCACGGCGGGCGATGATGACGGAGGGACCCCCCGGGACCCGATGCCGCCGCTCTGCGAGAGTGCGCCCGTGGTCATGACCCGCCCTCGCTTCGAGCAGTGGCTGAAGGGCTACGAGCGTGCCTGGCGCGCCGCGGGGACGGACCATCTGGCGGCGCTGTTCGCGCCCGTGGCCACCTATCGGATGTCCCCCTACGAGGAGCCGGTCACCGGCATCGAGGCGATCGCGGCGCTCTGGGAGCACGAGCGCGACGGGCCGGACGAGGGCTTTCGCATGAGCTCCGGGGTGGTCGCCGTGGAGGGCGACACCGGGGTGGCCCGCGTGAAGGTGACGTACGACGCGGGCGAGGTCCGCGAGTTCCTCGACCTCTGGCTCGTGCGCTTCGACGGCGTGGGGCTCTGCGTCGAGTTCGAGGAGTGGCCCTACTGGCCGGAGCGCTCGGCCCGGTCGGGTCGCTGATCAGTCGATCAGCCGCTTCTCCATCCGGTTCACGGCCACACGCCAGAGCGCCAGGGCGAACACGATCAGGGCCGCCAGCCGCAGCAGGTCGGTGGCCTCGAATCCGAAGCAGGCGTGCCGGACCAGCTCCACCAGTTGGTGCAGCGGGTTGAACTCGGCGGCGATCTGAACGCCCTTGGGGAGCTGATCGATCGGGAAGAACGTGCCCGCCACCAGGAACAGCGGAGTGATGAAGAGCGTGGTCACGTAGCTGAACTGGTCGATCTTGGACACGGTGGCCGCGGTGGCGATGCCGAAGCCCGCGAAGCCCAGTGCGGTGACGAAGCCGAACAGGGGCACGAGCAGCATCCCCGGCGAGGGGTCGAGCCCGAACGCCATGGACACGATCAGGGGGAAGGTGCCGAAGAAGCCGGCACGGAGCCCGATCCACAGCATCTCCGCGGTGACCAGCTCCTCCACGTCCACGGGGGCGGCGAGGATCGCGTCGTAAGTGCGCTGGAAGCGGTGCTTCACGAACGTGCCGAACATCGCCGGCAGCGCGCTGGAGAAGATCACCGCCGTGGCCACCATGCCGGTACCCACGAACTCCACGTAGTCCAGGCCGTCGACCTTCTTGACCACGGTGGAGCCGAGGCCGAGTCCGAACGCCAGCAGGTACACCACCGGCTCGAGCGTGCTGGAGAAGACGGTGGACTTCCAGAACGTGCGGAAGTTGGCGACCTCGCGGCTCATGATGCCGCCGATGGCCGCGGGCTCGAGTCTTCTCATTGCGGAAGCACCCGGCGTGGCCGGGTGCGCACCGATGCTCTCACGCGGCCTCCTCGCCGGTGAGCATCACGAACACGTCCTCGAGCGATGCCGCGCGCACCACGGCGTCGTCGGGCACGGCGCCGTCGGTGGCCTTCTCGGAGCCCACGATCGCGACCGCCGGTCCGGCGGGACGCACAGTCAGCCCCTGGGACGCGGCCTTCGCGCGCACCTCGGCCAGCCGCGCCGGCGGGCCATAGACCTCCGCCGTCTCCCGGCCGGCGTGCTCCAGGATCAGGTCGTCGGGCCGGCCGCGGGCGATGACCTTCCCTGCCGTCATCACGGCCACCTCGTCGGCCAGGCGCTGGGCCTCCTCGATGTAGTGCGTGGACATGAGGATGGTGGTGCCCCCGCCGCGCAGGCCGTCGATCAGCGACCACAGCTCGGTGCGGATCTGGGGGTCGAGCCCCACGGTCGGCTCGTCGAGCAGCAGGAGGCGGGGCTCGTTCACGAGCCCGCGCGCCAGCAGCAGCCGGCGACGCATTCCCCCGGAGAGCTTGTCCACGGCATCACGCCGCCGGTCGGTGAGCCGTGCTAGGGCGAGGCAGCGATCCACGGCCGCCCGCACGTCCTTGACCCGGTACAGGCGGGCGAAGACCGCGAGGTTGTCCTCCACGGTCACGTCCACGTCGAGGTTGTCGAGCTGTGGCACCACGCCCATCTCGGCGCGCGCCTCCTTGGACCTCTCGGGCAGGTCGAAGTCGAGCACGCGCAGGGTGCCCTCGTCGGCGATGGCCTGCCCCGTCAGCAGCCGCATGGTGGTGGACTTGCCGGCGCCGTTCGGGCCCAGCAGCCCCAGGCAGATGCCCGCCGGTACGTCGAGGTCCAGGTGATCCACGGCGGTGATGTCGCCGAAGCGCTTCACCACCTGGTTCAACTCAATGACGGACATCGGCTCGCCGAGGATAGGCGTCGGTGCGCACCGGGCCACCCGGTGCTTCCGCAACGGCGCGTCGGTGCGCACCGGGCCACCCGGTGCTTCCGCAACGGCGCGCCGGTGCCACTCTTCCCTGGATGTCGCGCGAGAACGTGGAGCTGGTCGAGCGGATCTACGAATGCTGGCTGCGCGGGGAGCCGGGCTACGAGCACTTCGACCCCGACATCTCGATGGTCGAGTCCGCGGCTCTTCCCGGCGCGGCGTCGGCCCACGGGATCGACGCGGTCCGGCGCTACATCGAGAGCTTCGCCAAGCACTGGGACGACATCCGCTTCGAGCCCCAGGAGTACCTGGACGCCGGCGATCGCGTGGTGGTGCTGGCGCGCCTGGTGGGGCGCGGCAAGTCCAGCGGCGTGGCCGTGGAGCGCACGTGGGCCTACGTCTGGACCCTGCGTGACGGGAAGGCGCTTCGCATGGAGGGCTATGCGGACCGCGCCGAGGCGATGGCGGCCGCCGGCCTCTCCACCCCTGACTAGAGCTGGGCCGTGTCCGTGGGGAGGTCGAGCAGAAGCCGCCCGGTGAGCTCCCACGTGGCCGGTGAGATCAGCATGTGCTGCGTGGCCGTGTGCACGTCGCGGAAGCGGCGCTGCAACGGGCTGCGTGCGTAGATCGACGATCCCCCGCCCAGCTCGTAGCACGTGTCCACCACCCCGGCGGACGCGCGCACCGCGTGGGTGGCGGCCAGGCGCAGTGAGGCCCGCACGTCCGTGCCGGTCTCGCCGCTGGACTCGGCGATGGCGTAGCCGCGGTCCAGCTCCTCCATCATGAACGCCCGGGCGGAGCGCAGGGACGCCTCGGCCCTGGCGGTGTCGGCCTGCACCGCCGCCCGCTCGGCCAGCTTGCGCCGGCTGCCCTCGGGAGTCTTGGCCCCGGCCAGCTCCAGGAGGTCGTCCATCGCGCCGCGGGCGATCCCGAGCGCCACCCCGGCGATGCCCACCGCCAGAAGCCCGAAGAGCGGGAACGCGTACAGCGCGCCCTCGTGGTGCGGCGTGGCTCCGATCACCGCGGCCGACCGCGACACGGGCGCGCGGCCGCCGGTCACGGAGATGTCGTGGCTTCCGGTGCCGCACAGCCCGGCCACGGTCCAGGTGTCGTGGATCTCCACCTCGTCGCGAGGGAAGATCACCAGCCTGAGCTCGGGCGGGCCTGCGCCGATCTCGGTGATGCAGCCGCCCATGAGCCAGTCGCAGAACGGGCTGCCGCTGGCGAACGGCCAGCGACCGGTCACGTCCAGCTCATCGCCCTCGGCCACCGCCCGGCCCCGGGGAGCGAACACCCCGCCCACGGCCGTGCCCGCATCGCCATAGATCTCCCGCGCCGCGTCCGCGTCGAGATAGCCGCCCAGCACGCCGCTCGTGGCGGTCACGGCCAGGCACCACCCGGCGCTGGCGTCGGCGCGGGCCAGCGCCTCCACGTGCTCCACGAGCGTGCGCGGCGTGGCCTGGGCGCCGCCGATCTCCCGCGGGACGCAGAGCCGGAACAGGTCCGCGCGGCGCATCGCCTCCACCACCTCCGGGGCGAGCCGCCGCTCGCGCTCCGATCGCTCGGCGTGCTCCGCGGCCAGGGCCGCGGCCTCGTGGACTTCCGCCGGTGCGTCGGGCACGGCCATCAGGCCGGGGGGAGGTTACGGACGTAGCGCCGCACGTTCACGTCGTCCTCGTACCCGGCGGATCGCCAGAAGGCGCGGGCCGCGTCGTCCTCCGCGCCCAGTAGGGCGGTGACGCGCCGGGCCCCGCGCTCGCGCAGCCGACGATGTCCCTCATCGGCCAGGGCCCGGCCGATCCCGCGCCGCCTGTGCTCGGGGAGCACCGCGAGACGGTAGACGTTGCCCCGCCAGCCGTCCCAGGCCGCCACGAGCGCACCCACCACCCGCCCGTCGAGCTCGGCCACGAGCAGCGCCCCGGGATCGTGTGCGATCAGCTCCGTCACGGCCTCGGGGGTGTCGTCGGTCACCGCCGCCGCGGTCCGGGCCACGCCCCACAGGCCGAGCACCGCGTCCACGTCCCCGGTGGTGGCCGGTCGCACGACCGCGCTCAAGCGCCCACCATCTCCACAGCCGCCGCCACGAGATCGGCGTTCCCGCGCGCGCGGGTGCCGTCCGGCAGCGTGGTGGCGTCCTCGAGCCCGGCACGCACGCTGCGCACGCGTTGCGCGGCCACCCGGATCACGTCCCAGGTGGCGGGGCCGTAGCCGTGGTGGAAACGCTCGCCTTCCACCTCCTCGGCGTCGAGAGCCCTGTCGATCGCGGCCGCCGTCCGCTGGGCCTCCAGCGGGTCGGGCTCCTGCGGCTCCACCAGCACCCTCGCCAGGGGCGATCCCAGGGTGCCGCGCGCGAGCGTCGCCACGTCCTCCTCGGTCCAGACCCCGGCCTCCACGCCGATGCCGGCCCGGCGCAGGGCCGCGGCCAGGCGTCTCGACCCCTTCTCGGAGAGATTCACCGACGCGTAGTCCGGCCGCTCGCCGAGCGCGCGCCAGGCGGCCACCAGATCCACACGCCTCCTGGGGTCCCCGCCCGCGATCCACAGCCCGGTGCCCACTCCCACCGGAACCCCGGGGCAGGCCGCGCGAACCGCGGCGAGCGCGGCCTCCACGTGAGCGCCCTCCAGCGTCTCCCGCCCCTGGTCGTCGCGCGGGTGCAGGTGCAGCGCGAAGGCGCCGGCGGCCACGGACGCTGCCGCCTCGGCGGCCAGCTGCTCGGGCGTGATCGGCACCGCCGGGTGCTCGTCTCGCCCGCGCCCCCCGTTCAGGCACGCCTTCACGCGCGGACCGCTCATCGCGGACGACTGTACGCGCCCGTCGGTGCGCATACTGCAGGCCATGCCCGGCCCGACCGTCATGGGAATCGTGAACGCCACTCCCGACTCGTTCTCGGACGGCGGGCGCTACCTCGATCGCGATGCCGCGGTGGAGCACGGACTCGGGCTCGGCCGCGAGGGGGCCGCGGTGCTCGATGTGGGGGGCGAGTCCTCCCGGCCCGGCGCAGAGCCGGTGGGGGAGGCTGCGGAGCTGGACCGGGTCCTTCCGGTGGTGGAACGGCTCGCCGCCGCCGGCCAACGCGTGTCGGTGGACACCACCAAGCTCGCCGTGGCCAAGGCCGCCCTCGAGGCCGGGGCCACGATCGTGAACGACGTGTCGGCCTTCCGCGCCGATCCCGGCATGGCCGCGCTGGTGGCGGAGTCCGGCGCCGGCTGCTGCCTCGTACACATGCGCGGGGAGCCGCGGACCATGCACCACGACCCGAGCTACGAGGACGTGGTCTCGGAGGTGAAGGCCTTCCTGGAGGAGCGCCTCGCCTTCGCGGTGGCCGAGGGTGTGGCCGAGGAGCTCATCTGGCTCGACCCGGGCATCGGCTTCGGCAAGAACGTGGAGCACAACCTGGAGCTGCTGCGCCGGCTCGGCGAGATCGTGGCCATCGGCCGGCCCGTGGTGGTCGGCACCTCGCGCAAGAGCTTCCTCGGCAAGCTGGCCGGGGGACGCGACGCGGACGACCGGTTGCCGGGCACGATCGCCACCAACGTGATGGCCCTGGAGCGCGGGGCCTCGGTGTTCCGGGTGCACGACGTGCGTGCAGTGTCCGATGCGCTGAAGGTGGCCGCTGCTACGGTCGGCCCATGACCCGGGAGTCCGACCCGAACGACCCGGACGACGACTTCGAGGAGCTGGACGACGACGACCTCGACGACGAGTCCGCGCATACCGCTCCGGCGGTGACCATCGAGGTGAACGGCCTCTCGCTCTACACCCGGCACGGGGTGAGCGCGGAGGAGCGCGAGCTCGGGCAGCGGCTCGTATTCGACGTGGTGTTCGAGCTCGACGAGTGCGACGCCACCGTCACGGACCGGGTCGAGGACACGATCAACTACGCCGAGGTGTGCGAGCAGGTGGCGCTGGCCGCCCAGGAGCGCTCCTACCGCACGCTGGAGCGTCTCTGCACCGCGGTGGCGGACCGCCTGATCGATCGCTTCGGGGCCGAGTCTGTGCGGGTAAAGGCGGCGAAGCCCGAGCCGCCCATCCCGCTGCCGGTGGACGAGGTGTCCGTGGAGGTCTGGAAGCAGGTTTGACGGGGTACCTCGGCCTCGGCTCCAACGAGGGCGACCGCATCGGCCACCTGCGCGCGGCCCGGGACGCGCTGAACGCCCGCGGCATCGAGGTCACCGCCTCCTCGTCGGTCTACGAGACCGCCCCTCAGGGCGAGGTGCTCGACCAGCCCGACTTCCTGAACGCCGTGCTCCGGATCGACACCGAGCTCGGGCCGGAGGAGCTCCTGCGCGCCTGCAAGGAGCTCGAGCTGGAGCTGGGACGGAAGCCCGGCGGGCCGCGCCACGGACCCCGCCCGGTGGACGTGGACGTGCTCCTCCTCGACGCGATCGAGCACCGGTCCGAGCGGTTGACGCTTCCACACCGGGACCTCACCGCCCGGCGCTTCGTGCTCGAGCCGCTGCTGGAGATCGACCCCGGCCTCGAGCTGCCCGACGGCACTCGGCTGGCTCCCCGGCTCGGCGACGTGGACGACCAGCGCGTCGTGCGCCGCGAAGCCCTCTAGGCCTTTACCCGCCCGTTAAAAACCCCCCCCATGCGGGGGGTTCGGGCTCCGGAGCCGTTCCCACGCGGGCCGTGCTCAGCCAACCTGCGGGACATGGAGAACACGCTCGAGCTCGCCCACTTCCGCGGCAACGACGAACCCTGCCTCGTGGATGCCGCGCTGGCCTGCCGCGCCTGCCTGTCGGGCGACGTGGAGTGGTCTCTTCAGGTGGAGGAGTTCGAGGGCGAGGTGGAGTGCCGCTGCCGTGATTGCGGCTACGCCCGCACCCTCTCCCTCACCTCCGAGCAGACGCTGCGGCTCTCGCTCCAGGCCGCCTGAGCCGCCCGCTCCAGTACAAAGGAGGCATGGCCGACGCCACCTCCATGCCGCGCACCGATGCGCTCGACGTAATCGTCGAGCTCATCTCGGGCATGGACGAGCGCCCGCGGCCGGACGGGCAGGGCTTCTACGACCGGCTCTGCGTGGCGCTCTGCCGACAGGCGTCGATGCGGCGTGCCGGGCTGATGCTCTACGACGAGCGCCGGCGACTCGTGGTGCCGGTGGGCAGTCACGGGCTTGACGACGAGCTGCTCGCCGGCGTGTATGGCAGCCTCGAGGAGACGCCGATCGCCCAGGTCGCGCTGGCGGAGGACCGCGTGGTCCAGGTCTCCGACCGCCTCGAGGAATGGGTGCCGCCGCGCTACGCTGACTTCGCCGAGCTCACGACGCTCACGTGCACGCCGGTGGCCGCCGGGGGTCGCGCGCTCGGAGTGATCTTCGCCGACCGCGGCGGCGAGCAGTTCGAGCTCACCGCCGAGGAGCGCCACACCATGTGGACCCTGGGCAAGACCGCCGCGCTGGCCGCCAGCGTGCGCATCGCCACCAACACGCAGGGACAGGCGCGGCTGCTCCAGGCGCGGATCGACCTCGCGCGCGAGATCCACGAGCGCGTGGTGCAGCGGCTGTTCGGGATCTCCCTGGCACTCGGGTCCGAGAACGGCCTCAGCGACGAGGCCCGCCGGCGCTGCGCGGACGAGATGCAGGCCGCGCTCGGGGATCTGCGCGACGCGCTGTCGCGGCCGCTCGCCCCGGCGGTGCTGGACACCGGCGCCACGCTCCGGGCCGAGCTCGAGCGCCTGTCCGGCCACCAGGAGGACATGCCCCTCGAGGTGCGCTGGCCCGAGGACATGGAGGTGCCGCCAGATCTCGAGCCGATCGCCCAGTCCGTGCTGGCGGAGGCGCTGCGCAACGCGCGCAAGCACGCGCGCCCGACGCGGGTGGAGGTGGACGTGAAGGTCACCGCGGACACATTCGCGCTCGAGGTCCGAAACGACGGCGCGGTGCGCAGCACGCGCGGCACGGGGATGGGCCTTCGGCTCGCCACGGTGGAGGCGCTTCAGCGCGGCGGGTTCGTGGAGTTCGGGCCCGACGGCGACGACTGGCGCGTGCGCCTGGTGATGCCGCTGCGCGAGAACGAGGGCGAGTGAGTCCCGAGCGCAACCTGCGCGTGCTGGTGGTGGACGACCACGACGTGGTCCACTGGGGCTTCCGGCTGCTGCTGACCGAGCAGCCGTGGGTGGAGCGCTGCCTGACCGCCGCGAACGTCGAGGAGGCGCTCGAGCTGGCCCGCCGCTACGAGCCGCACGTCGCGCTGGTGGACCTGTTCCTCGGCGAGGAGTCCGGAGCGGAGCTGTGCGAGGCGATCCGGCGCGAGTCGCCGAACACGCGCGTGCTGCTGATCTCGGGCGCCGGCTGGATCTCCGAGCAGGCGGCGCGGACCGCCGGTGCGCATGGGTTCGTCTCCAAGGACTGGTCGGCCGACGAGATCGCCAGCGCGGTGCGGATGGTCGCCAGGGGGATGACGGT
>JBBQHI010000025.1:0-57857 GCA_038323835.1 Solirubrobacterales bacterium
ACCCTGCGCGTCACCGCCACTCCCGACGACGGCGAGCCCGGGGAGTTCGACGCCCGCGTGCGCATCGACACCCCCACCGAATGGCTCTACTTCCGCGGCGGAGGCATCCTCCACCACGTCCTCCGCGGACTACTCGCCCGCCACTGACCGGCTCGTCCTCGACTCCATCGAGCGGCGCTCGCGAGGGGGAGGTCGCCGAGAAATGGGTGTCTGGCCCTATTGGCCGCGCCTCCCCGCCCAGACATGGTCTGGGAGTCAAGTTGAAGCTCTGAGCGTGGCGGCTCGCCAAGTCGCAGCGCCGGACCAAGGAGGTCTTTCGTGATCAGCAGCCCCCGCGTGCGGCCAGCCGAGGCACGCCGTGAACAAGGCTCGCAGCCGCTCCGGCGCAGGCCCCGCCGTGGCGAGGGCATGCGTAGCGATCCGAGCAACGCCCCGATCGTTGCCGCGGTCGATGGTTCCTCTTGTGGATCCGACGTCGCGCGAGTGGCAACTCGCCTAGCCCGCGAGCTCGATGCACCGCTCGTGTTCGTCTACGTTCGTACCGGTCCGTGGCAGGGGCTTGGGCGGCCCTACCACCAGCGTCGACTGGACGCCGAGATGGCGTCCGCACACCGTGCCCTGCATGACGCCAGGACCGCTGCGAGGCGCGAAGGAGTCACTGCCGAGGCAGAGATTCTCGAGGGCGCTCCCGCCCGTCGGGTGTCGGAGTTCGCCGATCATCGGCGCGCCCGCTTGGTGGTCCTTGGCTCCCGGCGCCGACGACTCGGGAGCAGCGTGTCGCGTGAGGTGATCCGTGCCGCCCATCGACCGGTGCTCATCGCGGGGGGATCGCCGGCGATTGCGGGTCCAGGCGCCTGACCCTGCCCATTCCGACCGCAAGGCCTACCAGGAGACCATGCAGACATGAGCGTCGTTGTTCAGACAACCGCAGAGCGGGCAATTGCCCCCCGAGGCCGCTGGAAGATGGACGCCCGCCGTTCGGCGGTCGCGTTCACCGTCAAGCACCTGATGGATGGGAGCGTGAAAGGCCAGTTCTGCGAGTTCGAGGGAGCCCTCGAGGTCGACCGTCAGGGCGGAAACGTGCGCGCCCACGGCATCGTGAAGGTCGAGAGCCTTGACACCGGGGTCGTGAAGCGTGATACCCGCCTGCTCTCCCCCGAACTCTTCGACGTCGACCGCTATCCCGAGATTCGGTATCTCATGCTCGCCTTTCGTCCTGCTGGCGACGACAGTTTTCGGGTGCTGGGCGAGCTCACCATCCGGGACGTCCTACGACAGGTCTTGTTCACCGGGAAGATTGAGGGCCCCGTTCGAGACCCGTCGGGGGAGGAGCGGGTTTCGGTCGAACTGACCGGACGGCTGAGCCGTAAGGAGTTCGGGCTTGGTTGGAACGAGTTCGTGGATGAGAGTCCGGTCGTCGGGGACACCGTTCGATTCGCGATCGACCTCTTGCTGTTCCGCCCATGCTCACCGCCTAACGATGGCCTCATGCACCCTGCCCATATGGACATCGGAGACCATGGCGGCGACGAGCCGGCGCGCGGATGATCTGGATATGACCTCCCATCGAACCGACATCGAAGGATCCAAGGCCCCGAACACAGCTCGCGCCCTTCGGGGCAGATCTGGGGAACCAACAAACTGGACGGTGCCGTCGGCCGAGCTGGGATGCCTGGTGGAGATGCTCCAACTGCTCTCAGCGGCGTGGTGCCGCCTGGCAGCCGACTCGATTCAGGACAACCAATCGCGCGCCGTGACAGGGGAGACGAGATCATCGCCGGGCAAGGCTCCCCACGAGCTGCTTGAGCAGGATGCTCGTCTTGTCGACGGAGCGGTCGCATCTGAGCGTCGAGGCGCGCGGCCCCCGCGACCAGGGACGCTACCCGCGGTGACACGCCAGGACTCACAAGACACCGAAGCGAAGCAGCCGCGGTCCGAAGGTCGGCAGCACGCCACCCCCGCGCCGGACCGGCAGCGCTCCGCGCCAAGGCGCCGGGGCCCAGCCTCCCGCCGACTCGTTCCGGGAGGGTGCTTCACCGTGGACAGCACCCTGCGCGTCCCGACGGCGCGGTAAGTCCGAGATCCTGCGCCGAAACTCCTACCGCTCGTGCGGACGGAGCGGCGAAGGAATCGAACCTTCCAAGCGTGGGGCTGCCACGCCCTGCCGGCTTTGAAGGCCGGATGGGCCACCAGACCCCTGCCGCTCCGCGGCGAAGGCTAGGAGAGAGTCGCGGCCGCGGCTAGGAGGACGCGACTTCGAGCAGGAAGTGGGTGGGGTCGCCGGACTCGCGGATCAGCGAGAGCCGTCCCGCCACCGGCACGAGCAGGCCCTGGGCGTGCACGTAGCTGGTGTTCACGCTCGCGGACTCGATCTCGCCGGCCAGCATCTGGCGCACCTGCTCGCGGTGCTTCTCGAGGTTTGCGCGGTCGCTGACCGGCGGCCAGCAGGCGGAATGGAAGTCGGCCTCGGCGTACCCCACCAGCTCCGTGAACGCGGGGTTGAGATCGCCGAAGCGCCCGTCGAGCTGGATGCTGGCCATCGGTACCGGGGCATCGTCGAAGCCGGGGCGCGGGGGCCGGACGCGCCCGGTGTCGCGACGGGTCAGCAGCGGGCGGCGATCTCCGAAGCCGGCGTCGCTGGGTGCCTCGGGGACCGGAGTCGTCGCACCGTTTCCACCGACGTTTCCACCGACGTTTCCACCGCCGTTGGCGGCGGCCACGCCGGGGGCGACGACCGGCGGGGCCTCCGTCGTGCGCTCCGATGCGAGTCGCAGGACCTCCGCGGCGGCCGCCTGGGCGGCGGATGCGGCCGCCTCCGCTCGCTGGGCCTGGCGCTCCGCCAGCTCGCGCGCCTCGGCCAGAGCCTGTTCGTAACCTCCGATCGTGCGTGCGTGGTCGGCGGCGCGGTCGGCGTGGCGGTCGGCGTTCTTCGCTGCCTCCACCGCGCGCTCGCTGCGCAGCTCGACCGTGGAGGCCGCCTCGCGCGCCGCCGCGGCGTTGGCCTCCACCTCGGCCGCCGTCCGCTGGGACCGCTCGGCGTCGGCCTCGGCGGCCGCCACGGCCCTGTTCGCGTGCTGCTCGGCGGCGGCTGCCGCCGCGACCCCGCGGTCGATCCGCTCGGCGCTCTCGTCCGCCACCTGCTCGATGCGCGCCACTCGGGCGCCGGCCGCGGACACGGCCTCGGCGGTGCCGGCGGCCTGAGCCTCGGCCGCTGCCGCCGCCTCCTTCGCTTTATCCAGGAGCTCCTGTGCGGCGGCCAGCGTCCGCGCGCCCTCCGCGGCGCGGCCCTCGGAGGCGGCCAGGGTCTCCCGCAGCTCGGCCGCCTGGCGCTCGGCCGCGGCCACCATCTCGGTCGCCCGCGCCGCGTGTCCCTCGGCCGCGGACGCGGCCTCGGACATCTCCGCGGCGCGCGAGGCGTGCTGCTCCGCCGCGGCCACGATCTCGCCGGCCCCGGCCAGCCGGGCCTCGGTTGCGGCGGACTCCTCGGAGATGCGGGTGGCGCCCGCCTCGGCTGCTGCCACCAGCACGGTGACCTCGGCCACACGCGCCTCGGCCGCCGCCCAGATCTCGCCCAGCTCCTCCGCGCGGGTCTCGGCGTCGCGAATCGATTGTGTCGTGGCCTCCGAGCCCGCCTGTGCGGCGTCTGCCGCCTGGGCGGCGCGGGCGGCGAAGTTCTCGGCGGTCGCCACCATGCGCGCGGCCTCACGGCCCTGGCGCAGCGCGTCCTCGAGCGCCTCCTCCACGCGTGCCGCGCGGGCTTCCACCGCGGTGGCCAGCGACTGAGCGTGCTCGCGCAGCTCGGCCGCCTGGCGTCCGGAGAGCGTGGGCCCGCCGGCGGTCTCCTCGGCCGCGCGCTCGCGCGCCGCGCGAAGCTCCTCCACGAGGGACCGGAGGCTCGCCAGCTCGGCCTCCAGCCGGCCGGTGTCCGGCACCTGGTCGCTGGCCCGGCACAGCTCCTCCTCCAGCTCGGTGAGGCGCGCGCGTGTGTTCTCCACCTCGGCCGCGGGCGCCGCCGTCCGCTCCAGCTCCGCGAGTCGCTCCCGGTCCTCCTCGAGACGTGAGAGCCGGACTGCGGACTCGTCCAGCTCGGCCAGCCGGGTGATGGCGCTCTCGAGCTCGGCGATCCGCGCCTGCGAGCGCTCCAGCTCGGCCTGAAGAACCTCCGCGCCTGCGCCGTCGGCCACCGTGGTCTCGAGCTGCTCCAGCCGCGATGCCGAGGTCTGCTCGAGCTGGTCGATGCGCGCCGCCGCGGCCTCGAGCTGCTCTCGCAGCCGCTCTGCGGGCTCGGGTCCGGCCTGCGAGCGCTCCAGCTCCTCCAGGCGCGCCGCCGTGGTGTCCAGCGTCGCTCGAAGCTCCTCGATCCGGTCGTCGGCGGCGAGCCTCTCCTCGAGTGCGCTGGCCCGCGCACGGGCGCCCTCCAGCTCAGCCTCCGAGGCGCCTCCCTCGCGCGCGCTCGAGAGGGCGTCGTCGAGTGCGGCCACCCGGGTCCGGGTGGCCTGCAACTCCGCTCGCAGATCCTCAGTGTCGTTGGCGGCGGCCGCCGCTTCGAAGGCCGCCACGCGGGCCACTGTGTCCTCCAGCGCCGCGCGCAGCTCCTCGTGGCGCATGGACTCGAGTCCCGCCCCCACGCGGCCGAGCTCCTCACGGGTCAGCTCCAGCGCGTGCTCCAGCTCGTCGCGACCCGAGCGCTCGCGCTCCTCCAGCTCGGAACGCGATCCCTGGAGCTCCAGCCTCAGCGCCTCCATCTGCGCGTGCACGTGCTCCATCGCCGCCCGCTGGTCCGAGAGCTGTGCGTCGAGGCGGCCTCCGAGGGCCTCCAGGTCGCGGATCTTCTTCACCGCTGCGGCTGCCTGTGCGCGGGCCTGACTCAGCTGGGCGGGCGAGCGCTCGGGCGGCGAGCCGGCCTCCGGCGCAGACGCCGGCGCGTCGACGGGGCTCGGCGCGGGGGCCGCCGCGGGAGGGTCCGGGGGCGGCGGGGGCAGTGGCGCAGCCGCGTCCCCGAGCACGCGAAACACCACGATCGTGCCCGCGGGCGGGTTGTCACCCGACTCGGCGCGGCCGGCCACGGCCGCCCCGATCCACTCCACGGCAGCGGGGTGGCTCTGCTCCAGGCGGACCAGCGCGTCGCCGCGGGGCGCCACGAGCGTGAGCTCCTCCAGGAACCCGTTGAACTCGAGGCTCTGCGCCATCGTGACCGGCACCACGGTGAACTCGACGTGCACCTCGGTGCCGTCGCGGCGGCGCGTGGTGGCCTCCATCACTCCGCCGAGCGGCGGCAGCGAGCCGGGCACCGCAAGCGTCTCGAACAGCCCACGGCCCACCAGTGCCGTGGTGTCCCAGCCGAACAGCTCCTCAGCCGGGCGGCTCCAGCGGGTCACGCTGCCGTTGCGATCGGTCAGAACGAAGCAGGCGCGTACGAGCTGCGCGAGCAGCTTCTCCACAGCTTCTGGGGCGGGCGACGCCCCCGCACTCGGCGCGTTCTGGGACACCGGATTCCGTATCGGCAGAAAACGGTGCCTTCCCGACCGTCCAGGGTCGGCTTAATACATGCGTCCGGGCCCTGGAAGGCCTGTTTTACCCCGGTCTAGAGCCCGTGTTCCAGCGCCCCCTTCACGCCGGCGTCGAGCGCATTCAGCCGGAAGAGTGCCAGTGCCTCAACAGAGCGGAAGCGGCGCCCGGGCAGGGCCTCGGCGCCGTGGTGGGCCAGGATGCAGTGGGACAGCGCGTTCAGCTTCGACTCCGGGAAGGAGCCGAGGCGGGCCGCGCGCTCGGCCATGAGCTGGTGGCCGAGGGTCAGGTGCCCGAGCATGGCGCCGGCCTCGCTGAGCTCGATCTCGGCCCCGAGCTCGAACTCTCGCGTCTTGCCCACGTCGTGAAGGATCGCCGCGCAGAGCAGCACGTCCGAGTTCAGGCGTGGATGCAGGACGCACGTCTCCTGGGCCAGCGTGGCCACTGCCACCGTGTGCTCCAGCAGGCCGCCCAGGTAGGCGTGATGGCCGGCGCGCGTGCACGGTGCCCGGCGCAGCTCGGCGCGGAAGCCCTCGTCGCCCAGGAAGGCGACCAGCAGCGCGACCAGATCCGAGTCGTACACCTCGCCGGCGAGGTGCTCGAGGAAGCCGTCGAGCTCCTCCACGTTGCGGTAGGCCACGGGAAGGAACTCCGACGGGTCGGCCTCGGCGGTGCGGATGGCGCGCAGGTCCACCTGCAGCTGGTCGCGGAAGCGCTCGACGCGCCCCGCCACGGATACCAGGTCACCGCGCTCGAACTGGTCGGCCAGGAAGTCCGCGTCACGGAACGCGCGGCCGGGGATGGCGCCGGTGCGGTCACGCAGCTCGACGGCGAGATATGGAGTTCCGTTTCGCGCGGTGAGCCGGTCCTTGCGGGTGCATGCGAACACCCCTTCGACCTCGCCCCCGGCGCGCAGCTCGGCAACAGTCACAGAGCGGATCGTGACCGCCGAATCGGACGTCGGGTACGGTCCTCTGAATGGATTTCGAGTGGCGCGAGCGCCCCAACCTCCGCAGTCCGGTCATGGTCTGTGCCTTCCGCGGGTGGAACGACGCGGGCGAGTCCGCCTCCACCGCGGTCTCGTTCATCACCGATGCCTTCGAGTCCGCCGAGGTGGCGCGACTCGATCCGGAGGAGTTCTACGACTTCACAGCGGTGCGGCCCACGGTGCGCCTGACCGAGGGACTCGCGCGCGAGATCGACTGGCCCGCGAACGAGGTGTGGGCCGCTCCCGTGCCCGGTGCGGACGGGGATCTCGTCACCTTCCGCGGCGTTGAGCCCTCTCTCCGATGGCGGCGCTTCTGCGACAACCTCGTGGAGGCGGCCAAGGAGCTGGACGTGCGGATGGTCATCACGCTGGGCGCGCTGCTGGCCGACGTGCCGCACACCCGCCCGGTGTCCATCACCGGCATCGCCTCCGACGAGTCCCTGCTTCAGCGCCTGGGCTACGACCGCACGAACTACGAGGGGCCCACCGGCATCGTCGGCGTTCTCCACCACGCCTGCGCCCAGGCCGGGCTGGCCTCGGCGAGCCTCTGGGCCTCGGTGCCGCACTATGTGGCGGCGGCGCCCAATCCCAAGGTGGCGCTGGCGCTGGTGCGCGCCTTCGAGGGCGCGGCCGGAGTGGTGGTCGACGCGGGCGAGCTGGAGGTCGCGGCCGAGGACTACGAGCGGCAGGTCACCGCCGCGGTGGCGAGCGACCCCGAGGTCAGGGCCTTCGTGGAGCGCCTCGAGACGGCCATCGACGAGGTCACGGAGGACCCGTCCGAGGAGGACCTGCCCTCGGCCGACACGATCGCCAGCGACTTCCAGCGGTTTCTTCGCCAGCGGGGGCCGGGACCTACCTAAGCGCCTCGGGTCCGCGGGGCGAACTGCGGCTGGGTGAGTCGGCGGGTTCATTCGTCGCCGGCTGGCGGAATCGAGGTCGGCTTTTCGGTTCGATGTGATCTGAAGGGATTACTCGTGCCGGTCTGCTGTCACCTAGCGCTCTTGACCGTCACATAGTTGCCGCGGCCTCAGGAGTGTGGGCCGACTTTATCCCCCGACAGCGCGCATAACTCGGCTCACACTCACGGCCGCAGGGAGCGATCGTCACGGGACACGCACGAACGTGACGCCACGCACGGGAGCGCCTCCGTACCCGCCCCCGGACCACTTCGGACGACCGACCACCCCGCGGACGGAGCGACCGGGCCGCGCGGGGCTCAGGCCGTTTCGGCGCTGCTCCCCCAGCCTCGGGCGCCAAGGGAGGAGCGGAGCCCGATCGGTGATCGGGCGAGCACCGGACCATGCCTTACTTTTCCGCTGCCGGGCAGATGATCCGGTAGTCGCAGAAGCTGCAGATCTCCGCTGACGGGGTCGGCTCGAAGTCCTGCCTGAGGATTCCGCCTGCGATCTCCCCGACGGTGGCCTTCACCCGCTCCAGCTCCTCGGCGGAGTGCTCCACGGGAACGCGGTCGCCGGTCATGACGTAGAAGTAGCTCTGCGCCGAGGTCTCCAGGTTCCACGACTCGCGGGCGCCCATCTGGTACACGGAGAGCTGCACGTCCTCGCGCAGCTCCTGCGCGGTTTTGGCCTTGCCCGTCTTGTAGTCGATCAGCTCGTAGCTGCCGTCCGGATGCTTGTCCACGCGGTCCACGCGGCCGCGGAGCAGGTGGGGGCCGATGCGGAAGGCGAAACTGCGCTCGAACCAGACCGGCCGCGACTCGGAGTCGCGGTCCGCCACCCAGTAGCGCTCGAGCGCGGCCACCGCCCGCTCGCGGAACTGGAGCTCGTCGTCGGAGTCGCCAAAGCCGGAGCGGCGCCAGGACGCCTCGAACAGCTCCATCAGCACGGGGAGGCCGCCCCCGCCGACGGAGTGGAAGCGCTCGAGCACCTGGTGGAGCGCGATCCCGAAGCGCTGGTGGATGGTGGGCTCCTGCGGGATCCGGAAGACGCGCGCGAACTTGTACTTGAGCGGGCAGATTCGGTAGGTGTCGATGTCGGACGCCGAGAGCATCAGGCCGCGGCCGCGGCGGGGAATGAAGGGATCGAGTGAGGGCTCGGAGCCGTTCTGGGCCACGGCGGGCCGGCTGGCGGGGTCGCGGTCCGTGTCGCGCAGCCAGGCGTCGAGGGCGGACTGGTCGAGGATGCCGCGCTGCTCCGCAGTGGCGCACTGGGCGAGGATCTCGTTCAGCTCAGGCAGGGCCGCGTCCAGCGTCTGGCCGTCCTTCGTCCGCTCGATCAGGGCCGCCACCTTGATCAGCTCGAGGTAGCGGGACACCGCCTGGTCCACGTCCAGGTAGGTGTCGAGCCGCATCTCGCCCAGGTGGCCCCCGACGCGGGCCACGGTGTCGAGCAGCTCGTCGCGCATCAGGCGGAAGGTGGAGTGCAGGCCCTCGGCCGGGCCGAAGAGCTCCTCCTCCATCACCTCCTCCTCGATCTCCACGGCCTCCCTGGCCTCCTCGTAGAATGGCGATGGCCGCGGCGTGGCGCCGGGCGGACCGCTCTCGGGCCAGGCCAGGACGAGCCCCTTTCGCGCGCGCGTCATGGCCACGTGCAGCAGGCGGCGCATCTCGCCCTCGTGCGCGGCGCGGTCGTCCGCCTCGGGCAACTTCTCCTTCAGGAGCTCGTCCGGCACCTCGTCGGCGCGCGCGCGCCGCGTGCCGGGCATGCGCGAGGCGGACAGCCCGAGCACGAAGACGTGGTCGAACTCGAGTCCCTTGGAAGCGTGCATGGTCATGACCTGCACGGCGGGCGCGCTCGGGGCGCCCACCGCCTCCTCCTCGCGCAGGCCCGACTCGGCCACGGCGGTGAGGTAGCGCGTGAAGTCCCGTGCGGTGGCCTGCGGCTCGCGGCGCATGTAGGTCGTGGCCAGCTCAGGCAGCTTGGCGATATTGCGCAGCCGCTCCACGGTGTCGGCATGGGTGGCGAAGACCTGCTGGCGGCGCAGGCCGATGCGCTCGATCAGCCTCAGCACGAAGGCGTCGGGGCGGCGATCCTCGAAGGCGCTCGAGGCCGAGCGGTAGAGCCTGAGGAAGACCCGCGCCCGGTCGCGGCCCTCCTCGGAGAGCTGCGGCCCCTCCAGCGCGGCGGCGATGGCCGAGGGCATGTCGAGCTTGCGCCGGCGCGCGAGCTGGGTGAGCCGGGCTACGTCCACCGAGCGTAGCTCCACCGGCGGCCGTGACAGGGCGCGCACCACGGCACCGGAGTCGGCGGGATCGGCGAGCGCGCGCAGCCAGGCCAGGACGTCGCGCACCTCGGCGCGCTGGAAGTAGGCGGCCGACCCACTCGTCCGTGCCGGGATGGCGCGCTCCTCCAGCGCTGATGACACCACGGCGGCCTCGTGCTTCACCGAGCGGACCAGCACGCAGATCTCGCCGGGCGACACGCCGTCCGCGATCAGGCGCTCGGCCTCGGCGGCCACGGCCTGGGCCTGGGCGCGCTCCGAGCGGCAGCGCCAGAACCGGACCCGGCCGCCGCTCGCGCCCTTCAGCTCCTTGTCGATCCGGTCCGGGATCGGCAGCACCACCGCGCGGGCCGCGGTGAGGATGCGCCGGCCCGAGCGGTGATTGCGCTCCAGGCGCACCATCTCGGCGTCGGGGAACTCGCGCCGGAAGTCGAGGAGGTTCTTCTGCGACGCCCCGCGGAAGCGGTAGATCGACTGGTCGTCGTCGCCCACCACGGTCACGTTGCGATGGTCGTCTACCAGCAGGCGCAGCAGCATCCCCTGGGCGAAGTTGGTGTCCTGGTACTCGTCCACCAGCACGTGGCGGTGGCGCTGCGCCACCCGCTCGCGCACGTGCGGGCGCTCGTGGAGCAGGCGGAACGCGCGCATCACGAGGTCGCCGAAGTCGAGCGCTCCGCGTTCGGCCAGCAGCCGGTCGTGGTCGGCGTAGATCCCGGCGAACTCGAGCTCCCGGGCCGCGGCCGCCCGGCCGGCGTCCCCTCCCTCGCCCGCGCGCTCCACGAGCCGCTCGGCGTAGCGCCGGTAGTCCTCGGCCGATACCAGCTCGTCCTTCAGGCGGTCGATGCGGGCCACAAAGCTGGCCAGCAGGGGGGCCGGGTTCCCGCGGATCTCGTGACGGCGGATCGTGAGGTCTCCGATCCGTTCCAGCAGGAGGGCGAGGCGGTCGGCCGGCGTGACCGGCGAGAGGAAGGGATCCACACCCGCCTCGAGCGACTCATCCTGGAGCAGGCGGGCGCAGAAGCCGTGGAAGGTGGACACGTGGAGGTCCTCGTACGGGGACTCGATCAAGGTCTCGAGCCGCTCGCGCATCTCGGCCGCCGCGGGCGAGGAGAACGTGAGCGCGAGGATCTCGTCCGGGGCCACCCCCTGCTCCACGAGCCAGGCGAAACGGCACACGAGCGTCCGGGTCTTGCCGGTGCCCGCGCCGGCCACGATCAGCAGCGGCCCCTCGGGATGGGTCACGGCCGCGTGCTGGGCGCGTGACAGATCCTCCAGCAGGGCGGGCATGCGAGCCAGGATAGTTCTGATTACCCGCCCGCTTCAGCGGGCACGAGCGGGTTGTGGCCAGGCTCAAGCGCGTGGACTGCTCCGGGCCCGGCATCCGCCGGCGTCGCCGGGGCAAGGGGTTCGAGTACCTCGACTCGGACGGGCGGCGCGTGGCCGAGCCCTCGGTGGTGGAGCGCATCCGCGAGCTGGCCATCCCGCCGGCGTGGGAGGACGTGTGGATCTGTCCCTACCCGATGGGCCATATCCAGGCCACGGGCACCGACGCCCGCGGGCGCAAGCAATACCGCTATCACGACCGCTGGCGCGAGCGACGCGACCGCGAGAAGTTCGAGTCGATGGAGGACTTCGCCCGGGCGCTCCCGGGGCTGCGTGAGCGCGTGACCGCCGACCTCGGGCTCGACGGGATGCCCCGGGAGCGGACGCTGGCCTGCGCCACGCGGCTGCTCGACCGCGGCTTCTTCCGCATCGGCTCGGAGGACTACGCCGAGGAGAACGACACCTACGGGATCGCCACGATGGGCAAGCGCCACGTGACCGTGGAGGGGGAGGTGGTCACCTTCGACTACGAGTCGAAGGGCAGCAAGCGCCGCCTCCAGGCCTTCGGGGACCCGGAGGTGGCCGAGGTGGTCACCGAGCTGAAGCGCCGCCGGGGCGGCGGTGAGGAGCTCCTTGCCTGGCGCGAGGGGCGGCGCTGGGTGGACGTCAAGTCGCGCGACGTGAACGCGTACGTGAAGGAGGCGGCCGGACGCGAGTTCTCCGCCAAGGACTTCCGGACCTGGGGCGCCACCGTGCAGGCCGCCGTGGCGCTGTCGGTGTCCGGCCTCGCCGTCCGCACGAAGACGGCGCGCACGCGGGCGAAATCACGCGCAATCAAGGAGACCGCCCACTACCTCGGCAACACCCCGGCGGTGTGCCGCGCGTCCTACATCGACCCGCGCGTCTTCGATCGCTTCGACGGCGGGCTCACCATCGGCGGGGTGCTCCAGGGGATGGCGGAGGACACCGGCCAGGCCGAGACGCAGGCCCTGGTGGAGAGCGCCGTGCTCGATCTGCTCGCCGGCGACCGCGAGTCAGAGGCGGTGGAGCGCGGCCACGAGCTGGCCAGGGCCGCCTAGACCGCCGGCGCTTCCTCAGGAATCTCCGGGCCCTTCGGGTCGGGCTGAGGTGCGTCCGGAGGGTCCGGAATGGGAACCTCCGGGCCAGGGGGCCCGGCGGGCCCGGGCTGGCCGGGTGCCGGTGGTGCGGGCACCTCGGCCCATATCGATGGGACGAGCGTGGCGGAGAGAGTCATGCCGCCCTCGTGTCCGGATCCGGAGTGGCCGAAACAGGGCACGGTCGGTGAGCCCTTAGCCGCGCGAGCCGAAGCTGGAGGTGTAGGTGGCAGCCGGCACGTTGCCGCGCATGCGGCGGGGCGTTCCGAGGGCGACGCCGATGCCGGCCTCGCGGAAGCGCCCGTTCAGGATGTTGGCGCGGTGCGGCGGGCTCGCCATCCAGGCGGCCACGATTCCCTGCGGCGTAGAGCGGTGGCGTCCGGCGCCCCAGGCGAGGTTCTCGCCGACGAACCAGGCGCTGCAGTGCCGGAGGTACCCGGCGCGACGGATGCGCGACACGAAGTCGGAGCCGTCGCGAGAGACGTGCGAGAAGTACTTCTGCTGCTCCATGTCCTGTGCGTGGAGAGTGGCGGCACGGGCCAGGCGGGGGTTCGCCGCCAGCGGGCGCAGGTGATAGCGCGAGCGCTCGGCGTTGAGCAGGCAGAGTGTGGCCTGGGCGAGCTGATCGGTGTCCACCTGGGCGGGCGTGGCGCTCCCGGCGGCGCAGGCCCCTGCCGAGCGCAGGCGGGCCGATACGGCGTGACCCGTCCGTTTGCCGGCGGGGACCCAGTGGGCCGACAGCTTCTTCGCGCCGGCGTGGGCCGGCCCGCTGTTCGCGGAGGCCATGCCGGCGGGGGCCAGCATCAGCGCGAATGCCGCGGCGGTGCTCAGTGCCACGGCGGCGAGCCGATTTGGGGTCGGGGACTCGGCGGGGGACCGAGAGGTCTTGAGGGTGGGGGCGGGGGGGCGGTTCATGAGAGGTATGTCGCCCCGGTGCCGCCCTCCTGCGCGTTTGTGCACTCTTATCTGGACGGATATGCGACGGGTTTACTGAGCGCGCCGCTCTGGAACAGGGAATCGATGCCTCCCGCCGCCATCCTCGACGTGGACGGCACCCTCGTGGACACGAACTACCACCACGCGATCGCGTGGTACCGGGCGGTCCGCCGCCACGGGACGGTGCTTCCGCTCTATCGCATCCACCGTCACATCGGCATGGGGGGCGACCAGTTCGTGCGCGCGCTCGCGGGCGAGGAGGAGGACCGCGAGCTAGGCGACGAGATCCGGGCGGCGGAGAAGGACCTGTACGCCGAGCTGCTCCCGGAGGTCGAGCCCCTCGAGGGCGCGGCGGACCTCGTTCGCCACCTCAAGGAGCGCGGGCACGCGGTGGTCCTGGCCAGCTCGGGCAAGGGTGACGAGGTGGACCACTACCTGGACCTGCTCGGCGTTCGCGACGTGGTGGACGGCTGGACCACCTCCGACGACGTGGAGGCCACCAAGCCCGAGCCCGACCTCGTGCATGCGGCCCTCGACAAGGCCGGGGCGGGCGACGCGGTGATGGTCGGAGACTCCACCTGGGACTGCGAGGCCGCGCGCCGGGGGGGGATCAGCACCGTGGCCGTGCTCACCGGAGGCTTCTCCGAGCGGGAGCTGCGCGACGCCGGAGCGGCGAACGTGTTCGAGTCGATCGGCGAGCTCCGCGAGGCTCTCGATCACACTCCGCTCGCCGGCTGAGCATCGCGATGTAAGACTCAGCGAGAGATGGCGGACCGGCTCGATCGCTACCGGAAGAAGCGGGACTTCGGGGCCACGCCCGAGCCCGCCGGCGACGGCAGCTCGTCGGCCTCCGCCGGCCGCTTCGTGGTGCAGGAGCACGACGCGAGCCGGCTCCACTGGGACCTGCGGCTCGAGCACGAGGGCACGCTGGCGTCGTGGGCGCTTCCCCGCGGGGTGCCGGACCACCCGAAGGAGAACCGCCTGGCCGTGCACACCGAGGATCACCCGCTCGAGTACCTCGAGTTCGAGGGGGAGATCCCGAAGGGCGAGTACGGCGGCGGCACGATGACCGTCTGGGACTCGGGCACCTACGACGCGGAGAAGTTCCGCGACGGCGAGGTGATCGCGGAGTTCAGCGGCGATCGGATGCGGGGGCGCTACGCGCTCTTTCGCACCCAGGGCTCGGACTGGCTCATCCACCGCATGGACCCGCCGGAGGACCCCGGCTACAAGCCGCTGCCGCAGCGCATCGCGCCGATGCAGGCGCGCGGCGGTTCCCTGCCCCGCAACGAGGAGGCGTTCGGCTTCGAGGTCAAGTGGGACGGCATCCGCGCGATCGCCTACTGCGACCACGGCCACCTGACGCTCCAGGGCCGCAACTTCACCGACTTCACCCCGCGCTACCCGGAGCTGCGCGAGCTGCCCCGGCGCCTGGGCGCGCGGCGCATGGTCCTCGACGGTGAGGTGGTGGCGATGGACGGGCAGGGCCGCCCCAGCTTCGAGCGCCTCCAGTCGCGCATGCACCTGGCCTCCGACTCGGCGATCCGGCGCCGGATGAGGGACCTGCCGGTGACCTACGTGATCTTCGACCTGCTCTACCTCGACGGCCACGGCACGATGTCCCTCTCGTACGGGGAGCGGCGCGACCTGCTCGCTCGCCTCGAGCTGGAGGGGCCGTCCTGGCGCACCCCCGGCTACCACCCGGGCGAGGGCGCGGCCCTCCTGGAGGCCACCGCGGCCATGGGCGTGGAGGGTGTGGTGGCCAAGCGGCTCGACTCCGCCTACGAGCCCGGCCGGCGCTCCCAGGCCTGGGTCAAGGTGAAGAACGTGAACGAGCAGGACGCGGTGATCGGCGGCTGGACCCCGGGCGCGGGCGGGCGCGGCGGCCACCTGGGCGCGCTCGCCGTGGGGGTCATGGAGGACGGCCGCCTGGTGTACGCGGGCAAGGTCGGCACCGGCTTCACCGAGCAGACGCTCGGGCTGCTCGAACGCGAGCTGGCCTCCCGCCGGCGCGACGACTCGCCCTTCAGCGGCCGCCAGCCCCCGCGGGGCACCGTGTTCGTGGAGCCCGAGCTGGTGGCCGCCGTCGAGTTCCGCGAGTGGACGCGGAGCGGAACCCTTCGCGCACCCTCGTTCAAGGGCCTCCGGCCGGACAAGAACCCGCAAGATTGCATCCGTGAAGAGGGTTAATAGACCTCGGCCGGGTACCTTTTAGGCGATGCCAAGAGCGATTTGGAGTGGAGCGATCAGCTTCGGCCTGGTGAACGTGCCGGTCAAGCTGTTCAGCGCGGTGTCGCGCAAGACCGTCCGCTTCCACCAGATCGACGGCGAGTCGGGCTCGCGCATCCAGCAGAAGCGCGTGAGCGCGGCGTCCGGCGAGGAGGTGCCCTACGAGAACCTCGTCAAGGGCTACGAGATCGGCCCCGACCGCTACGTGATCATCACGCCCGAGGAGCTCGACTCGATCTCGCCCGAGAAGACGCGCACGATCGACATCGAGGACTTCGTGGACCTCGATCAGATCGACCCGATCTTCTACGACCATCCCTATTACCTCGTGCCCGACACCGGGGCCGAGAAGGCCTACAAGCTGCTGGTGGACGCCATGGACTCGTCGGCCAAGGTGGCGATCGCCCGCGTGGTCCTGCGTTCCAAGGAGAACCTGGTGGCCATCCGCCCGCGCGACGGGGTGCTCGCCATGGAGACCATGCTCTTCGCCGACGAGGTGATCCCGCCCGAAAAGCTCGACAGCGGTGCGGGGGAGTCGAAAAAGAAGACCAGCAAGCGCGAGCTGGACATGGCCACGCAGCTGATCGAGTCGCTGTCCGCGGACTTCGACCCTGACAAGTACCGCGACGAGTACCGGGACCGCGTCCTCGAGATGATCGAGCGCAAGGCGCAGGGCGAGGACATCGTGATCGAGCAGCCCACCGAGGAGCCGCAGAAGGTCCCCGACCTGATGGCCGCCCTGGAGGCCAGCATCGCGGCGGCCAAGAGCCCCGGCGGGCGCAAGCCGGCGGCCAAGAGCAAGCCCGCGGCCAAGCCAGCGGGCGGGGCGAAGTCCTCGAACGGGCGCAAGGCCTCGAACGGCTCCGCCAAGGCTAAGAGCGGGTCGGCCTCCGGTTCGACCTCGCGGCGCAAGACGGCCAAGAAGTCGTAGTCCGGCCCCGTGCCGCCGGCCCGCAGGGTGCAGGTCGAGGTCGAGGGGCACACGCTCTCGCTCTCGAATCTGGACAGGGTGCTCTACCCGCAGCCTGGGTTCACCAAGGGCCAGGTGATCGACTACTACACGCGGGTGGCCCCGGTCCTGCTGCCCCATCTGAGCGGCCGGCCGCTCACGATGAAGCGCTATCCCAACGGGGTCGAGGGCCAGTACTTCTACGAGAAGCAGTGCCCCTCCCACCGTCCCGAGTGGGTGCGGACGGCGCCTGTGCCCACAGGTCGCAAGACGATCGAATTCTGTCTCTGCGAGGACCTGCCGACGCTGGTGTGGATGGCCAACCTGGCCGATCTCGAGCTGCACCCGTCGCTCTCCCGCGCGGATCACATCGAGCGGCCGACCGTGATGGCCTTCGACCTCGACCCCGGTGAGCCGGCGGGGCTGGACGAGTGCTGCGAGGTGGCCCTCGTCCTGCGCGAGGCGCTCAGGCGGATCGGGCTGGAGTCGTTTCCGAAGACGTCCGGTTCGAAGGGCATACAGGTCTACGTGCCGCTGAACCGGGACGAGGCCACCTACGACGACACGAAGCCGCTCTCTCAGGCGCTGGCCCGCCACCTGGAGGCGGAGCACCCGAAGCTGATCGTGTCCAGCCAGAAGAAGGAGCTCCGGCGCGGCAAGGTGCTGATCGACTGGAGCCAGAACGACGAGCACAAGACGACGGTGTCCGTTTACTCGCTGCGCGCTCGCCCACAGCCGACGGTGTCCACGCCGCTCGAGTGGCACGAGCTGGACGATCCCGGGGGGCTCGTGTTCGAGGCGGGCGAGGTGCTCGACCGCGTGAGCGACCACAGCGATCTCTTCGCCCCCGTCCTCGAGCTGCAGCAGCGGCTCCCGGAGCTATAGCGTTCAGCCTGATGGTCGACTGGTCGCTTGCCCGTCAGGTCGCGCGCCTGTCCGCCGGCGCCGACGAGGCCCCGGAGGCGGGCCTCGACCTGGCCGCGGTGTGCGCGGAGCTGGCGCCGCACGTGGCCGCATACACCGGGCTCGTGCCCACCACCCCGGTGCCGCCGCCGGAGCTGGTGACCCGCTCGGAGTGGGCGTCGGCCAACCTCGACTCGCTGTCCGACCTGCTCGACCCAGTGGCCGAGCGCCTCGACCGGCGGCTCTCGTTCGCCGGCCCGCTGGCGGGAGCGCTCCGGGTGGGCGCGGCGGCCACCGTGGCCGCCGAAGCCGGGCTCGTCATGGGCTACGTCTCCCAGAGGGTGCTCGGGCAGTACGACGTGTCTCTTCTGGGCGGCGACCGCCCGCCGCGGCTGCTCTTCGTGGCCCCGAACCTGAAGAAGGCAGTGACCGAGCTGGAGGTGGAGCGCGCCGGCTTCGAGCGCTGGATCTGCGCCCACGAGCTCACCCACGTGTTCCAGTTCCAGGGCGTGCCCTGGCTGCGCGAGCACCTGGGGTCGCTCCTCCGGAGCTATCTCGCGTCGCTGGAGGTGAGGATCGACCGCGGGGCGGCGGGTGGCCTGCCGTCGCTGCCCAGTCCGGCCCGCCTGGTGGAGACCTTCCGCGAGGGCGGCCTTGTCGCGCTGATCCAGACGCGTGAGCAGCGTGCGGTGATGGCCCGGCTCCAATCCGCGATGGCGGTGGTCGAGGGCTATTCCGAGCATGTGATGGACGCGCTCGGCGAGCGGCTCATCCCCGACCTGCCCGTGCTGCGCGAGGCCATGGACCGCCGCCGCCACTCCCGCTCCGCGCCCGAGCGGGTGGTGGAGCGCCTCTTCGGCCTGGATCAGAAGGTCCAGCAGTACGAGCGGGGCAAGGCCTTCAGCGACGCCGTGGTGGCCCAGGGCGGCATCGAGGCCCTGAACCTCGTCTGGACCGCGCCCACCGCGCTGCCCGACGAGCGCGAGCTGCGCCGCCCGGAGCTCTGGCTCCGCCGCGTGGCTCCCCAGGCTGCTTAGACCAGGCCGATTTCGGAGTTCCGCGTAACCCTCGGGCCCCGGGGGTTTACAAACATGTGTTCGGTGGTATATTTCTACCGAACTTAGAACTAACAAGGTATTTCGAAGCCCCGGAAGTGCCGGGGAAGGAGAGCCGAAAATGGCAGCACAGACCGAAACGCAGCGTAAGGCCACCGCCCGCAAGGCCGCGGCCACCCGCCGCCGCAACGCCGCCAAGCGGAGCCAGTCGGCCCGCCGGGCCGCGGAGACCCGGGCCCAGGCCGAGCTGTCCACCATTGCCGCCGTGCAGGCCCAGGCCGAACGCGCCGTGCTGATCCCCGTGGGCGCCGCCCTCGTGGCTCGTGACGCCGTCCTCGATGTGGCCAAGCCCTACGTCGATGGCCGTGACAGCGCCGAGAAGGAGCTCACCAAGCTCCAGAAGCGCGTGTCCACGAACCTGAGCAAGTTCGAGCGCCGCGGCACCACCGCCCGCAACCGGACCGTCCGTGAGGTGAAGCGCACCCGCACGCGCATCGAGCGCGAGCTGCGCCAGCGCCGCACCAAGGCCGTCCGCACGCTGAAGTCGGTGCGCCGCGACGCCGAGAAGCAGGTCAAGGTCGCTCGCCGCGACGCGGAGAAGCAGGTCAAGACGACCAGCCGCGAGGCGCAGCGCCAGGCCGAGGGCCTCGCCAACCGCGTGACCGCGCTCGCCTAAGGATTCACCGCTTCCCCCCTGCCCGGCTGGAGAGAGCGGAACGGGGCGAGACTGCCGGCAAACCCGGCAGTGCAGTATCTCTCCTCCCTCAGCCGACGGCGCCTCCCAATACGGGGCGCCGTCGGTCTTTGCGGGCCGCTCGCGGGGCCGGGCCTGCCCGTACTTGCCGTCTGCGAGAATCGGGCCTCATGCCTTCCGAGACGCAGATTCGCGACGCCCTTCGCAACGTCATCGATCCCGAGCTCCGCAAGGACATCGTGACGCTCGGAATGGTCCGCTTCATCAAGCAGCCGGAGCCCGGCCGCGTGGATGTGGGGGTCTCACTCACCACGCCCGGATGCCCGATCCGCTCCCACTTCGAGAAGGCCGTGGTGGACAACGTCACCGCGCTCGGCGACGTCGGCGTGGTCACCGTGGCCTTCGACGTGCTGAGCGACGACGAGAAGTCCACCCTCGCCCAGCGCCTGGGCCGCCAGGACGGGCTCCCCGAGGGTGCGCTCGCCGCGGTGAAGAACGTGATCTGCGTGGCCTCGGGCAAGGGAGGGGTGGGCAAGTCCACTCTCACCGCCAACCTCGCCGCGGCCCTCCAGGCCGAGGGTCACAGCGCCGCCGCCCTCGACGCCGACGTGTGGGGATACTCGATCCCGCGCATGCTCGGCGTTCACGGCCGCCCGCGCGTGTCCGCGGAGCGCAAGATCATTCCGCTCGAGGCCCACGGCGGCGTGAAGGTCATCTCCATCGAGTTCTTCCTCTCCGAGCGAGATCAGGCCATCACCTGGCGCGGCCCGATGCTCCACAAGGCGATTCGCCAGTTCCTCGAGGACGTGGAGTGGGGTGAGCTCGACTACCTCCTGATCGACCTCCCGCCCGGCACCGGAGACGTGTCCATGACGCTCTCCCAGCTTCTGCCCCAGGCGAAGTTCGTGATCGTCACCACCCCGCAGCCGGCCGCCCAGAACGTGGCCAAGCGCGCGGCGGAGTCGGCACTGCGCTTCGACCTCGAGATCGCCGGCGTGATCGAGAACATGTCGGGCTTCACCACGCCCACCGGCGAGCGCTTCACCATCTTCGGCGAGGGGGGCGGCCAGGTCCTCGCCGACGAGCTCGACGTGCCCCTGCTGGGCAAGATCCCGCTGCAGGAGGCCCTCCGCGTCGGTGCCGACGAGGGAGTGCCGCTGGTGTTGGAGGATCCCGACGCGCCCGCCTCCCAGGCGCTGCGCCACGCGGCCCGCGGCATCATCGCCGCCACGCCGCAGCAGCTGGCGGTGCTTCAGGCCCCGTCCGGGCCGCCGGTTCCGGCGATCACGGGCACGGCGCTGCCGATGGCGCCCTCCGGCGCCGCCGGTTAGCAGGCCGCCGGGAGCGGCCGGGCCCTACGCCTTCTTCTTGTAGTACTCCGCGTTCATGAGGGTGAAGTGCTGCCACTCGTCGGGCAGCTGGTCCTCGGCGAAGCACGCATCCACCGGGCATGCCTCGACGCAGGCGTCGCAGTCGATGCACTCCTCGGGATCGATGTAGAGCATCTCCACGGCCTCGTAGTCAGGCTCGTCGGGCGTGGGATGGATGCAGTCGACCGGGCACACCTCGACGCACGAGTTGTCCTTCTGACCTATGCAGGGTTCGGCGATCACGTATGCCATGGGTGTCCTTGTCCTTCTCGTCTCGGGTAGGGCGCCCGCGGCGCGACGAGCGGGAATTGTACCGTTGAGAAATGCCAACTCGTCCGTAGCGCGCGCCATCGGGGTCAACCGCACGGCCCGTTGTGCCGTTTGCCAGGGGATGGGGCGGATCAGCTCGTTCCTGTGTCCAACGGAGATGGATGATCGTGCCGGTGGCCTTTGCCGCCACCCGCTACCGCTGGCAGGTGGTGGTGGCGTGTGCCGTGATCACGGCGATCGTGCTGCTGCTGGCCACGATCCCGGTCGATCCCGGCCGGGTGCTCGGCGATCCCGAGCGGTTCGAGCTGCGCCTACTGCCCGGGGGGCGAGGAGGTCCTGGTACTGATGCCGGGTGCGTCGCCGGCCGAGGCCCACGAGGTGGCGGAGCGCCTGAGAGTGAACGTGACCGAATCCGCCCCCGGCGGGCTGCGCCGCAGCATGTCGGTGGGCGTGGCCTCGGCCTCGGGAGCGGAGCTCCGGTACGAGGAGCTGTTCCGGCACGCCGACGCGGCCCTTCTCCAGGCCAAGCGCCAAGGCCGGGACGGCGTAGGACCGCAGGGCGGTGGGGCGCTCTAGGCTGGCCCTGTGATCCTCCTGACCGGCGCCACGGGAACGGTGGGCTCGGCCCTCCTGCGCCGCCTCACCCGCGGGAAAGAGCCCGTCCGCTGCCTGGTGCGCGACCCCCGCCGCCTCGGCGATCACCGCGTGCGCGTGCAGCTCGCCATGGGCGACCTCGTGGACCCGCCCTCCTTCCGGAACGCCCTGCGCGGGGTGCACACGGTGATCCACCTGGCCGCGTCGATCCGCGATGAGCCGCGGGCGTCGATCGAGGAGCTGAACGCCATGGCCACCCTGCGCCTGGTGCGCGCGGCGGAGCGAGCGGGCGCGCGGCGCTTCCTCTTCTTCTCGGCCCTCGGCGCCGAGCACCACTCCCGCACGCGGTTCTTCCGGGCCAAGGCCCTGGCCGAGCAGGCGGTGGAGACCTCCGGGCTCGAGACCGTGGTGTTCTCCCCCTCGATCGTCTACACGCCCGGCGATCCCTGGCTCACCCTCCTCGAGCGCTTCTCCTACCTGCCCGCCATCCCGGTGTCCGGCTCGGGCCACTCGCTGTACCAGCCCATCTGGGCGGAGGACGTGGCCGACTGCGTGATGGCGGCGCTGGCGGCCGACGGGAACGGGCGCCGCCACTACGAGCTCGCCGGTCCCCAGACGCTCTCCTACGACGAAATCGTGCGCGTGGCCATGCGGCCCACCGGCAGGCGCCGGCGCCTGCTCCACGTGCCGGTGCCCGTGGTGCGCACCTCGCTGCGCGGGCTCGGCCGCGCCGTCGGGCCGCGGGCGTTCGCCACGTGGGAGGAGGCCGAGCTGATGGAGGAGCCCATGACCACTCCTCGGGGCACGGCCGACGCCGAGTCCCTGGGAGTCACCCCGCTGGCCATGCCGGCCGTGGTGGGCAGCACCTAGCCGCAGAACGACGAGAGCCCGGCGCGAGCCGGGCCCTCAACCTGCAATTTGCAGCCCTGGCCGATACGGAGCCGGGGGGCCCGGGGGGCGCGAGCCCCCCGGAGTACTTCCCCTGGCCGATACGGAGCCGGGGGGCCCGGGGGCGCGAGCCCCCCGGAGTACTTCCCCTGCCCGATACGGCGCGGGGGGGCCCGGGGGGCGCGAGCCCCCCGGATGCAATCACTACATCATTCCTTCCATCCCGCCGGGCATTCCGCCGCCCATGCCGGCTCCATCCTTCTCCGGCATCTCGGCGATGATCGCCTCGGTGGTGAGGATGTTCTTGCCGATGGAAGCCGCGTTCTGCAGAGCAGAGCGGGTCACCATCGCCGGGTCGATCACGCCGCCGGCCACGAGATCGACGATCTCGCCGGTCTCGGCGTTCAGGCCCTGGTTCTTGCCCTTCGCGTTGCGAACGTCGTTGACCACGACCGAGCCCTCGAGCCCGGCGTTGTTCGCGATCTGACGCAGCGGCTCCTCCAGAGCCCGGTGCACGATCGACGCGCCCGTGCGCTCGTCACCCTCGAAGGCGTCCAGCTTGATCGCCTTCTGGGCACCGAGAAGCGCGGTACCGCCGCCGGGAACGATGCCCTCCTCGAGGGCGGCCCGGGTGGCCTGCAGCGCGTCCTCGACGCGGTGCTTCTTCTCCTTCATCTCCGTCTCGGTGGCTGCGCCGACCTTGACCACTGCCACGCCGCCGGCCAGCTTGGCCAGCCGCTCCTGCAGCTTCTCGCGGTCGAAGTCCGAGTCGGTGCTCTCGATCTCGTTCTTGATCTGGTTGATGCGGCCCTTGATGCCGTCCGCGTCACCGTTGCCGTCCACGATGGTGCTCGTGTCCTTGGTGACCACGACGCGACGTGCGCGGCCGAGCTGCGAGAGCTGCGTGTTCTCGAGCTTGAGACCCATCTCCTCGGTGATGACCTCGCCGCCGGTGAGGATGGCGATGTCCTCCAGCATCCGCTTGCGGCGGTCGCCGAAGCCGGGGGCCTTGACCGCGACGCCGGTGAAGGTGCCGCGGAGCTTGTTGACCACGAACGTGGCGAGCGTCTCGCCCTCCACGTCCTCGGCGATCACCAGGATCGGCTTGCCCGACTGGATGACCTGCTCCAGGATCGGCAGGATGTCGCGCACCGAGCCGATCTTCTGGTTGGCGATGAGGATGAACGGGTCCTCGAGGACGGCCTCCATGCGGTCCTGATCGGTGACCATGTAGGGCGAGATGTAGCCCTTGTCGAACTGCATGCCCTCGGTGAACTCGAGGTCCATGCCGAACGTCTGGCCCTCCTCGACGTTCACCACGCCGTCCTTGCCGACCCGGTCGATGGCGTCGGCGATCACGTCGCCGATCTCGTCATCGGCCGCGGAGATGGCCGCCACGCGGGCGATCTGCTCCTTGCCGGAGATCTCGGTGGAGAGCTTGCCGATGGCCTCGACCACCTGATCCACGGCCTTCTCGATGCCGCGCTTGAGCGCCAGCGGGTTCGCGCCGGCGGCCACGTTCTTCAGGCCGTCGTGCACGATCTGCTGAGCCAGCACGGTCGCCGTGGTGGTGCCGTCGCCAGCGACGTCGTTGGTGGCGGTGGCCACCTCACGCACGAGCTGGGCGCCCTGGTTCTCGAACGGGTCCTCGATCTCGATCTCGCGAGCGATGGACACGCCGTCGTTCGTGATCGTCGGGGCACCGAACTTCTTGTCGATGACCACGTAGCGGCCCTTGGGGCCGAGCGTCACCTTCACTGCGTTGGCAACTGCGTCGACGCCCGCTTCCAGCGACCGCCGTGCCTCGCCTTCGTACTTGAGCTCCTTGTGAGCCATAAGCGTTTATTCCTTCCTGATCAGGTCTGGGTCAGCCGACCTTCGCGAGTACGTCCGACTCGCGCAGGACGAGCAGGTCGTCGCCTTCGACGACGATCTCCGTGCCGCCGTACTTGGAGTAGAGGACCTCGTCGCCCTCGCCAACGTCGAGAGGGATGCGCTTCTCGCCGTCGTCGTCCCATCTGCCGTCACCGACGGCCAGGACCTTGCCTCGCTGAGGCTTCTCCTTCGCGGTGTCCGGGAGGACGATGCCACTCGCGGTGGTCTCTTCCTCCTCGATCGCCTTGGCGATCAGCCGATCGCCCAGGGGCTTGAGCTTCATGCGCGGTACCTCCGTCTGGGAGCGCGTCGCTGGTTGGTAAAAAACTTGGCACTCAGAACGGTCGAGTGCCAAGGCTGGCACTCTAGCACCTGGAGTGCCAAGCGCCCAGGGGCGCACACGGGGCTCCAGAAGGGCGTTTGCCGCTCTGCGAGCTAGTTCTGAGCGGGCGCGTCCGGGCGCATCCGCTCCCGGATCTCGGACGGACGGTCCGAGATCTGAGAGAAGCGAACGACGGTCACGTCGTCGTTCGTGTCCACCTTGCGGCCGTAGATCTGCTCCAGGAAATGGACCATCTCGTCGAGTCGCCGGAACTCCGGGTTGTCGTGCTCGATGTCGCGCCGCGACAGTTCGCTGACCTTCTTCACCTCGACGCTGTCGATCACGGCCTCGAAGATGCGCTCGCGCGGGGAGTGCTGGAAGCCCACGGTGATCATCACCACCTCGCCCTTGCGGTACTTCTTGCTCTTGTTCCCGAGCCGGATGGTGGCCGTCTTGCGGCCCCGCTTCAGCTGGTCGATGAAGACGGGTGAGTAGAAGTTGAGGACGAACACGAACGCGGCAGACTACTGGCCGGGCGCCACGCGGGAAAGCGCGGCGGCGGCCATATCGCGCTCGCCCTTGTAGCGCAGGCGCTCGGGTGCCTCCTCCAGGGGAATCCAGCGCGCCTCCTCGACCTCCCGGTCGTGGTCCCTGACGCTCCCCGACCGCCAGTGGAAGAGGAAGAAGCTCACGATCTTCAGCACCCGGTCGCCGTCGCGCCAGTACCAGTAGCGCACGTCCCCGAGCTTCTCCACCGGCTCGGCCTCCACCCCCGCCTCCTCCCGGACCTCGCGCCGCGCAGCCTCAACCGCCGACTCGTCCCCGTCCGGGCGCCCCTTGGGCAGCGCGAGCACGTCGTCGCGGACCCGGACCACGGCCACGAAGGGGCGGCCGCGGAACCGGCGCACCACCACGCCGCCGGCCGAGAACTCGCGGATCACTGCTCCGCCCCGGGGAGGAGGGGCACGAACCTGACGCCGGCGACGGTCTCCTCACCGTCGCCGCGGAAGCGCATGAGCCGCTCGTGGCCATCCCGGTCCACGGGGCAGGCGAGCGCCCCGCCCTTCGCGAGCTGGCGGAGCAGCGCCGCCGGCGGGCCGGCAGCCGCGCTGGCGGTGACGGAGATACCGTGGAAGGGCGCGCGGTCTGGGGCGCCGAGGATGCCGTCCCCGTGGCGCACCTCCACGTTCGCGTAGCCGAGCTCGGCCAGGCGGTCGCGTGCCTCGCGCGCTAGCGAGAGGTGGCGCTCCAAGGTCACCAATTCAGCGCAGAGCCGGGAGAGCACGGCGGCCGAGTACCCCGATCCCGTGCCGACCTCGAGCACCGTCTCGTGTCCGCCCAGCTCAAGGAGCTGGGCCATGCACGCCACGATCCAGGGCTGGGAGATGGTCTGCCCCGCTCCGATGGGCAGTGCCCCGTCGTCGTAGGCCCGCCGCCGCTGGTCCTCCGCCACGAACAGCTCGCGCGGCACCTCGGCCATGGCCGCCAGCACCCGCTGGTCATGGATTCCGCGCCTACGGAGGTGGCGCCGCACCATGCGCTCGCGCGCGTCAGTGGATGTAGTTGCGGAGCCTTGCCGGTTCATGGACGGTCACCTTGCCGCGCCCGAGTGTGACCAGGCCGGCGCGCTCGAGCGTGGCCAGGAAGCGGCTGGCGCTCTCGCGCGAGGTGCCCGACAGCTGCGCGATCTCGGCCTGGGTGGCCACGATCAGCACGTCGCGGTCGGCCGCGCCCTCGCCCTGGCGGGTCACCGTCTGTGCCAGCAGCGTGCCGGCCACGCGCCCGGCCACCGTCTGAAACGACTGCTGAAGGAGGCGCTCGGTGGTTCGGCTCACGCGCTCGGCCAGTGCCGCGAGCAGCTTCAGGGCCAGGTCCGGGTTGCGACGGATCAGCCGCTGCATGTCCCCGGCGAGCAGCGCCACCGCGGTGGTCGCCTCGATCGCCTCGGCGGTGGCCGAGCGGGTCTCCCCGCGGAACATGGCCAGCTCCCCGAAGAGCCCGCCGGCCCGGAGCTCGGCGAGCGCCACGAGTCGCCCATCCTGGTGCTCGCGCGTCAGCAGGATCGCGCCGGAGCGGACGAGATAGCAGGTGTCGCCGGTGTCGCCCTCGCGGAAGAGCACCTCCCCCCGATCCCAGCTCCGGGGCACGGAGACCTTTGCGACGTCCTCGAGCTCCCGCGAGTCCAGGTCGCTGAACACCTCGGTACCCGCGAGCAGCCGAGCCGTCTCCTCGGCCGTGGCCATAGGCGCATAATCTCGCACAGTGGGATCGGCATGGCGGTAGTGGAGAGGGCGCTCGGCGAGCGCGACCTGCGCGAGGCGGCTGACCTGATCGCCGGCCGCGTGCGCGAGACCCCGGTCTTTTCGTCGGGCGAACTGTCGCGGCGGGTGGGCGCCCGGGTGACGCTCAAGGCGGAGAACCTCCAGATCACGGGGTCGTTCAAGCTGCGCGGAGCCACCAACGCCATCGGGCGCATGTCCGGATCGGAGCTCGGCGCCGGGGTGGTTGCGGCCAGCGCCGGCAACCACGCGCAGGCCGTGGCCTTTGCCGCCCGCGGGGTGGGCGCGCGGGCCGTGCTCGTGATGCCGGCCGGCGCCCCGCTGGCCAAGGTGGCCGCCGTTCGCCAGTACGGCGGGGAGGTCCGCTTCGTGGAGGGCAGCTACGACGACGCCGGTGCGGAGGCGGGACGGATCGCTCGTGACGAGGGGCTCCACCACGTGCACGCCTTCGATGCCCCCGACGTGGTGGCGGGCCAGGGCACGATCGGCCTCGAGATCGCACGGCAGGCTCCGTCCACGCGCGTGGTGGTGGTTCCGCTGGGCGGGGGAGGCCTGGCCGGCGGGATCGGCCTGGCGGCGTCGGCGGTGCTGCCCGGCGCCCGGGTCGTCGGGGTGCAGGCGGCGGCCTGTGCGCCCTACATCGACTCGCTCGCCGCGCGCCGCCCGGTGGGCGCGCGCTCGGCCAACACCATCTGCGACGGCATCGCGGTGAAGCGCCCGGGCGACTACACCCTCCCGCTCGTGGAGCGCTACGTGGACGAGGTCGTGACCGTCTCCGACGACGAGGTGGCGGAGGCCATGGTGCTGCTCCTCGAGCGGGCGAAGCTCGTGGTGGAGGGCGCCGGCGCGGTGGCGGTGGCCGCGCTCATGCAGGGGCGGGTGAAGGCCCCTGCCGACGGTGAGGTGTGCGCCGTCCTGAGCGGCGGCAACGTGGACGCCTCGCTCCTCTCCGAGTGCATACGGATGGGCGAGACCGCCGCCGGGCGGCGCATGGTCCTCTCCGTGGTCGTTCCCGATCGCCCCGGAGCGCTGGCGGGACTGCTGGCGGTGGTGGCCGGGCGCGGCGCGAACGTCGTGGATGTGGAGCACCTGCGCGACGGGATCGACCTGCACGTGCGCGAGACGGCCGTGAAGCTCGTGCTCCAGACCCGCGGTCGCGAGCACGGGGACGCCATCGTGCAGGCCGCCGGCGCCGAGGGCTTCTCGGTGCGGGTCGAGCGCGAGGCCTAGCACCCCGCGCCTAGAGCTCGACCGAGGCCATGCCCTCCGCCGGATAGCGCTCGCCGGCCACCGCGCCGGGCGGGAAGATCTCCTCCAGCGCCTCGAGCTGCGCGGCCGTGAGCTCGATGTCCGCGGCGGCGGCGTTCTCCTCCAGGTACTTCGTCCGCTTGGTGCCGGGGATCGGGGCCACGTCGTCGCCCTGCGCCAGCAGCCAGGCGAGGGCCACCTGCACCGGCGTGGCGCCGAGGTCCTCACCGAGCGCGCGGAGCTGCGCCACCCGCTCGAGGTTGCGCTCGCGGTTGCTCTCCTGGAAGCGCGGCAGGTACGCCCGGAAGTCCCCGTCGCCGCTGATCTCGAGGGACCCGGACAGCTCACCCCGCCCGAGCGGGCTGTAGGGCACGATGCCCACGCCCAGCTCGCGGGCGGTGGGAATGATCTCCTCCTCGATCGCGCGGGTGAACAGGGACCACTCGCTCTGGAGCGCGGCGATCGGGTGCGTCGCGCAAGCCGCGCGCAGGGTCTCTGCGCTCACCTCGGACAACCCCAGGTGCCTCACCTTCCCCTGCTGCACCAGCTCGCCCATGGCCCCGACGCTCTCCTCCACGGGAACGTCCGGGTTGCGGCGGTGCATGTAGTAGAGGTCGATGTGGTCAACGCCCAGACGCCGCAGGGAGGCGTCGCACGCCTGCTGGATCCACTCCGGGCGGTTGTCGATCCACCGCTTGCCGTCGTCATCGCGCCGGATGCCGAACTTGGTGGCGAGCTGCACCTCGTCGCGGCGATCGGCGATGGCGCGCCCCATGATCTGCTCGTTGTGGCCCGACCCGTACATGTCGGAGGTGTCGAGGAAGGTGACGCCGATATCGAGGGCCCGGCGGATCGTCTCGATGGACTGGTCCTCGTCCGTGGCGCCGTAGAACTCGGACATACCCATGCAGCCGAGGCCGAGGGCGGAGACTTCGAGGTCCCGGAGCTTGCGCGTGTTCATGTGCTTCCTTCCATCGGTGCGAGCGGTTGGGACACACGCTATGGGTCAGGCGAGCGCGGACTCGCGGCGGCGGCGCCGGGTCGCGCTCCAGGCGCCCCACCCGCCGAGGCCCAGCAGGCCGAGCGGCACGCCGAGGGCGAGCACCCGGACCGCGATGCCCGCGGCTCCCACCAGCAGGTCCCCGGCATCGTTCACGGCGTCGCCGAAAGAGCCGCCGCCGGCACCCGAGCCGTCGTCCGCGGCGAGCGTGACCAGCACCGTGGCGTACTCGGTGCTCAGGCGCAGGCCGCGAAGCTGCGAGTGAAGCCGGGCGATCCGGCGGTCCACCGCGTCGAGCCGCACGCGGATCGCCTCCGCCTCCTGGTCGGTGCCGGCCGCGGCGAGGCGGCGCAGCAGGCCGGTGCGCTCCGCCCGGGCCGCCTCCTGCCGCGAGGCCACGGTCACATAGGGGCGGGTCACGTCGCGCCCCGACTGGGTCTGCGAGTGCAGCGAGCCCAGGGCGGCCAGGTCCCGGAGAGCGGGACGCAGCCGGGTGGCGGGGATGCGCAGGTCGAAGTCGCCGCCGGAGCCGTCCGTCTTGCCGGAGCTCACCGACGAGCTGAGGACGAAGCCTCCGTAGCGCGCGGTGACCGAGTTCACCTGGTCGGCCAGGCGCTCCATCTCGTCCGCCGGAGCTCCGAGCTCCAGCGACGCGGAGCGCTCGATCCGGCGGTTGGCACGGCCGGGTGAGAAGCGGCTGCCGCCGATGCGGAGCGGTTCCAGCGGTGTTTCCGGCGGAGCGGAATCCACGGTGCTCTTCGCCGACTCGCGCGCCGCGCTCGTTGGGGATTGGGTGACTACGGGTGCCTTGAGCTTGGTCACCGCATCGCTCGCGGCGCTGCCGCCGCCCGAGGCCGATCCGGCGTCGTTGCCGGACCCGCCCCCCGAGCCACCGGGCAGCGCCACCACGACGACCGCAACCACGAGCATCAGCGTCGCGCCCAGACCGGCGGCGGGCCACCACTCGCGCATGGTCGGGAGCGTTCGCGGCATGCGGCTCCGCAGCGCCGCGACACGGCCCCGTGGCGAGCCCTGCTTCCTGGGAAACCCCGCCGCCATGCGCACCCGCATGACACGCTCGAAGTCCTCGTCCGGCTGAGCAGCATCCGCGCGCAGGCAGAGGGACAGCTCCTGCAGCTCGCGGGCGTCCTCATCGTCGTGATCGGCGCGTCCCGCGGACAGCGCGGCGTCGAGGGCGGCCAGGTCGCGCTCCATGAGCATGGTGTCCTCAGGCGAGTTCATCGCAGGCCTTCCTCAGCTTGGTCACGGTTCGGTGGAGCAGCGTGCCCGCGTTCGACTCGGAGGTCCCGAGCACGCGGGCGATCTCCACGTTGGAGAGCCCGCCGGCGAACTTCAGCGCCACCAGGTCGCGCTCCCGGGGGTCGAGCACGGCGAGGGCGGAGCGCACCACCTCGCGCCGGAGAGCGTGCTCTGCGTGGTCTTCGGATACCGGCAGGCCGGCGTCCTCGGGATCCTCGGCGAGCGCAGCGTGGCGCTTGCGCCGGCGCAGCTCGTCCAGTGCGGCGTTGCGCGCGATGCCGAACAGCCAGGCCTCGGGGGTACCGCGGGCCGGCCGGTAGCTGCCCCTGCGCCGGTAGGCCCTCTCGAAGGCCTGGGCGGTCACGTCCTCGGCCGCCGCGCGGTCTCGCAGCAGGGAGGCCACGTAGGCGTAGACGCGAGGGAAGGTGCGCTCGTAGAGGCTCGCGAAGGTGTCGCGCTCGCGGGCCGCCGTGGCGGGCATCGGCCCGGTTACGGCGCTCTCGGCGATCACGCTCATGTGTCTACTACGACCGCCCGCGACATCCGTCACAAGGCCGAGTGTCGCTCATGAGGGCGTGCCCCGCGGCATGCGCGTGAAACGGCTCGTGCACGCTTCCCTACAGATTCGGCCCGGTCGCGCCGATGAGAACCACGGTGAGACGGATCATCGTTCCCCTGGCGCTTTGCGCCGCGCTTGCGCTCGCCGTGGTGGCTCAGGCCGACGACGAGGAGCAGCTGGCCCCGGTGTGGGCCACCGTCAACGTCTGCGACGCCGGCGGAAATCAGGTGGGAGCCCGTGTCGGCGTGCCCGGAGACGGCAGCGACGCGCAGATCTACGCCCGCTTCACCGTCCAGTGGTACAGCGAGAAGCAGGCAGCCTGGCTGCCGGTCCAGGGTGTGCCGAGCTCGCCCTGGCTGTCCGTGGGATTCGCCGCGCTGACCACTCAGCAGGCCGGCTTCACCTTCGAGTTCGACCAGCCCGCTGACGGCCGCCCCAAGCAGGTGCGCGCCCTGGCCGAGGTTCAGTGGCGCGACGGCGCCACGGTCATCCGCTCCACGTCCGTGGGCACCCAGGCGGGTGCCGCCAGTGACGTGGGCGGCTCGCAGGCCAGCTGCACCCTGTCGTAAGCCCGGGCCCGAGGCGAGGAGCGCAGACCGATCGTTGATCGGTCGAGCACCGCAGCCATGTCATTCGAACAGGCGCGGGTCGTTGGTGATCACACCGTCGGCGCCCATCTGCTCGAAGCGGCGGATGGCCCGGGCGTCGTCCACGGTCCACACGTACACCTCGCCGCCGGCGCCGTGCACGGCTTCGATCAGCCGGCGGCTCGCCAGCAGGCGGTTCACCATGATCGCCTCGCATCCGCCCGCCCGCAGGCGCTCCACCGCCTGTCCGGGCAGCCGCGCCCGCATCACCCGCACCGCGGCGTAGGCGGGCACCGCCAGCCAGGAGCGCGTGTAGTCGCGGCGCACCCGGGGAACGGACCAACCCCGCCGCAGCCCGGGCCGCAGCTTTCCGAGGCGGTCGAGGCTCTCCGGGTACATGGTGGACACGAGCGAGCGCTCGTCCAGTCCGCGCGCGGCAAGTCCCTCTACCACCTCCTGCTCGTAGCCGGGCAGCTTCAGGTCCACGTCGAGGGTCACACCGGCGTACGCCGCGCCGGCGAAGTGGTCGAGGCCCTCCTCCATCGTGAGGCACTCGCGGCCCGCGGCGTCCTCGTAGTCGTGGGCCAGCACCAGCCGACGGTCGCGGGTGCGCAGGATGTCGAACTCCACCATGTCCACGCCGTGTTCCAGCGCGGCCTCGAAGCTCTCGATCGTGTTGCCGGGCGCCACGTGCGCCGCCCCCTTGTGACCTACCCGGATCACGCCTGGCACGACGGGCACCAGTAGGTGGTGCGGTTGTCGTCGCCCTGACCGCGGGCGCGGATGATCGTCCCGCAGCGGCGGCAGGGACGCCCCTGGCGCTCGAAGACCCATGGATCGCGCGCCTGCCGGCCGCCCGCGGCCGATGCCTGCATCAGCGGGCGCACGCCCCCCACGATCTCGAGGGCGAGCGCGTCCGGCACCTCCGACACGGGTCGCCAGGGGTTCACACCGGCGAGGAAGCACGCCTCGGCCTTCCACAGGTTCCCGATCCCGGCGATGTTGCGCTGGTCGAGCAGGGCGTCGGCGATGCCGCGCGTCGGGTCGTCCTGGCGCAGGCGGCACAGGAAAGCGCCAGTGTCGAGCCCATCGGCCAGGATGTCGGGCCCCAGCCCTGCGAGGCGCTGGTCGAAGCGCGTCCGCGACTCGGTCATCAGCTCCAGCACGGGCCCGTCGAACTGAACCACCTCGTGCTCGGGGGTGCGGATCACGAGCCAGGCCCGGCGTGGGCTGCGCCTCCAGCGCTGGCCTCGCCGGTAGACGCCCCACGCCCCGCCCATCCGCAGGTGGGAGTGGAGCGTGAGGTCACCGTCGAAGCGAAGGAAGAGATGCTTCCCGTGAGCGTCCACGGACCGCAGCGCGCGGCCGTCCAGCCGCTCGGGCCAGCGGTCCATGGCGTGCCGGCGCTGCGGCGTCTCGATCGCCTGGATCGGGTTCCCGACCAGAGCCGAGCGGATGCGGCCGGCCGCGTAGTGGATCGTGTCGCCTTCGGGCATGACGCTCTAGAGAGATGTACGCGTCACTGGCGCCACTCGCGCAGGCCGCCCCGGTAGGGCAGCGCGGCGTCGAGCGCGCGAAGGATGAGGGCACAGCCGGTGAGCACGAGTGCGAGGGCCAGGGCGCCGTGCAGCTCCCCGGCGCCCACCAGCCCGGCCACACCCGCCGCGCCGGGACGCCACACGCGCCAGTTCGGCTCCCAGGGCCGAGCGTCCGGCGAGTCCGGCGCGGGCTCGTGCACGTACGCGAGGAAGGGCACCACAGGGAGGATAGGCCGACCCGCGCGACTAGACCGCGCGAGCGCGCAGCGAGAACATCAGCGGGATCCGGGGCCTGCCCGCGGGCATGCGCCACACGTCGTGGCCGGCGCGCTCCAGGAAGCCCCAGCGCGGAGAGAGCGTGTGGTCGTGCTCGTGCAGTAGCTCCAGCCGCAGCCCGGTGGCGGTGATCGCGGAGACGATGTCCCCCAGCGTGTGCTGCCACTCCTCGGTCCGGTTGTGCACCGTGGCCGCGCCGAGGTCGGCATAGGTCCCCGGCTCGTCGAACTCGAGACGAGCGGGGAAGTAGTCGTTCTCCACCCTCAGTTCATCTTCGGCGAAGACCCACGAGAAGGGATGGAACTCGCTCAGGTAGAGGAAGCCCCCGGGCTCCACCAGGGACGCCACCACCTCGGCCCAGCGGCGGATGTCCGGCAACCAGTTGATGGCGCCGAGCCCGGTGTAGACGATCTCGAAGCGGCGCCCGCCAAGCGCCGCCGAGGCGTCATGCACCTCGGCCTGAACGAACTCCCCGTCGAGGCCCGTGCCCGCCGCGATGCTGCGCGCGGCCTCCACCGCAGGCTCCGAGAAGTCGAGCCCGGTGACCGTCGCCCCGCGGCGAGCCCAGGACAGGGTGTCGAGGCCGAAGTGGCACTGGAGGTGCACGAGCGAGCGGCCGGTCACGTCCCCGACCTCCCCGAGCTCGAACGGGCGCAGCGTGTCGCGGCCGCCCATGAAGGCCTCCACGTCGTAGAACGCGCTGGCGGTGTGGAGCGGAACGCGTTCGTCCCACCACGCGCGGTTGAGCTCGCTCATGCGCTCAGCGTCAGCTTCCGCGGACCCTGCTGGAAGCCGAGCTCGATCAGGAGCCCGCCCACCCCGGAGCCCACCACCGGCTCCCCGTCGAATCGCTCCACGGCCAGGCGGGGCACGCGCCCGCGGCGCACCGCGTCGGCGAGGGCCTCGAGCGCGGGCCGCAGCCAGCTCTCGTCCGGGTCGCGCAGGCCCACCAGCCCCTTGCCTCCCCGTTCGAGGTAGAGCACGGGCTCGGCGTCCAGCGTCACCACGAAGGCCCCGGGCACGCGCGCGGGACGCCGCGAGGAGTCGTCGTCGCGCTTGGGCCAGGGCAGCGTCGCGCCGTAGGCGTTGGCCGGGTCGGTCACAGCCAGCACCCGTGCACCGGAGTCCTCGTCGGCGCGCAGGCTGCGCAGCCGCTCGATCGCCGCGGGCAGCGCGAACTGCGCGCCGCCAAGGCCCTCCACGAAGTAGCCGCGCCGGGCGGTGCCGAGCGTCTCCAGGTTCGCGAACTCTCCGTACATGCCGGCGAAGCCTCCGGGAATGCCCTCGGCCAGCACGGTCTCGCGGGTCACGATCCCATAGCGCTCCAGCAGCACCTCCGCGAGCGCCCGCATGCGCGGGCCGTGAGCGGGCGGGTCGGCGAACAGCGGCGCTGTGAGCGACCAGCGTCCCTGCACCTGCGGCGCGCCGGGACGGCGGCGCCGGGCGAAGCGGCGGCCGGCCGCGGAGTCACGCCGGGCCAGGGTGAGGCGCGGTGCCCGGAGCGGAGCGAAGGCGTCGTTGGTGACCTCACCGGCCCACACGAGGTCCCAGAGCGCCTCCTGGAGCTCCAGCGGCTCGGCGTCCACGAGATCGGCCAGGAGGTCGGTCCAGAAGGCCGCGCCCCGCCCCAGGCGTTCGCGGATGATCTCGTGAAGGGGCTCGGCCGGCGGGTCGCCCTTAACCGGCGGCGGCCCCAGCCAGCGGGCGTCGTCGCGGAAGTACATGGCCACGCGGCCGCTGCTGCGGCCGATCGACCCCGCGCCCACCCACACGATCTCACCGCCCGCGCAGAGCTGGTCCAGCCAGGCGGGGGAGTAGCTGCCCGTGCGCCGCGGCAGCACGTCGCGCTCCCACACCTGCGGGGCCACGGCCACGCCCTGGAGCGGCACGAGAAGCTCCCGAAGCCGGTCCACCCCGGCGCCCGAGGCCGGTGCCGAGTCCACTCCCTGCCAGGCAGGGAGGAAGCGGGCCAGCGCACGCTGCTCGGCCGGCTCCACCTCCTTGCGCAGCGTGGCCAGCGACGCTCGCCGCAGCCGGCGCAGCACGTCGGTGTCGCACCACTCGCGCTCGCTGCCGCCCGGTCGCAGCTCTCCCTGGACCAGGCGTCCCGAGCGCTCGAGCTCGCGCAGCACCGGCCCGGGGTCCACCCCGTAGCGCCCGGCGAGGTCGCGTGTGGTGAAGGGCCCGTGGGTGCGGGCGTAGCGGCGGGCCAGGCGGGAGAGCGGCTCCTCCACCTCCTCCAGGAAGGCCTCGGGAAGCCCTCCCGGGGGCACGGCGCCCAGGGCGTCGCGGTACAGGCCGGCGTCCTCGGAGGCGATCCAGCGCTCCTCGCCTCCGATCCGCATCCTCACCGCGCGCCGCTGGCGCTCCAGCTCGGTGAGCATCCGCCCCGCCCGCACCGCGCCGAGGCTGCGCGCCTCGCCCTCGTCCGCGGTCAGGTCGCCGAGCGCGCGGAGCACGTCGTGCATGCCGTCGGAGTTCGCCGCCTGCGTCCGCTCGCTCAGGCGCTGCAGATCGGCCTCCACCTCGTCGAGCGCCGCCGGGTCGATCAGCTCCCGCAGCTCCTCCTGCCCCAGCAGCTCGCGAAGCAGGTCGCGGTCGAGGGCGAGCGCGGCGGCACGACGCTCCGCGTTCGGCGTGTCGCCTTCGTACATGTACGTGGCCACGTAGTCGAAGAGGAGCGAGGACGCGAACGGGGAGGCGCGCTGGGTCTCGACCTCCACGAGCGAGAGCTCGCGCGTGTGCAGGCCGCGGAGCAGCTCCTCAAGGCCGGGCAGGTCGAGCACGTCACGCAGGCACTCGCGGTAGGTCTCGAGGATGATCGGGAACTGGCCGTAGCGCTTGGCCACCTCGAGCAGCGACTGGGCCTTCAACCGCTGCTGCCAGAGGGGCGTGCGCCTGCCCGGGTAGGCCCGGGGGAGCAGCAGGGCGCGAGCGGCGTTCTCGCGGAAGCGGGCACCGAAGAGCGCGGAGCCCGACAGCTCTCGCACGACAAGCTCCTCCACCACGTCCGGCTCGACCATCACGAGGTCGGCCGACGGTGGCTCGTCCGCGTCGGGGAGGTGCACGATGATCCCGTCGTCCGACCAGATGGCGTCGGACTCGAGGCCGAAGTCGTCCCGGATGCGGGCGGACAGCGCCAGCGCCCAGGCCGCGTGGACGCGGCCTCCGAACGGCGTAAGGACGCAGAGGCGCCAGTCGCCGATCTCGTCCCGGAAGCGCTCCACCACCACCGTCCGGTCGGAGGGCACGACGCGCGTGGCGTCGCGCTGCTCGCGCAGGTAAGCCGAGAGGTTCTTCGCCGCCCGCTCGTCCAGGTCGTAGTCCGCGGCCAGGTCGGCCGGGTCCCGGTCCACGGCCTCGCGCGAGAAGGCGCCGATCGCCTCGCCCAGCTCCTTGGGGCGCCCGATCCCCTCGCCCTTCCAGAACGGGATCGCGCCCGGCGCGCCCGGGGCGGGCGTGACGATCACCCGGTCGCGGGTGATCTCCTCGATCCGCCAGGTGCTCGCCCCGAGCAGGAACGTCTGGCCGGGCCTCGCCTCGTAGACCATCTCCTCGTCGAGCTCGCCCACCCGCCGGCCGTCCGGGAGGTGCACGCCGTAGAGGCCGCGGTCGGGGATCGTGCCCGCGTTGGTCACGGCCAGCTGGCGGGCGCCCTTGCGCGCGCGGACCGTGTCCGCCACGCGGTCCCACACGATCCGCGGCCGCAGCTCCGCGAACTCCTCGCTCGGGTAGCGGCCGTCGAGCATGTCGAGCACGCTGTCGAACAGCTCGCGGGAGAGCTCCGAGAAGGGGTAGGCGCGGCGCACCAGGTCGTGCAGGTCCCCGGCACGCCAGTCGTCCCCCGCGGCCACGATCGCCACCACCTGCTGGGCGAGGACGTCGAGGGGGTTGCGCGGCACCACGGTGGGCTCGATGTCGCCGTCGCGCATGCGCTTGACCACCACTGCGCACTCCAGGAGGTCGGCCCGGAACTTGGGGAAGATCCGTCCGCGCGAGACCTCGCCCACGCCGTGCCCGGCGCGGCCGATGCGCTGGAGCCCGGCGGTCACCGACTTCGGCGACTCCACCTGGATCACCAGGTCCACGGCGCCCATGTCGATGCCCAGCTCGAGCGAGGAGGTGGCCACCAGGCAGGGCAGCTCACCCGACTTGAGCAGGTCCTCCACCACCAGTCGCTCCTCGCGGGCCAAGGATCCGTGGTGGGCCCTTGCGACAGCAGCCGGCTGATCCTCCTCGCCCGCCAGGTCGTTCAGCCGCACGGCCAGGCGCTCCGCCCCCCGGCGGCTGTTCACGAAGATGATCGTGGAGCGGTGCTCCTGCACCAGGCGGAGAAGCTCGGGGTAGATCGCCGGCCATATCGAGCGCTGGGTGACGGGCGCCTCCAGGGTGCCGAGCCCGGCGCCCACCAGATCCCCGCCCCCGGCGGCGGTGCCCATTCCTCCCACCGCGGGATCGGTCACGTCGTGCGCGTCCGGCTCGCGCATGTTCTCCACCGGCACGTGGATCTTCACGTCGAGCGGCTTGCGGATGCCCGCGTCCACCACGGTGCACTCGCGCCCGGCGCCCACGAGAAAGCGGCCCACCTCCTGCAGCGGTCGCTGCGTGGCGGAGAGCCCGATGCGCTGCACAGGGCGCTCGGCCTGGTGCTCCAGGCGCTCGAGCGTCAGCGCCAGGTGGGCGCCGCGCTTGGTTCGGGCCACGGCGTGGATCTCGTCCACGATCACGGCCTCGGCGCCCGCCAGGAACTCGCGCGCCCGGGACGTGAGCATCAGGTAGAGCGACTCCGGGGTGGTGATGAGAACGTCGGGCGGGGTGCGGAGCATCGCCTGGCGCTCGCGCTGCGGGGTGTCGCCGGTGCGAATGCCCACCGACACCTCGGCGCCGATCCCCCGGAGCGGAGCGCGCAGGTTCTTCTCCACGTCGTAGGAGAGGGCCTTCAGGGGCGAGACGTAGACCAGCCGCGTGAGTCGCTCGCCCTCGGGCGGCGGATGCGCCACCAGGCGGTCGAGCGCCCACAGAAAGGCGGCGAGCGTCTTGCCCGAGCCGGTGGGCGCGGAGAGCAGGACGTTGTGACCCGCGGCGATGGCGGGCCACGCCTTCTCCTGCGCCGCGGTGGGACGCGCGAATGACCGGTTGAACCAGTCACGGACCTGCGGTGTGAACGATGCGAGCGGATCGGCGGACACGCGACATACGAATGTACCGCGACGGTCTCGCGACCCGGATCGGAGGCGGCTAGAGGCTCGCGGGATGACGCACGGTGTACCCGCTGCGTGAGCGCATGCGAGCGGTCCAGCGGTTGCCGTCGCTCTTGCTGGAGCTCGTGTCGAAGCGCAGGCCGGCCACCACCATGTAGGCGTGGCCCGCGTTGGCCATGATCGAGACCCACTCGCCCCGGCCGCGCTTGCCGAAGGCCTCGAGCGCGCTCGAGTCGAGCTGGGTGTCCAGCAGCCCGGCGCCGTGCAGCGCGTAGCTCACCGAGCCGGAGCAGTCATAGCCGGAGTCGCGCCAGCTTCCGTGGCCGCCGCCGTACTTGTAGGGCTTGGTGGCGATCTCGTTGCCCGCCGCGATGATCTCCGCGACCTCCGGGGGCGCCGAGGCCGGGGGCACGGCCAGGCCGTCGGGGCCGATGGTGGCCCCGTCGCTTGGGGGTGCCGCGACCTCCGGCTCCCCAACTGCCCGCGCACGCACGAGGCGCTGCTCGGGCCGGGTGGCCACGCCGTCGGCCCTCCGGTCCTCGGCCTGCTCGAGGTCCATCAGGCTCTCCGCGGTGGCCGGCCCGAACTCTCCGTCCGCCGCGGTGTCGCGCCCCGTGTGGTCCAGGAAGCGCTGGAGCTTGCGCACGTCCCCGCCGGTCGATCCCTCCCTGAGCGTGCGGGAGGCGTAGCGGGCGGCGAGCGCGTTGCTCGTCACGACGACGGTGATCGCGAGCACGATCAGGAACGGCAGCGTCCGTTTCATGGGGCGCAGGAACTCCTTCTCTTCTATGCGCCTACGGGGTTAGCTGACGGGCTCGCGCCAGAAGAGTGGCGCTACTCGGCTAAGGCCGGGATTCGCCCCGAAAGGGTGGGTCCCCCGCTCCCCGTCCGCAGGGCGAACGGGAACTCGGCTATCGAATTGACCCAGTCACCATAACCAGGTTCTCGGTGCGGTTAGGCTGCTGCGATGGATCGCCCAGGCCCGCGGCCGGCCGCACTGGCCGCCACCATCGCGTTCGCCCTCGTTCCCGTGGCCTGTGGGGGCGACGACGTGAAGGACGCTCAGAAGAAGGCCACCGACGCCGCGAACAGCGTCAAGACGGAGGCGCAGGACCTGAAGAAGTCGGTCGATTCCCGGCGCGACCGGGAGGCTCGGGTGCGCGAGCTGAAGAAGCAGGCGAAGAAGCTGGAGCGCCAGGGGAGCGACCGCGCCGACGACGTTCGCCGCGAGCTCGAGAACGCGCGCGAGGACCTGTCCCGCTAGGGGCCGGCCGCCAGCTCGCGCGCACGCGCGAAGACGGCGTCCATCATCTCCTCGGTCAGCCGGCCGGTGAAGGTATTCTGCTGGCTCGGGTGGTAGCTGCCGAGCAGCACCGGCCCTCCCTCCACCGGATGCTCCGCGCCGTGTCCGAACCGCGGCCGGGGCCGAAGGCCGAGCAATCGGCAGGCCGCGTCCCAGGCGAAGCGGCCCAGGCACAGCACCACGCCGGGCCGCAGCAGCTCGAGCTCCTCCGCGGCGTAGGGGAGGCAGTTGTCGCGCTCCTCGGGCAGGGGCCGGTTGGCGGGAGGAGCACAGCGGACAGCCGCGGCCACGAACGCGCCGTCGAGACGCAGGCCGTCCTCGGCGTGCACCGACTCGGCCTGGTTGGCGAAGCCCGTGCGGTGCATCGAAGCGAAGAGCCAGTCGCCCGAGCGGTCCCCGGTGAAGACCCGGCCCGTGCGGTTGCCGCCGTGGGCCGCCGGCGCCAGGCCGAGCACGTACACGGATGCGCCCGGGTCGCCGAAGCCGGGCACCGGCCGGCCCCAGTAGTCCTCGTCGCGGAACGCGGCCCGCTTCTCCCTCGCCACGCGCTCACGCCACTCCACGAGCCGGGGGCAGCGCCGGCAGGAGACCACGCGGGCCTCCAGCCCTTCCAGAGACCCGGGAGGAGCGGAGCCCGGGCGTTGGCCGGGCGAGCACCGGACCATGCCTTCCTTCAGTCCTTGAGCCTTCTGCCCGTGGTGAACAGCCACTGGGCCCACGCGTAGGTGGGCACGGCCAGCGCGGCGGTCACGCCCAGGCACAGCCACACGGACACGTCGGACTCGCCCAGGAACCCGAAGCGCACTCCGTTTACGAGGTAGAAGACCGGGTTCACGTGCGAGAGCTCGTGCCAGGGGGAGGGCAGGATGTCCACGGAGTAGAAGACCCCGCCCACGAACGCGAGCGGCAGGATCACGATGTTGGCGATGAAGGTGGTGTGGTCCCAGGTCTCCGCGTAGATCCCCACCACCAGGCCGAGCGACGCGAACAGCACGAGGCCGAGGGCCACCGCGGCGATCAGGGCGAACGGCCGCTCCACCGGGACGCCCACGAGCAGCACCGACAGGACCAGCAGCGAGCCTCCGATGGCCAGGGCGCGGAACAGGCCGCCCACCGTGTACCCGAGCGTCATCTGCCAGGGGCGCATGGGTGCGGACAGGACGTCGTTGATGTACCGGTCGAAGCGGGCCTGGAAGATCGTGGACGCGTTGTTGGCGTAGGCCGCCTGCACCATGCCCATGGTGATCAGCCCGGGCACGATGAACACGTCGTAGTCCACGTCGCCCACGTGCTTGATGCGCCCGCCGAGCGACAGCCCGAACACGAGGATGAAGAGCAGCGACGAGACCACCGGCGCCAGCACCGTCTGGGTCCAGAGCTTGGACACCCGCAGGGTTTCGCGGCGGCAGAGCCAGGCCAGGCCCGTCATGCCGTGCGCGAGGGGCCGGGCTCGGCCCGGACCGGAACGTTGTCCTCCTGGCGCGAGGGGCCGGGCTCGGCCCGGACCGGAGCGTTGTCCTCCGCCATCGCTTTCATGTACACCCCGTGCAGGGACTCCACGCCGAAGTGCTCACGGAGGCCCTCCGCGCTGTCGCGTGCGATCACCCGGCCGTCGCGGATCAGGCCGATCTCCTCGCAGAGCTGCTCGGCCTCCTCCAGATAGTGCGTGGTGAGGAGAATCGTGGTGCCCTCGGAGTGGAGGCGGTCGATGTAGCGCCAGAGCTCCGCCCGCAGCTCCACGTCCACGCCGGCGGTGGGCTCGTCGAGGATCACGAGGCGCGGGCGGTGCATGAGCGCGCGAGCCAGCAGCAGGCGGCGGCGCTGGCCTCCGGAGAGCTTGGGGGCCCGCACGTCGCGCTTCCCCGCGAGGCCGAACGCCTCGATCATCTCCTCGGCGCGCTGCTCGGCCTCCTCCCGCTGCATCCCGAAGTAGCCGCCGTGGTAGGTGAGCGTCTCGCGCACGGTGAGGAAGCGGTCCAGGTTGATGTCCTGCTCCGCGAGCCCGATCCACGATCGCGCGAGCAGGGTGTCGGCCGGCTCCCCGAACACCAGCACCTCACCGCTCGTGACCCGGATGAGGTTGCACACCGCGCTGATCAGAGTGGTCTTGCCCGCGCCGTTGGGGCCCAGCAGACCGAAGAACGCGCCCGCCGGAATCACGAGATCGAGCTCCTCGAGGGCGAGCGTGCCGTCGTCGTAGCGCTTGGTCAGGCCGCGCAGTTCGAGGGCAGGAGCGTCGTCTCGGTACACCCGATCGAGGCTAGCGGCCGTCGGTCGCCGCGCGTCCGCGCTCGTCGCGCCGGGGGCGTCGCCTACGGCAGCGGGGTGGGAATCGGCTCTCCCGTCACACAGGTCACCGTCTCGTCACGTGTCCGTAGAGGGGCTTGGCGCCTTTTGCACCGTATGCGTGCATAACGCGCCACACCCCCTCGGCCGGCCGCCGCCCACGCGACATCGGGTAACGCCAGTGGTTACGTCTTGGCCACGGCCGTTGGGAGACGGGGCACCCACCCAGCCGCCGTGCGCCGACGAGGAGCCGCCGCACGCGCAGCCCACCAATCAGCCCAGGGCCCGGCCGTACTGCTTCTCGTAGTACGCCCGGTACTCGCCCGAGCGGATCGGCTCCCACCAGGCCTCGTTGTCCCGGTACCAGTCGAAGGTGCGCGGCAGGCCCTCCTCGAAGTGCACCTGCGCCTCCCACCCGAGCTCGGACTTCAGCTTCTCGGATGAGAGCGAGTAGCGGCGGTCGTGCCCGAGCCGATCCTGAACGTGCTCGATCAGCGACTCGTCGCGTCCGGCCAGCTCGAGGATCCGGTGCACGACCTCGAGGTTCTCGCACTCGTCGGGGCCGCCGACGTTGTACGCCTGCCCCGGCCGGCCGCGCTCGAGCACGGTGTGGATGCCGCGGCAGAAGTCCTCCACGAACAGCCAGTTGCGCACCTGGCGTCCGTCGCCGTACACCGGCAGGCCGTCGCCTTGGATGGCGTTGAGGATCATCAGCGGGATCAGCTTCTCGGGGTACTGGCGGGGGCCGTAGTTGTTCGAGCCGCGGCAGATCACGGCCTCGATCCCGTAGGTGTGCGCGTGTGCGGAGACGAGGAGGTCGCCGGCGGCCTTGGTGGCCGAGTAGGGGGATGAGGGGTCGAGGGGGGACTCCTCGGTGAACGACCCCGACGCGATCGATCCGTACACCTCGTCCGTGGACACCTGCAGATAGCGCGGCACCCCGAGCTCCCGGGCCGCGTCCAGCAGGGTGCCGGTGCCGATCAGATGGGTGCGGGCGAACGCGGACCGGTCGATCGACGTTCACCACTGCGTCCACGCCCTCCATGGCCTCGCGCACCGCCCTGGGGTCCTCGATCGCGCCCACCACGAGCGGCACGCCCTCGGGCAGGTTCTCCCGCCGGCCGGCGTAGGTGAGCTTGTCGAGCACCACCACGTCGTGCTCGCCCGACACCAGGTGGACGTAGGTGGATCCGATGAACCCCGCCGCTCCGGTCACCAGCAGCTTCATGCGCGCACCTCCCGCTCGGCCAGATATGCGTCGAGCCCGTCCTGCCACGACGGAAGCAGGGGTGTGCGCTCGGTGCCGAGAACCGAGTACGCGGGGCGGGGCGCGGGCAGCGGGTACTCCGCGGTGGTGATCGGCGAGAGCTCGCACTCCACTCCTGCGCGCTCGAAGGCGGCGGCGGCCAGCTCGAACCAGGAGCAGGAGCCCGCGGCGGCGGCGTGGTGCACGCCGTAGTCCTCGCCGGTGGCGATCTCCACCAGCGCCCGCGCCAGATGGCCGGTGTAGGTGGGGCAGCCCACCTGGTCGGCCACCACGCGCGCCTCGTCGCGCTCGCCGCCCACACGCAGCATCGTGTCCACGAAGTTCTTACCTCCGGCGCCGAAGAGCCACGACGTGCGCACCACGAAGTGGCGGGGATTGGCCGCTGCGGTGGCGATCTCGCCGGCCAGCTTCGAGCGCCCGTAGCTGGACACCGGACCGGTGGGATCGGACTCGAGATAGGGGGTGGCCTTGCGCCCGTCGAACACGTAGTCGCTCGACACGTAGAGCACTGCGGGAGCCTCCGCGGCCACGGTCCCGGCGGCCTCGCCGTTCACGCGCAGGGCCTCCTCGGCCTCCTCCTCGGCCCCGTCCACGTTCGTATAGGCGGCGCAGTTGAGCACCACGTCGGGCTCGTGCTCGGCCACGGCGCCGCGCACGGCCTCGGCGTCGGTCACGTCGAGCTCCGCGCGCGAGAGGCCCACGGACTCGTCGCCCAGGACCCTCACCAGGTCCTGGCCGAGCATGCCCCCGGCTCCGACCACGAGCGCCCTCACAGGATCTGCACGTCCGCGTTGTCCCCCACCACGAAGCGGTAGGCCTTGGGCAGCGCCGGTCCCCGGCTGATGCGCACGTTCTTGCCGATCAGGCTGGCCTCCACGCGGGACTCGAGGTCGGTGATCGACGAGCCCGAGAGCACGATCGAGTGCTCGAGCTCCGCCTTCTCGATCGTCACGTCCTCTCCGATCGCGGTGTACGGGCCGATGTAGGCGTCGGTCACGCGCGAGCCCTTGCCGATGATGGCCGGGCCGCGCACGGTGGACCGCTCCAGACGGGCGCCCTCCTCGACCACCACGCGGCCCTCCACGCGGGAGTCCACCACCTCGCCGTCGATGCGCTCGTCCAGGTCGTCAAGGATCAGCCGGTTGGCCTCGAGCATGTCCTGCACCTGACCGGTGTCCTTCCACCAGCCGTGAACGATGTGCGGGTCCACGCGCCTGCCCTGCTCCACCAGGTACTGGATCGCGTCGGTGATCTCGAGCTCGTCCCGCCAGGAGGGCTCGATCGCGCGGGCCGCGTCGAAGATCGCGGGCGTGAACATGTAGACCCCGACCAGCGCGAGGTTGGTCTTCGGGTCCTTCGGCTTCTCCACCAGCCGGCTCACGCCGCCGTCCTCGTTCAGCTCGGCCACGCCGTAGCTCTCCGGGTCGGGCACCGGCGTGAGCAGGATCAGCGCGTCCGGCCTCTCGCTGCGGAAGTTCTTCACCAGCTCGACGATCCCGTCGCGCAGGAGGTTGTCGCCCAGGTACATGACAAACGAGGAGGAGCCGAGGAACGGCTCCGCGGTGAGCACCGCGTGCGCCAGCCCGCTCGGGGCGTCCTGCTCGATGTACTCGATGTGGAGCCCGAAGGCGGAGCCGTCGCCCGCGGCGGCACGGATCTCGCCCCCGGTCTCGGGGGCCACGATGATGCCGACCTCCTCGATGCCGGCCTCGGCCATCGCCTCGAGGCCGTAGAAGAGCACGGGCTTGTTGGCCACCGGCACGAGCTGCTTCGCGCTCGTGTGGGTGAGTGGCCGCAGGCGCGTGCCCTTGCCGCCCGACAGGATCAGGCCCTTCAGCGCGTCCATCAGTATGTGCCTCCGAGCTTCCGGTGGTCCCAGCTCACCACACGGGAGGGAACGAACCGCAACCCCACCCGCTTCTGCGCCTGCGCGGCCACCATCTCGCGCACCTCGGGCCCGAGATCGCCCGCGTAGCGCCCGAACAGCGCCAGCCCGTAGCGCTCGACCTCCTCCGGATCGCGCTCCAGGGCCACGTCGCACTCAAACATCACGCCGCGCAGCTCGTGGTACTTCACGCCCGCCTCGAGGCCGAGGGTGGCGCGCGGGTTGCGCTCCAGGTTCTTCGCCTTCTGCGACTTCGCGTAGGTCCAGCCCGTCAGCTCGAGGCCCTCTGACACGAACCAGAGCGGCACCATGTGCGGCAGGCCGTCCGCGCCCACGGTGGCGCACTGCACGATCATCTCCTCGTCGAGGAAGGCGTGGAGCTCGTCGTCCGTCATCTGTATCTGTTCGCGTCGCGAGGGCAAGGAAATCCGGGGCGCCACAGTACCCGGATGAAGCGTCGCGGCACCCCGGCGGGCTCAACCCGATTGGTTCCTCTGAGCGCGAATCGGGTATGACCCCGGGCATCCTTCGCGTTCCAAACCTCAGAGGGAGGGGTTCCATGCGTTCAGGGAAGATCGGCGTGGGGCGTGCCGCAGGCGTCCTTGCGCTCACGTTCCTTCTCGTCTCCGCAGTCGTCGCCGGCGCTTCGTCGGCCGCGGTCAAGCGTGCCGAGGTCACGGCCTCGAAGGCCGCAGCCAGGGGCTGTCACACCGCCTACGCCGGGCGCACCAAGCGCACCGCCGTGGTCCGGGCCACCGCACCGGGCACCGGACTGGTGCGCGCGCGGCTGCGCAGCCGCGCCGACTTCGACCTCGGCGTCTTCGACGCGAAGAGCAAGCACTTCGTGGCCGGGTCCGCCGCTCTCGGGGGGCGTGAGCTGGCCGAGGGATTCGTGACCAAGGGCCAGCGGCTGATCGTCCAGGCCTGCCACTTCCGCGGCCACGCCAAGCGTGCCCGGGTGTCGGTGAGCTTCGTGACCGCTCATGCCGGTCCGGCACAGCGGACCCAGATCGTGGAGGTGTCCACGCCCACCCGCGCGGACAAGACCCGGCTCCAGGGGCTCGGGCTCGATCTCACGGAGAGCGGCACCGCGAAGTCGGTGGACGTGCTGGTGACCGGGACGTCCGGCCTCAGCAAGCTGCGCCAGGCCAAGCTCGGATACCGGGTGAAGATCGCCGACCTGGACGCCCAGGCGCGGCTCGACCAGCGGAGCAACCGCCGTTTCGCGGCGCGCGCGGCAAGGGCGGGCGGGAGCGCTCTGCCGAGCGGTCGAACCACCTACCGCCACCTGGCCGACTACGAGCTGGAGCTGAAGCAGCTGGGGCGGCGCTACCCGAACATGGTGCGCCCGTTCACGCTGCCCTATCGCACCCATCTCGGCCGTGACGTCGTGGGCATCGAGATCGCCCGGCACGTGTACGACGTGAACGACGGCAAGCCGATCTTCGCCAACATCGGCGTGCACCACGCACGCGAATGGCCCGCGGGCGAGCACTCGATGGAGTGGGCCTACGACCTGCTGCGCAATTTCGGCAAGTCGCGCCGCACCACGAGGCTCGTGAACGACACGCGCAACATCGTGATCCCGATCGTGAACCCCGACGGGTTCAACATCTCGCGTGAGGCGCCAGACTTCCCCGCCGAGACCGAGTTCGACACGCAGTCCTACGAGATGAAGCGCAAGAACTGCTGGCCGGACCCGGAGAACCCGGGGCCCTGCAACGACAACGCGACCGCGGGCGCCTACCAGGGCGTGGACCCGAACCGCAACTACGGCGGCTTCTGGGGCGGGCCGGGGGCCGAGGTGGAGTCCACCGGCGAGACGTTCCGCGGCACCGGCCCATTCTCCGAGCCGGAGACGCAGAACATCCGCTGGCTCTTCTCCGAGCGCCAGGTCACCAACCTGATCACCAACCACACGTTCTCGAACCTGCTGCTGCGGCCGCCCGGAGTGGTGGACGTGGGAGCGCCGCTCGACGAGCCCCTGCTGAAGGACCTCGGGGCGCGGATGGCCGCTCACAACGGGTACAAGAACGAGCCCGGCTACGGCCTCTATGAAACCACCGGCACCACGGAGGACTGGACCTTCTGGACCACCGGCGGCATCGGCTACACGTTCGAGATCGGCGACGTCTCGTTCCACCCGCCGTTCCAGCAGGGAGTGGTGGCCGAGTACCTCGGACAGGCCCCCGCGGCCGGAGCCGGCAAGGGCGGCAACCGCGAGGCCTACTACGAGATGCTCGCGTCCACGGCCAACTCGGCCGACCACTCGCTGATCACGGGCAGGGCCCCGAGGGGGTGGAACCTGAAGATCCACAAGAGCTTCATGACCTCCACCTCGCCGGTGTGGAAGAACAGCATCGGCACCGAGATCGGCGCCGCGCAGCTGTTCCCTGACGCACTCGAGAGCACGCTGCACTCGGAGGGCGGCCGGTTCACCTGGAGCGTGAACCCGTCCACCCGCCCGATCGTGGCCGGGCGCGACGGCCGCAAGCCGACCGGCCCCCCGCAGGCCAACACCCCGCTCGCCAACCCGGCGGGCGTGCCTGCGGAGAACACCGGGAACTTCCCGGCCGGCCCGCAGGAGAACCTCCCGTTCACCGTCCAGGGTCCCCCGGCGGTGGACAACGGGCGCTTCACGGTGCACATCGAGTGGACCAACCCCGACACCGACTGGGACGTGTACGTCACGGACGCGGCCGGTGAGCTCGTGACGCAGTCCGCGTCCTTCGGCGACACCAACGAGGACGCGGTCCTCGTGGATCCGCCGCCCGGCAACTACGTCGCCCACGTGGTGAACTTCGACCAGGTGGACGGCCAGCCGGTGGACGACTGGAAGGCCGGCGAGGTCCGCTTCAAGAGCCCGACACCGCGCGTGGTGAACGGCAAGGAGGCGTGGAACCTGACCTGCGAGGACAGGGAGGGCCGGCTGCGCGCGGTCCGCCAGGTGATCGTGGACCGGGGCCAGAGGGTGAACGTCGGCGACGTGTGCCGGCGCTCAGGAGCCTACGCCGCCAAGCATCAGGACTGACGGAGGAGAGAGAGCCCACGCGGGCGCGCCGTGCCGCCGCGGCGCGCCCAGCGAGGATCTTCAGGTGGTGCGATCTCACCCCATCGGGGCGATGCCCAGAGCGGCACCCGCGGGAATGATGAGTGGAGGATGCTGAGATCGCCCAGACTCGCACGGCGCACCGCGCTCGCGGGGGCCGGCCTCGCTCTCTTCGCCGTGCCGCTCACAGGTTGTGGCGGCGATGACAACAGCGACACGAAGGCGAGCTCGCCCGCCACCACGAAGACGCCGACGGCGACCCAGCAGGAGACGGTTCCAGCGGTCGTGAAGGTGTCGATCGGCGACAACTTCTACAAGCCCAAGGCCCTGACCATCCGACGCGGCCAGTCGATCAGCTGGCGCAATGAGGGGGCCGTGGCGCACACCGTCACCTCCGACTCCAACAGCACCGTGAAGTTCGACTCGGGGACGCTGGACCCACGCGGCGCCTACGTGTTGAAGCCCACCACCGCGGGCAAGCTCACCTACTACTGCACCATCCACGGCAAGGTGCAATCCGGAACCGTCACCGTCACTCGCTGACCTAGGCCGAGGAGCGGAGTCCGATCGTCGATCGGGGGAGCACCTCTGGAGGAGTTACCGCTGCACGGCGCCGGCCAGCGACTCGGCCGCCTCGAGGATGGCGGCGCGGGCCTCATCGGGCTCCAGCACCACCGCGTCGCCCGCTTCCTTCAGGACCTCGCGGGCCAGCCACTCGTGCGAGGCAAAGGTGCGCTCCACCACGACGGAGCCGTCGGAGAGGTCGTCCACCACGCGGCGGTCCTCGCGAGCCCAGCGGGCGCGGTCGGGTGAGATCCAGATCCGGGCCGTGGTGGATGCGGGCACCTCGCCCGTGGAGAGCCAGCCGTGAACGTCGGGCTCGATGCCCTCACGCGGCTCGAAGGTCTCGTCCAGGACCGTGGCTTCGCGGATGCGGTCGAGCCGGTAGGAGCGCGTGGCGTCCTTGTCCAGATCGTAGGAGTGCACGTACCAGCCCTCCTGGCCGTTCGCGAGCTTGTAGGGCTCGATCGTGCGCTCGGTGAACTCGTCCTCGTTCTCCTTGTAGTACTCGATCCTCAGCAGGCTCCGGCCGACGATCGCCCCCGACACCACCCGCGCCACCGCGGAGTCGTCGCCCTTGGCCGTGGTGATCTGGAGCCCCTCGGCCGCCGGATCCTGCCCCAGCGCGTCCACGATCTTCTGGCGGGCGGAGGTGAGGGAGCCCTCGGGGAGGTGCTCCCCGAGAAGGTCGATGGCGGCCACCAGGGCCTTGGCCTCCAGCGGCAGGAGACGGGCGGGGCGGGCGAAGTTGTCCCCGTAGGGCTCCGGATCGACCTCGATCTGGCCGCCCTGGATCTCCGCGTAGAGCACGTAGCTCCCGCCGCCGAAGTTCACGACGTTCAGCACGTCGATGTCTTGGCGCAGCTCCGTGTCGGAGATCTGGAGGCTCTCGCAGAGGTCCACCACCTCGAGCTTGTGGCCCTCGCGAGCGGCGTCGATGAGCATCCCCGCGAGCGTGACCAGACGCGCGAAGCGCTCGGGCCGGATCGGGGCCTCGCCCCGGTCCTCCGGGTCCTCCTCCTCGACCACGGCGCGGCGCCTGCGCGACTTCGAGGCGAGCTCGGGCGTGCCGGTGTGGCGCTCGATGACCACCCGGAGGCGCTCGTCGCGCTCCTCGACCAGCTCGTCGGGCCCGAGGATGCGGGCCTGGTCCCCCAGGCCGAGCACCCAGGAGAGGAGCTGGCGCGGGTCGGCGTACTCGGTCTCGAAGATGTGCCCGCCCTCGTCCTCGGTGACCTCCCCGGCGTGACCGAAGTGGCGCAGCGCCAGCCAGTCGATGCGGTTGGACAGCCAGATGCGCGCCCGGCCCACCGGATCGCCGAGCTGCCAGTCGGTGCGGGTGGCGTAGCTCCTCGGATCGAACTCCTCGGGCCGGTTGAAGTCGTGCTCGGCCTTGGACGAGTAGCCCACCTTGCCCCTGATCCGGGACACGCGGAACACGCGCACGTCATTGCGCTCGTGCGAGTGACCGATCAGGTAGAACTGCCCGCCGCGGAAGAGCAGGTGGAAGGGATCCACCTTGCGCTTGTCCACCGCGTCGCGGCCGATCGTGTAGTAGTCGAAGAGGATCGTCTTGCGGCGGAAGATCGCCGTCTCGACCTTCGACAGCCGCTGCGAGAGGTCGCGGCCTCCGCTGTCCGCGGTGACGGCCAGCGCCACCGAGCGCTCCTCGGGCGAGTCGAGCGGCGAGGGCTTGCCCCAGGAGAGCTGTTGGAGCGCCAGGCGCAGTGGTTCGGCGTAGGCGAACGTGCCGTCCAGCAGGTAGAGCGACATCCGCAGCGCGCCCAGCTCCTGGTCGGTGAACGCGATCGCCGGCAGGTAGAAGTTCTCCGGCGGCAGCGAGTAGTTCTCCGCCTCGTAGTAGCCCTCCGCGGGCTTGTCCACCTTGAGCTGGATGCCCAGCGACTCGAGCTCGGAGCGGTCCGCGTAGAAGCGCCGCGCGAAGGCCTCGTCGTTCATCTGCGAGTAGCCCTCCACGTCGGCCTTGATCTCGAGCGCCGACACGGGCCGCCGTTCCGCCATGAGGAACGAGATCAGGGAGAGCTGCCGGATGAGCTTTTCGGTGTCCTTCGCCACGCCCACGAGGATAAGCGGGAAAGCGGGACGGCCCGCCCCCCGACCCCGCTATTTGCGAGATGACATAGCCTGGAATCGCCGGCTCTTCGCCCGCGTTAAGCCGCTTCGCGCTCGTTCTCGGCGGGCGCGAAGTACGCGGAGGCCGAGATCGCGCGGTCGAAGTCCGACCAGCGGACTCCGTCGGCGAGGCTCTTCTGGATTCGGTCGAAGCTGCCGAGGTTCCCGCCCAGGTTGTCCATGAAGTGGACGAGCGTGGCCTCGCGCGTGCAGGGAACCACGGGGCTGCCGTGCTCGAGCTTGCCGTGGTGGCTGAGGATGATGTGCAGCACGGCCTGAGCGCAGGCGGCGGGGAAGCCCTCGATGCGCTCTATCTCACGGCGAACCCTGAAGTACCCGAGCGGGATCTCGCCCAGCAGCTTGCCGGCGTCGGTGAGCTCGATGGCCTGTCCGGCCCAGGCGTAGGCCTCCAGCTTCCCGATGTCGTGGAGCAGGGCGCCGGTGACGGCCGCGTCGCGGTCGATGCCCGGGAAGGTGGCGGCGAGGGCGCTCACGCCCTGGGCCACGGACAGGCAGTGCTCGAGCAGTCCGTGCCGGTAGGCCTGGTGGTAGTACTTGGCCGCGGGGGCCTCGTGGTACAGGCGGCCGGACTCGGTGCTGGGATCGAGCAGGCGCGCCAGCAGCTCGCGCAAATGAGGCTGCTGCACCGTGTTCACCAGCGACCGCAGGTCGTCGGCCATCTGGGCGTAGGGAATCGGCGGGGCCTCGGTGAGGTCGGCCAGGTCGTACTCGCCCTTTGCGGCCGGCCGCAGTGCCCGCACGGTGATGCCCGCGCCGTAGCGCGAGTCCACCTGGAAGCGGCCCACCACGCGGATCACGGACCCGGCGCAGCAGTGCTCCTCGGCCTCCTTGACCCCGTCCCACATGACGCCCTCGACCGCTCCGGTGAGGTCACCGAGCTGGAGCTTGAGGAACGGCTCGCCGTTGCGCTTCTGGCGCAGGCTGCGGGCGCGGACGACGAACACCTCGTCCACCTCCTGGCCGTCCGCGAAGTCGCGCACGAAGCAGCGGCTGGGCGTGAGCGTGGGCTGCTCCATCGGGGGATCCAAGTTAGAACTGCTTTCGGACGGGATAGCCTCCACAGCGGTGGAGTCGCCCCCGGCCTGGAGAACCTGACATGACCGTGCTCGTGGCCGGTGGAACGGGGGCCCTCGGCACGGCCGTCGTGCGGGAGTTGCTGGACGCCGGATACGACTGCCGGCTCACCTGGATCGTGGATCGCGAACGCGAGCGGATCGACCAGGAGCTGGGCGACCGCGTGTCCCTGGCCAGGGCGGATCTCACCGATCCCGGTGGCGGTGTGGCCGACGTGGTGGCCGGGGTGGAGGACCTCGAGGCGGTGGTGAACCTGGTGGGGGGCTACACCCAGGGACCGTTGGTCCACGAGACCGATCTGCCCGACTTCATGAGGATGATCGAGCTGAACCTGGTGCCCGCCTTCCTTCTCGCGCACGAGGCCATGCCGCGGATGGTCGAGCGCGGGCGCGGCGCGTTCGTCGGGGTGTCGGCGCGGGCCGCGCTGCGCCCGTTCGCCGGGGCGGCCGGCTACGTGGCCGGCAAGGCGGCGCTGCTCGCCTTCGTGCAGGCCCTCGACGCCGAGTACCGGGACAAGGGGGTGCGGGTGAACGCGATCCTGCCGAGCGTCATCGACACCCCCGCGAACCGCGAGGCCCAGCCGGATGCCGACCAGTCGAAGTGGGTGGACCCGGGGGCGATCGCGAAGGTGGTCCGCTTCCTCGTTTCGGAGGAGTCGGCGCCCACCAGCGGCGCCGCCGTTCCGGTCTACGGCCGGGCCTGATCGCCGCCGTAGTAGGCCAGGGCCCGCCGGCCGAGATCCTTGGTCACGCCGCCGTTCTGAAGCGCGCCGATCGGCGCGCCGATGAGAGGAATGAGCCGGCCCGCGTAACGACGGACCAGTCGCCGGGCGAGGTACCTGGCCAGCCTGAGGTGAAGCCCGTGGTCGTTCCTCGAGTGGAGGGCCCGCTCGGCCGCCACCTGGACGAGACGCTTGCCCATGCCGTCCAGCGCGGCGCGGGCCTCGGCGGGAGTGGGATAGAGGTCGAGCAGCGCGAGCAGCTCCGCGGGGCGCATCGGGTGGGTGGGGTCGTACCCGTGGGCCGCCGCTATGTAGAAGACCATCCGGCTCTGAATCCAGATCAGCGCCACGAGGTCGGGCGCGGCGGTCACGATTCCCCCCACCCCCAGGGCGCCGCCCTCCAGCCGGGCGAGTCGCACGTGCTTGCTGTAGGCAATTCGCGCCAGCTCGTCGGGGGTGTTCCCGGGGCCCGCCACGCGCACCCATTCCGCGGCTCCCGGGCCGAAGCGCTCGGCGGCAGCGAGGGCGATGTGCTCGGGCGCGCGGTCGGGCTCCGCGAGGATGCGGTCCCAAAGCGACTGCGGCGGCCTCATGACCGCCTCGATCTCGCCGATTGTGCTCACTGGCCTAGTTTCACCGGTTACCCGACGAGGTAGGAGGAACGCATGTCCACCGAAACGTCACCACGGCAGGGAATCCTCAGCGACGCGAAGCGCGGCGAGCGCGAGGAGCTCCTCAAGATGCTCACCAAGGCGTACTGGATGGAGATCGAGACGGTGATGAGCTATATCGCCAACTCGATCAACCCCGACGGCGTCCGTGCCCAGGAGATCATCGAGTCGCTCAAGGCGGACATCCAGGAGGAGCTCGGGCACGCCACCCAGTTCGGCAACCGGATCAAGGAGCTCTACGGCGTGGTGCCCGGATCGCTCGACTTCAGCGCCGAGCAGTCCTATCTCCAGCCGCCCGAGGAGCAGACGGACATCGTGCACGTGATCAAGGGCGTGATCCAGGCGGAGTCCGGGGCGATCGAGCACTACAACGAGATCATCGAGTTCACCGACGACAAGGACCCGGTCACGAACGACATGGTGATCGCGATCCTTCGTGACGAGGAGGGGCACAAGCGCCTCTTCGAGGGCTTCCTGCGGGAGTACAAGGTGGAGGGGCTCGCGTAGTTCGTCGCTGCGGTGCTCGCCCGATCGCCGATCGGGCTGCGCTCCTCGCGGGCCTAGCGCCCTGCGCGAAGGCGGAATCCGAAGGCGGCGCGCACGCCCTTCCGGATTCCCGGGCCCTTGTAGGTGACCTCGAGGCCGAGGTCGCGGCAGTCGCCGAAGTGGGCCATCGTGTCGGCGGGCACGCGGAAGGTCCAGTTGCGGCCTCCCGCGGAGGGAAGGAAGGTGCCCCCGCCGCAGATGCCCTTCAGGAGGATGCGGCGGGCGGGGGCGCCGAGGGCCACCGTGACCCGGCTGCCGGTCTTCACCGGGAGCGTGCCCTTGGTGCGCGGGGCGCGGGCGGGAAGCTCGCAGGCGTCCCGCTGGGGCCGGCACAGCACACCGCGCTTCACGTCCAGCGCGGCTCCACCGGTCCGGGCGCGCGGGAGCGGTGGGTAGTCGGAGTCGAGCTTGATGGTGCAGGGCTCGCCGTTCGCGAACACGGCGCTGGCCGCGATCGTCTCCGAGTCCCCGCGCCGAGCGGTGTGCAGAGTGAAATGCCGGCCGCAGCGATCTGTGGCCAGGTCCTCGGGGCCGCATCTGCCCTGGCAGGGGCGCCAGTAGCTGGCCACCGAGTACCGGCCCGCGGGTAGCGACACGGTCGTGTCGGCGCCCTTGACCTGACGTCGCACCACATCGTCGCCGCCGGCGTTGCGCACGAGGATGAAGGGCACCGAGCCCTGGACGTAGGGACCGACGAAGCGGACGTTGAAGGTCAGCCGGCCGTGGGCCTCGGCGGCGGCCCTGGCGGGTCCGTGGGCACTGCCGGCCGGAACCTCGGCGAGCGTGAGGCCGCCGAGGGCCAGACTCAGGGCGGCGATCCCGAGCGTTCCCCTTCGGGTGGTCATCGCGCCCCAGCCTATGTGGGATCGGCGTTACGTCAAGCCGGATCGGGGCCCCCCTGCAGTCCTGCCAGCTCAGCGCGCGAACCTCCGATCCTCGTTCCGCCGGCCCGCTGCGGCGCCCTTCAGCAGCGAGTCCAGGTTCAGTTCAGCCTTTGCGGGACGACTCTGCAGGCCCCGGCGAGAAAGACGGCGGCCCGGTCCGGGCGCTGGACGCCTCACCCCTGCCGTCGCGACGTGGCTAGGGGCGCCGGGTGAGGATCCCGCCGAGGGTGCGGCCCACGTGCGCGGCCGCGTCGATCCCCTCTTCGAGCCGCTCGTAGATGTCCTTCCAGCGGATGACCACCATCGGGTCGATGCCGCCGTCGAAGAGCGAGGTCAGAGCCCTGCGCTCGAGGTCGTCCCCCTCGTGCTCGAGGCGATCCAGCGCCGCGATGTGGGGGCTGGCGCGGGAGAGGTCGCCGAGCAGCGACAGGGCGCCCGCGATCTCGATGCCCGAGGCGTGCACTGTGTGGGCCAGCTGCACGGCGTGGTCGGTGGGAGCCTCCACGCGGTAGAGCCCCATGAAGTCGGCCACCTCCTCGGCGAAGTCCACCACGTCGTCGAGGTCGGAGATGAGCTTGTGGGCGTCCGGCGAGGCGAAGGGCACGGCGGCCTTCAGGTTCAGATGCCGGATCACACCGTGGGTGATCGTGTCGCCCTCCTCCTCGAGGAGCTTGATCTCGTGGCGGAGCCGGTTGCCCTCGTCGGGCCAGGCGTCCATCAGCTCCGCGAGCAGGCCGGTGGCCCGCTCCACGTTGTGGCCGGCACGCTCGAACAGCGCGTAGAACTCGCGGTAGCGGGGAGCGCTGCCGAAGAGGCCCATCACCCGGTTGCTGGCACCCACCCACCGGACTATGCGCGCTCTGGGCGCCCGTCCGGTTGCGTTTTTGTGAACGAAAGGGTGCTAGGCGCGGGACTCGGCGCTACCCGAGTCCCGCCGGCTTCCTCAGCAGCACGTTCAGTTGCGTGCGCTCGTTGGCGTTGAGGGCGCTGAACGCCTCGCGCCCGACCTCGGCTCCGAGGCGCCGCGCCTCCTTGGCCACCTCCTCGCCGTGCCCGGTGAGGAACACGGCGCGCTTGCGACGGTCGGTCTCGTGGGTACGCCGCTCGGCCAGGCCACGCTCCTCCACGGAGTCGAGCGTGGCCACCATGGTGCTGGGGTCCACGCCGGCGGCCTCGCCCACCGCCTGCTGGGTGATGTCGGGCTCGTGGGACACCACGGCCAGCACGCCGAACTCGCGCGGGTGGAGCCCCGTGTTCTCGTCCAGGACACGCGCGAACTGCGTGCGCGTCCGCCGGGCCACCCAGTTCATGAGGAACCCCGTGTACTGATACAAACTATTGATGGCACGACTGACTCGCTGGACCCTCCGTCACCGCCGCCTCGTGGTGAGCTTCTGGCTGATCCTGACGGTGGCCGGCATCGCCACCGCGGGGGCCGCGACCAAGGCGATGGACCAGAAGTTCACCGTCCCCGGCCGTGAGGGCTGGGAGACGAACCAGGAGATCGCGAAGCTCTACGGAGGCACGGGCGGGGACTCCAGTCCGCTCCTTCCCGTGGTGACCCTGCCCGCCGGCACGTCGGCCTCCGACCCCGCGGTCAGGCATGAGCTGCGTGGGCTTGAGGGCAAGCTCGCCACGGCCCTGCCCGGAGCTCGGATCGCGGGCTACGGCTCCACGGGAAGCGATGCGTTCGTGTCCAAGAACGGCCGCACTGCGTTCGCCGTCGTCTACCCGCGCCCCGATCCGGACAGCGTGTTCGGGGACAACCCGAAGGCGGAGAAGAAGGCGCGCGCCGCTCTGCGCGGCCTGCAGGTCGGCGGTGCGCCCGTGCACCTCACCGGCTACGACGCGCTCGCCGCCCAGAGCGGAGGAGGCGACGGGTCGGGCGTGTTCCTCGAGGCTCTCGTGGGCGGCGTGGGGGCGCTCGTGGTGCTGGCCTTCGTCTTCGCCTCGCTCCTGGCGCTGGTGCCGATCCTGATGGCGATCGCCTCGATCATGACCAGCTTCCTGGTGGTGTACGGCATCACCACGTTCACCGGCGTGTCTCCGATTGTCCAGTTCCTGATCGCGCTGATCGGCCTCGGCGTGGCCATCGACTACGCGCTGATCGTGGTGGTGCGCTGGCGGGAGGAGCGCGCTCACGGACACCAGGGCGACGAGGCGATCGTCCGCGCGATGGCCTCGGGCGGCCGGGCCGTCGTGTTCAGCGGCACCACCGTGGCCATCGGCCTGCTTGCGCTGGTGGCCCTCCCGCTCCCGTTTCTGCGCAGCGTGGGGTTTGGCGGCATGGTGATCCCGCTGGTGTCGGTGCTCGTGGCCGTCACGCTCCTCCCGGTGGTTCTGCACTCGATGGGCGAGCGCCTGGACTGGCCGCACCGGCGCACGGACGACAAGGCGTCGCGCGCGTGGACCAGCTGGGGCCGGGGCATCGTCCGCCGCCGCTGGATCGCGGCCTTTGCCGGGCTGCTTATCCTGGGCGCGCTCGTGGCCGCGGCCACGACCATCCAGGTCGGGATCGCGGACGTGAACACGCTCGCCAAGCAGGGCGACGCCAAGGATGGCCTCGTGGCGCTGGAGGACTCCGGGATCGGCTCGGGCGCGGTCCTGCCCCACGAGATCCTCGTGCGCGGGGCCTCACCCGACCGGGTGGCCGCAGAGGTGGCGAAGATCAAGGACATCCACGGTGCGGCCGCGCCCGCGGGCGCGGGCTGGCGCAGCCACGGCACCGCGGTGGTGGAGGCGTTCCCCACCCCGGACGGATCCTCATCGCGCAGCCGAGACCTGGTGGACGAGGTGAGGGATGTCGGCCGCGCCCAGGGGCCCGAGGTGCAGCTCGGCGGCCAGCCGGCGTCCACCGCCGACTTCATCTCCGCCGTCTACGGCAACTTCCCGCTGATGATCGCCCTGATCTCGCTCGTGACCTTCGTCCTGCTCGCGCGGGCCTTCCGGTCCCTTCTCCTCCCGGCCAAGGCCGTGATCCTGAACGTGATCAGCGTGGCCGCCGCCTGGGGAGTCATAACGTTGGTCTGGCAGCACGGCTATGGCTCGGACGAGATCTGGGGCATCACGTCCACGGGCGCGATCAACTCGTGGCTACCACTGATCGTGTTCGCGTTCCTGTTCGGCCTCTCGATGGACTACGAGGTGTTCATCCTCTCCCGCATGCGTGAGGAGTACGACGCAACGGGAGACACCGACGAGGCGGTGATCCGCGGCATCGGCCGGACGGGACGCCTGGTCACCAGTGCGGCGCTGATCATGTTCCTCGCCTTCGTCTCGCTGGCGTCGGGGCCCGACACGGACGTGAAG
>JBBQHI010000026.1:0-51476 GCA_038323835.1 Solirubrobacterales bacterium
GGATCCCGCGCTCATGAGCCAGATCGAGCAGCTGCACGCCCGTTCCATCCTCGATTCGCGCGGCAATCCGACCGTCGAAGTGGAGCTCGCGCTCTCATCGGGGGCATGGGGCCGCGCGGCGGTGCCGTCCGGTGCCTCGACGGGTGAGTTCGAGGCGACGGAGCTGCGCGACGGGGGCGAGGCGTGGGGCGGCAAGGGCGTGACCACCGCGGTGGGCCACGTCAACGCGGAGATCGCGGACGCGGTCGGCGGCCTCGATGCCTCGAACCAGAGCGCGCTCGACCGCGCGCTCATCGACCTCGACGGCACCCCGAACAAGTCGCGCCTCGGCGCGAACGCGATCCTCGCCGTCTCGCTCGCGGCCGCGCACGCCGCGGCGGCGGAGGAGCGGCTCCCGCTCTGGCGCTACCTCGGCGGCGAGGCGGCGCACGTGCTGCCCGTTCCGATGATGAACGTCCTGAACGGCGGCGCGCACGCCGACAACAAGGTGGACTTCCAGGAGTTCATGGTGGTGCCGGTGGGCGCCGCCTCGTTCGCCGAGGGCCTGCGCACCGGTGCTGAGGTCTTCCATGCGCTCAAGAAGACGCTGCACGACCGCGGCCTCGCCACGGCCGTGGGGGACGAGGGCGGGTTCGCCCCGGACCTGGAGTCGAACGAGGCCGCTCTCGAGGCGCTCGTATCCGGCATCGAGGCCGCCGGCTACCGGCCGGGGGAGGAAGTGGCCATCGCGCTCGACCCGGCCACCAGCGAGCTCTACGAGGGCGGGGCCTACGTGCTGGAGCACGAGGGCCGCACGCTCTCCGCGAACGAGCTCACCGACTACTGGCAGGACCTCGCCTCGCGCTACCCCGTGCTGTCGATCGAGGACGGCATGGACGAGGAGGACTGGGACGGGTGGCGCGTTCTCACCGAGCGCATCGGCGATCGCGTCCAGCTCGTGGGGGACGACCTGTTCGTGACCAACAGCGAGCGGCTCCGGCGCGGGATCGACTCCGGCGTGGCGAACTCGATCCTCGTGAAGGTGAATCAGATCGGCACGCTCACCGAGACCCTCGACGCGGTTCGCACGGCCGGCGAGGCGGGGTACACCGTGGTGATGTCGCACCGCTCGGGCGAGACCGAGGACACCACGATCGCCGACCTCGCGGTGGCCACCGGCTGCGGCCAGATCAAGACCGGGGCCCCGTCGCGTTCAGACCGGGTGGCGAAGTACAACCAGCTGCTCCGCATCGAGGAGGCTCTGGGTGCCGACGCCGGGTACCCGGGCCGAAGCGTCTTCCGCAGTTAGAAAGAGCGGGAAGGACAACCGCTCCCGGCCGCGAAGGGGGATCGGATGGCCCAAGCCTCAGCAGCCCGACCGCGCCGCTCGGTGGGCATCCGCTGGGACCGGGTGGGCCGGATCGCCCTGGGCGGGACACTGGTCGTGATCCTCTGCCTCTACGTATCGCCGGCCCGACACTGGTTGCAGCAGTCGCGCACCGCGGGCGAGCAGACGCAGGAGCTGCGGTCGCTGGCGGGGGAGAACCAGGCGCTCAAGAAGCGCGTCCGCGCGCTGCGCGATCCGGGGGCGCTGGAGCGCGAGGCACGGCGCCTGGGCATGGTGCGCCAGGGCGAGCGCCCCTACGTGATCGAGGGTCTCTCGGGCGGTTAGGTCGCTTGGCGGAAGCACCCGGCTGGCCGGGTGCGCACCGAGGCATTTCATGGCTAGCCTCGGGGCGGTGAGCTACGCGGTGGAGAACGCGCTGTACCAGTGGCGCGAGGGAGACCGTCGCCTCCGCGACGCGTACGGCGGCTCGGCCATGGCTCTGGAGCGTGCCGCCGACGCGGTGGTGGCGGAGCTTCACCGGCGCCTCGGATCGAGGTTCACGGTCGGCGAGCTGGCCGAGCTCTATGCCGCGGACACGGACTGGGCCATTCGGGTGGCCGACCGCTATCGCGCCGGAACGGAGGCGGCCGCGGCGGTGGACGCGGCCTTCAACCGATACGTGCGAGAGGCCTCCGACTTCGCGGGCGGCAGGACCCGCGAGCGGCACCCTCCGTTCTAGGCCCTACTCCGCCCGAGGGACCCTGTCTAGTCGTCGTCGGCGTTGCCGACGCGCGTGATCACGATGCGGTCGGCCTCGACCGTGACCGTGACCGGACGGTGGCCCGCCCAGTGCTCGGCGTACACGGGATCGTCCTGCACGGCGGGATCGAGCCACAGGCCGTAGCCGTCCTCGCCGTGGTCGAAGGTGCCCTCGAGCGGGCCGCCTCCTCCCGCCTTGCGTGCCCGGCCGCGCCCGCCGCGGCGCCCGCGGCGCCGGCGACGCGGCTTGTCGTCATCGTCGGCGTCGCCGTTCTCTGAGCTGTCCGCGGCGGTGTCGTCGGACTCGTCCTCATCCACTCCCGCCTCGGCCTCCGCCTCGAGGGCCGCGGCCACGAGCGCATCGTCCTCCGCGCGAAGGTCCAGCTCGTCGACGTCGCCGCCGAGGGGCTCGCCGTTGACGTCCCCGGCGTCGGTCGGGGCGAGCTCATGGTCGCGCTTGAAGGAGCGGATGTCGCCGACCGACACATCGAGCTGGTGGGCGATCCAGGCGTCCGTGCGACCCTGCCGGACCCAGGTCCGGATCTGGTTCAGCTGGGGCTTGAGCGATCTACGTGCCAAGGCCGCCGGAGATTACCAACCTGGCCGCTCGCTCAGGCACTCTCGTCGTCTGGGGACACAGCCCCCAACATGGGCCAGGGGGCGATCCACTTTCGGGCCGGTGCACCATGCTCTTGCGTCGCTGGTGAATGCCTGCTTTAGTGACGTTTCATCCTTCACCAGGCAGGGGAGGCTTCTCGGCGTGCTGGTTCTCACCCGCAAGTCAAATCAGAGCATCATGATCGGGGACGACGTTGAGATCTCCGTGCTCGCCATCATGGGGGAGAAGGTGCGGATCGGCATCGAGGCACCACGCTCAGTGCCGGTGTTCCGCAAGGAGGTCTACGTCGAGATCCAGGCCGGTCGCGACCCCGCGGAGGACCGCAAGCACGTGGACGAGGCGCTGGGGCAGCTCAGCACCCCCACGGACAACTCGCCCTGAGCTGAGTCGGTGAGGCCGGTCTAGCCGGCCAGCGCAGCCAGCGTCTCGAACATCACGATCGTGACCAGCACCGCGGTCACGATGATCGAGAGCGTGAGCAGAGCGAAGCGCACCGTGCCCGCCTTGCGAGAGCGCTCGACGCGGCGCACCTTCGAGCGCTGAGCGGCCTCCGTCCGGAGGCGCTCCCGGCGCGTGACCGAGTCCTCGGCCTCCTCCAGGAAGGCTGCCTCGAACTGCGCGAGTGACTGTCGCATCCGCATGGGAGGAACCTTACGCAGTGGCCGCCGCGCGGCCCGCCTCGTCGTACACGCGCACGAAGCGCAGGTAGTTGTCGGCGATCTGCTGAGCGGCGTCCTCGCGCTCGATCTTACCGTCGAGGAACCCCTTGAGCGCGTCCCACCAGATGGTGCGGCCGATGGCGAAGCCGGCGTAGCCCTCGACGGGCGCCCCCTGGCGCAGCCAGTGCTCGACCTTCTCGTCGTTGGCGCCGCGGCCGAGCACCACGCACACCACGCCGTCGCGTCCGTCGCGGCGGGCGGTCTGCGCGATTCGCTCGCAGTCCTCCTGGGTGTCGATGCCCTCGATCTTCCACACGTCGGCCTCCACGCCGCCGTCCTGGAACTCCTCGATGGTGCGCCGCATCAGGTCCGGGCGCAGCTCGGCGTCGTAGCGCTCCTCGTCCCCGCCCGCCTGCTCGAGCTGCGCCGGCTCGGCCGGGACGAGTAGCTCGAAGAGGAATTTGCGGTCGTGCGCGTGCAGCCAGTCGGAGAGGACCTTGAGACGAGCCATCTGGCGTGTGTTCATATCCGCGTCGCCATCCGGGTTGTAACGGACCAGGACCTTCGAGAAGTGGGGGTCGAAGCGCTCGATGTGCTCGCCGAACTCGTCGCCGTACTGGAAGTCGAACTCGTTCTGTCCCGATTTCTCCACGGGCATGGCCAGGATCAGCCCGCGCTCCTTCGCCTCCTGGGGAATGCCGGTCGGGGCCCCGAACTGCTCGTCCACCAGGCAGCCGGTCACATCGGGCTTCGCGCCCTGCTCGGATGCCTTGTGCAGACCCTCGAAGATCAGGTGCTTGGCATCGGCGATCGTCGCGGTCTGCGAGTCGTCCGGGTCGCCCTCGATTCCGAACATCTTCTTCTGGAACGAGCCGCGGTGGTCGAACGCGAGGATGTACAGCTTGCCGTCGTAGCCGAGTGCCATGTGGTGGGAGGGCCTCCTGAGTCGATTCGGGTAATCACGTTATACCCGCTCTCGCCGGGCTAGGATGCGCCCGTGGAGCACCGTTTCTCCGGCCCCTCCTACACGCTCGGCGTGGAGGAGGAGCTCATGATCGTCGACGCGGAGACGCTCGATCTGGCCAACTCGATCGAGGGCCTGCTGGCCGACCTGCGGGAGCGGACGACCGAGGGCGAGGTCAAGCCCGAGCTGATGGAGTCCGTCTGCGAGATCGCGACGACCCCGTGCCGGAGCGTGGGTGAGGCCGGGTCGCAGCTGCGGGCGCTCCGCCGGCTCGTGCAGTCGCTGGCCTCCGAGCGCGGCCTGGCCATCGGTTCGGCGGGCACCCACCCCTTCGCGCTCTGGGAGGACCAGAGGATCGTGTCGCGGCCGCGCTACCGGGACCTGATCGCGGGCCTCCAGTTCGTGGCTCGCCAGGAGCTCATCTTCGGCATCCACGTGCATGTGGGCATCGACGATCCGCAGAAGGCCATCCACGTGACCAACGGGATGCGCGTGCACCTGCCGTTGCTGCTGGCGCTGTCGGGCAACTCGCCCTTCTGGCGCGGGGACCAGACGGGACTCGACTCCACGCGGACGCCGATCTTCCGCGCGTTCCCGCGGGTGGGGATCCCGCCCCGCTACGACGACTTCGAGGACTGGGCCACCCGGATCAAGTTCATGGTCGAGAGCCGTGTGATCCGCGACTACACCTACCTCTGGTACGACGTGCGCCCGCATCCGAACTTCGGCACCGTCGAGGTGCGGGTGATGGACTCTCAGACGCGCGTGGAGCACACGATCGCGCTGGCGGCCCTGGTGCAGGCAATGGTCAAGGAGCTGGCCGAGCACTACGAGGAGGGGCGCAAGCTCTCGCGCTACCCGTACGAGATGCTCGACGAGAACAAGTGGCTGGCCGCACGTCACGGCCTGGGTGGGTCGCTGGTGGACCTCCCGGACACCAGCCGCGTCCCGGTGCCCGATCTGGCGCGCAGGCTGCTCGAGCGGCTCGCTCCACACGCGGACGAGCTGGGCGCGCTCGAGGAGCTTCAGGGAGTCGAGGACATCCTGGAACACGGGAACGGGGCCTCGCGCCAGTCCGTGGTCTACGAAGCCAACCACGATCTGCACGAGGTGGTCAAGGAAATCGTGGAGGCCACCGTGCCGGAGGCCGCAGAGACCCCTGGCGAATAGCACCGGCCGGTCAGTACCCTCCTCTCAGTGTCACAGCCGGACCTCTTCGTCGTCTGCAAGAACTGTGGGTCCGAGGTCAGCCCGTACGTCACCGAGTGTCCGTATTGCGGCCAGCGAGTGCGAAAGCGGGCTCCGAAGATCGACCGCTCAGACCGGCCTGCCGAGCCCCGCCGCCGCGCTCGGGCCAAGCTGCCGCGGCTGCGCGCGGAGGAGATCGTGGGGATCGCCCCCGACGTGCGGCCCTACGCCACGCTGGCGCTCATCGCGATCTCGCTCGTGCTCTCGGTCATCACCGCCACGGGCGTGGTCTCGCTCTCCGACATCGGAGGGGTCGTGGTCCCGGTGGACGACGGGGTGTGGCGCTGGTTCACCACCCCCTTCGTGCACGACAACCTCGGGTACCAGTTCGTGGCGCTTCTCGGGGCGGGGATCTTCGGCACGCTGCTCGAGCGGCGCTTCGGAGCCGTGCCCGTGGTGGTGATCTTCGTCCTGTCCGGGGCGGCGGGCGCCGCGCTGGCCGTGACGCTGGACGTGCCGCCACTGTTCGAGGACAACGCCCTCTACACGGTGCTCGGCGCCAACGGCGCCGCTCTCGGACTGCTGTGCGCGTGGCTGGTGGACGACCGGCGGGCAGCCCGCCGTGGGGAGGACCGCGAGAACGACCTGGTGGGCGTATACGTGGCCGCGGCCGTGCTCGTGCTTCTCTCGCTGGCCGTGGTGGAGGCCAACATCGGCGCCGCGGTGGGCGGCGCGCTGACCGGGGCGCTCCTGGGTCTGGCGCTGCCCCTCTTCACCCGTAAGAGCGCCTTCTAGGCATGGTCCGGTGCTCGCCCGATCACCGATCGGGCTGCGCTCCTCCCTGGCATGGTCCGGTGCTCGCCCGATCACCGATCGGGCTGCGCTCCTCGCCGCCCGGCTCCGCTCCTCCCTAGGCGCCGTTCGCTGCCAGCTCCGCGAGCTTCTCCACGACCTTCCAGGTGCGCATGGTGGCCGCCCCGCCGTCGCCGTGCTTGGCCAGCGCCCGGGTCACCGCTGACTGCCGTACGCCGTCGGGTGCCCAGAGAATCAGGTGGCGGCCGCGGAACTCGAACACCTCCGGCTCGAAGTCCCGCGGACCCGCGCCCCCGAGCGGCTTGGACGGGGGCTTGCGCTCCAGGAACACCACGAACAGCTTGCCCGGGTCGGTGGCCACGTCGGCCAGGGGCCGGGCCGCGATCAGTCCCGCCAGGTCGCGGCGGGAGCGGACCAGCACCGGCACCTCGAAGCCGAACTCGTCCGAGTAGGCGCGGGCCAGCCGCCGCTCGACCTCCGCGGCCGGCCGCTGCGGTCCGCTGAACACCACGTTGCCGCTCTGCCCGTGGGTCGCCACGTCCTCGTACCCGAGCTCCTCCATCAGCTCGCGCAGCGGGGCCATCCCCACCCTGTTCCGCGATCCCAGGTTCACCGCGCGGAGCATCGCCACGTGGCGGGCCATCAGGCGCTGACCTCGATGCGTCCCGCCTCGCCCTCCCCGAGGGTGCCGATGCGAACTCCAGGGGCACCCGCGCCCTGCGGGGCCGACACCAGCAGTCCTCCGGACGTCATGGCGTCGCAGAGGAGCCAGCGCCGCTCCTCGGGCACCTCCGGCGCCCAGCGGGTGACCTCCTCGATCCAGATGCGGTTTCGCCGCGTGCCCCCGGCCACCGGCGGGTCCGGTCCGCCCAGCAGGTCCAGCACCCCCGGCAGGGCGGGCACGGCCGCGGCCTCCACCTCGGCGGCGAGCCCGCTGGCCGTGGCCACCTCGCGCAGATGGCCGAGCAGGCCGAACCCGGTCACGTCGGTCATGGCGCTGGCCCCGGCTTCGAGCGCGCTCCGTGACGCCTCGCCGTTCAGCGTCGTCATCACTTCCACGGCGGCCGCGGACAGCGCCGCGGAGGCGGTGCCGCGCTTCATCGCCGTTGAGGCGGCCCCGCTGCCCACGGGCTTGGTCAGCCACAGCTCGTCGCCCGCCCGCGCGGTCGAGTTGCGCATGATCCGGTCCGGATGGACGGTCCCGGTCACGGCCAGCCCGTACTTGGGCTCGCGGTCGTCGATGGAATGGCCGCCGGCGATGCGCACGCCGGCCGACGAGGCCACCTCGCCGCCCCCGCGCAGCACCTCGCGGAGGGCCTCGCCGCCGATCTTCTCGAGCGACCACGCCACCAGGTTGAGCGCGATCAGGGGGGTGCCCCCCATCGCGTAGACGTCGGAGAGCGCGTTGGCCGCCGCCACTCGGCCGAAGTCATACGGGTCGTCCACGATCGGGGTGAAGAAGTCGGCGGTCGAGACCAGGGCGAGATCGTCGCTCAGGCGGTAGACCGCCGCGTCGTCCGCGGTGTCGGCGCCCACGAGCAAGTCACCTCCGCCGCCGGCCGAAAGGTCTCCGAGCAGCGCGTGGAGCTCGGACGCGGGCAGCTTGCACGCGCACCCGGCGCCGTGGGAGAGCGAGGTGAGCTTCACCGCGGGCACGGCCCTAGTATCACGATCGTGTTCACGGACGAGCAGCTGGAGGCGGCCGTCCGGGCGCTGTCGGATGCCGAGCGCTTCGCCGGTGCCGAACGCCGGGTCGCCTCAGTGGCGCCACAGCTGCAGCGGATCCTCAACCACGCCCTCGAGGAGGGTGGATGGTTCGGGGAGGCGCACGAGTCTCAGCTTCGTCAGGCCCTGAATCAGCCGGATCTGGACGACCGCGTCACCCAGCTGCGCACGCTCCTCGCCGAGGAGACCCGGATGGGAATGCTGGTTGGAGTGGCCGTTGGCTGGGAACTCGCCCGTGAACTGGATTCGGAGACTGACGAACGAGGAGGAGACTGACTGTGGAGATTCGATTTCTGGGGCATGCCTGTTTCGAGCTGACCGACGGCGACACGCGAGTGCTGATCGACCCCTTCCTCACCGGCAACCCGAAGGCCGCCGCGGAGGCTCCGGAGCTGGATCCCACGCACATCTTTCTGACCCACGGACACTCGGACCACTACGGCGACATCGTGGACATCGCCAAGCGCACCGGCGCGCAGACGGTGGCGATCACGGAGCTGGCCGGCGAGCTGGGAGAGCAGGGTGTGGAGAACGTCTCCGATCCGAACCTCGGCGGGACCGTGGAGTTCGACGGCGGCCTGTGGGTGAAGGTGGTGCCCGCCTGGCACACGTCCACCACCCCGAACGGGACGGTGAACACACCGGCTGGGCTGGTCATCGGGATTGGCGGCAAGGTCGTGTACCACCTCGGCGACACCTGCCTCTTCTCCGACCTGAAGCTGGTGGGCGAGCGCACTCCGGTTGACCTGGCCCTCGTCTGCATCGGCGGCCACTACACGATGGACCGCGAGGACGCCGCCGTGGCGGCGGGGCTGGTGGGCGCAGCGAAGGTGATCCCGTGCCACTACGACACGTTCCCGCCGATCGAGACCGACGCTCAGGCGTTCAAGGCGGACGTGGAGCAGCGGACCGGCGGCCGGACCACCGTGGAGGTGCTGGAGCCGGGCGGCACGTATTCGCTCTAGGCCGGGCCCTAGGAAAGACCGGCGCCGCGGCGGAACCACACGGGGCGGTCCTTCCAATCGTGCGCCATCAGAACGGTGCCGAAGAGGGCGAGCAGGACGCCCGTGGCCCCATGGTGGACCCGCTGTCCCGCTACCCAGACCCGGCGGCGGGGCAGGTCCAGACCGAGCACGCGATTACCGTGTGTCCATGGCCTTGACATGGCGCATCTCCAAGGTAATACGGATCTTCCGGCGCTGCGCAGGATGGCCGGCCGCGGGTCTTGCGATCGTGGCTCTCGGCGCCGCGGGCTGCGGCGGGGATGACGAGAAGGAGGATCCGGGCACCAAGCTGAGCACCGCCACCGCCACCGTCACGGGGCCGGCCACCACGGGGTCCGAGGGCGCGGTGGCCACCGCGACGAAGCCCGAGGCCATCACCGCTCCGCCCACCACGCCGTCCGAGACGGGGCCCGGGGGCGCGGGCGACGAGGAGGCGGCTCACTCGCTCGTGCAGCTCACGGGTCGCGGCGGGCGCATCACCCCGCGCGTGGCGCGCGTGCCCGCGTTCATCTCGATCCGGGTCGAGCTCACCTCCGCCGACTCGCGGCCCTACGCGCTCCGCTTCGGGAAGCGGACGCTGGACACGGGCGGCGTCACCTCGTCGGTGTCGCATCGCTTCGCCGGTCTGAGGCCGGGACGGAAGCTGGTCGGGCGCCCGGTGGGCGAGGGCAACGAGGTGCGCATCGAGGCCACCGCCGAGCCCGGCCCCTAGCACCGCGGCATGCCAAAACACCCTTTGGCTGGCCAGCCAACCTACGCTACGCTCAGCCGAGCACCCCCCTAGGCGATCGAGGAGAGACGTCGTGAGCGAACCCGTAATGCAGCGGACCGAGCGGGAGGACTTCCAGGCCACCAGCGACCCGGGGCTGCTCGAGTCAGCCGATCGCGGCGAGGTGCACCTGCTCGGGTACGAGGAGCTGTACAACCTCTGGGAGCGCCAACAGTGGGCCACCCAGGACATCGACTTCACGCAGGACCGGGTGGACTGGCACGAGCGCATCCCGGAGGAGGAGCGCTTCCAGCGCATGTACGGCCTCAGCTCGTTCTTCATCGGTGAGCAGAAGGTGGCCGAGGAGCTGGGCCCGATGATGCGGGCGGCGCCCACGGAGGAGATGCGGATCTTCCTCTGCACCCAGATCGCGGACGAGGCCCGGCACGTGCGCTTCTTCAACCGCTTCTACGACGAGGTCGGGGTGCTCGAGGCGGACAACCTCAAGGATCGCCTGGAGGAGACGAGCCAGCACCTGAACCCCAAGTTCAACGTGCTCTTCGACGAGATCCTCAAGGGCCGCGTGGACATCCTCGCTCGCGATCCCGGGAACCTCGTGACGCTGGTCGAGGCGATTACCGTCTACCACATGATCATCGAGGGGATGCTTGCCCTCACCGGGCAGCACTTCATCACCGAGTACAACGAGGAGCAGGGCACCCTGCCCGGGTTCGTGGACGGCTTCACGAAGATCTCGCGCGACGAGCACCGGCACGTAGCCTTCGGCGCGCGCTTCCTGCGGGACATGGCCCAGGAGGACGACCGCTACCGCGACGCCATCCAGCGCACGCTGGTGGAGTGCGGCCCGGCGGCCGACGGCGTGCTCTCGCCGCCCTGGTACAAGGAGGGCGAGACCGACCTCTTCGGCGGCTACACGCTGGAGGACACGCGGGCGTTCGCCATGAAGGCCCTGGAGCGCCGGCTGAAGGTCATCGGCCTCACGCCGGCAGTCGCCTAGGCGGGGCCAGGGAGGAGCGGAGCCCGATCGGTGATCGGGCGAGCACCGGACCATGCCATCAAAAGATCCGGCCGCCCAGCGGCACCTCTTGGTCGGGGTGCAGCAGGATCACGCGTCCCTCCTCGTCCGGGGCGCCCAGCACCAGCACCTCTGACATGAAGCGCCCGATCTGGCGCGGCGGGAAGTTCACGACCGCCACCACGAGGCGTCCCTCCAGCTCATCGCGGGTGTAGTTCCGCACCTGGGCGGAGGAGCGCCGCTCGCCCAGGTCGGCCCCGAAGTCGATCGTGAGCTTCCACGCCGGCTTGCGCGCCTCGGGAAAGTCCTCCACCCGAGTGACACGCCCCACGCGCATGTCGATCTCCAGGAACTGGTCGAACGTGGCCAATGGCGCCGCAGCCTAAGGCATGGTCCGGTGCTCGCCCGATGACATGAGGCTGCGGTGCTCGCCCGATGACATGAGGCTGCGGTGCTCGCCCGATCAACGATCGGGCTGCGCTCCTCGCCGACGATCGGGCTGCGCTCCTCGCCGACGATCGGGCTGCGCTCCTCCCTAAGGCAGCGCGGGTGAATCCGCCGGCGGTGCGGCGGGGGTCCCCGGAGCGGCCGGAGGCGACGCGGTGACCGGGGTCACCGGGACGAGCGGGGCGGTGGGGCCGCCGGAGGGGGGCGGTACGGGGTCGCCCGAGGGCGGCGTTGAACCGGGGTCCGTGGGGGCGGGGGTGCCGGTCTCGGCGGGCGGCTGCAGGGCGTCCGGATCCGGTGCCGAGTCCGTGGGCTCGGTGGTCGGGGCGTCGGTCAGAACCTCGGCGTCAGAGGTCGGAAGGGTCACCACGGATCCGCCCTCCTCCTCCGGGGCGGCGGCGGCCGGTGTCTCGCCCGGGGTCCCGGGCACGACGGGGGTCGCGGCGGCCGGATCCGTGGGCACCGGCGGAGCGGTGGTCTCGGTCTCGGCCGGCCGGGCGACGAGCTTCTTCTCGGCCGGCGCCTCGGCCGCCTTCGCATGCGGCGCGGGCGCCGGGGCGGGCGTCGCCGCCGGGGCCACGGCGGGCTCGGCCGAGGCGATCTGGGCCACCGGCGTGGGCGGCGCGTCGCGGACGTTCTTGACCTCCACCGCGCCGGCGGTGACGATCACCGCGGCGGCCATTCCGGCCGCGGCCTTGGAGGCGATCGTGGACAGTCCCGCGGACACCGCCCCGCTGGCGGTGAAGCCGCCGGCGGCGCCGGCCATTCCACCCGCCGCCGCTCCGGCCACGCCTCCGGCGGCGGCGCCGCCGCCGGCCGAGGATGCCGCCGCTCCCGCTCCCGCCGCCCCGCCGAAGCCGAGCTTCGCGATCCACAGCTTCTTCATGAATATGAGCGGGCCGATGGGGTACACGGCGGCCAGCGCCTTCGAGGTCTTGCGCAGCTCGGCCCGGAACGTCCGGCAGCGGTCGCAGGTCTTCAGGTGGCGACGCAGCGGGGCGGAGGTGCGGTTGATGCCCTCGGCCACCGCGCCCAGCTCGAGCCGCACCTCGTCGCAGGTGAGCAACCGCGCCTCGGCGGCCTCGGCCAGCGACACCCGCGCGCGTACGAGGAGCGACTTCACGCTCGGCACCGTGGTGTCCATCGCCTCGGCGATCTGGTCGTAGCTCAGCGCGTCGATCTCCCTCAGGAGCAGCGCCGTGCGCTGGGTCTCCGGAAGCTCGCCCACGTCGGCCACGATGTGCCGGAACTCCTCCCGGAAGTGCACGGTGTCGGCGGTGGTGGTCCCGCCGTCGCGCTCGAACACGTCCATGGAGTCCTGCCCGGTGGGCTGGACTCTCCGGAGATGGTTCAGGCAGCGGTTGCGGGCGATCCGGTAGAGCCAGGGGCGCGCGTTGATGGGACGGTCGTCCGCGCAGATCGCGTTGAAGGCGGCGGCGAAGACCTCCTGGAGCACGTCCTCGGCGTCCTCGCGCGAGGAGAGCATGTGACGGCAGAACGCGAGCAGCCGTGGCTGGTAGCGCTGAACCAGTGCCTCGAACGCGCCATGGTGACCGCGGCGGATGAGTGCCACGAGGCGCTCGTCCGTCTGGAGCCGGAGCAGGGGCGATCGTCCTGCGAGAGCCGGCAGCCGTGCCGTCTGTTGAAGTGCCGAGGCTTCCAAATTAAGAAAGAACCCGTACGGGGGTACGCCTCGTGGACACCGTAGCAGCGCGAAAGTTGCGCTCGCGGAGCCCATCGCGCCCCGTCCGGTCCTAGACTTTCAGCGGGCCCGGGTAGCCCAACAGGTAGAGGCGACCGGCTTAAACCCGGTCTCGGTGTGGGTTCGAATCCCACCCCGGGCATGATCCGGCGCGAATAGCCCGGTTTCGATCGCACTCGGCCGGGCAGCGGGGTATACAACGCAGATGTCCAAGCTCCTGTTCATCCCGGTCAGCATCATCGGCGGCCTCCTGGCCGGGTCGCTCTCGCGAAAGATCTTCGATCAGATCTGGGGCCTGATCGACTCGGACGAGCCGCCCGAGAGCAAGCACCGTGACGTGACGTGGGGCAAGATGATCGCCGCCGCCCTGCTCCAGGGAGCGATCTTCAGAGGGGTCAAGGCGGTGGCCGACCACTCGAGCCGCCGGGCATTCGCCCGCACCACCGGCTCCTGGCCGGGCCAGGAGCGACCCGAGCCGGAGTAGGTCACGGCCGGGCACGGCCGGAATTGGGCCGCAGGCGGCCTGTCCATGCGCGAGAATCACGGCATGCCGTCCCTCCCGGGCAGGCTCTACGCGCGGCTGACGTCGGGTACTTCTGGCTGTTGGTGATCCTGGAGATCGTGTCGGCGATGGTGGTGTGCCTGGCCACGGTCGGCATGTTCAGCCTCTACACCGAGATGAGCGCTTCCGCGGAGAGGTGAAGGCGGGCATCGGAGTCAATTCCGGCCCCGTCGTGGTGGGCTCGGTGGGGGGAGGCGGAAGGCTCGAATTCACGGTCATCGGAGACGCCGTGAACATTTCTGCTCGCGCAGAACGATTTACGGGGGATACTGGAGATGAGGTGCTCGTCACAGAGGCCACTCACGCCCTTCTGACCGGGGATCGCGAGAGGCTGGTGGCGAGAGGGGAGATCGAGCTGAAGGGGATATCTACCGGGTACCCCTGTACGCCCTGACCTCCGTTGTAGACGAACGTTTTACGCCCCCTGCACGGCCGCTTGTCGCGGACGCGTAACAGGTCGAGAAGATCCATATGCGCACCCCCCAATCCCTGCGTGATCGTGCGCGGGCCTACGCGGCGCCTCGAGCCGCGGGAGTTGTGCTGTTCGCAGTCATCGCACTGGCCCTGCTCGCGAGCGCCCAGCGCGGCCCGCTGGCCACGGCCGAGGGGAACCCGGGCGGCTCCCCCCATCACGCGCATTTCGGGCCGCCTCCCGAGCCCGTCCTCGGCGGCGTGGGCATTCCCCCGGCCGGCCCGGTGGACGCGCCCGCCGATCCCGGCATGGACGCTCCCGATCCGGCCGGCGAGCCCATCGAGGAGCAGACCGCGCCGGACCCGGACCAGCTCCCGTCAGTTGAGCCGGCGCCGGAGCCCGACACCGATGCGCCGGCCCCCGAGGAGGGGACGGTGGACCCGGCCCCGGCGGAGCCCCCGAGCGACACACCGCCGGTGGAGGAGCCCACCGGTCCGCCGGTGGAGGCCCCGCCGCCCGCGGACACTCCCCCGAACCAGACGGAGCGGCCGCCGCCCATCACCAGTGGGAACGCCCAGGGTGACGGGTCCACGGGGACGCCCGGAGACGGCGCGCCGGGCACGAGCAACCCGGGGGGAGGGACGGGTACTCCGCAGCCCTCTCAGGTACTTCCCGTCAAGACCAGGTTGAGCGAGCCCGTCATAGGCCGCGATCGCAGCGGTCAGGGCCAGCCGCTCGAATTCGTTCGCTCCAGCGGCGCCTCGATCGGAGGCGGCGCGGGCGCCACGCTCGCCAACGCCGTGGCCGGGCTGAACCCCGCCCCGGCGGCCGCCGCGGAGTTTGTTGCTCCTGTCGGTGCAGCGCAGGGCGGCAAGGACGGCGGCGTGAGCTCCGACCGCCTGGCCGACCGCAGCAACACGGACCGCACCGATTCCGTCGTGCGCACGGTGAAGGACATCGTTGAGGTGGTGCCCGACTCGCTGAAGGTGGCGCTCGCGGCCCTCGCCGCCCTCTCGGTGTTGCTCGGAGCCGGCTATTTCTTCTCCACCCTCCGCGCACGGCAGCTGGCTCGCCAGCGCCGCGAGCTGCTCCAGGAGGTCGGCCTGCTGCAGACCGCCCTGCTGCCTCCGGTTCCCGAGCGCCTCGGTGCGCTTCGCACCTCGGTGGCCTACCGGCCCGCCGACGGTCCCGGCGCCGGCGGCGACTTCTACGACGCTCTCCCGCTCCCGGGCGGCCGAGTCGGCTTCATCCTCGGCGACGTGTCGGGCCACGGCCGCGGCGCGCTCGCCCGGACGGCCTTCATGCGCTACACGCTCCGCGCCTACCTCGAGGCGGGCCTCGAGCCCCGCGTGGCCCTACAGGTGGCGGGCCGAGTGATCGACGAGAACCTGGGCGGGGACTTCGCCACCGTGCTGCTGGTGGTACACGACCCCGAGACGGGCTCGCTCACCTACGCGACCGCCGGGCACCCCGCGCCGATCGTGGTCGGCCCCCAGCCGCACGACCCGGTCACCGCCAGCTCGTCACCGCCGATCGGCATCGGGGAGCGCACCGGCCTCCGGCAGACCACCGTGCCGCTGGTGCCGGGCTCCGTGGCCTGCCTGTTTACCGACGGGCTCATCGAGGCCCGCACCGCCGACGGCGTCCTCGGGCGTGTGCGCCTCACCGAACTGCTCGAGGAGCTCGGCCCCAACACCTCGGCGCAGGCCCTGATCGACCGTGCCGCGCAAGAGGCGCGCGTCAGTGCCGACGACATCGCCGCCGTGGTGATCTCCCCGACGGCCGGCGTCACCGCCGGGCTGTTCCGCACGGAGCAGCTGGAGCTCTCCTCGCGCGAGCTCGAGGGCACGATCGCCCGCCGTTTCCTCGAGTCCTGCGGGCTGCCCGCGGACGAGGTGGACACCGCCGTGGCGGAAGCGCGCACGGTGGCCGACCGCTTCGGCGGGGTGGTGCTGCACGTGGTGTTCGGGAATCGCAGGCGGGTGGAGGTGCTCCCACGCAACGTGGAGAGCATCGAGTCCGCCTCGCGCCGCGCGGCCGCCCGCTAGGCACCCTCAGAGACCGCGGGCGAAGCCGTGGATGGCTTCGGTGATCGCCTCGGGGCGGTCCTCCACGAGGTAGTGCCCGGCGTCCTGGAGCTCCAGCGTCTCGGCGGCCGGGCGCATCTCGCGCCGCGACCAGTAGTCCGGGAAGGGCGCGCGGTACGCGTCCATCATTACCGGGTCGGTGTCGCGGCGGACCATGCCGCCGGGGATCGACCCCACGAACAGGTTTCCGCCGAGGGCCAGGATCTCGCCGAGTCCCTCGGTGCGGAACTCGCGCAGGAACGCCGGCACGAAGCTCGGCAGCAGGCGGTCCACCCGCTCGAGGAGGGCCCCGAGCCCGATCGGACCGCCCCAGTCGTGGGCCACAGGATCACGTCGCGCAGGTCCAGCTGGTCCACTAGGGCCAGCATGTTGTCGATGTGCGCGCGCAGCGAGTAGCTGGAGAGGTGCGGCGGCTTGTCCGAGCGCCCGAACCCCATGTGGTCGTGAGCGATGCAGCGGTGTCCGCGCGCGGGGAGGTCGCGCAGCTGGTGGCGCCAGAGGTAGGACCAGGTGGGGTTGCCGTGCACCAGGAGCAGCGGCGGCGCGTCACTCGGACCCTCGTCCACGTAGTGGAGGCGCACCGAATCGGATTCGATGAAGCGGGGCGCGAAGGGAAACGTGCCTCCGAAGTCGCCGTCGAGGGAGGCGGTCATGGCTCAGGCCTTATACCAAGGCGGTAGCCTCGCGCCCGTGACCATTCCCGCCGAGACCGAGCAGGGGACCGCACTCCACGGCGGCCGGCTCGTGGCCAAGCGCCTGAAGGCCCACGGGGTCACCAAGCTGTTCACGCTCTCCGGCGGCCACCTCTTCTCGATCTACGACGGCTGCCGTGAGGAGGGCATCGACATCGTGGACGTGCGCCACGAGCAGTCGGCCGTGTTCGCGGCCGAGGGCTGGGCCAAGGCCACCCGCGAGCCGGGGGTCTGCGCGCTCACCGCGGGCCCGGGCGTCACCAATGGGATGAGCGGGATGGCGTCGGCGCTCATGAACGGATCGCCGCTGCTGGCATTGGGCGGACGCGCACCGGCCATGCGATGGGGGCAGGGCTCGCTCCAAGAGATCGATCACGTGCCCTTCGTCGCACCGGTCACCAAGCTGGCGCGCACCGCCGGCTCCACCGCCGCCATCCCCGGGCTGGTGGACGAGGGGCTGCGGGTGGCGGCAGAGGCCCCCACCGGGCCCACCTTCGTGGACTTCCCGCTCGACCACGTGTTCATGTCCGCCGAGGTGGACGCCGACGGTCCCGGAGAGCTGCCCGACCCCGCCGCCTCCCCCGCCGCGGACGGCGCCCAGATCGAGCGCGCCGCCGAGCTGCTGCGCAAGGCCGAGCGCCCGGTGATCATGGCGGGCACGGGTCTCTACTGGGCGCGCGGCGAGCATGCCCTGCGGGCCCTGTGCGAGGAGCTCCGTATCCCGGTGTTCCTCAACGGTCTGGCGCGCGGGTGCGTGCCCGCTGACCACCCCTCCTTCTTCTCGCGTGCGCGAGGCCCCGGGCTCAAGGGCGCCGACGTGGCGCTGGTGGTGGGCGTGCCGATGGACTTCCGGCTCGGCTTCGGCGGGTCGTTCGGGGACGACACCGAGATCGTCGTGGTGGGGTCCGCCCCGCCCGAGCGGCCGCACCCGCGCGAGGTCGCGGCGGAGCTCTACGGCGGGGTGGCGGCCACGCTCGACGCTCTGCGGGACACCGCAAGGGGCGGCCCCGACCGAACGGCTTGGAACGACCAGCTGCGCGAGGTGGAGGACGAGCGACGGGCCGGGGAGAGGGACGAGCTCACCGACGGGCGGGCGCCGCTTCACCCCCTGCGCCTCTACCACGAGCTCGGGCAGGTGCTCGACCGCAACGCCGTGGTGATCGGCGACGGCGGCGACTTCGTGTCGTTCGCCGGCCGTGTGATCGACACCTACGAGCCCGGGTGCTGGATGGATCCCGGCCCCTACGGCTGCCTGGGCGCAGGCCCGGGATTCGCGCTCGCGGCGAAGATCGCCCATCCGGACCGTCAGGTGTGCCTGCTGCTCGGTGACGGTGCCTTCGGCTTCTCGGGCATGGAGTTCGACACGATGGTGCGCCACGGCATTCCCGTGGTCGGAGTGATGGGCAACAACGGGATCTGGGCGCTGGAGAAGCACCCGATGGAGTTCCTCTATGGCTACTCGGTGGCGGCAGACCTGCAGCCGGGGTGCCGCTACGACCAGGTGGTGGAGGCGCTGGGCGGGCACGGTGAGCTCGTGGAGCGCCCGGACGATCTGCGCCCGGCGCTGGAGCGCGCCTTCGCCTCCGGCAGGCCCGCGCTCGTGAACGTGCTCACCGACCCGGGGGTTGCCTACCCCCGCAAGTCGAACCTGGCCTAGCCGGACCTAATGCTCGCTGTCGAGGAGCGCGGTCTGACCGGCGTTGTAACGCTCGCCGGCCACCGCCTCCTGTGGAACCGCGCGCTCGATCCGCTCCAGGTCCGCCGGACCCAGATCGAGGTCGAGGGCGCCGAGCGACTCGGTCAGGCGCTCGCGCGTGCGCGCGCCCACGAGCGGGACGATGTCCTCGCCGCGGGCCAGGACCCAGGCGGTGGCGAGCTGGGCCACGGTGGCGCCGTGCTCGCCGGCCACGGTCCGAAGAGCTTCCACGAGCTCCAGGTTCCTGTCCCGGTTCTCGGCGCTAAAGCGGGGGGCGTGGCTGCGGAAGTCGGAGGCGGGTAGCTGCCGGTCGCCGGTGAAGTGCCCGCTTAGCAGCCCGCGTGAGAGCACGCCGTAGGCGGTGACCGCGATGCCCAGCTCGCGGCAGGTGGGGAGGATGTCCTCCTCGATCCCGCGGGACATGAGCGAGTACTCGATCTGGAGGTCGGCCACAGGATGGACCGCGTGCGCGCGGCGGATCGTGTCCGCGCCGACTTCGGACAGGCCAAGTTGGCGCACGTGCCCGGCCTCGATCAGCTCTGAGATGGCGCCGGCGGTCTCCTCGATGGGAACGCTGGGATCGAGCCGCGCGGGCCGGTACACGTCCACGTGGTCGCTGCCCAGGCGGGTGAGGCTGTAGGCGAGGAAGTTCTTCACCGCCGGCGGGCGGCAGTCCACGCCGACGAAGGCGCCGCCCGGGGCGCGCAGGGAGCCGAACTTCACGGAGACGAGGAGCCGCTCGCGGTCGAGCGTGCGCAGCGCTTCCCCCACGAGCAGCTCGTTGTGGCCCATCCCGTAGAAGTCGCCGGTGTCGAGCAGGGTGATCCCGGCCTCCACCGCGGCGGCGACCGTGGCGATGCTCTCATCCCGGTCCGACGGCCCGTACATGCCCGACATGCCCATGCAGCCGAGGCCGAGGGAGGAGACGACGGGGCCGTTGGTGCCAAGTGCGCGGGTCTTCAAGGGTGTTCCTCCGGTCGTGATTACCCGATCCTCGGCCCAGAAAAAACGGAGCCGCCCGCAATCATTGCGGGCGGCTCCAAAACGGCCCCATCAGGACGGGCAGGGGTACGTGCCTTGAAAGGGCCTTGCGGTCCAGACGGCGGGAGGCGCCGAAACGATGCGGCTTCGCCTGGACCTATGTACCGAGCGTATTGCCGGCGGGTTGAGCCGCGCGGCAATCTCCACCCAGCGCGAGTCACTATAGAGGACGATCTCGCTCTGTGGAAGGGGTTTGGACGGAAAGGCCGAACGCCTCGGATTCCTTTGCGCGACCGCCTTTGAACGGCCTCGCGGGACCCGCCAGATTACCGTCCGAGGCCGCCGCGAGGAGGGCCCCCTGGAGGATGTCCGCCTCGCTCACGGTCACCTCCTCGAGCCCGAAGTGACGTAGCGACCGGGCGAGGATCGCCACGCCGGCCACGATCGTTGGGGCTCGGTCGGGATGGAGTCCCCTCACGCCGCTTCGCGTCTCCAGCGGGAGCTCCGCGAGCCGAGCGAGATCGCGCTCCACGGCGGCACGGCCGAGCCTGTACCGGTGCACCCGCTCGGAGTCGTAGGGGTCGAGCTCGAGGTCGATCGCGGCGAGCGAGGTGGCGGTGCCCGCCACGGCGATGGCGCGCCTCACAGCATCGCGCACGCCCGGTGGAATCTCGGAGTCGAGAATCCGGTCGGCGTCGGCGGCGAGCGCCGCGACCTCAACCGCGGACGGCGGGTCGGAGTGGAGGTGGCGCTCGGTGTGGCGGACCGATCCCATGCGCGTGGACACGTGGAAGCCGGGCTCGCCCCCCGGCTCACCCACCACGTACTCGGTGCTCCCGCCGCCGATGTCGATCACCAGGGTGGGGGCCTGGCCCAGCTCCGCGCCGGCGGTGGCGCCGCTGAAGGTGAGACGCGCCTCGTCGTCGCCCGAGATCGTCTGGACCTGGACCCCGTGGCGCGCGCGCAGGACGTGCACGAGGTCGTTCGCGTTGCGCGAGTCGCGGACGGCGCTGGTGGCCACGGCCACGATCCGTTCCGCGCCCAGGCGGTCGATGATCTTCCGGTATTCCCCGACGGCCGCTGACACGCGCTCCACCGCTTCGGCGCTGAGCCTGCCGGATTTGTCCACCCCGTCGCCGAGGCGGGTTACCGCGGTCCTCCGCTCGAGCTCCTCCACCCGGTCGCCGCGCACTGCGCCCACCAGCAGGCGCGTGGAGTTGGTGCCGAGGTCGATCACCGCAATCGGCCGAGCGTCCATGGCGGGGAACCTAGCTGTGCACGCGAGGAGCGCAGCCCGATCGGTGATCAGGCGAGCACCGCAGCGAAAGTCTGTTTGCGGCGGTTGACTCACCTCGATCGGTTGCTACCCTCGTCTGAGCGACGCGGGGTGGAGCAGTCAGGTAGCTCGTCGGGCTCATAACCCGAAGGTCGCGGGTTCGAATCCCGCCCCCGCTACTCACGAAAGGCCCGCAACCGCGGGCCTTTCTGCGTGAAGGGCCCGGCGCGAGAGGAGCGCCGTGGTTCCAATATGGTTCCAATTTGTCGGGCCGACCGAGCTTCAGGGGCGCTTGGTCCGTCCCACCGGTGCTCAGGCTGGGAGGCATGAGCTCACCTCTTCTCACCGCCGCCGAGGTCGCCTCCATGCTGGGAGTGCCGAAGACGTGGGTCTACGAGCAGTCTCGCGCCGGGCGCATTCCCACGGTGAGACTGGGCCGCTACCGCCGCTACCGGGAAGAGGCGATCGAGGCCTGGATGGCGAGCCTCGAGCAGCGACCCGGTTCGATCGGCCTCTGAGCGGCTCACCCCAGCCGGGGGTCCGCTGATGGCTCGGCGCTCCTATGGCAGCGGGTCGCTGTCCGTCCGTAGCGACGGGCGCGGGCGGGAGACCTGGTACGGCTCCTGGCGTGTGGGGGGACGGCGCGTCAAGCGCCGCATCGGCGCCAAGCGCACACCGGGCGGGAGCCGTGACGGGCTGTCCCGCACCCACGCCGAGCGCGAACTGCGGCGGCTGATGTCCGAGATCCCGGCGCCGGTGGCGCGGGACACCCGCAGAACCCTGGCCGAGGCCGGCGAGGCCTACGTGACCCACCTGGAGGAAGTGATGGGACGTAAGCGCACCACGATCCAGGACTACCGCGGCTACCTGCGCCGGCACCTGATCCCGTCGTTTGGCGAACGGACACTCGACCGGATCGAGCCCGAGCACGTCGATGCCTATCTGCACGCCAAGCTGGGGGTGGGGCTGTCGGCCAAGACGGTGACGAATCACCTCACCTTCCTTCACGGTCTGTTTCGCTTCGCGGTCAAGCGCCGCTGGACCCAACAGAACCCGGTGGCCTACGTCGACCGGCCGCCGCAGCCCCGACAGGGGCAGCGACGGATCCGCTTTCTCCAGCCGGTTGAGCTCGAGGCCGTGCTGAGGGCCGTCCTCGACGACGACCTCGGCCAGCTCGAACGGCCGCTGTATCTCTGTGCGGTGATGACCGGCCTGCGCCAGGGAGAGCTGCTGGCCCTCAAGTGGCTCGACGTCGACTGGGTCGCCGGCCGCATCCGGGTGGCCGACAACTTTCCCCGTGGGAGGACCGACCGTCCCGACACGCCGAAATCGCACTACCTGCGCTCACTGCCGATGCCCGACCGGCTCGGCTGCGAACTCGAGCGCCACTTTCAGCGCAGCGCCTTCCGCAGTGACGAGGACCTGGTGTTCTGCCACCCGCACACCGGCCGGCCCTACGACGCCTCCAAGCTGCGCAAGCGCTTCGAAGAATCGCTCGGCCGCGCGGGCGTCCGGCGAGTCACCTTCCACGAGCTCCGCCACACCTTCGGCACCCAGATGGCCGCCGCCGGGGCCCCGCTACGTGCGATCCAGGAGTGGATGGGCCACGCCGACGCCAAGACCACCGAGATCTACTCCCACTACGCGCCCGACGCCACGAACGGCGCCGCTTTCGCGGAGCGGGCATTCGGAGGAAACCGCGGATTCCGTCGTGTTGGCCCTCAGAGCTGAGAAGACCCTGGTTGTGGTTCACACGGTCGCGGGTTCGAGTCCCGTCGCTCACCCTCAGAAAAGAACGCCTGTATTTGCAGGGATCCGATGTGTCCATGCCGCGGGAGCGGTCGCGGACGGGCCCGAGGTGCACCAGAGCGGTAACTCGCGAGGCTCTCGGGAGGCGGCTTACGCCGTCGGGAGTCGGAGGTTGGTTGGGCTTTCGCTCTGCGCCTCAGCGGCAAGGCCGTACCGCGTCCACGAAGGCGCTGGCAACGAGCCGATCCTCCCGGGTCGCTCACCCTCGCTCGCAGCGCGTCGACCACCCTTGAGTAACCCGGTCAAAGTCGACCCGCGGCGCCCCTCCACAGTCGTAGGCAGCTCAAGCGGTGCCGGGCGGAGAGCGTTGCCCTTAGCCAATTGGGCCAACCGTCGCTTGCCTTGGACCAACTGCGGCCATAACGATGCCTGCCAGGACCACGATCCCTCCTGCGATCTCGCGAGCCGAGAGTTGTTCCCCGAGGAGGATGAACGCGAGGACAGCCACGAACACGGGCTCGACGGCCGTCACGGTCGCGGCTGTGACCGCGCTGGTTTCATGCAGGCCGATCGCGAAAAGGGCAGCCCAAGCTGCGGCCGAGGCCCCAACGATCAATCCCAGTCCGAGAACCGCGTCATTGCCCACGATCGGCCCGATTGCCGTGGGATCCGTAACGAGCATGAGTGCGGTCGCGCCGATCATCGCAACCGGGAAGCCGACCTCCGCGGGCACGGAACGATTCTGGTCGAGGATCAGCACGAAAAGAGCAAAGGTGACCGCAGAAACGAGCCCTGCCAGCACGCCTGTCGGGTCCAGCGACGATTGGATCGGGTTGACCATTATCGCGACTCCGGCGATGACGACGAGAATCGCCGTTCCCTCGATGCGTGTCGGCGCTTGCTGAAAGCCGAGCCACCTGAATGCAGCGACCCAGGCGGGAGTGGTAACCAGGAGGAGTACCAACAGACCTGCGGGCAACCGCGCCAAGCCTTCCAACTCCGCACGGTAGGCAATCCACAACACCGCCCCCGCTGCCGCAGCTGTTAGAAGCGGCGCCAGTCCCATAACTGGGTTCCGACGCCGGATGGCCCAGGGGATCAGTAGCGCGAGCAGCGGAGCGGCGACGACGAGGCGGATGGCTAGGAGCCCGCGCGGGTCGGCGCCTTCCGCGTAGGCGCGCTTGGCGGCGATGATGCCGCACGATATTGATGCCGCAGCCAGCAACAGGAGCGCGGACCCAGCGTGACGCCGGGGGAGACGCTCCGAGGCGGAAGTTTGAGGTGGAGAGGGTTGGTCACGGCCGTCGTCGCGGCGCGTAGGGAAGAGCGCCACGGCTATGAACACGTCGCGGTAGCGACCGGTCCGTCGGCGCACGACCCATTGGTGACTAAAGGCGCGGTGATGAGCCTCGACGAGCCCTCGCCTTCCGGCATGCCGCTAGGGCCGACGCCGATAGAGCGTGAGCTTTTCGAGTGTCGCGACCGTGTCTCCGTTCTGGTTCATCACCGTCTGGCGTGAGCGGACGAGCCCGCGCTCGGCGTCGCGAGTCTGCAACTCGAGGATCTCTCCCTCGAGAGAAATGGTGTCTCCAATTCGAACGGGCTGGACGAGCCGCACCCGTTCCAGGCCGTAGAAGGCGAGAACGCGCGACTCAGCGGATCCCGTCAGGAGAAATTCGAGTCCACTCGCGAGTGACAACGTCAGTAGGCCATGGGCGACCCGCTCGCCGAACAGGCTCTGTGCAGCATGCACCGCGTCGACGTGCACCGGGGTGTAATCGGCCGACAATCCCGCAAAGGCGACGATGTCCGCCTCCGTGACGGTCCGACCGACGGAGCGGTATCGATCGCCTACCTCAAGCTCTTCGAAATACAGATTCAGCGATTCGAGCAGCCTGCCCACCTAGTCGCCCGCCCGGCGAAAGTTCGGAAGGCGGAAGCCGTCCGCCGCTTCCTCGAAGAAGAGCTCTACGCGAAGACCATCTACCAGCTCCTCCGGTTGGCACCCGTGAACGTTTCCGACCACACGGATGCCCTCGGCGAGCGCGATAAGGCCTACTGCATACGGAACGCTCTCGGCCATCTCGGCATTCGCGGGATGGTGAACGATCACCCAGCTGTAGAGCTGGCCGGAACCAGTCGCAAGAGCCCACCTGGTCTCGTCGCTCCGGCACACCGGGCACATGGGTCCCGGCGGCCAGCGCGCGGTCCCGCAGATGCGGCACCGGGGGATCAGGAACTTCCCTTCACGGCACCCGTCCCAGAAGGGCTTTGTGTCATGGTCGGGGGAGGGGAGGGGCGCGCCGTGGATCATCTTCTAGGCCTTGCGCATGATGATCGCCGCCGAAAGCTGGGCCACGGAGCTGCAGGAAAGGATGACCTCCGCGTGGGGTACCTGGGCAGTCGATGTCCCTCGGAGCTGCCGGACGCTCTCGATCACGTGCGGGAGCCCGTGGATGTAGGCCTCCGAGTGGTTACCTCCGTGGGTGTTCACGGGCAGTTCGCCGTCGCATTCGATTCGGCCGTCCTCGACGAAAGGGCCGCCCTCGCCTGGAGGGCAGAAGCCATACGCCTCGAGCGAGAAGATGATGAAGGGGGTGAAGTGGTCGTACACCATCAACACGTCGATGTCTTTCGGCCCCAGGCCCGCCGAGCGGTACACGTCTCGGGCGGTGTGAACCGACTCGGCCTCCGCCAGGTTCTCGCGGAAGATGATGCCGGCGGCCTTGGTGCCGCTTCCCTGGGCCGCCCCGGAGACGAGGACCGCTGGATGTCGCAGGTCCCCGGCCCGGTCTGCACGCGTGACGATCACGGCGCAACCGCCATCACTCTCGATGCAGCAGTCGAGAAGCCGAAGGGGGTCGGCGATCACACGCGAGTTCCGGTGGTCCTCCAGTGTGATCGGCTTGCGCATCATCGCTCGTGGGTTGAGGCTTCCGTGGCGGCGAAGCGCGACGGCGACCGCGCCGAACTGCTCGGTCGTCGTTCCGTACTCGATCATGTGCCGCCGGGCGAACTGACCCCAAATCTGCGCCGGCGTCATCATTCCCCACGGCATGTGGAAAGCCTCGACGCCGCCTACGTGCGTGGGCGGCGCCGCCTGCCCGTAGCGGTGCCCCGACCGGCCGTTCAGGGCTCGGTAGCAGACCACGGTGCTGGCCAGACCTGCAGCGATTGCCGCCGCGGCATGAACGATGACCGCGTTGCCTCCAGTTCCGCCATAACCGGTGTGACTCATCCACCGGAGGTTCTTGAGACCGAGATGCGAGGTGAGGGCCACCTCGTCCACGGCATCGAGGTCGAAGCGGACGAGGCCGTCGATGTCATCGATCGCGATGCCGGCGTCGTCGGCAGCCTTCTTGATCGCTTCGCACGCGAGCGAGAGCTCGGTTCGGCCTGACTCCTTCGAGTACTCCGTCTCGCCGATCCCTACGATCGCGCTCTTGTCGCGCAGGCCGGAGAGCGTGTCGTTCATACGAGCGCTCCCTCGGCCCGGAGCCTGTCGATCTCGCTCGGAGCCACACCGACCACGCCGCCGAGCACTGCGTCGGTGCTGTCCCCGAGGAGGGGCGCGTGGTGGAGTTCCGGCCGCACGCCGTCGTACTGCCACGGCACTCCCGCGGCTGGATGTCCCCTGGCGACCGGGTGGTCGTCCTCCACCACGTAGCCTCGTGCGGCAAGGTGGGGATCGGCCATCACCTCGCTGATGTCAAGGACCGCTCCAGCCGTCATTCCTCTGCTCTGGAGGAGGTCCATCGCCTCTTCCCTCGAGAGTGCGCGGACCTGGTTCCGGAGGTCGTGCCCGACCTCCTCTGAGACGGCCACGAAGCGGTCCGGTTCCCTCGTCGGGAGGAACGTGGCCGTGTGGGCCTCGAAGGTGTCGCCGCCGGTGGCGGCTGGGACGAGGCCCCCGATGGCGGTCAGCACGACATCGAGCATGCTCACCTCGACCTGGCTGCCCGAGCCCGTCCGCTCGCGGTTCACGAGCGCTTCCTGGACGGCCAGCGTTAGGTAGGCGCCGGTCATCAGATCGGGATAGATCGATCCAACGAGCCGGGGGCGTCCGGCCTCGTCGCGCGTCACGCTCGCGAGGCCGCTCATCAGGATGACGCCACTGTGGAGGGCGACGTAGCCGCCCCATGGCCCGGTTCTGCCGAAGCCGCTGATCGAGGCGACGATGATGTCCCCTCGTATGGCCGACAGGGCGTCGTAGGTGAGTCCGAGCCGCTCGACCGCGCGTCGAGAGAAGTTCTCGACCACGACGTCGCTCGATGCCACCAGCCGGTCGAGCATCCGTCTGCCCTCCGGGGAGCGCAGATTTATGAGAACGCTCTTCTTGCCTCGATTCACGTAGTTGAAGTTCATGCTCGCGTCGTACGTGGGCTCGCCGACGAAGGGGGGGATGTTCCGCGTCACGAGCCGGGTCTCGCTCTCGACCAGCACGACCTCCGCTCCCAGCGAGGCGAGCATCTGCCCCGCGAACGGCCCGGCGACGTACTGGCTCAGGTCGAGAACCCGGATGCCCGCCAGCGGACCTCCGCCGGAAGCCGGCCCGTGGGCGTCGGTGAGCATCCGTGCGGCATCGTCGAGGTCGCCGGCCATGGCCCGCGACCGGCGCTGCCCGCCCACGATGATGGGGTCCTGTGGCACGGTCACGCCGGCGCTCGTCGTCCTGAGAGCGCCAGTGGCGCGAATGTGGTCGGTCACGAGCGTGTCCCTGAGCTCCACGGCCGGGCAGCAGGGAAGCCCACGGGCCTGGGCGGCGTGGAGGATCTCCAGTCCGTCGTGCTCCTTCGCCCATTGAGCGAGATGGGCGCGGAGCTCCTTCCAGTGCTGCGTGCGGCTCTCGACGTCGGCGAAGATCTCGTCGGAAGCCCAGTCCGGCCCATCCAACATGTCGACCAGGGCGGCCCAATGCGACTCGGTGAACGCCGGGAGAATGACGTCTCCATCTCGGCAGGGCAGATAGCAGTTGGGCTCCACGTCGGCGTGACCCGGCCTTCGGCCGCGGACGCCACCTCCGTAGGCGGTCAGTCCCCATTCGAACACCATCATCGATACGGCGGCCTCGAGCGTCGAGACCTCGACGTGCCGTCGCATGACTCCGGCCGTGAGGCTCTCATGGATGGCTCCGAGCAGGGCGATCGCCGTCGCCAGCCCCCCGGAGACCTGCGCAAGCGGTGCGAGGCTTTGTACCGGAGGGTCGTCCTCGCGCTCACACCGGTCGGGGAAGCCGGGCGTGGCGTCCGCCAGCCCGCAGAGGGCGGAGACCACGACGTCGTCGGCTCGGAAGCGCGTGTACGGGCCCGACTGGCCGAACGGCGTGACGCAGGCGGTCAGGAGCTGAGGATGCCTCGACGAGACGCTTGGGCAGTCGAGCCCGAAGCCAGCGAGTTCGTCATGCAGGTGCGAGTTGAGGTAGACGTCGGACTCGGCGAACATATCGTCGAGCTTCCGCAGCGACGCCTCCGAACCCGGGTCGACGGGGAGGCAGGCCTTGTCGACATCGAGGAAGTCAAGCCACGATGACGGCGGGTCCGGCACCACGGTTCCCAAGCCGGCGATCTCCACACGGGTCACCCCTGCGCCGGCGTTCGCTAGCAGCTTGCCGCACAATAACCCCGCGACGTCGACGGTGGCGTCCACGACCGTCAACCCCCGCAACGGGAACATCACGTGCTCAGCTGAGGCCACGCGAGGGGCTCCATCCCGGTGTCGTAGATCTGCACCGCGAGCGGAAAGACAGGTATCTCGGCCCCCGGCCAGTCGTCCGGCTCGACGCCGCCGCCGCCGTAGGGGCAGAGCGACATGGCGACAATCAGGTTCGTCTCGGCGAAGAACTCGATGTAGTCGCCGGCCTCTGACTCGCTCCCTTCGATGAGGAAATGACCCGTGTGCGGATCGAGACCCGACTTCTGAAACAGGTTCAGGTTGTCGTGGATATACCGCTGGCTGAGGCCCATCAGGGCCATGCCCGCGCGGAGGTTGTCGTAGCACGTCCGCGGGTGCTGGCCGGAGTAGAGCGTCCAGTGGTGGGGATTGCAGTGCGCGCTGTAGACGACGTGGTGTCGGATGTTGCGAGGTACATCGGCCTGCTTGACCGTGTCGGCAATGCAGGTGCACAGCGGCCGGCTCTTCGGTGCCGTGCCCCAGACGCGCGTCATGCGGGTGACGTGGCTGCCCTCGATCGCGAGCTGGGTTCCAGCCGCGTAGTGCTCGAGCGGGTCGTCGCCGTTGAGGATGCAGACGTCGGTGATCTGGGGCTCGCTGACCGTCACGATCCTGAACGCCTGTCCTGCCTTGACCTCGAAGCCCCATCCGGTCTTCGGCGGCTCGACGACGTGGTCGGACACCTTGGTGAAGCCCGATCGAGCGGACACGAGCGCGGCATAGAACTCGTGGTCGAACGGGTATAGAGGAATGCCGCGGAGCGTCACGACTCGCGCCCCGGCGTCGGTGTCGCCTCGGTTGAACGCACTCCGTTCGAGTCCAGGTAGAGCGACAGGTCGGGATAGCCCATGCCCTCATACGGCCAGGCCAGTGGCTCTGCGACGGGTTCCGTGACGGCCACCTTCACCGCCCGCGGCGAGGATCGAATCTGGTTCGGGGGGTCGGAGCCGTCCAGACACGGGCTGAGCGCGAGAAGCACCGCCAGGTCGATTTCCACGAAGAACGTCAGGCGGTCGCCGCGGAGGGCATCGGAGGGGTAGGTCGTAACGCGGCCGCCCTCCACTGCGCTCTTCTGGAAGAGGCACGCGTTGTCCACGATCAACTCGGCGCCAAGGCCACTTGCCTCAAGCCCTCGGGCGAATTGCGCCCAGCTGCTCATTGCGCTCATTCCGCCTCCCGAGTAATGCCACTGAGCCGGCGTGCCGGCGCCGCCCAGCACGGGATGGTGCTTGGGTGCGACGACGCCGTCAATCGGCCGCGTGGCGACCGTGTCTTCGAGCACGGTCATAAGCGGCCGAAGCCGGGCCATGGTTCCCCACAGGCGGCTCCAGCGTGAGAGAAACAGCCCGTCGATAAGGCAGGTCTGATGCGCCCAGAAGCGTTCGTCCGGATCGTCGGAGTTGAAGGCCAGCATGTTTACGATCTGCGGGCCATCGATCAGCTCGACCGTGAGAAGTTCCCCTGCCTTTACGTCGAGGCGGTATCCGGCTGGATCGGCGACGACCTGCTCGACGCGCTGCTTCGCAGTGCTTCGAGCGTCTGCAACCCCCCGGTAGAAGGCGCTGTCAAACGGGCGGGAGTGGGACGAGTGATCGGCGTTTCGTTTCAGAGCGCTCGGCACTAAGTTGATAAAATATCAAATAGAGTCAGCGGCGGAGTTGCGACATGGCCCGCAAGTCTTCTGCGTCGGCATGGCCCGTGACCGACTCTCCAGGAAGTCCGTACTCGTCCCGCGCCGACTCGGGGCTGACGAGGCCGGCGCGCACGTCGCGCAGGACGAGTTCGGGGTCACGTTCGCTGGCGGGCCCGACACCTCCTCCGCCCGGGATCTGCGCGACGATGCGATCGCCTGGGCCGACCCTCACGACGGCGTGGAGCGGGAGCTCCTCGCGCGTCCCATCCGCGCGAACGAGGATCTTGCGGTGAACGCGCTTCCGTGCGTCATCGGGGGAGCCTCCGCCCAAGCGGCTCGGCGGCGGGTGGACGGTCCCGGTCCCTATGTGCGTGACGAGGGCTTCGTGGCCGACGATCTCCACGTCGAGGGTGGCCCCCGGAGCGCCGCGCCAGGTGCCCGGGACTCCCGAGTCCTGCCACAGCTCGTGCCGGTGGAAGTGCAACGGCAGGCGAAATTCGAGCAGCTCCACGTCTCCGACACTCGCCGCGCCGCCCGTGCAGATCAATCCCCACAACCCGCCGCCGTCGACACCCGTGACGGCGCCGCTACCCCCCTGGTGGGTGATGTGGAGGGGCCCGGTGCTGTACGGCTGGCCATCGCGCGGATCGATACCGGACAGGGTGTTCACCGCGAGTTGCGACCATCCCGCGCACGCTCGCTCCGGCACCATCTTGCTCAGTGCGTCACAGACCGACTCCCAGACGGCGGCCCAGACGTCGCCGGTGCTCATGGCGCATGCCGCGGGCAGGGCGGCGTTGAGCATCGTCCCGGACTCCCCGAGGTCCACCTCCACTGCCCGGTACAGGCCCTCGTTGATCGGAAGACCAGGCTCCAGCGCGGTGATGACCGCGAAGTAGACGGCCCCGAGGGTCGCGCCCGCATAGGAGTTCCGATAGCTGCGGCATTCCGGCGGCGACTCGATCGCCACATGCAGCGTGTCGCGCTGTTTGCGGACCAGAGTTCGGATGCAGAGATCGCCGCTCCCGTGCCCGTCGTCCTCGATCCAGCTCTCGCCGGCGAACTCGCCGTCGGCGATACCCGCGATGTCAGCTCGTGCAAGTTCGTCTGCGCGGTCGAGGATCTGCGCCATTGCCCGGTTGACCGTGTCCGGGCCATAGCGGGTGAAGAGTTGCTCCAGGCGACGTGTCGCGACGCGCACGGCGCTCAGCTGCGCCCCGATGTCGCCAGCCACGAGCTCCGGGATCCGGACGTTGGCGAGGATTAGCCGCCAGACGTCCTCCCGAGTCCGCCCGCCCTCCACGAGCTTCATGGCGGGCATGATCAACCCCTCCGAGAACAGATCTTCGGCCTGTGGGTTATAACCACCGGGCGCGGGTCCGCCGATGTCCCCCATGTGGGCACGGCTGCAGGCCCAGGCCACGAGCTGCCCGTCACTCCACACCGGCGCGATGACGTCGATGTCGATGAGGTGGCTGCCGCCACTGGCCGGCTCGTTGCGGACGAAGATGTCGCCGACCCCGATGTCACGGGCCCACATCGCTGCCACGTTCTTGACCGCGACGATCATGCCGCCGAGGTGGACCGGCTGGTCCTGCCCCTGCACGACCATCTCCGGAACGCCGTTGGCCGTCGTATAGGCCGCATTCGAGAAGTCGTTTCCGAGGGCGAGGATGGGCGACCTCGCGGTGCGCTGGATGATCGCGGTCATCTCGCGAACGATCGACCGCGTCGCGCCGTGCACCACGGCGAGCGTGATCGCGTCGACCCCCTTGTCACGCGCCACGCTTGCCACCTCGCGTTAGCTGGTATGCCTGTACGTTGGGCCGGAAGACGGCGACCCACTCGGGAGGCACGACGATCGTCGTGTTCGGCTCCTCGATGATCGCCGGTCCCTCGAGACTCTCGCCGGGCCGGATCGCGTCGCCTCGCAGCACGCGTGCCTCCACGGGCGGCTGGTCGCGGCCAAACATAACCTCTCGACCCGACTGTTTTCCGTGGCCGTTGCCCTTCGGCGCATGGGCGCGGCCTCCGGTGGCGATCTTCGGCGTCTTCCCTATCGCGGTGACGTTCGAGGAGACGACCTGACAGGGGTAGCCCGGCTGGTTGAACTCGTAGAGGGCGTGGTGCTTCTGATGGAATCGGCTCTCGATCTCCGCCCGCACGTCCTCGTCACCGCCGGTCAGGTCCAGTTCGGAGATGTCGACCTCGCATTCGTAGACCTGATCCCTGTAGCGGAGCTCGAGCGCGCGAACGAGCCGCATGCGATCCTCCGGGATCGCTTCATCTGCGAGCGCGCTCCTGCCCGCCACCTCGAGCTCGCGAAAGACTCCGTCGAGTCGCGCCAGGTCGAGTGTTCTCGTATCCCCGACGTAGGAACGTGCGTAGTCGTGACGGACGTCCGCGACGACGGCTCCATATGCGCAGAGCGCCGACGCGATTCGTGGGACCACGACGGTCTCGATCCCGAGCTCGTCGGCGAGCTGGGCGGCGTGCAGCCCGCCGGCCCCACCGCCCACGAGTAGGGAGTAGTCGCGCGGATCGTGCCCACGCCGGACGGTGATCTCGCGGATCGCCTCCGACATGTCCCGGCAAACGACGGCGATGACCCCGTTCGCGGCTCGCCTGGGATCGGGGTCGATTGCTCCCGCGAGCCCGCTCTCGATGGCCTCCTCGGCCAGCGAAGCGTCGAGCTGGAACCGACCGCCGAGCAGCTCCGTCGGGTTCAGGAACCCGGTGAGCACATTGGCATCGGTAACCGTCGGTTGCGTCCCGCCTCGCCGATAGCAGGCAGGGCCGGGGTATGCCTCGGCGCTCTCGGGCCCAACCCGGAGCAGCCCGGCCTCGAGGGTCGCGATGCTCCCCCCGCCGGATCCGATCGTTTGGACGTCGATCAGCCGTGTGGCCACGCGATAGCGCTTTACGTCCTCCACGTCGCGCATCTCGGGAAGCCCGTCCCGGACGAGACATGCGTCGAAGCTCGTCCCGCCCATGTCGAGCGTGATGAAGTTGGGGCCGGTCAGCTCGGCGAACTGAAGGCCGGCAGCGGGTGCGGCAGCGGGCCCTGACATGAGGAGCTGCACCGGCCGCCGCGTGACCTCGCCCGCTTCAGCGAGGCCGCCGTTGGACTGGATGTACCGGATGCGGCCGCGGAAGCCGAGGTCGCGCAGGATTCGCTCCGTCCGATCTACATATCGCCGAACGATTGGACCGACGTACGCGTTGAGCACCGTGGTGCTGGTGCGGTTGTACTCGCGGATCTTCGGGAGGACCTCTGACGAGACGCTGACGTAGGCGTCGGGAATCACCGCTCTCACGATCTCCGCGGTACGCCTCTCGTGTTCCGCGTTGAGGAATGACCACAGGAAGCAGATCGCGACGGCCTCGACCTCTTCGTCTCGCAGGCGCTCAGCGGCATCCTTGACGTCGTCGTCCGACAGTGGCCGGACGATGTCCCCGTTGCTGTCCACGCGCTCGGCGATCGGCAGCCGCAGGTTGCGCGGAACGAGCGGCGACGGCGGCGTGTAGCCGAAGACGTATCTCTCCTCCTTGTACCCGAGCCGGATCGCGAGCGTATCCCGGAACCCTTCGGTGCACAGCAGAGCCGCCTTGGCGCCACTCCCCTGGAGCACCGCGTTCAGCGCCACCGTCGTTCCTTGGATGACCAGGCTCGTCGCGTTCAGGAGGCCTTGACTCCCGGAGGCCCCAAGCGTTCGCGCCAGCTCCTCCAGCCCGTGCTCTAGGGCGATCTCCGGGTTCTCCCGGTTCGACGGAACCTTTGCCTCGGTGATCTCGCCGGCTTCTGACGCCGCCACGAGATCGGTGAACGTTCCGCCTATGTCAACTCCGATGCGGTACATCGCGGGGAGGCCCGAGGTGCCGATCTACGCCTCGCCGGCCGCTTGGGCGTCGACGATGGATCGGTGGACACGGTCAATGTGTTGCTGCATCAGGCGCGCGGCTTCGTCGGCCCGGCGATTCCTAATGGCATCCATCATCTGCCCGTGCTCCTGGACCGAGAGCTCGCGACGCGGGTCGACCCACAGGCCGTGCCAGTGAAACGGCATCCAGAGCCGCCGGATCAGGTCCATCAGGTACGGCGAACCACACGCCTCGTAGATCAGCATGTGCCAGGTCGCGTTCGACTTCGTCAACCGCTCGTCGTCGTCGTGCTGCAGGCCCGCCTTCATCCTGTCGTGCACTCGCTCGAGCTTCTTGATGTCAGCATTGGTCAAACGCGGCACCGCCAAGCGCGTGGCGAGACTCTCCATCGGAGCCCGCAGGGCGTAGAACGTGTCGGCTTCAATCGCGGCGAGGTCCCTGACGACCGCCCCGCGATGCGGAATGCTCGTGACGAGACCCTCCGCCTCGAGGATCCGAAGGGCCTCGCGCACGGGAGTCGCACTCATTTCGAGCCCCTCGGCGAGATCGCTGGCGAGCAGACGCTCGCCCGGCTTCAGCGCTCCCTCCAGGATCGACTCACGCAGGGTCTCGAGGGCCACGTTGACCTTCGTCTGAGCCGGGTGCTTGGCGAGGACGGTGCCCTGTGCCGCCATTCAGCGCCGGCCCGCCGTTGAGTGGAGCTCTCGGCGAAGGACCTTGCCGGATCCGCCGCGCGGCAGCGATCCGACGAACTCGACCGTTTTCGGGAGCTTGTAGCGCGCTAGATCGGTCGCGCAGAAGTCGAGCAGCTCCTGCTCGTTGACGCGCTTGCCCTCGCGCAGGACGACGAACGCTCTGATGGCTTCGCCCCAGTACTCATGCGGGAGGCCGACCACGGCGACTTCCGACACTGCTGGATGATGCGTGAGGACCTCCTCGATCTCCCGCGGGTAGATGTTGACGCCGCCCGAGATGATCATGTCGTCCTTGCGGCCGATGATGTAGAGGTAGCCCTCGTCATCTCGGCGCGCCATGTCCCCGGCAGAGAACCAACCGTCTCTGAAAGCCTCCTCCTGGGCCTCCGGTTGACCCCAGTAGGAGTTGAACAGGTACGGCGATCGGCTGTAGAGCTGTCCCGGCGCTCCGGCGCCAACGTCCTCGCCCGCCTCATCGAGAATCCGCACCTCCGTGCACGGGAACGGGAGTCCCACGCACTCCTGTTTCTCGAGCTGGGCGAGTGGCCGGAGGTTCGAGACGAGGCTGGCCTCCGTCGATCCGTAGGACTCATGCAGGACGTCGTGACCGAAGCGTTCGATGACTCGCTCCTTGATCGCCTGCGGTAACGGCGCGCCGTTTGAGATCAACGCTTTCAGCATGCCGTTGCCATACCGCTTGAGCTGGGGTTCGCTCAACTGGAGTATCCCAGCCAGGTGGGTCGGGACCAGGAACGCTGCCGTGACGCCCTGTTCGTGAATCGCCCGGAGGACGAGCTCCGGATCGAACTTCTGGGCTACGACGCAGGACCCGCCAAGGAAGAGCGGTCCAAGCGTGAACCCAAGCCCTCCCCCGTGGTACAGCGGAGCGACCGCGAGCGAGCGATCGTCCGGTGAGTAGCAACCGTACTCCGCAGCCATGGCGAAGAATGTCAGGACACGCGACCGGTGAGACAGCACAACCCCCTTCGGACGCCCCGTGGTTCCGGACGTGTACACGAGAGCGAATGGGTCCCAGTCTTCGATCGGGGTCAGCAGCGGTTGGGCTCGCGCCTGACAGAGCCACTCTTCGTAGTCATCATTCGCTATCACGATCACCCGCTCAACGGTTGCGAAGCTCCCGGCGCGCGCCACATCCTCGACGGAATGGTGAACGAAAAGGATGCGGGCCTGACTGTCGTCGCAGATGTACTCCAGCTCACTGGTCGTGAGGCGCGGATTGACGAGGGCCACGGCAGCGCCGGTGGCGGCGACTCCACACACGACCTCGACAAACTCAACGCAGTTCGGGGCCATGAGCCCCACGTGATCGCCTCTTCCGACTCCGAGCTCCCCGGCGAGCGCATTCGCGACTCGGTCGAGCCGATTCACGACGCTCGCGTAGCTGAGCTCCCGATCGCGGCCGCCGTCCACCAAGGCGGTCTTATTCGGTGCGCGCGCGGCCGAAGCTCGAATACCGTCGACGATCGTCACGGGGGTGTACGAACCGGGCCGGCGCCTGTCGATTTGCTCGTCCGGCTTGGGCACGGCTACGCGACGCTCCATGTGGGATGTAGTGTCAGCGATGATTTGAGCGCGAACACGACGGGATGGTGTGAGACGGGAATGCGGCGACGATGACGCTTTCGTTCTTCTACGGTACGGTCATGCGCGGCCAACCAAGCCATGACGTGCTCAACGACGCACGGTTCATTTCCGAGACGACGACGGCCGCCAAATACCGGCTCTTCAGCGTAGACGACCGGTATCCGGCTCTCGCCGAGGCTGTCGGGAGTGGCTTGTCCATCGTGGGGGAGCTTTACGACGTCAGCCCTGAGCATTGGGAAGCCATCGTGAAGGTAGATCCGGACTGGATGCACCGCTCTCGAATCGTGCTGCAGGACAACCGCGTCGTGGAGAGCATGCTGGCTGACATTGTGCAGGCCGGCGGCGTGACCCTCAGCGACATCTCGACCTATGGAGGATGGCTCAGCTACAGGACCGACCCGGGGTAGGTCGGGCAGGGCCGGCCGCCGGTGATTTGACCGGTCGCGCCGAATCCGTCGAGGGGGCTTGAACACGTCTAAGACGCCGCCGCTAGGTGCGCGGACTGGAAGGTGGCGGTGGGATCCGGCGGCCGGCCCGTGATCTCGGGTAGCAGCGTTCGCGGGAGGAAGCGTCCGCTGCTGCGCGACCCGACGAGGTTGCCGTTCTCTACCAGGACCGCCCCGCGGAGGATCGTCGCGGTGATCTTCCCCTGAATCTCCCAGCCCTCCCAGCAGCTGTAGTCGACGCTCATGTGGAGGTCGCGGTGGCGCACGGTCCACCGGCTATTCGGGTCGACGACGATGATGTCCGCGTCGCTGCCGATGGCCAGTTGACCCTTTTGGGGGTAGAGGCCCATGACCTTGGCGGGATTGGTCGCGACGATCTCGACGAATCGGTTGACGCTGAGCTTGCCCTGGCTCACCGCGAGGTGGAACAACACCGGCACACGAAGCTCTACGGCGGCTTGACCGCTCTGCATCGCCTCGACGGTCGTCCCCATCCGCATGTACCGATCTGAGGAGCTGAACGCGCAGTGGTCAGAGCTCACGACCTGGAGCGAATCGTCAGCCAAGGACTGCCAGAGCTCGGATTGATCCTGGGCGGATTTGAGCGTCGGAAAGCTGTTCCAGAGCAGGCCACGCCGCTCGTCATTCCAAAGGGCATCCGAGGTGAACGATAGGTACGCGATTAGGGTTTCGCCGTAGAACGGGAGGCCCTTTGTGCGTCCCTCGGCGAGGGCGGCGACGCCGCTCCCAGCCGCCATGTGGAGCACGTAGAGCGGCGATCCGGACCTCTCCGCCAGCAGCATCGCTCGGCGAATCGCCGCTTCTTCGACCAGGGCTCCGCGGGTCTCGGAGATGTAGGCGCCGTGGGTCTTTCCTTCGCGCACGTACTTCTTGGTCAGCCAGTTGGCGAGGTCGTCATCCTCTGCGTGCACGACGCTGATGCCGCCGTGCTCTGCAACCTCGACCATGGCTCCGAACCTGGGGCCGTCGTCGACCATCCAGCCGTAGGTCATGAAGGTCTTGATGCTCGGGATGCCCGCTCGGATGACGTCGCCGATCTCCTCCAGAACCTCGAATGAGACGTCTCCGGCGAGGATCGCGTGGAGCCCGTAGTCCACGGCCATCCGGCCGTCTAGTTCGGCCTTCTTCGCCTCGATCGCGTCGTGAAGACCGATCGGCGGTTCCTGGAGCGCGAAATCGACGACCGTCGTCGTCCCGCCATAGCACGCGGCGGCTGAGTACTCCGGTGGCTCGGAGCGCAGCGGCTCGGAATTTAGCCCCTCGACGGGCAGGTTGTAGTGGCAATGCACGTCTACCGCCCCTGGCATGACCAGGCAATCGGTGGCGTCCACGGTGCGCTCCGCTGCCGTTGCGAGGCTGCCGGCGGGCTCGATCACGACGAGCTTCTCGTCTTGGATGCCTAGGTCCGCCTGCCCTATCCCGTCCGGGCGAACGACCATCCCATTTACGATCGCAAGGTTGTACATCCGCGCAATATCATGTATATCATATCAAATCTCGTCCGGCCGGAACCTTCTTAAGGGAGCCCCCTGCATGACGACCGCCGCCCAGACGCGGAGTGATTTGAACAGCAGATCGACGCTTCCCGCTCGTTGCTACACGGACGAGGCGATCTTCGAGCTGGAGAGGGAGCGCATCCTGCGACGGTCGTGGCTCTATGCCGGGCGTGCCGATCAGGTCGCCGGGCCCGGGGATTTCTTCACCACGTCGATCGCCGGAATGCCTTTCATCGTTGTTCGCGACGGCAATGGAGAGATCAACGCCTTCGTCAATGTGTGCCGGCATCGCGGCACGATCCTGCTCGAGGGCCACGGTTCGAGAAGCACGATTCAGTGCCCGTATCACGCTTGGACCTATGGCCTGGACGGCAGCTTGCGGGGCGCTCCCCGCTCCGAACGCGACTCCGGATTTGACCGGGCAGCGCTATCGCTTATTCGTGCCCAGGTCGGGCTTTGGGGTCCGCTCATCTTCCTGAACCCTGATCTAACGGCGCCGCCGCTGGAGGATGCGCTCGGCCCTCTTCCGGAGATCGTCAAAGGGAGCGGCATCGACTTCGACCGGCTGCACTTCTTCGAACGGGCGTCGTACGGCGAAGGCTTTGAGATTGCGGCGAACTGGAAGCTCGTGATAGAGAACGGCCTGGAGTGTTACCACTGCTCGGTCACACATCCTGGCCTGAGTCAGTTGATTGACGTGGGCGAGGACGAGTTCGCCCTAGAGGCTTACGATCTCGTCTCCGTTCAGCGCGGTCGAGTGCGGCAGTCGGCCCTGGCACGCAGCGGTGTTGACGGCTTCTATCGCGCCCGCGGTGAGGTGTCGGAGAGTCAGGTGTTCTTCCTGTGGCCGTACTTCACTCTAAATACGTGGCCCGGACGGGAGAACATGTTTGTGCTCCTGTTCGAGCCGGTGAGCGTCGATCGGACGCGGGTCCTTATGGACTTCTTCTTCGCAGAGGATGTCGCCGAAGACGAAGCCCGCGAAATGGTTGATTTCCTGAACCTAGTGGGGCATGAGGATCAAGAGATCGTCGAGAAAGTGCACAAAGGACTGGCGTCCGGGCTCCTCGATCACGGCAACCTGTTGCCGAGGAGCGAGCGCCTTATTCAGTGGTTTCAGCAACTGGTCTCTGCCGGTCTCGAAAATGAGGAGGCGTCTAAGTCATGAGCGCCACGGACAGAGGTAACCGAGGCCGCCACCCGCGGCGGGAAAAGGAGCCGAGATGCCAATAGGTCCACCTGATGTGAACCGTGATGTGAACCGTCGACAGTTCGTCGCCGGGGCCGGTCGTGTGGCGACGCTGCCTCTTTTCGGCGGCGCGGCGGCCTCCGTCCTGGCGGCGTGTGGGCAGAAGGAGGAGACGACCAAGGGCCCTGCAGCGGGGCTGGCCGCTCCCGGTACGACGATTCCTCGGGTGGACGTTGACTGGGCCATGGCTCCCTTCCCGGACGAGACCGTGGCGGTCATCGCCATGAAGGAGGGCTACTTCGACGACGTCGGAATCAAGATCGGCCCGAGCGCGACCGGCGCGAAGCTGGACATAACCAGCTCTCCCGCGCCCCTTTTCTCGGGCCAGGTCCAGGTGGGTTCCGGAGTGATCGAGGCGTTCATCCCTCAGCTCGATACGGTCACCCAGATCAAGTCGTTCGTCTATCTCGGGAACTTCAATGGGACCGTGATCATGGCGCCCCCCGGCTCCTCGGCGAAGACCGTGGACGACTTCATGAGCGAGGGGGACACCTTCGAGGTCGCGCTTAAGAAGACGATGGCTCAGCTCAAGGGCAAGTCTGTGGCCCTCGCAACGGATCCCGCAGCGCGCTTCTTCTACAGGACCGTCTTCGACCTCGGCGGAATATCCTCGAAGGACTTCGACCGTAAGGACCTGTCGAGCACCAACATAGTGAACCTCGCCCTGGCCGGTCGAGTTGACTTCCCCGCTCCTTCGGGTGGGGTCGAATTGCTCACGCTTCGAAACCGCGGCTTCAAGACACTCGTGAGCGATGGTGAAATGATCGAAAAGTCGAACGATCCGCGCAGATTCCAGCTTGCGATTCACAGCGGGTATCTCACGACGAAGAAGTACTACGACGAGCACTACGAGACCATCCTTCGCGCCGCATCCGTGGTCTATCGAGCGTTGCAGGATGTTCAGGACAACTTCTCCCGGGCCGCAAGCGACCAGCTTCCATTCCTCAACGCCTACGCCGGCTTCGAGCTGACCAAGCCACAACTCCACGGCATCCACGAGTCGGTGGCGAATCTCAAGACGTTCGATACGGTCGAGACGTACTTCGGTGACAAGGAATCCCCTTTGAACATTGACACCGTCGCAAAGGCACAGATTGCTGCGCTCCGCAAGGACGGCGTCCTCAAGAAGGAACACACCCCCTCCGATCTCGAGGGCGCCAAGCGAGTGTGGGATGACCTGAGGCGGTACAAGGCCGAAAGCGACAAGCTCTTCGCTGATAAAGGGGTGGCAAAGGGCAGTCAGCAGTTGGTCGCCCGCGCCCACCAGCAGTACGACGCCTTCAACTACCTCGACTCCTACCGCTTCCTCGCCGCTGCGGCGAAGAAGGAGTCATGACGCTTGGCGGCTAATGATGCGCGGCCGCTCGGAAGGTCCGCCCTCCCAGGCCGGTCCCCCGGCGGGGATCACGGCTTCACGTGGCTACCCGCGATGGGGACACTGAAGCACTGGTCGTTCAATCTCGCTCTGTCAGCGGCCGGGTTCGGCGTTCTGATCCTCGCTTGGTCGCTCGCGGCGACGCAGTTCCTGCCCGTGCAGCTGCCTCGCCCCACGCTCGTCGTCGAGGCGATCCACGACAATTTCTCCCGGGCGGCGGGGCTGGAACTGCAGGGCCTCCAAGGGGGCTATGCGTCCAACCTCAAGTACACCGCTATCAACACCCTCCGCGCGTTCGCGATCGCGAGCCCCATCGGATTCGCCGTCGGGATGATGTCGGCCCGGCTGCAGCTCGTCCGAGACATATCAGCCCCGCTGCTCCTGCTCTTCGCGACCGTTCCGGAGCTCGTCGCGGCTCCGTTCCTGCTCATCTGGTTCGGCCCAGGCGAGCTAGCGCAGGGCATCCTTGTGGGTTTCTATTGCTTCGTGATCGTTGCCGTGGCAGCCCAGAACGCGGCGCTTCGTCTCGCTCCGGAGTACGAGGGATTCGCGGCCACGCTCGGCGCCTCGCCTCGTCGCCGCTTCCTCACCGTGGTCCTACCCGGAAGCCTGCCGGCGGTCATCGGCGGCCTGCGGATCGCCCTCGCGGTCTCCTGGAGCCTGCAGTGCGCGGCCGAGCTGCTTGGCTCGGACGTGGGGGTTGGGCGAGTGATAACCCTCTCGCAGCAGCTCGGCTACACCGCGGGGATCATGGCGGTGATTCTGCTCGTCGGCATCGTGGCCGTGATATGTGACCGCCTCCTTGCCGGTGGGTTGCGCTGGGCCGTACGCTGGCAGGAGTCGGTGGCGTGAACACGGCCCCGGCTCTCGAGGTCACGAACCTCACAGTCTCGTTCTCCCACGAAAAGACAGTGGTGGACGCGATCGAGGGAGTCAATCTTGCCGTCGATGCAGGCCAGTTCCTGGTCGTCATCGGGCCATCGGGCGGCGGGAAGTCGACGCTGCTGAACGCAATCGCAGGCCTCGTCAGCCCCAGCCAAGGGACAATCACCGCGCACGGCAAACCCGTCACGCGTCCCGGAAGGGACCGCGGCATGGTGTTCCAGCGGGACACCGCCTTCCCGTGGATGCGCGTCTCCGACAACATCGGATACAGCCTCAGAGCAGGAGGTGTCCCTCGCAAGGAGCGCGAGTCCATCGTGGCTCATTACGTCGAGAGCGTCGGCTTGACGGGAGCCGAGAGGAGCTGGCCGAAGCAGCTATCAGGCGGGATGCGGAAGCGGGTCGCGGTGGCCGCCGCGTTCGCCAGCGATCCGGAGATGCTCCTCATGGACGAGCCCTTCGGTTCGTTGGACTTCGTCACGAAAATGCGGCTCCAGGAGCTGTCGTTAAAGCTTTGGAGCGAGACGAGAAAGACGATCGTGTTCGTCACGCACGATGTTGACGAGGCTCTGACGCTCGCGGATCGGATCGTCGTCATTGCCGGCGGCCGGTTGGTCGACGACTTGTCGGTCGACTTCCGGCGGCCGCGGACCGACGATCTGCGGGCAGATCCCACCGCCATCGCCCTCCGGAGGCACCTATTGGGCCGACTCGGCCTTGTCGGGATGAGCGCGGAATGAGCACGGGCGACTCGTTCGGTGCCGGTCTGCGGACCACTCACAACACCTGGAAGCTGGTGATCGCGGCGGTCACGATCCTCCTTGTCTGGGAGGTCGTTGCCCACATCCTCGAGCCCCGTCTGCAGTTTCCGGACCAGGTGCTCCCCTCGATCGAGCGCACCGTCTCTGCCTTTCCCGAGCTCTCCAACTACTGGAAGGGCGGCCTGGGCGTCCGTTCCACTGAGTCCGGTGGCCCCCAAACCGTGGAGGGCGGTGCTTTGGCGATGCTGGACAACGCGTTCATCACGGGATACCGCCTCCTGGTCGGTATGGCGATCGCTCTCGTGGTGGGCGTAGGTGCGGGACTGGTCATCGGCTACTCGGCGTTCGCCCGGAAGCTTGCCTTCGGCCCCGTGAATCTGCTGGGAATGCTGCCGGTGTTGGCCATGGTCCCACTCTTTGCGTTCTGGTTCGGGGCCACGACCCGCGCGGAGGTACTGATCATCGCCTTCGGCGCGGGGATCACCATCCTTCGGTCCACGCTCAATGCGGTTCACAACGTGCCGCAGGTCTACGTGCAGGCTGCGCAAACGATGGGCGCCGGACCGGCGATGATCTACCGGACGGTCATCATGCCTGCGATCACGCCAGAGCTGAGAGGCGGCGTGCGAATCGCGCTCACGTTCTCATGGAGCCTCGCGCTCGGAGCCGAGCTGATCGGCGTCCAGAGCGGCCTGGGTCGGATGATGGTGCAGGCCGCGAGGTTCAGCCAAGTGGACCGGATGATCCTGATCTGCGGCGCATTCGTCACCCTGGCCGCGGTGACGGTCATCGCCTTCGATCGCCTCGCAGACCGGATGATTCGGTGGGCCGCTTGAGGCCGGGCTTGAAGCTACGTCGGACAGCGGAACCAGGTGCGAGCAACGCACGGACACCAAGGAGCCCAAAATGACGCGACTGGCAATTGCACGCTTCAACATCGATGGGACCGACAAGAGCTTCCTAAGGCGCTTCGAGGCGGATGGCCCCCGGGCATCGCTGGATGATGAACCCGGATTCGAGCGGGAGACGCGATACAGAGCAGTCGCGCTTGCCGGGCGGTACTGGACCTATGAGCCGGACCCGGCGTTCACGATCATCCTCGAGTCGTCCGAGCGTGCCGATTCTCCTCAGGCGCTCCCAGGTCTCTGGGGGAGCGAGGGAGCCCCTGCCACGTCAGACGAGTCCACCTGCTTGCGGACTCAGATCTTCGGGCGGGACGACCCACTTGCCTATGCCCGCGTGTTGATAGCACAGATGAACGTAACGCCGGCACGCCTCGAGGAGTTCCACGACTGGTACAACAACGAGCACATCCCGCAGGCGGGAAGCATCCCGGGCTTCGGGACTGACCACCGCCGGTTTGAGCTCGAGAAGACCTTCACGGGAGATCCTTGGCGTGCACCACGGTTCATGGCGATGTACGAGATCCTTGCCGACGCGGACGTCATGGCGGCCATAAATTCCGACGAGTATCGGAAGTGGTCTGGAGACTTCCTCAACCGCTGGCGTGACGGTACGACGGATGAGGTCTCGACCATCTGCGAGCGCGTGTCGTGAAGCCGCGGGCCGATCAGCGGGCGTTCGCATCACTGCTCGACAATGAGCAGGCGATCGCGTCTGTGCAGGGTGCGTTGCGGATCCCGAGCGTGTTCGGTGATGAAGGACCGATCGGTGACTACCTCGCGGACCTCATGCGCGAGGTTGGGTTTACGTCAGTCGAGGTCCAGGAGGTACAGCCAGGGCGCCGCAATGTGATTGGCACGATGGACTCCGGCCGCCCAGGCCCAAAGGTCGTCCTGCAGGGTCACATGGACACGGTCCCTCCCGGACAGCACCCTGAGCCGTTCTCCGGTGCACTCCGCGACGATCGCATCTGGGGGCGTGGGGCAAGCGATATGAAGGGGCCACTCGTAGCCGCCATCCTGGCAGCGGCCATCGTGGGGAAGGGCGCTCCAGACTTCGCCGGCAGCTGCGTGGTGGCCGGCACGGTGGATGAGGAGTCCGAGAAGCGAGGCATCTTCGCACTGGTGGACCGCGGCCTGGACGCCTCGTACGCGATTAACGTGGAGCCAACCGATCTTCGTGTCGCGATCGCCCAGAAGGGATGCGTGAGCATGCGGGTTAGGACCAAGGGCGTGGCCGCGCACGGGGCAAATCCAGGCCTTGGAGTCAACGCGATCGAGAAGATGGCCGGGATTGTCGAGGCAATTCAACAAGCTGAGACTCCGACGGTGGAGATCCCCGGAGTGGGTGAGGTGCAGGGCTCCTACAACGTCGGTGTCATCGCGGGAGGGACGATGTTCTTCATCGTTCCCGACGAGTGCTCCATCTGGGTCGATCGGCGGACGGTCCCGGGCGAGACCCAGGAGAGCGCGCTGCTGCAATTGCGGGGGATCGTGAGTGCCGTCGACGGCAGCGCCGGCGTTGTAGTGGAGCGTCAGGACTGGAACTGGGAGCGCATCCAAGCGCGCGGGATCCAGTCCTGCTCGGTGCACCACCAATCGCCGATTGTCGAGGCAGTCATGAACTCTGTGGAACAAGTCAGGGGTGAGCCAGGTCAGATGTACGTCCAAAATGCCTGGTGCGAGACGGACTTTCTCGCGAACGACCTTGGCATCCCCACCGTAAATTTCGGTCCGGGCAGGATGGAGCTCGCCCACACGAGCGACGAGCACATCGAGGTCGCGTCGCTCCTTCAGGGCATCGAAGCGCTGGCCCTGTCCGTCGCGCACATCTGCCGGTGATGGGGGCGGACGGCCGGATGACGCTCTTGGAAGAACGCACCACCCAGTCCCGGGCGTTGCACATGAACGCCCGCGCGTACCTGCCGATGGGGGTCACCGGCGAGAGCCGGTTCTACGAGCCCTATCCGATCGTTCTCGAGCGTGCACTCGGAAACCGGGTCACCGATGTCGATGGCAACGTCTACTTGGATTATCACGGGGCCTTGGGCTGCGCGATCCTTGGCTACGCCCACCCAGAAGTCGAAGCGGCGGTGGCCCGGTCGGTCCGGACCGCAGGCACGATCCTGGGTGCGCCCCACCGGTACGAGGGTGAACTCGCGGAGCGGCTCTGCGGGTTGATCCCGGGGGCTGAAATGCTCGCGTTCTTCGGTGGTGGTGGGTCAGACGCCATCCAGCAGGCGATTCGGATCGCTCGTTCCGCCACCGGGCGGACGAGGATCGTGAAGGTCGAGGGCGGATACCAGGGCTGGCACAGCGACGTGGCCGTCAGCACTGCGCCTCGGCTTGGCGCCGAGCCGCCTCCCGGCCCTCCGCAGCCCATCCCGAACTCAGCGGGCCTCCTGAAGGCGGTGACGGACCAGGTCATGGTGGTGACGGTCAACGACGTCGAGGGCCTTCGGTTCCTCTTCGACCGCGCGGGCGACGAGATCGCGGCACTGTTGATCGAGCCAGTGCTCTATTCGTCTGGATGCATCCCCGTCGACCGGGAATACCTGGCCACCTGTCGTGAGCTGACGACCAAGCATGATGCCGTGCTCGTCTTCGACGAGGTCATGACCGGCTTCAGGAACGGTCTGTCAGGCGCAGGTGGGAGCTTGGGGATCCGACCGGACCTTGGGGCGTTTGGCAAGGCGGTGGCGAACGGCTACATCATGTCCTTCCTCGCCGGACGCGAGACCCTGATTGGCGAACTCGCACCGAGGGGCCCCGTCTTCTACTCGGGCACCTTCAACGGCCATTCCTCATCGCTCGCTGCGGCCGATGCGACCATCAGCGTCATACAGAGGGATGATGTCCCGGAGCAAATCGCCCGCCTGGGTCAGCGCCTGGCGGACGGCATAAACGACGTGGCGTCGTCCCTCCGGGTCCCGGCGGTATGCCAGACGGTCGGGTCAGTCTGGTCGATGTACTTCGGAACACGGATAGTCAGGGACTACCGGGACTTCGCGCGTTGCTCCACGCCCGAACTCGCGCAGGTGAACAGGAGCTTTCACGAGTGCCTTCTGCAGAACGGCGTGTACATGCTCCGGCGTCACATGAACCGGTGCTTTGTGTCCGCCCAGCACACAGAGGAGGACATCGATCGCACGATCGCGGTCGTGGGGGCTTTCCTCGAGTCTCACGCACAGGACCTCATTGCAAACGACGCGACCTCGTCCGGAGCCCCGTAGCGAGCCGTGGACGGCCTCTCCCACTTGAGGGAAGTAGCGCGGTGACCCCCCGCTTCGACGTAGCCGTTCGTGGCGGACTCGTGGTGGGCGCTCGCGGACGCGCCCCACTTGACGTCTACGTTCAATCCGGGCGCGTCGCAGCACTGCTCACCCCTGCGGAGCGGGCCGAAGCGGCCGAGACAGTAGATGCCCGAGGGCTGCTGGTGCTCCCCGGGATGATCGACACCCACGTCCACTTCATGGACCCCGGGGACCGTGACCGGGAGGATTTCTTGACCGGAAGCGCGGCGGCCGCGCTCAGGGGAGTGACCACGGTCATCGAGCACACACACGGGTGGCCGGTTACGACCGCCGCACGTCTTGAGGAGAAGCGCATGCACCTTCGCGGGCGGTCGCACGTGGACTTTGGGCTCGCAGCGCATGTCTGGCCGGACAAGCTCGAGGAGATTCCCGCTGTATGGCGCGCGGGGGCCGCGTACTTCAAGGCGTTCACCTGCGAGACGCACGGCGTACCGGCGGTCACGGCCGATCGGCTGATTGAACTCGCGGAGTCGCTCAGTTCCATGGGCGCTCCATGCCTTGTCCACTGCGAGGACGATCTGATGACGGCGGCCAATGAGCGTCGCCTGCGCGACGCGATGCGCACGGACGGGGGGATCGTGCCGGAGTGGCGATCGCGCGAAGCGGAGCTCGTTGCCGTAGGCACAGTCGCGGTGGTGGCTCGCGCGCGCAATGCGCGCCTGATCGTCGCTCACGCCAGCAGTGCCGACGTGCTCGACGTGGTCGCCCGCGAACGGGCCCTGGGCTCGCCTCTCTTGGCGGAGAGCTGCCCTCAGTACATGCACCTACGTGAGGAGGAGGTGCTTTCCCAAGGCGCCTTCCGCAAGTTCACCCCGCCGGCGCGCATCCGCTCCGATCGGGACGAGCTCGCCATGTGGGACGCGTTCGACCGCGGGCTGATCCACCACATCTCCAGCGACCACGCGCCCTCCACACGCGAACAAAAGGAGGCAGGCACCATCTGGGAGGTTCATTTCGGCCTTCCCGGTATCGACACGACTCTTCCGCTTCTTCTCGATGCGGCGCTGTCGGGCCGGGTGTCGGTGGAAAGGGTTGTGGACGCGTACGCGGGCGCCCCTGCGCGCCACTACGGGCTTGTCGGCAAGGGCAGGCTGGTGCGAGGGGCCGACGCGGACATGACGTTGGTCGACCCGAGCGTCGAATGGGAGCTATCTGACGATGCCGTGGTGTCACGCGCCGGCTGGACGCCGTATGCCGGCCGTCGCCTGCGCGGTCGAGTCGTAGCGACGCTTCTTCGCGGCCGCACGGTGGTCAGCGATGGCAAGCTGGTGGGCCCTCTCCCCGTGGGAGAATTCGTCCCGGGCCGGGGAAGTGCGGATGCACGCGAACCCCTTGACCGCCCTGCCTCGGCGTGACTGGCCCACGTCCCACGGTGCTGCTGGCATCGCTCGGCGGAACAATCGCCATGACCGGGGACGTGGATGGGGGCCTCGCCCCCGCGCTCGATGGGGGTGACCTCGCCTTCGCGCTGCCGGAGCTGGTCGAGCTGGCTGACGTGCGGCCGCTCGCCTTCCGCCAGTTGCCGGGGGCGCATCTCTCGCTCGACGACGCCAGCGCGCTGGCCGCCGTGCTCGAGCGCGAGTTGGGTCGGGGCACGCTGGCGGGGGCGGTGGTCACCCAGGGCACTGACACGATTGAGGAGACCGCTTTCGCGCTCGACCTTCTGCTCGGGGTCGACGAGCCCGTGGTGGTGACCGGTGCCATGCGGGCGCCCGCTCTGCCTGGCGCGGACGGCCCGGCCAACCTGCTGGCGGCTGTAAAAGTGGCGGCGCACCGACCGGCCCGCGGCCTCGGCACGCTCGTGGTGATGAACGATGAGATCCACGCCGCGCGCCACGTGAGCAAGGCTCACACCACCAGCCCGGCCGCCTTCTGCTCGCACCCCGGCCCGCTCGGATGGGTCGCGGAGGGGGCCCCGCGCATCGTGTTGCGGCCAGCGTCGCGGCCGGAGCGACGCCTCTCGCCTTCTGCAGGCCGGGGAAGCGTGGCCCTGCTCACCGCCGCGCTCGACGACGGCGTCGGCGGCCGCCTGCCGCCCGTCGCGGAGGGCGTGCAGGGCGTGGTGATCGAGGCGCTTGGGGGAGGGCACCTGCCCGCGTCGCTGCTCGAGGACGTTGACGGTCTGGCTGCGCGCATGCCCGTGGTGCTTGCGTCGCGCACCGGGCGCGGCGAGCTGCTCCGGAACACCTACGGTTTCGCCGGCTCGGAGCGCGACCTGCTGGCCCGTGGGCTGATCCACGCCGGATCGCTCGATGGTCCCAAGGCACGTGTGCTGCTGCTTCTGCTGCTGCGGACGGGTCTCTCGGGCCGCGAGCTGGCCGAGGCGTTCGTGGAGCGTACGTGAGCCAGCGCTTCGAGCTCGACGTTGGCAGGCAGGTCTTAACAGCCACTTACAACTCCTCTGGTACTTCTCGGAAGCGCCGCCGCGGCCACGGTCCGCCGCACCCAACGACCGGTACTCATGGCGCCTGGCTAGCCAAGACAACCTGAAGATCCCGGCGACGGCGCGGTAGGCGCGTGAACCCGAGGAGGAGACGATGGGCGGAGCGCAGCGCAGAAGAGCAGGAGCGATTCGAGGGCCGCTCGTCCGGTTGAACCACGCCTTCCTCGAGCGCGAGCTCGAACTCGTCTACGACCCGTCACCCCGGGGCTCGCGAGCTGTTGGCCCGTGCTACCAATTTTGCTACCAATCTGAGCGAAACGGACGTGATCTGACCGAGCGGCTTTGGCTCTAGCAAGCTGAATCCGACCCACCCAGGCCCCCGGGGCCCTTCTTGTGGTCCAGGCGGTCGCGGGTTCGAGTCCCGTCGCTCACCCTTAAGAAAGCCCCGCTACGGCGGCGCTTTCTTCTTTGTCAAGGCCGGTCGAAATTTAGGCCGGTGGCGCCGGTCGAAATTTAGGCCACCTAGCGAAGTTTTTCGCTGGGGCTGTGGAGTCGAAGGCCGTAGGCCGAGGCGGAGCAGCGCCGGCGCGCGCGCCCGTCGGCGGGGGGTCAGTTTTCGGCCGGCGTGCGCGCGAGGTCGCGGTCTTTGAGCTTCGAGAAGAAGCTCTCGATGAATGCCTGCGACTCGGGGTCGCGGTAGCCGCCGCGGCGGTGGGCGATCCCGAGGTCCTTCAGGTGCGCTCGGAACCTGCGGCTCGTGTAGGCGGTGCCGTTGTCCAGGCATGAAAGTCCCGCCGGTCCCGCCGTGAGGATCTCGGTCCTCCGGGCAAGGGGCAGATGACGGGAGAGCAAGGCAGGGCAGCCGCTTCAAACCGATGGGCTGCGAGCCCGACGTTGTTCATGGCCGCCCCTGCGACCCGCCCGGGTGTGCTGCGAGCACGAATCCGTCTATGTCGCTCAGCCCGCCCCTCTCCCAATGTCAACGATCAAATCGAGAGGTAGAGGCACTTGCGATCAATCGGGATGGACGTCCACCGCGACTTCTGCGAGGTGGCGATCGCTGAGGACGGCGAGGTGCGCGCCGCGGGAAGGATCGAGAGTCGAGTCGAGGCGATCGAGCTGTTCGCTCAGAGCCTGGCCAGCGACGATCAGGTGGTGCTGGAGGCGACCTTCGGGGCGGCCAAGATCGCGAAGCTGATCGAGCCGCATGTCGCCAGAGTCGTGGTCTGCGACGCGCGACGACTGAGCAGCTCGGGCTCACGCAAGACCGATCGTCGCGACGCCAAGAAGCTGGCCCAGCTGCTCGCCTCGGGCTATCTCGACGAGGTCTGGGCGCCGGATGAGACCGCCCGGACGCTGCGCCGGCTGGTCGCCCGCCGGGCGAGCCTGATGCGGGCGCGGACGCGAGCCAAGAACGAGGTCCACGCCGCCCTGGGTCGCAACCTCTGCCCGCGACCGCCGATGAAGGACCTCTTCGGCAAGTCGGGACGCCGGTGGCTGGCCGAGGTCGAGCTACCCGCAGACGAGCAGCTCGCGGTCGACGGCTGCCTGCGCCAGATCGACTTCCACGAGTCCGAGCTGGCAGCGCTCGACCGCGTCCTTGCCGAGCACGCCCTGTCTTCGCCGGAGGTCCGCCGGCTGATGACGGTGCCCGGCGTCAACATGCAGACGGCGATCGCGTTCTTGGCCTCGGTCGGCGACATCCGGCGCTTCCCGACGCCGCGAAAGCTGGTCGCCTATCTCGGTCTCGATCCGCGCGTGCGTCAGTCGGGCGAGTCGGTTGCGCGCCACGGGCGGATCTCGAAGGCCGGCAACTCCGAGGCTCGCCATATGCTCGGCGAGGCGGCCTGGTCGGTGGCGATGACGCCCGGGCCGATGGAGGCCTTCTTCGAGCGGGTCCGCTCGCGGCGTGGGGTCCAGGTCGCCGCCACCGCGACCGCGCGCAAGCTCGCGGTCCTGTTCTGGCACCTGCTCACCCGCGAGGAGGACTACGCCTTCGCGCGACCCTCGATGACCCGCAAGAAGCTCCGCGAGCTCGAGCTGCGCTGCGGGGCAAAGCCTCAGCGCGGGCGCCAGCACGCCGAAGGCCCGCTTCGCAACCCGAAGGTCAACGCCGCCGAGCGAGCCGTCTCCGAGCAGGCCGAGATCGCCTATCGGCGGATGGTCGCCGACTGGCGCTCCCAGCCGAAGAAGGAGGGCGCCGGCGCGACACAGGAGCGCGCATCTCGTGGGCCGTCAAGCGGCCAAGCAGCGCGGCAGGGATCAGCTCCAGAACCTGCGCTTTAGCTCGTCGTCAGGACCGGCGCCCGAAACCAACTCTCCCAAATTGGAGGCTCACTGGTCAACCGGAAGTTGACTTTCATCCGTCGGTGCCGAGCACGAGCTGGTCGGGCTCGACCGCGTGCGCGAGGGCGGCGCGCTCGATCACCGCACTCGCCTCCTCAGCGCGGCAGCGCAGGTCGAGCCCCCAGGCCGGGATCTCCCGGGTGCAGCAGTCGATCGCCGCGTTCAGGTAGCACCAGCCGTGCTCGGCCACCCAGACCGAGGTCATGTCCATGTGCCAGAGCTGGTCGGGGCGCTCGACGCGGAAGAACCCAGGCCGCCGGCGGCGGCGCAGCGGGCGGTGACGCGCCAGCAGGCGCTGCTCGCGCATCACGCGCTGAGCGCGCTTGCGGCTCACCTGGCGGCCGAGCTCGCGGCTTGTGAGCGCGGCGACCATGCGCGTGCCGTCGGTCGGGTTCTGGCGGGCGACGTCGACGACGGTCTGGTCGATCAC